>NZ_JBLWMM010000001.1:0-686357 GCF_048381195.1 Halorubrum marinum | reverse complement strand
GCTGGCGGCGTCGGCCGCCAGCGACGAGGCTGGGGAGGTGAGAGGTGCGGTCGCGGTCCCGCGAGTGGAACGAACGGGAGCGCGGAAGTCGCAGCCCGCGCAGCGAACGAAGTGAGCAAGCAGGACCGCCTTCCGGAGGTGCGGGGCGGCCCTCCCGGCCGGGGCTTTGGAGGAGTTGGCCGCTGTGCCATCAAATACCGTTTATAAGCCATCATCGAGGCCGCCGGCTCCCTATTGGGGTACCGCGTGTAGAGCCAAACCGCTTTACGACCGCCCGCATAAGTAGCGCCAATGGCGACGTGCGACGTGTGTGGGGAGTACGAGAACCTCCCGTATCAGTGTCGACGGTGCGGCAAGACGTTCTGTGCCGACCACCGCTTACCGGAGAACCACAACTGTCCGGGGCTCGCGGAGTGGGACGACCCGGGCGGCGTCTTCGACAGCGGCTTCGACGACGGGGTGGAGAACCGCGCCGGCGGCGGCGGGGGCGGCGAGCCCGCGGGCGTCGCGACGCGCGTCAAACAGCGCGTCGAGCGCGAGACGAGCACGGGTGGGGTGGTGAGCTACTTCCGCGGAAACGTGACCTACGTCCTGCTCGCGGCGATGTGGATCACCTTCGCGGCGCAGTGGGCCGTCACGCTCCTGTTCGGCGACGCCGTCCACAGTCAGATTTTCGTCCTCCGATCGGACGCCCTCGGCAACGTCTGGACGTGGGTCACGTCGGTGCTGTCGCACTCGCGGTTCAGCCTCTTCCACATCATTGGAAACAGCATCGTGCTGTTCTTTTTCGGACCCCTCGTCGAGCGCGCCGTCGGATCGAAGCGATTCCTCGGGTTCTTCTTCGGCGCGGGGATCCTCGCTGGCCTCGGCCACGTCCTCTTCGCGGTGGCGACGAACGCCCCGACCGTCGGCGTGCTCGGGGCCAGCGGCGCCGGATTCGCGATTCTGGGTGTGCTCACCGTCTGGCGGCCGAACATGGAGATCCTGCTGTTCTTCGTGGTCCCGATGAAGCTGAAGTACCTCACGTGGGGGATCGCCCTCGTCTCCGCGTTCCTCGTCGTCTCGACGGGAACCGGCGGCGTCGGTGGCATCGCGCATCTCGCGCACCTGATCGGCTTCGCGGTCGGGCTCGCGTTCGGAAAGCGGAACGAGGCGCTCGCGCGGTCCGCGGGCGGGCCGGGTGGGATCCAGATGGGCGGCGCTCGGGGACCGCGTGGTCCCGGCGGTCCGGGCGGCCCCGGCGGGCGGTTCTGAATGCCCCCCTCCCCGTTCGCGCCGTCGAACCACGGTGGAACTACCGATCCAACCGCTATCGCGACCGACGACCTCGCGCGACCCGAATTTCTCCCCGATCCGTCGCTGTCGACTACCGAAATGAAATCGCTCCAGCGGGAGTTGGCCGCGACCGCGACGTTCGCCGACGACCTCGGGTTCGACCCCGCCGCGGTCGAAATCCACGAGCCCGCCGACCTCACGGACGGCTTGCCGCCGGCACGACCGGACGACGACAATCCCGACCTCGACCCGGACGCCCCGGTCGTCGTGGGCGTCGATCAGGCGTTTCTGACGCCGGAAGCGGGCGAAAGCGGCCATGAGGAGGCCGTCTCCGCGGCGGTCGCGATTCAGGGCGGCGTCGTGATCGAGTACGCGAGCGCGCGCACGGCCCTCTCTATTCCCTATATTCCGGGCCTCTTGGCGTTCCGTGAGGGCGAACCCCTGCTCGCGGCGCTCGACGCGCTCGACGCCGACCCCGACCTGCTCGTCTGTGACGGCTCCGGACGGATTCACTTCCGCGAGGCGGGCATCGCGACGCACGCCGGCGTGCTGTGTGACGTGCCGAGCGTCGGCGTCGCGAAGAGCCTGCTGTGCGGGACGCCCGCGGAGCCGACGCAGGAGCGACCCGAGGGGTGGCGGACCCCGATCCGGGCGGACGCCAGCGTCGAGACCGACGAGGCCGCGACGTCCGTCATCGGCCACGCCTACCAGTCGCGGCAGTATCCGAACAGCCGCCGCATCAATCCGCTGTACGTGAGCCCCGGCCACCGGACCTCGGCGGAAACAGCGACCGACCTCGTCGAGCTACTGTGTGCGGGCTACAAGCTCCCCGAGCCGACTCGAATCGCCGACGCGGCCGCGGACGCAGCGAAGCGATCGGTTTCCGTGTGAGCAGTTGCCACTGGCAGGCGGTTTTTATATCGTGGGCCGTGAATCGGGACGTATGGGAGACGAGGACACGGACGGACCGATGTCTGCCGAGGAGTTCCGCTCGCTACGAGACGGGTTAGTGCGACAGAGCTCCGGCGGCGGCACGACCGTTTATAAGAACGCCGCGGGCGTCGGCTGTCCGAACCCCGACTGCGACCGCGGCGTGTTCCAGACGCTGTTCGTCAGCGACCACGGCTGGCAGCAGATCGGCGCGACCCGCGACGGGATCGACCTGTGCCTGTGTAACACCGAAACGAAGCGACTCGTGTTCATCCACGACGAGTGACGGGACGATGACGAGACAGAGCGACGGTGACGAGACAGTGAGCGACGAGTTCGATCCGGTCACCGCGTTACACGAACACCTCGTGGCCACCGAAGAGCGCCCCGTGAAGCGCGAGGCCGGCTGGCGGCTCGGCGAGGCGCAGGCCCTGGCCGCGGAGGTCGCCAGCGGCACCGTCGACGACGCCACCGTCGTCCGGCGGGCCGAGGAGATCCGAGGGCTGCTCGCCGAAGTCGAGGGGACCGGCGACCGGGAGGCCGACGACCGCGTCGCCGCCGCGCGAGAGCTCGCGAACCGAATCGCGAATCGAACGGACGGGGAGTGACGACCGACGCCCGAACCGAAGTGCGTCAACGCCGTCTCTGACTCGGCGTTCCCGCCAACCCGGGATCAGTCGTCCGCCGTCGACGCTCCGTCCGCGTCCGCCGCGCAGCGGTTGGGGCCGAGTTCTAACTCGATCGCTGCGGTCTCGTCCGGCGGCGACTCGACGCCGCGGTTTGCGGCGATGACGGACTCGTAGTTCGGCGGCTTTTCCGGGAGCGTCGCGGTGATGCGCTCGACGAACGCCTCGCGATCGAGCCCGAGCACGTCGATGTCGAGGCGCGCCGCACCGACCGTCGTCACCACGGGCTCGCCGGGAACCACGTCATCCGTAGTGCCGTCGTTCGCGACCGCGAAGTGGCCGGGGCAGACGACGATACCGTCCGGCTCCGCGAGCAGCGTCCCGTGTAGCGAGTCGTACAGCTGGGTTGCGCCCTGCGTCGCGCCGGCCGAATCGTCGCCGTCCGCCGCCGTCCCGCCCGCGGTATCGTCGGCGTTCTCCTCGCCGAACTGCAGCTCCGTGCGACCGACGCTGTCGGTGAACAGCGTGTCGCCGGTGAGGACCGCCGACCGTCCGACTAAGTAACTCGCCATGTCCGAGGTGTGGCCGGGCGTCGCGAGCGCCTTCACGTCGACGCCGCCGACGCCGAGCGTCTCGTTGCGACCGATCGGTTCGAAGGCGTACGCCACGTCGCGATCGGCGGCCGCGGCCGGGAGGTAGTACGGAACGTCGAGCTCGTCCGCGAGCGACCGGCCGCCGGAGAGGTGGTCCGCGTGGACGTGGGTGTCGAGGACCGCCCCGATCGATGCGCCGTGCTCGGCGGCAGCCTCACGCCACTCGTTTCCGTGACGGGAAACGTCGATAGCGATGGCGAGGCGGTCGGAGCCATCGGAATCAGCGATGGCGAGGCGGTCGGACGCCTCGTCGGAGCGCTCGCCGGGTTCCCGCGCGCCGCCGATCACGAGGTAGCCGAGACACCCCTTCGCGCGCCGCTGAATCTGGATTATATCGAGCGAGTCGTCGCCAGCGTCGGGGAGGGGAACCGCGGTTCGGTCGTACACGCCCGACCAGCCGCGCATCCCGTCCTCGACGACGGTAACGTCGTCGTATCCGGCGGCTTCCAGCTCCTCGGCGAAGTCGAGCGAGGCCTTCCCCTTCGCGCAGGCCGTGACGACCGTGTCGCTCGCGTCGAGTCCGGTCTCCGCCTCGAAATCGTCGAGGTCGAACTCGTGAGGCGGCTTGTAGAAGTAGTGGACCGAGTCGGCGATCCGCCAGCCCTCGAAGCTCTCTCGGGGCCGGGTGTCGACGAGGACGAAGGACCGCTCGCCG
Organism: Halorubrum marinum; assembly: GCF_048381195.1. Lineage (NCBI taxonomy): Archaea > Methanobacteriati > Methanobacteriota > Halobacteria > Halobacteriales > Haloferacaceae > Halorubrum > Halorubrum marinum. The sequence goes on along the minus strand of NZ_JBLWMM010000001.1, from coordinate 682,218 downwards.
CGTCGGCGCTCGTCGATCATGTCGCGGAACGCCTCCGCACTGATAACGGTAGTCATGGGGGATACACGGCGCCGTCGAACAAAACGCTGTCCCGGGTCAGCGGAACGACGCCGGGGGAAGCGAGTGGTCCCGGATCGGCGGGACGGCGACCGCGACCCGACGTGCACCGGCGATGGACAGTTTTTAACCGAGCGGTAGGGCAGATCGGTGTATGGTCGAGGCGTTCGCCGTCGCCAGCGGCAAGGGCGGCACGGGGAAGACGACGAGCACGCTCGCGCTCGGGATGGCGCTCGCCGAGGAGCACGACGTCACCGTCGTCGACGCCGACACGGGGATGGCGAATCTGCTATTTCACGCCGGACTCGACGACGCCGCGGTCACCCTCCACGATCTCCTCGTCGAGGGAACCGCAACGGATGTCTCTGAGGCAGTATACGACCGATTCGGACTCTCCGTCGTCCCCTGTGGCACGTCGCTGGCGGGGTTCGAGGCCGCCGAACCGGCGCGCCTCCGCGACGTGGTCGCCGAACTCGCGCGCGACACCGACGTGCTCCTGCTCGACTCGCCGGCTGCGCTCGGATCGAAGTCAGCCGTGCTTCCGGTCGTGCTCGCCGACCGCGTCGTGATCGTCGTCGAACCGACGATTCCGGCGCTCTCAGACGGGCTCAAGGTTCAGGAGTACGCCCGGTCGTACGGGACGGAGACCGCGGGCGTCCTCCTCAACAAGGTCCGGAGCGACGCCGCCGACGTGGCCGAACAGGTCGAACGCCACTTCGGCGGCCCGACGCTGGCGAGCGTCCCCGACAGCGACGTGGTCCGCGCCGCGCGCCGCGCCGGCGAGCCGCTGCTCGCGCACGCGCCGGAGAGCGAGCCGGCCGCCTGCTACCGGCGCGCCGCGGCTCGACTCGACGTCCGCGATCGGGACGGTGACGCGGTCGCCGATCGATTCCGGAGCGCGGTCGTGCCCGACACGCCATGACCGAGACGACCGATCCGCCGGAGCTCCGGATCCCGCGGGGGAATCTCCTCCGCTCGCGGGTCGTCTCCGACGTGGGCACGACGCTGTCGCGGGCGCTCGATCGGGAGGTGACCGGGTACGCGACGCTGATCCCGCAGGAGACCCTCCTCCTGTCGGGCGAGGCGAAGGGAGTCCTCACGTTTGAGAACGGGATACCGGTGCTCGCGTACAACACGGTGACCGACAGCGGCGGCCCCGACGCGCTCGCGGAGTTAGCAGTGCCCGGACCGTATCGGGTGGAGCTGTACGCAGTCGAGGCGTCGGCGCTCGAATCCGCTCACGAGGAAGCGGCGCTTCGCGTCGCGCCAGGCGCGGCCGCGACGGAACTCGCCGACGATCAGGCCCTCGCCGACCGAGTGCGCGACGCGGCCCCGGGCGATCGGATCGAGGAGGACGCCGAGACCGACACGGACGCGGTCGCTGCGTTTCTCGAGGACGACGAGCGGATCGAGGCGATCCGCGAGCAGGCGCAGGCAGAGGCCCGGAGCCGCGCCGAGGAGTGGGGGCTCGACGGTGCCCTCGACGACGTGAGCGAACGGTCGTCCGATGGGGATGGTCGGCGGCGGCCCCGTGGCGTCGGTGCCGACGAGCGGAGCGGTTTTGATGGGTGACCGCGAATATCACGCATCACCGTACTTCGCCTCCTTCGACTGACTGCCCCCGCCGACTTCGCGGACTGGTACGCGGCGGGTCGCGCGTACACGCACCACGTCGCCGACGGGATGGGATTCGACGGAGCGGACGCGCTGGACGGACAGCGTGTGACGACGACACTCCGAGAGAACCCGAGCGACCTACCGCCCGCCGCCGCGCGATCGGTCGCGGCGACGCTGCTGGCCGACGGTGTCTTCTCCGAACCGTACTGCGAGTGGATGCCGCTCTGGTACGAACTCGGACTGATTGCGCCGGTCCGATACGGCGAGTGGCGGCTCCGCCGCGTCGCGGCCGCCGTCGCCGAGCGTGCTAACATCACCGTGACGGCCCCGCGGTTCTCCCGGCCGCGTGACGTGAGGATCGACGGCAGACCGGCTCTTGCGGGCGTTTCGGGATTCCGTGATCGATTCCTCCTCGCCGACGCGCTCCTGCACGTGGAGTGGTTCGTCCACGTCGCGGCCGCGGACGGAATTGCGGTCCCGGCGGATCTGGTCGAACGAACCCGTGAGGAGTCGCTGTCGTACTACGCGGGCGATCGGTCCGCATTGTCCGCCGACGTGCGACGATTCCAGCGACACCTGTTCGCCGACGACGAGTGGGTCGCTCGCATCAACGATCAGTACGGCCTCGACAGTACCCTCTTTCGCCTCTGGGAACGATTGTTGTCTGCAGAGCGAGAGCGGCTTTCGCGTCCGTGACCGTCCCCGGCCGAGTGTTACAACTGTTGTAACATGTGTCGGTACCGATTCTCGTTTCGAGAGGTAACTATAGGCAAGTCGTTATCCTACGGGAGAGTACGAGCCGTACACCGGTTCGTCGTTCCTCCCCGCTTCGGCCCTCCACCCCATCTGGACAGTTCGGTGGCCACGTCTCGACAGCGTGAACGACGGACCTGTCCGATCCAATGCGACTGCCGGTTCGACGAGCCCTCTGACGACCCCGCACTCCTCCCAGATGACTCTCCGGGATAACTCGCGCGCGAGTAATCTTTTATTCACCGTGTCTCCGGCCGGAAGCTTCATACGTCGGCTCGCGGATCCTCCGGATACAGAATGGCAATACTCTGGCTGGAGGACGTCAACGCCGACGACGTCGGGACCGTCGGTGGGAAGGCGGCGTCGCTCGGTGAACTCATCGGTGCGGGGCTTCCGGTACCACCGGGGTTCACCGTCACCGCGGGCACGTACCGTACGTTTATCGAAGAAGCGGAAATCGACGAGGAGCTGTTCGCAGCCGTCGACGTCGATCCCGAGGACTCCGCCGCACTCCGTGAAGCCGAGGAGGCGGCGGAGGAACTCATCCTCGGGACGCCGTTCCCCGACGCGGTACGCGAGGAGATCCTCGATAGCTATCGGTCGATGGGCTCTGACGGCGAGGAGGCGTTCGTCGCCGTCCGGTCGTCGGCGACCGCGGAGGACCTGCCCGACTCCTCGTTCGCTGGCCAACAGGAGACGTTCCTCAACGTCCGTGAGGCCGACCTGCTCCGACGCGTGAAGGAGTGTTGGGCCTCGCTTTTCACCCAGCGAGCGATCTACTACCGCCAACAGCGGGGGTTCCCGCACGCCGACGTCGACATCGCAGTCGTCGTGCAGCGGATGGTCGACGCCGAAAAGTCGGGCGTGATGTTCACCAGCCACCCCTCCACCGGCGACCCGCAGATCACGATCGAGGCCGCATGGGGTCTCGGCGAGGCCGTCGTCTCCGGCACGGTCTCCCCCGACAACTACGTGTACGACCGCGAGAGCGGCGCCGTTGAGAACGTGACGGTCGCCGACAAGAAAGTGGAGATGGTAAAAGATCCCGACACTGGCGAGACGGTCCAGCTCGATGTCGGTGACGATCGGCGGAAGGAGCGGGTCCTCTCAGACGACGAAATCGAGGAGCTCGTCGCGCTCGGCAAACGGGTCGAGAGTCACTACGGGACGCCGCAAGACGTTGAATGGGCACTCCACGGCGGCAAGATATTCATGCTCCAGTCGCGACCGATCACGACGATCCGAGCGGACGAAGACGCCGACTCGGCTGGGACCTCCGGCTCGGCGGAGAGCGGTCAGGCCGTCAGCGCGGGAGACGTCAACGCGGGAGCCAACGCTGCCAACGGTGGCGAAGATCGAGACGTCCTCGTCGACGGGCTCGGTGCCAGCCCCGGCGCCGTTTCCGGCACCGTTCGAATCGTCCACAAACTCGATCACCTCGATCAGGTGCAAGACGGAGACATCCTCGTGACGGAGATGACGATGCCGGATATGGTTCCGGCGATGAAACGCGCCGCGGGGATCGTCACGGACGAGGGCGGCATGACGAGCCACGCGGCGATCATCTCCCGCGAACTCGGCGTTCCGGCGGTCGTCGGTACCGGAAACGGCACTCGGATTCTCTCCGACGGACAGGGAGTGACGATCGACGGCGACAAGGGAACCGTTCGCGCCGGCGCCGACGAAGCGGCCGAACCCGGTGAGGAGTTCGAGCCCGTGGAGGCCGCGCGACCGGAGACGCCGGTGAAGCCGATGACTGCGACGGAGGTCAAAGTGAACGTCTCGATCCCGGAGGCGGCGGAGCGTGCGGCGGCGACCGGCGCCGACGGCGTCGGGCTGCTTCGGATCGAGCACATGGTGCTCACCCTCGGGAAGACGCCGGAGAAGTACATCGCCGACCACGGGGCCCGCGCGTACCAAGACGAGCTCATCGAGGGCGTCCGGCGCGTCGCCGACGAGTTCTACCCCCGACCGGTCCGCGTCCGAACCATCGACGCCCCGACCGACGAGTTCCGGGAGTTGGAGGGCGGCGAGGGCGAGCCGAACGAACACAACCCGATGCTCGGCTGGCGTGGTATTCGCCGCAGCCTCGATAAGCCGGCCCCGTTCCGGCAGGAGCTCGCGGCGTTCGCACGCCTCTTCGACATGGGATACGACAACCTGGAGGTGATGTTCCCGCTCGTCAACGACGCCGCGGACGTCGAAGGGATCACGGGCCACATGCGCGATGTCGGGATCGATCCCGAGACCCACCGCTGGGGCGTGATGATCGAGACGCCCGCGAGCGCGCTCCAGATCGAAGAGCTCGCGGACGCCGGCATCGACTTCGCCTCGTTCGGGACGAACGACCTCACGCAGTACACGCTCGCGGTGGATCGGAACAACGAACACGTCGCCGACCGGTTCGACGAGCTTCACCCCGCCGTGTTACGGCTCATCGGCGATACGATCGAGACGTGTCGCCAACTCGATGTCGACACCAGCATCTGCGGACAGGCCGGATCGAAGCCGGAGATGGTGGAGTTCCTCGTCGAGGCCGGCGTCTCCTCTATCTCGGCGAACATCGACGCCGTTCGCGATGTCCAACACGAGGTGAAGCGGACCGAACAGCGGCTCCTCCTAGACTCAGTCCGCTGAGTCCGGTCCGCTGAATCGGTTCGCCGAGTCCGGTTCACCGGATCCGGTCCGCTGAACCGATCCGCCGAACGCGGCCTCGGCGGTTCGACCGCCACGAAGCCGAAGAACTGAAGAACGGAACGAGTAAGACGGTTCGCGGCAACGTTCGTCCGAATGCAGCAGCCCGAGCCGCAGTCGTTCGACCGGGTGCTCTCCTCGATGTGTACCGAGCCGCATCCCGCAGCCCGGGGCGCCGCCGAGCGCTTTCTCGCGAGTAATCCCGGCGATCCGGCGACGTACGAGACGATCGCGGCGACGGAGGAGCGGGCGGTCGAGCTGCTCGCGAGGCTCACGAGCCACCCGACGCCGATCGACGCGACCGGCTACGTCACCTCGGGCGGAACGGAGGCGAACGTGCAGGCGGTCCGATCGGCACGAAACCGACACGACGCGAGTGACGTGAACGTCGTGGTTCCCGAGAGCGGTCACTTCTCGTTTCACAAGGCCGCGGAGCTGCTCGACGTCGGACTGCGGACCGTCCCCGTCGACGACGACTACCGGGCTCGAACCGACGCCGTGGAAGCCGCCGTCGACGCGTCGACAGCGCTGGTCGTCGGCGTCGCGGGAAGCACGGAGTACGGGCGCGTCGATCCGATCCCCGAACTCACCCGGATCGCACACGACGCGGGCGCACGAATGCACGTCGACGCCGCGTGGGGCGGGTTTCTCCTTCCGTTCACCGGCCACGCGTGGGCGTTCGACGACGCCGCGGTCGACACGCTGACGATCGACCCGCACAAGTTCGGGCAGGCACCGGTCCCGGCCGGCGGGCTCCTCGCCCGCGACGCGGCGGCGATGGACGCGCTCGCCGTCGACACCCCCTATCTAGAGACGCGCTCCCAGGCGACCCTGACCGGGACGCGGAGCGGGGCGGGCGTCGCCGGCGCGGTCGCGGCCATGGAGGCGCTGTGGCCGGACGGGTACCGCGAGTCGGCGGAGCGAGCCGCCGACAACGCCGCGTGGCTCGCGGACGCACTCGCGGACCGCGGGTACCAGGTCGTCGAACCGGAGCTCCCGCTCGTCGCCGCCGCCGTCCCCGAGCGGGAGTTCGACGCCCTCCGAGAGGCGGGGTGGAAGGTCTCGCGAACCGGCGCCGGAGAGCTGCGCGTCGTGTGCATGCCCCACGTCACGCGCGAGGCGCTCCGGCAGTTCGTCGCCGATCTCGACCGGATCCGTGGCTAGCTAGCAGATCCGACCGCGACAACGATCGGCTGACGGGTCAGCGACTGGCGAACAGGCGGCGCTCGGCGCCCCCGGGCGGCTCGCCGCGCGACCGCCTCGACCGGGCCGGGGATAGCGTCAGGTCACGCGCTCGCATCGTCCCGGTATCGGGGATAAACTGCGGGGAAAAAGAGCGGCAGTACGGGCCCGCCGGCTCTGCGACGGAGTCGACTCCCCGCGTCCGGATCAACATATTCACTACGGGCCGTCACTAACCGGGCTGTATGAGTACGGACGACGTCTCTCGGCGCACCTTCATGCGGACGGCGGGCGGCGCGGCCGCAGCCGCCGGGGCGGCGACGGCGACCGCTGGAACGGCCGCCGCACAAGAAGAAGAACCGGACTGGCCGAGCGGTGTCACCAACGGGAATTTGGGCACTTACGAGGACGCACGTGGCCAAGACGAGGTGACCGTCGTGGTCGGTGCCGACGACGACGGGCTGGCGTTCGACGCGACGCAGCTGTGGGTCGATCCGGGAACGACCATCGTCTTCGAGTGGACGGGCGCGGGCGGCGCGCACAACGTCGTCACGGTCGACGGTCCGGCCGGTCTGGACAGCGGCGACGCCGTCGACGAGGAGGGACACACCTACGAGTACGAGGTGACAGAGGAGGACGCGGGGATCACCCACTACCACTGCGTGCCTCACGACGCGGTCGGGATGCACGCCGGCATCGCCGTCGGCGACGACGTCGACACCGTCGAAGTCGGCGGCGGCGGCGGCAACGCGGTGTTCGTCCCGCAGGGCGCTCGGGCGCTCGGAATCGCGACGTTCATCGCGATGGTGAGCACGCTCGGGCTCGCGTTCGTCTTCATGAAGTACGGCGGCACGATCACACAGCAGGAATAACGGCGGCACGATCACCCGACGAGAGCGGTCGCGTGTCGCGGTGACGCCGGTGTTTGTTGCGGTCCGTTCGGGTCTGTCGCGTTCGCCTCGAGATCAGTCCACGAGCGTCTGATACGTGCTGAGGTACTGATCCAGCACCGCGCCGTGGTCGTAGCTCGCGAAGTCGCGGTCGATCGATCGGCGTTCGAGCTGGCCGACGGCGACGAACGCGTCGGCGAGCTCGGCCGGGCTCGTGACGAGCCGACCGCGCTCGCGGCCCTCGACGAGTTCGTGGGCGCTGGAGTCCGCCTGATACTCGACGAGGGCGACGCAGCCGGACGCGAGCGCCCACAACAGCTCCGTGGCGAACGTCTCCCACGTCGCGGTCGCGGCGACGACGTGCGTTCCCTTAAATATCGACACGCGCTCGCGAAGCGGACGGTCGCCGAGAAACGTCACGCGGTCAGCGATCCGGAGGTCGTTCGCCATCGACTCGATCCGAGCGCGCTCCGGACCGTCACCGATCACGGCGGCGGTCCAGTCGCGCCCGCGAAGCTCGGCGAGGCCGAGCAGAAACGTCTCGGCGTTGGCGTGGCGGTCCAGCCGCCGGGAGTAGACGGCGTCGAACCGGTCGTCGACGGGAGCGTCCTCGACGAGCCCGAAGTCGACGCTTTCGGGGACGACGCGGACGTCGTCGCCGTCCGCACCGTACTCGCGGATCCGCGTTTTGGTCGTCCGCGACGGCGTCGTCACGGCGTCGGCGCTGCGCGCGAGAACTCGATAGCGACGCACGGAGTCCGCGGGGTGATCGCGCCACCAGTCGACGACGATCGGGGCCCGCGAGAGCGCTCCCGCGACGATCGCGCCGATTCCCGGCGTCGGGGGCGTGTTGACCGCGTGGATCACGTCCGGAGAGACGCGGCGGAGCGCGAGCGGCAGCCGCGCCGCGAACGCCGTCGGCGACGGATCGTCAGTCACCGAGCGGTACGTGATCCCCTCCTCCTCGAAGACGTCGTGGTCGCCGCCCCACCAGCGGGCACAGAGCCACGTGACGTCGTGACCGCGGTCGGCGAGCCCGCGGGCGACTCGTCGCGTTCGATTTCGGGCCGGAGTGTCGCCGTGCCCGGGAGCGAAAAGCGAGACGAACGCGACGCGCATACGCCGACCGGACGACGGGGGCGAATAAAAAGACACGGCATCGGGACCGATCCGGCAACCATCGGCTCGTCACACGCGCAACGGTCAACCACCCGAAACGGTTTCACACCGCGGCGGGAATCAGACCCCATGCACAGGTACGATATCGAGCGGTACCTCAACGTTCGCAGCGCCGGCGGCGCAGACTTGGGCCCCGACGGACGGCTCTCCTTCCTGTTGAACACGACCGGAACCGGCCAGGTGTGGTCGCTTCACGAGTCGGAGGGGTGGCCCGAACAACACACGTTCTTCGAGGAGTCCGTCTCCTTCGTCGATTCCTCTCCGGAGCGGACAGAGGCCGTGTTCGGGATGGACGAGGGCGGGAACGAGCGCGCACAGCTGTACCTGCTGAACTACGAGTCAGGCGTGATCACGGACTTGACGGCGCGTCCGGGGGCGAAACACCGGTGGGGCGGCTGGGACAGCGAAGGCGACCGCTTCGCGTTCGCCTCGAACCGCCGCGACGAGGCCGTATTCGACGTGTATGTCCAGGGACGCGACGAGACCGGCAACGACGCCGAACTGGTGTACGAGGGCGACGGATGGCTCTCCGTCGCCGGGTGGGCGCCGAGCGACGATCGACTGATCGTCCACGAGGCGCACTCCTCGTTCGACCACGACCTGTACACCCTCGAACTGGCGACCGGTGAGTTGACTCATCACACGCCTCACGAGGGCAACGTGCGATACGCCAGCCCGGAGTGGGGGCCAGACGCGGATGGGCTCTACCTCGTCACCGACCGCGACAGCGACACCCTCCGCTTGGAGCGGCTCGACCTCGCGACCGGGGAGTTCTCCGTGGTCGCCTCCGGAGCGGGCGGGAGCGGTGCGGGCGACGACGATGACGACGAGGAGGGCGGTTCCCCCGTGAAGCCCGGCGGCGACGACGGGTGGAACGTCGACGGCGTCGCGGTCCACGAGGAGTCCCGCCGCGTGGTGTACTCGCGCAACGTCGACGGCTACACCGAGATCACGGTCGGCGAACTAGTCGAGCCCGACCGGATCGATCCGCTCCCGACCCCCGACCTTCCCGAAGGCGTCGCCGGCGGCGTGAGCTTCGGGCCCGACGGGGACCGCTTCGCGATCACCGCGACCGGGAGCGCCCACAACGCGAACGTGTACGTGGTCGACTCGACGACCGGCGAGACCGAGCGCTGGACCGCGGCCTCGACCGCCGGTATCCCCTCGGACACGTTCGTCGAGCCCGAACTGGTCCACTACCCGACGTTCGACGGCCGGGAGATCCCCGCGTTCTTCTCGGTCCCGGCGACGGAACCGCCCGAAGACGGCTACCCCGTGGTCGTCGACATCCACGGCGGCCCCGAGTCGCAGCGTCGGCCCTCCTTCGCCTCGGTCACCCAGTACCTGCTGAACAACGGGTACGCCGTGTTCGAGCCGAACGTCCGCGGGTCCTCGGGGTACGGGAAGGCGTACTCCGCGCTCGACGACGTGGAGAAGCGGATGGACTCGGTCGCCGATATCCGGAGCGGCGTCGAGTGGCTCCACGATCACCCCGAGGTGGACTCCGACCGCGTCGTCGCGATGGGCGGCTCCTACGGCGGGTTCATGGTGCTCGCCGCGCTGACGGAGTATCCGGAGCTGTGGGCCGCCGGAATAGACATCGTCGGCATCGCGAACTTCGTCACGTTCCTCGAAAACACCGGCGACTGGCGCCGCAAACTGCGTGAGGCCGAGTACGGCTCGCTGGACGAGGATCGGGAGTTCCTCGAATCGATCTCGCCGATCAACAACATCGAGGCCATCGAGTCGCCGCTGTTCGTGTTGCACGGCGAAAACGACCCGCGGGTTCCGGTGGGTGAAGCCGAACAGATCGTCGAGAAGGCACGCGAACGGGGCGTTCCCGTGCGGAAGCTGATCTTCGACGACGAGGGCCACGGCTTCGCGAAGCTCGACAACCGCATCGAGGCGTACCGCGAGGTCGTCGAGTTCCTCGCCGAGCACGTCTGAGGGCTCGGGAACGGGTTAGATCGGTTTCGAAAGCGACTCGGCGCTCGCTTACCAGTCCGGGCCGAAATCGGGGTCGACCTGCCGGTCGGTCCGATCGAGCGCGTCGATTCGCTCGACGTCCTCGTCGTCCAGTTCGAGCTCGAGGCTCGCGAAGTTGTCGGCGATGTGGTCCTCGCCCGTCGCCTTCGGGATGGCGGTGACGCCCTTCTCGCGGAGCCACGCGAGGCTCACCCGCGCCGCGCTGACCGCGTGTTTCTCGGCGATCTCCCTGATAGACGGGTCGTCGAGGATCTTCCCGCGGGCGAGCGGCGAGTAGGCGACGAGTTCGACCCCGTTGGCGTCGGCGTACTCGCGCAGTTCCTCCTGCCGGAGCAGCGGGTGCATCTCGACCTGGTTCGCGAACGGGGCCTCGCCGAGCGCGTCGGTGGCGGCGTCGAGGTGCTCGGGCTCGAAGTTCGAGACGCCGATCCGGTCGACGAGCCCCTCGTCGCGGAGCTCGGCGAACGCGGGGAGGGTCTCTGCGGGGTCGTACGCGCCGGCCGGCCAGTGGACGTACATGAGATCGGCGTACTCGGTGCCGAGCTTGTCGAGGCTCTCGCGGGTCGACTCGATCACGTCCTCCGGCGCGAGCTGGTCGATCCACACCTTCGAGGCGAGGAACACGTCCTCGCGGTCGACGTCGGACGCGGCGATCCCCTCGCCGACAGCGGCCTCGTTGCCGTATATCTGGGCCGTGTCGACGTGGCGGTAGCCCGCGTTCAGGGCGGTCGCCACCGACTCGGTACACTGCGCCGGGTCGTCGTTCTCCCACGTCCCGAGGCCGAGGGCGGGCATTCCGCTGTGGGTCGGCGTCTCGAAGGACCGCTCTCGCTTTGACATGCGCTCCCGTACGCCCGTGAGCGGAAAGTCCCTTGCGGTCGCGGCGGGGCCTCGCGGGTCAGAGCAGGTGAGGTGTGAGGTGACCCGGCTCGTATCTCAGTCGTCGAGCAGCGCCCGCGAGGAGTTCGTCACGACGAGCAGACTGGACGTACCCATCGCGACCGCCGCGAACAGGGGGTTGAGCAGCCCGGTTACGGCGAGGGGAATCGCGACCGCGTTGTACAGGAACGCCCAGCCGATGTTCCCCTTGACGCGCCGCCCGGCGGCCCGCGACAGCTCGAAGACGGTCGCCACGGAGCCGAGGTCGTCGTCGACGATCGCCACGTCGGCGGCGTCGGCCGCCATCGCCGTCCCTCCGCCGAGCGCGACCCCGAGGTCCGCGGCCGCGAGCGCGGGCGCGTCGTTGGTCCCGTCACCGACCATCACGGTGAGCCCGCGCGCTTTCAGCCGCTCGATCGTCTCGGCTTTGCCCTCCGGCGGGACCCCGGCGAACACCGCCGAGACCGCCTCGTGTTCGCGGAACACCGTCGCCGCGCGCTCGTCGTCGCCGGTCAGGACGACGACGTCGACGCCCGAGTCGGCGAGATCGGTGACGGTCTCTTCCCACCCCTCGCGCAGTTCGTCACCGACCACGACGAATCCCTCAGCGGCTCCGTCGCGACCGACGGCGACCGGGACGCGCCCAACGTCTCGCGCCTCGGCGACCGCCTCGCGGATCGCGTCCGGCACGTCCCAACCGCGCTCGTCGAAGACGTCGGGATGACCGACGACGACCGCCGTCCCGTCGACCACTCCCGAGACGCCGCGCGCGTGGCTCTCGAAGGACTCGACGACCGAGGCGGTGTCGGCGGTGTCAGCAGTATCGGCGGTCTCCTCCCGCGACGCCGTTGCAACGGTGCCGTCCGTGGTGCCGTCGTCCGTAGAGCCGCCGTCGGCGATCGCCGGAGGCGGTCCGGTCGACGTCTCGGTCGTGGCGTCCGATTCATGGCCGACGCGCGCCGCCGCGATGGCCTGTCCGACGGGATGCGCGGAGCGACCCTCCAGCGCGGAGGCGAGCCGCAGGAGGTCGTCGTCGATGTCGGCGCTGACGACCCGCATCTCGCCCGTCGTGAGCGTCCCCGTCTTGTCGAACACGACGGTTTCGGCGTCGCGGAGGCGCTCGAAGACGGTGTCGTCGAAGATCACGATCGACCGTTCGAGCGCGTCGCGGATCCCCGCGGCAACCGCGAGCGGCGTCGCGAGCCCGAGCGCACACGGACACGAGACGATGAGCACCGTGAGCCCGACGAGCATCGCCGTCGTCACGCCGTTGCCGAGCGCGAGGTTGGCCGCGACGGCGACCGCGGCGATGACGAGCACCGCCGGGACGAAGACCGTCGCGAGCCGGTCGGCGAGCTTCTGGACGCCGTGATTGCCGCTCTGGAGGTCCCAGACGAGCTCGGCGACCCGATCGAGACTGGAGGTCGCGTCCGGGCCGACCCTGACTGTCAGCGACCCGTCAGCGACGACGGAGCCGCCGACGACGGTGTCTCCGGGCGCTTTGCGGACCGGCATGGACTCGCCGGTGATGACCGACTCGTCGACGGCCGCGTCTCCTCCGACCGCCTCGCCGTCGACCGGGACGCGCTCGCCGGCGCGTACGAGCAGACGGTCGCGCGGTTCGAGCGCGTCGAGCGAGACGCTTTCGGTGGCGTCGGCATGGGGGTCGGGATCGGGGCTGGGACCGATACCGGCGTCTCTACCGTCGCCGTCGCTCTCGACGAGTCGGCGTGCGCTGTCGACCTGCACGGCGGTGAGATCGGAGAGCAGCTCCGTCGCCCGACGCTTGATCGAGGCCTCGTAGTGATTCCCGGCGGTGACGATCACGACGATCGCGACGGTCACGTCGTAGTAGATCGAGGGCGACTCGACGAATATCACCGCGAGCGTGCTGTACGCGTACGCGCTGACCGCGGCGATCGCGACGAGCAGGTCCATGTTCGGCGAGCGCGTTCGCGCGCTGACGTACGCCCCTCGAAGTATCGGTTTCCCGGTGAACAGCAGGACGATGGTCGTGAGAACGCCGATAACGATGAAGAAGTACGTCCCGGACGAGGAGGCCATCGCTTCGTTGAGGTACGAGAGGGTCCGCTCGTCGTAGAAGGGGAACGCGAAGTACGTCGGGTAGATGATGACGATGTACTGGAGCATGACCGCCATCCCGACGAGCACGCCCGCGGCGAGCCGGGCCGTCGCCATGTTGTCGGCCTGTCGCCGCGCGAAGGCGTCGTCGCGGGGGTACGCGCTGTAGCCGAGCCCGCTCACCGCCTCCGAGAGGTCGTCGGTGGAGACGGCGTCGGGGTCGTGATCGATACGGACCGTGTCCGTGACGTAGCTCGCGCTCGCGGCGCTGACCCCCTCGGTTCGGACCGCGACCGTCTCGATGAACGCCTCGCAGGTCGCACAGTGCATCCCGTCCACTTCGAGGAACGTCGCATCGTGGTCGGCGGGGACAGTCGTGGTCGCGTCGGCGTCGGAGTCGTCTGCCTCGCGCGCTCCGCCCTCCCAGTCCGTACCGCCCTCGCCGCCCGCGCGTCGCCGCTCGCGCACCGCCTCGGCGTCCACGTCCGCGTCGCCGAGCGCCGCGTGAACGTCTCGACAGCCGGCACAGCAGAATCGGTTGCCGTCGTCGTCGGTCACGTCGACGCCCGCGGTCGGGAGCTCACAGAGCGTGCAGTCCGGCGCCTCGTCGACGGGTCGGTCGGAGGACGGCGGCGCGCCCATCTCACATCCCCCCGTGACCGCCGGTCGCCGCGACGTCGAGCGGGTTCCAGAAGGGCAGACTCGGGTGGGGTACGTGGATCCCGACCGCCATCAGCCCGTGTGCGAACAACACGTATCCGAGCGCGACGAACGCGAGTCCGAGAAGCCGGTGGACCCGTCGTCGGTGGACCGCGTCGACGTGCTCGATCACGGTCCCGTAGAGGAACACCGCGGGCATCGTCCCGATTCCGAGCGCTGCGAGCGCGATTCCCCCGCTGACCGCGGAGCCGCTGGCGAACGCGTACAGGTACGCCGGATAGAGGATCGGGCAGGGAAGGAGGCCGTGAACCGCCCCGAGCCCGACGATTCCCGGGCCGTTCGCGAGCCGGTCGACGTGACCGGTCAGCCAGCCGGTGACCCGCCCGAGTCCCGGTAGGTGGACGCCCCCGGTCGCGCCGCCGAGGACGTACCGGACCCCCACGAGGATCACGGCCGCACCGACGCCGAGACCGACGACGCCGCGGACCGCCTCCGCCGCACCCGTCAGCGTCGCCGCCGTGACGAACACGACGCCTCCGAGAGCACCGAGCGCGGCGCCGATGGCCGCGTAGCTCGTCGCCCGCCCGAGGTTGAACAGGGCGTGCTGGCGGACCTCGTACGTCGTCAGGTGGCTTCCGCGGCGGTCGGCGGTCCCGCCGGTTCCGGTCGCTGCGCTCCCGTCGCCCACCGACGGCGCGTCCGCCCCGCCGTCCGTGCGCTCTCCCCGGTTCCGCATTCGTCCGGCGTACACCGTGACGAGGGGGCCGCACATCCCGATACAGTGGGCTCCGCCGAGCAGCCCGATGGCGAGAAACAGCAGCACGTCGGTCCCGAGGAGCAGCGATACGTCCATGAGTCAGTTACCGGCGGTTGGGGTCGCGTGCGCTAATGGGTTTCGTCGGGGTCCGAGCCGATTCGAGGGCCCGTCTAACAGAGCGGGAATCGTCTCACTCCTCCACGATCACGGTCGCGTACATCCCGCCGAACTCGTGCGGGATACAGACGTAATCGTATCGCCCGGGGACCGAGAAGGTGTACGAGAACTGGTCGCCGGTCTCCAAGGCGCCCCCGAACTCGTCGTGCCACGCCTCGCGCGCGGTTTCCTCGTCGTCGTAGCCGCCAGAGGCGAAGTAGTCGGCCGCCTCCGGGATCCCGCCCTCGTAAGCCGTGACGGTGTGAGTCCGCGAGCTCGTGTTCTCCCAGACGACGGTGTCGCCGACGGAGACGCTCAGCTCCGCCGGCCGATAGCCGTCGGCGACCATCCCGACGTCGTACTCCTCGTCGCCGAGGACGGTCGAGCAGCCGGCGAGGGTGGTCACCCCTCCGAGCGCCGCTCCGGCGACGCCCGCGCGTTCGAGGAACCGTCTGCGGTGCATGGTGGTACTGAGGGCCTCGGTCGTTTGAATATCGCGGTTCACCCCATGGACCGAGAATCGGGCGCGCTTCCGACGGTGTCCCGTCACTCAGGGATCGACGAGCGCGTCGAACACCCGTTTCTGGGCCGCCGCGAGGTGTTCGGCGAACGTCGAGCGAGCGATGCCGATGGTCGCGGCGACCTCCGCGGCGTCCGCCTCCCGTGGATACTCGAAGTACCCGAGCCGGTGGGCGGTGCGCACGACCTCGCGCTGGCGGTCGGTGAGTCGATCGCGGTCGACGACGACCGGATCCCCGGTCTCGGACCCCCCTGAGCGAGTGAGGCGTTCGAGCGTGACGGAGCCGCCCGCGGACTCGATCGCGTCGACGATTCCACCGATCGGTTCGACCGTGGGGAGCGACAGCGAGACCAGAATCCGGTCGGGGTTCGTCCGTACCGTCACGTCGGAGACGGGATGGCCGAGCGACTCGACTGCGCGACACGGGTACTCCCCGTCGGCGGTCGGCGTGCGAATGCGGTACACGTACTCGCCGTCCGCCGCGAACACGGGGTCGCCGTCGATGGGACGAGTCGTACGGAACTCCGAGACGATCGTGTCGTCGACGCGGATCCGCTCGACGTCGGTCGCGACGACTCCGTCCGGGAGCGCGTCTGCGACGGGAGCGGTCGGCGGGTCGCGAATCGCGAGGCGAGCGCGGACGCCGCGGCGCTGATCCGGCGACTGCGTTTCGTCCGCGTTCGGCGGACCCTCCCTTGTCGGGTCGACCGGGTCGTCCGTCGATGACGGAGCCGAACGCGACCGTCGTGCCATACGTACATCATACAGATGGACCACAAAAAGCGCGAACCCGAACCAGTACGTTCCGCCCCGATCTGACGGCTGCAGCTGCCGCGCGGTGACGGATGTTTATAAAATCCCGTCGTGGGACGGACACAACTCTCCCGGGTCGCGTTCATTAGTCCGACAATGAGCGAACGCGTGCTTGAGGAGCAGTCCGTCGGTATCGTCGGCGGTGGGGTCGGCGGGCTCTCCGCGGCCGCACACCTCGCGAACGCCGGCGCGGAGGTGACGCTGTACGAGCGCGCGGCGCAGGTCGGCGGCGTCGCCGGGCGCATAGAGCGCGACGGCTTCCGGTTCGACACCGGCCCCTCGTGGTACCTCATGCCCGACGTGTTCGAGCGCTTCTTCGAGACGTTCGATCGCGGCCCCGACGACTTCTACGAGCTGGAGCGGCTCGACCCGCACTACCGAGCGTTCTGGGACGACGGCGACCGGGTCGACATCCCCGCGGACCCAACCGCGGCCGCGGACGTCTTCGAGTCGTACGAGGCGGGCGCCGGGGAGGCGTTTGAGCGATACCTCGACGACGCGGAAACGGCCTACGAGGTCGGGATGAGTCGGTTCGTGCTCCCGGGGCGCTCGCGGCTCCGAGACTACGTCTCGACGGACGTCATCGCCGGGGGCCGAAAACTGAACCTGCTCGACACGCTGGACGAGCACGTCGGGTCGTACGTCGACCACCCGAAGCTCCGACAGCTCCTGCAGTACACGCTCGTCTTCCTCGGCGGATCGCCGTATGACACGCCGGCGCTGTACCGGCTGATGAGCCACGTCGACTTCGAGCTCGGCGTCTACTACCCGCAGGGCGGGATCTACGAGGTGATCGAGGCGATCGAGACGGTCGCAACGGATCAGGGCGCGGACGTACACACCGGCGTCGAGGTGACGGCGATCGAACCGGTCGAGGACGGCGTAGCGGTCGAGCTCGGGGGAGACCGATACGTCCACGACAGGGTGGTGTGTAACGCCCCGCCGGAGCACGTCGAGCGGGAACTGCTCCCGTCGGGCGCAGTCACTCGTCTCGGCGACTACTGGGACCGCCGCACGTACGGTCCGTCGGCGTACCTGCTGTACCTCGGCGTCGAGGGCGACGTCGACCCGCTCGCACACCACACGCTCGCGCTGCCTACCGACTGGCAGCCGCACTTCGACGCGATCTTCGAGACGCCGGCGTGGCCCGAGAATCCGACCGTGTACGTCAACGTCCCCTCACAGACGGACCCGACCGCCGCGCCGGAGGGTCACGAGACGGTCGTCGCGCTCGTGCCGCTCGCGCCGGGACTCGACGATCCGCCCGAGCAGCGGGCCGCGTTCAGAGAGCGGGTGCTCGACGCGATCGCGTCGTACACCGGCGTCGATCTCCGCGGGCGGATCGCCGTCGAGGAGTCGGCGTGCGTCTCCGAGTTCGCGGAGCGCTTCGACCAGCCGGGCGGGAGCGCGCTCGGGCTCGCGCACACGGTCCGGCAGACCGGCCCCCTGCGACCCGGTCCCCGGGTCCGCGGGATAGGTCGACTCTACTACGTCGGCGGCAGCAGCAACCCCGGCATCGGGATGCCGATGTGTCTGTTGAGCGGCGAGCAGTGCGCGGAGGCGATCAGCGAGGACGTCTCCGGCGGGCGGCTCGACCGCATTCCGTTCTTCGACCGCTGACGTGACGCTTCGGCGGCCCGTCAGCGGCTACTGACAGTGGCTTCGTTTTCGGCGGCGGAATTCGTCACGATCGGTTCCGCCCGAAACCGCCGATCGACGGGAGAGCCATACTCGTTAGGTTGAGCTGTTTACTCCGCGTGTCGCATACACTGGAATGTCGCATGATAGAAACAGCAGCAGCCGACCTACTGGTGCAAGGGGTCATCCCGCTCGAAATGACCCAAGCGGAAGTGTATCAGGCGGTTCAAGACAACACGCTCCTGAACGCTTCGTTCTGGGCCAACATCGCCCTCGCGGGACTATCGATCCTCCTGTTCGTGTTCATGGGACGGAAGGTGGAGGACCCGCGGTCCCAGCTGATCTTCGTGGCCACCCTGATGATCCCGCTGGTGTCGATTTCCAGCTACCTGGGACTCGCCTCGGGGCTTACAATCAGCTTCCTGGAGATGCCTCCAGGACACGCGTTGGCGGGCGAAGAGGTACTCACGATGTGGGGTCGCTACCTCACGTGGGCGCTGTCGACGCCGATGATCCTGCTCGCGCTCGGGCTCCTCGCGGGCTCGAACATGACGAAGATCTTCACGGCCATCGTGACTGACATCGGTATGTGTATCACCGGCCTCGCGGCCGCACTGACCGTGTCTTCCCACGCGCTCCGCTGGTTCTGGTACGTCATCAGCTGCGCGTTCTTCATCGTCGTCCTCTACATCCTGCTCGTCGAGTGGGCACAGGACGCCGAGGTCGCCGGCACGGCCGAGATCTTCAACACCCTGAAGATCCTCACCGTCGTCCTCTGGCTCGGCTACCCGATCTTCTGGGCGCTCGGCGCCGAGGGGATCGCGGTGCTCGACGTCGCCGTCACGTCGTGGGCCTACAGCGGCCTCGACATCGTCGCGAAGTACATCTTCGCGTTCCTCCTGCTGAACTGGGTCGTCAACAACGAGAGCACGGTCGCGAGTATGGCGCCCGGCCTCGGTCCGGCTGGCAGCCGCGCGGCCCCGGCCGACGACGACTGACGACCGCGTCGCGGACCGCTTTTCGTTTTTTCACGCTCCGTAGTGCCTCTCACCGTGAGCGCCTGCACTCCCGGCAGAAGGGTCGGGTCAGCAGAGAGGGCTCACGCGCCGTCGTCCGCATCTCCCTCGTCGAGCCCGCGGTACCAGTGGTCGACGAGCACCACGACGAAGACGATTCCGGGCGCGATACCCGCCGTGTACAGGCCGAGAACGAAGAGCAGGGCGAACAGACCGACGGTCGATCCGACCTGGACCCCTGTGCCCTGTTCGCCGAACCACTCCAAGTATCGTCCGAGGATCGACATACGCCGTTTTGGACGGACGAACGCTTAGGTCTCCCGCCGGACGGCGACACAATCGCGACCGACGGCGGGGGTTACGCGTGCGACGCGAAGGCGCACCATACTGGACAGTAGTAGCGCTTTAGTACATCGATAGTGTACAGTTGTGTACCGTGAGTGGAACACTGCCGATTATTACAGCGATCCTCGGCATCGGGATCGCGCTTCAGGTGATCTCGTCGCGGCTGCGTGTCCCGAGCGTTTTGTTCCTCATCGTCGTCGGCGTGCTGCTCGGTCCCGAAGGGCTGGGCTTCATCACCGCCGAGACGTTCGGCGACGGGTTGACGACCGTCGTCGGCCTCTCCGTCGCGATCATCGTGTTCGACGGGGCGTTCAACCTCCGTCAGGAGCGGCTGGCTGACGCGCCGCGTACGATCACGGGCGTCGTCACGCTCGGTGCGTTGATCATGTTCCTCGGAACCGCGACCGCAGTCCGGTTCTTCGTCGCGGACGACTGGGGCATCGCCCTGCTCATCGGGGCGCTGCTGATCGCGACCGGTCCGACCGTTATCACTCCAATTCTCGAGGTGGTCAACGTCAGGGAACACGTGGCGTCGACGCTGGAAGCCGAGGGTATCTTCAACGACGTGACGGCGGCCGTACTCGCTATCGTCGTGTTCGAGACGGTCGTGCTCTCGGACGAGGCGGCCGCGATCCCGTCGGGGTTCCTGACGCGGATCGTCGCCGGGGTCGGCGTCGGAATGGTGGTCGCGTCGGTCGTCTACCTGACCCTGATAAAACTCGACGCGCCCGGTGCGGACGCGAAGCGAACCGTCAGACTGGTCACGCTCGGCGGGGCGTTCATCGCGTACGGGCTCGCGGAGTCGATCTCTCCGGAGACGGGCGTCGCAGCGGCGGCCGCCGCCGGCATCCTGCTCGGCAACATCGACGACTTCCCGCATCGCGAAGAGGTGGAGAACTTCGGCCGCGACCTGACGCTCATCGCGCTGGCGTTCATCTTCATCTCGCTGGCCGCGCTTATCGACTTCAACACCGTGTTAGGGCTCGGAATCGGTGGAATCGGCGTCGTCGTCGTCGTGACGCTCGTGATCCGACCGCTCGTGATGTTCCTGTTCGCCCGCGAGTCGGCGTTCACGCGGAACGAGCGGCTCTTCCTGAGCATGGTCGGTCCCCGCGGGATCATCCCGGCGTCGGTCGCGACGCTGTTCGCCATCCAACTGCAAGACGCCGGACAGTTCGACGCCGCACAGACGCTCTCCGGGACGGTCTTCCTCGTGATATTCATCACCGTGGTGTTACAGGCCGGGCTCGCGAGACAGATCGCTGATTTCTTCGATGTACAACCAATGAAAACGATCATCGTCGGCGGCGGCCGGGTCGGTCGGACGCTCGCCAAACGACTGGAGAACAGAGGCGAAAACGTCGTGATCCTCGACCGCGATCCGGAGGCAGTCGAGGCGTTACAGGGCGAGGAGCTACAGGCGGTCGTCGGCGACGGAACCGACGCGAACGCACTCGCCAAGAACGGCGCCGAGAACGCAAAGATGCTCATCGCGGCGACGCCCGATGACGACGCGAACCTGCTGATCTCACAGCTCGCGACCTCGAAGTTCGGTATCGAGACCGTCATCGCCCGCGTGAACGACCCGGACAACGTCGACGCGTTCGAGACGCTCGACGTCCGCGCCATCGACGTCTCGTCCGCGATGGCGTGGTCGATCGACAACGAGATCGAACGTCCGACGCTGAGCCACTGGATGAACCAACTCGGCGAGGGTCACGACGCCCAAGAGGTGACGATCACCGCCGAGACGTTCGCCGGGAAGACGATCAAGGAACTCGGCGCCAAGCTACCGGGCGGCGTCCTGATCGCGGTCGTCGGCCGCGAGGACGAGACGTTCGTGCCGCACGGCGACACCGTGTTGGAGCCCGGCGACCGCGTCACGCTGCTCGGCGATAACAAAGCCGTCGAGAAGGCGATCAAGCGCGTCCACCCGCACGACTGAAACCGCGTGCTCGCCGATCGGCGCGCGCGCGTGCTCGCCGGTCGATCGGCGACTCATCGATCGGGCCGGTGCAACGGTCGGGCGCCGATTTAACATTGGTGCAGGTTCCGCTTAAAGTAGATCGGGCCTCAGTGTAACTCGTCCAACTGAGGGATCCCATACGTGCCAACTGGACTCAAACGAGACCTCGGACTGTTTTCGACCATGGCTATCGCGATCGGCGCGATGGTCGGATCGGGCGTGTTTATCCTTCCCGGCGTCGCCTTCGTCGAGGTCGGCGGACCAGCCGTCGTCTTGGCATTCCTCATCGCCGGCGTACTCATCCTGCCGGCGGCGTTTAGCGCCTCGGAGATGGCGACGGCGATGCCCGAAGACGGCGGATCGTACGTGTACGTCGAGCGAGGGATGGGACCGCTTTTAGGCACTATCGCGGGCGTCGGGAACTGGTTCATGCTGTCGTTTAAAGGCGCGCTGGCGCTCGTCGGCGGCGTCCCGTATCTCATCTTCATCGCACCGGGAATCGCGGAGTACATTCTCCCCCTCGCGGTTGGGCTCGCGGTCTTCTTCACCGCGATCAACGTCGTGAGTACGAAGAGCGCGGGGAGCCTGCAGTTCGGCATTGTCGGCGTGATGATCGTCGTACTCGCCTGGTTCGTCGGCGGCGGCGTCCCCGACATCGTGCCCGAACAGACGGCCGGCGCGTTCGACTTCGGCAGCAGCGGACTGCTCGCGGCGACCGCGCTCGTGTTCATCTCGTACGCCGGAGTGATCAAGATCGCCGCGGTCGCGGAGGAGGTGAAGGACCCGGGCACGACGATTCCCCGGGCGATGATCGGCTCGCTGGTGTTGACGACCGCGCTGTACGTCGCCGTCGTGTACGTCGCGATCGGCATCGTCGACGTCGAGGCGGCCGTCGAGGCCGGACAACTGCAAGCGGACGGCGAGGGGCCGATCATGGGACTCGCCGCCGAGCAGGCGCTCGGGACGATCGGGACGGCGGCCGTCGTGGGAGCGGCCCTCCTCGCGCTCGCGTCGACCGCGAACGCCGGGCTCCTCTCCGCCTCACGGTTCCCCTTCGCGATGGCTCGCGACGGGCTCGCGCCGCCGGCGTTCGAGACGGTCAGCGAACGGTTCAACACCCCCGTTCTCTCCATCTCGGTGTCGGGCGCGATCATCGTGTTGATGATCGTCTTCCTCCCGATCGACCAAGTCGCGAAGTTCGGGAGCGCCTTCCAGATCCTCGTCTTCATCCTCGTGAACCTCGCGCTGATCGGGTTCCGCGAGGGTGCGATAGATAACTACGACCCCGAGTTCACGTCGCCGCTGTACCCGTGGATGCAGCTGTTCGGGATGGCGAGCGGACTGGTCGTGCTCACGCAGGTCGGCACCGTGCCGTTCCTCGGGGCCGGACTGATCACCGCCGTCTCGATCGCCTACTTCTACCTCTACGTCCGCCCGCGCACGGACCGGGAGGGGGCCGCGCGGACCTCGGCCCGACGGAACGTCGGCGGGGCCGCGCTCGAGCGGACGAAAGCGCTCTTCGAAGCGGATCAGACGTACGACACCCTCGTCGCGCTCACCGACGACACGTCGCCCCGGTCTCGGGTCGACATGCTCCGGATCGGCATGGACCTCTCGAACCTGCGTCACGGGGCGGTCACCGTCGGGACGTTCAACGAGGTTCCGAGCCGGGCGTTCACGGGCAGCGGTCCGACCGCGACGCGTGACCGGACACCTGAGTGGGCCGTCGAAGCGGCGTCGCTTCCGCGGCTACCGAGCCGTGAATCGACCGACGGCGGCGCTCGTCCCGCCAACAGGGATCTCGACGAGAACGAGGGTCCGCTCGTGAACTTCCGTACCGTGACCACGGAAGACGCGGGCGAAGCGATCGTCGAATACGCGGCCTACGAGGAGCAGGATTTCGTGGTCCTCGAACGGCGCGTCGAAGAGCTTCACGAACTGTACGGCGAAGGGCTCAACGAGTACGTCCTCAAGAACGCCGCCTGTGGCGTGTTGCTCGTCGAGGACCGCGGCTTCGACGGTGCCGACGAGATCGCGGTGGCGACCAACAGCGGGACCTACGACCCGGCGAAGCTCCTCGTTGCCGACGCCATCGCCGAGGAGACCGGCGCGACGCTGACGCTGTTGCAGGCGATTCCGGAAAGCGCCCCGGACGAGCGCGAGCGGGTGGTCCAAGAGTACCACGACGAACTGCGTCGCGTCTTGACCGTGACGGCCGACTCCCGGATCATCAGGAGCGACGACCGCGTCGAGGGCCTCGCCTGGTTCGCGAACGGCGCGGACCTGCTCGTCACGACCACCGAGCGCCGCGGCGTTCGCGGCGCGGTGTTCGGGCGTCCCGGCGATCGTCTCGTCGACAGCGTCGACTGCACCGCAGTGATGGTGCAGCCGCCGGACGAACAGCGGGCCGGGTTCATTCAGCAGACGGTGCTGAATCGGCTGTTCGGACGGTAGCGGTCCGTGACCACGCGATCAGCCCGGCCAGTCGACACGAGAGAACAGAGATAAACCCGCGGCGGCGGTGTGGCAGGGTATGAAACAGGCCATCGTCGCCCGGACGGACATCGGTATGGGCGAGGGGAAACTCGCCGCGCAGGTCGCACACGCGTCGCTGTCGGCGTACCAAGACGCGGGACGGCGCGCTCGGAAGAAGTGGCAGGGCGAGGGACAGAAGAAGGTCGTGCTGAAGGGAGAGTCGGAACAGCAGCTGTTCGAACTGGCGGATAAGGCCGACAAAGAGGGGCTCCCCTACGCGATCGTCCGCGACGCCGGTCACACGCAACTCGAACCGGGGACCGTCACCACGCTCGCGGTGGGGCCCGCTCGCGACGAGAGCGTCGACCGCGTGACCGGGGATCTATCACTGTACTGATGGCGACCGACGACTCGTCTCCCCACGCGTCGCTTCGCGAGGCACATCCGATCGAGCGCGCCGTGGGCATGGCGTACTACGTCAGCGACGCCGACGGGATCGGCGGTCGGCTTCGCGAGTCGCCCGAGGACTTTCACGTACGCGAGCTGGAGGCGTTCGAGCCGGAATCGCTCGACGCCGACCGGGGAAGCTACCCCGAGCTCGTCGTCCGCGTCACGCTCCGCAACTGGGACACGAACGACTTCGCGCGGCGGATATCCGACGCACTCGGGATCAGCCGTGAACGCGTCTCCTGGGCGGGAACGAAGGACAAGCGAGCGGTCACGACGCAGCTGTTCACCCTCCGCGAGGTCGGCCCCGCGGACCTGCCCGCGATTCGCGGCGCCGAGATCGAGCCGCTGGGGCGGGCGGGTCGCGGGCTCTCGTTCGGCGACCTCGCCGGCAACGCCTTCGAGATCCGCGTCAGCGACGCGGTCGACGGAGCGCCCGAACGCGTCGCCGACGTGGTGGACGACTTGCGGGCGTTTGCTGGCGGGGGTCTGAGGGAAATCGACAGCACTGACGCGGACGACGGGAACCCGGTCCTCACAGACGCGACGGTGGGCGTCCCGAACTACTTCGGCCAGCAGCGCTTCGGGAGCCGGCGGCCCGTCACACACGTCGTCGGGCTGGCGATCGCCCGGAACGACCCGCGCGAGGCGGTCCGGCTGTACGCCGGCAACCCCGCCGAGACCGAACCCGACGACACGCAGGCCGCACGCCACCGGGTCGACGACGCGTTCGGGGTCGACGACGCCTCCGAGACCGCCGCGGGCGGGGGCCCGGAAGTCGGCGGACCGGGTGACACGTCTGCCGACGGAACAGGCGACGGCGACTGGGCCGCCTGCCTCGACGCGATCCCCGGAAAGCTCCGGTTCGAGCGGTCGATGGTCCACCGGCTCGCGGACAGGGGAACGGACCCGAACGCTCCCCGCGACCACGAGGACTGGTGGCACGCGCTGGAGGCCGTCCCCTCGAATCTCCAGCGGCTGTTCGTCAACGCGGCGCAGTCGTTCCTGTTCAACCGGATCCTGAGCGAGCGCCTGCGCCGCGGGCTCCCGTTCGACCGCCCCGTCGCCGGTGACGTGGTCTGTTTCGCCGACGGCGACGCCCCGACTGAGCTGTACGCGCCCGACACCGACCGACTCCAGCGGGTCGACGATGACCGGGTCTCCGTCGTCACCCGCCACTGCGAGCGCGGACGAGCCTTCGTCACCGCGCCGCTCGTCGGCACCGAGACTGAGCTCGGCGGCGGCGAACCCGGAGACGTCGAACAAGCGGTCCTCGACGCCGCCGGGATCGAGCCCACCGACTTCGACCTCCCCGACGAGTTCGAGTCGTCGGGGACCCGCCGGGCGATCTCGCTGCGGACCGATCTCGGCGTGGCGTTCGAAGACGGGGACCCGCGGTTCTCGTTCGCGCTCCCGAGCGGGTCGTACGCGACGGTCCTGCTTCGGGAGTTCCTCAAGAGCGGCCCGCTCGACCTCTGATCGATCCATAACCGTGGATCACACCTTCCGATATACTCCCTGAAATAACCACGATACTGCGTTTCGTTCCGAGCCGTTTTTGTGCGAGAGCCGTCAATCGAACGCATGACCCGGATCGTCGTCATCGACCTCCACGGCCAGTTCACGCATCTGGAGCAGCGCGCGCTCCGCGACATCGGCGTCGACACCGAAATCCTCTCAGCGGATACCCCGACCGACGAGATCGACGCCGACGGGATCGTCCTCTCCGGCGGACCGGACATGGACCGCGTGGGGAACGCCCCCGAGTACCTCGACCTCGACGTCCCCGTCTTCGGCATCTGTCTCGGGATGCAGCTCATCGCGCTCGAACGCGGCGGGACGGTCGGCGGCGGCGACTACGGCGGATACGCCGACGTCGACGTGGAGATCGTCGACGACGCGGACCCGCTCGTCGGCTCGCTCGCCCCCACGACGCGCGTCTGGGCCTCCCACGCGGACGAGGTGAAGGAGCTGCCCGACGGGTTCACCCACACCGCCACCTCCGACGTCTGTGGCATCGAGGCGATGTCGAACACCGAGGCCGACCTGTACGGGGTCCAGTGGCATCCGGAGGTCGCCCATACGGAGCGCGGCGACGAGGTGTTCGAGAACTTCGTCTCGATCTGCGAGTCCGCGTAGTCTTCGCATCCGCCACCGCGGCCGTCGTTCGCCCCCAGTTACTTCCGCAGCCGCGCCGTCAACACCGGTACCTCGCTGTGTCGAACGACGCGCTCGGCCACCGACCCCGCGGCGAGGAAGCGTCCGAGCCCGGTGCGGCCGTTCGTTCCCATCACGATTAGATCCGCGTCGTGTGCGTCGATCGCGTCGAGAATCTCCTCGTGTGGCCGCCCGCGACGGAGGTGCTTCTCGACGGGGATCCCCCGATCGGCCGCCGCCGCGGCGACCGCCTCAACGGCCCGTTCTCCGCGTTCCTCCTCCCGTTCCACCACCATGTCCCACTCGTCGGCGCCCGCGACCATCTCGTCGACGACGAACAGCGCGTGGATCCGCGCGTCCGCCAGGTCGGCGAGGTAGCAGGCGTGTTCGACGGCCGCGGCGCTTCCGTCGCTTCCGTCGGTCGGGCAGAGGATCGCTTCGTACATGACGGCGCGATCAACGAACCGGGAGGTGTTAACGGTTAGCGGGAAACTAGGACGTGAGAAGTCGCGGGCCCACCGACCGTCGGTCCCGAAACGGTATCGGTCTCCACCGTCGGCGTTCAGAGTCGATATCGCTGGACGTGCTCGGTTCCGCAGCTCGGACACGCTCGTCGGTACTCGACGGTCGCCCCCGACGTGGCCGCCTCCCAAGATCCCGTTTCCTCGACGAATCCGCACTCCTCACAGGCGTGTGGACGTCCAGCGAGCCGCTCGCGCAGCCTGTCGAACGCCGACGTGCCGCCGTAGCTGGATGACATACGCTATCTATACTCAAAGATCATATTAAAACGTACCGGAGGTCCGAATATCGGAGTGTCACGGGCTCTCGAGCGGAACGATCGGTGAATAGCGACCGGAGCCGTCGCTCGATCGGGGGGAGGCGTGCCACAGAAACGTGAGGCGCCGACGCGACGCCGTCGCGGTCGGCTACGCGGCGAACAGCTCGTCGACCGCCTCGCCGGCGGTCTCCGCCGCCTCGCGGGCGACCGCGTCTGGGTCCGGATCGTCCGGTGCGTTCAGGTAGACATCGACGTCGAGAACGCCGTCCTCGAACGTGACCGTGACGTCGAGGTCCGTCACCGCGGACTGGTCGTAGTGGGCGAAAACGACGCCTTCGGCCGCCTCCGCAGCGGTCTGAACGACCTCCTCGTCGCTGGGGCCGTCAGCCGGGTCGTCGGAGGGGCCGTCAGTGGCGTCGTCGCCCGCCTCGTCGCTCATCGGTCTGGCTTACGCGCCGCCTGCGCCCGGGCCACCGGGGCCGGCCGGGGCGCCGCCCGCGCCGCCCTGCAGCATCTGCTGGAGCTCGGACTGCAGCTCGTCGAACTGCTCTTCGACGCGCTCCTCCTGTTTCTGGAGCTGCTCGGCGCGAACTTCCAGCGAGTCGACCTTGTTTTCGAGGTCGTCGTAGGCGGACTCGTAGTCCGTCTCCACGAGCACTTCGCCGATCTCGCGGTACATTCCGGCGTCCTCGTCGACGTCCTCTAAGGCCTTGAGCGCCGTCTTCGACTCGTTGAGCGCGGTCTGGGCCTGCTCCTTCTGCTCGGCGACCTGCTGTGCGGTCTCCTGAAGCTCCTGCAGTTCCTCGATCTTCTCTTGTGCCTCGGGCGGCATGTTCCCTTGCATGAACGATACGAGGCGACCCGAACAGAAAAACCCCCGACTTCTCTATCGATGACGGATACAGCAGAGAGAGCCCACTGAGAAGGAGGTATAGGGGGTTTGCGATGCGATCATGAGGGCCGATCACGAGGGCGTGAAGGGCAGTGGACGAGCTCGGCGAGTCCGCGGACGCCGACCGTCGACGAGGGCCTGAGTACCGCGTCAGCGTCCCGCGGTGACGCGCTCCGCCACCTCGACGAGCCGCGACCAGCTGTTGACGCCGGCGCGGAGCGCGACGAGGTCGTCGGCGACGACTCGGACGCAGACCGCGTCGCCGTCGCGGGAGACCGTCGCGGCGGACCGAGCGTCGTCGATCTCGCCGACTTCGGGAGCGAGGGCGTCGCCGACGAGCCGGGCGCGCCGCTGGGAGGGGTACCGAAACGAAAGCACGGTCTCGTGTGGGCGAGGTCCCGTCACGGTCGGGGAAACGCCTACTCGACGTCGACTTCTTTCATGCCGCCGCCGCGCTCTTTCAGGAGGACGCGGTGGCCGCAGTACGGGCAGCGCACGCCGCCGTACTCGTCGAGGGTGACGTCGCGCTTACAGCGGGAGCACTTGTAACTCATCGTCCTATTCCTCGTCGGCGAGCGCGGCGCGGATGGAACGGCGGACGGTGCGGCCGCCGGGCGTTTCGGGGCGGTACGCGCCGCCCGTGAACGTCTCTCCCGTTTCCTCGTTGACCCAGATGCCGGTGCCAACGCGCTTGACGTCGTCGCCGTCGACGGTCGCGTTGCGCATTTCCTCTTCGATGTCCTGGACCCGCTTGCGGGAGACCCGCCCGTAGCGTGCGCCGAATCGGCCCGCGCTACCGGTGCTTCGTGCCTTGTCCTCAGCCATAGTACATCCGTCTACCGCCAGCGTGGGTAAAAAGGCTACGAGTCGGGGGCGTCACCCTCGTCGAGTGACCACCCCGTTCGCGCCGATCTCGGAGCAAGTCTCGCGGTCGACCGCAACGCCTTTCACAACTCAGTAATATTACTAAGTTGTATGCACGGGTTCAACGGCTTCAGCGACGTGAGCGAGACCGACGTGACGAAGGCCATCGGGAACGAGTGGACCGACGGGTTCCTCGAGTTCACCGAGTCGGACGTGATCGTCCTCGGCGGCGGCCCCTCCGGGTTGATGGCCGCGAAGGAGCTGGCCGAGCGGGGCGTGAAGGTGATGATAGTCGAGAAGAACAACTACCTCGGCGGCGGGTTCTGGCTGGGCGGCTTCCTGATGAACACCGTTACGGTTCGAGACCCGGCCCAGGAGATCCTCGACGACCTCGACGTCGACTACGAGCCGGTGGAGGACGTCGACGGGCTCTACACGGCCGTCGGGCCTGAAGCGTGCTCGGGACTCATAAAGGCCGCCTGCGACGCCGGCGCGCGCGTCCAGAACATGACCGAGTTCACCGACCTCGTCGTTCGCGAGGACCACCGCGTCGGGGGGATCGTGATGAACTGGACCCCGGTCCACGCGCTCCCGAGAGAGATCACCTGCGTGGACCCGATCGCGGTGGAGTCCGACCTCGTGATCGACGCGACCGGTCACGACGCGGTCGCGATCAGCAAGCTCGACGAGCGGGGCGTCCTGTCGGCGCCCGGGATCGAGCACGCGAAGGAGCACAACACCGGGATGGACCAGACCGGCGACGACCAGTACGGCGCGCCCGGCCACGACTCGCCCGGCCACGACTCGATGTGGGTCGGCGAGAGCGAGGACGCGGTCGTCGAGCACACCGGCGTCGTCCACGACGGGCTGGTCGCCTCCGGGATGGCGGTCGCGACCGCCCACGGTCTCCCCCGGATGGGTCCGACGTTCGGCGCGATGCTCGTCTCCGGGAAGCGCGCCGCACAGGCCGCGCTGGACGAGCTCGAGGTGGACGCTCCCGACGTACTGCTCTCGACGGGCGGCGCGCCCGCCCCCGCGGACGACTGAGTCGGGAGAACCGTCGCCGATTCGCCGCCGGAGACGCGCTGCGACCCGCCGCCGACGCGCTTATTATCGCCGTCGTCGGAAGGTCGGGCATGTACTGGCGGGGGCACGTCGGTATCGCCCTCCTCGCGTACGCGCCGATCGCGGCGGTGGTCCGAGCCGCCGGCGAGCCCGAGTTGGCGGTCCTCGGCGCCGCCGTCGCCGTCGCGTTCGCGACGCTCCCCGACGCGGACCACTGGTTCCCGATCCCGCACCGGGGGCCCACCCACACCGTCGCGTTCGCGGTCGGCGTCGCCATCGCGGTCGCGACAACGACGGCGGCGGTGCTGACGGTCTTCGCAGGCGGCGTGACGGTCGACGGTCCGATGGCGGGCGGTGTGACCCCTCTCTTCCCCGTGATCCCGCTGTTCGTCGGCGGTGTCGCGTTCACCAGCGTCTGTTCGCACCTCGCTGGCGACGCGATCACTCCGATGGGGATCCGACCGCTCCGTCCGGTGTCCGAGGCGCACGTGACGCTGAATCTGACCCCAGCAAAGGATCCGTGGGCGAACCGGCTGTTCTTCGGGGTCGGCGTCGTCGCGCTCGCCCTCGCGCTCGGCGTTTCGACGGGGACGCCGGTCTGAGCCTCGACAGCGGTGTGCGCAGAACCCTCACGAACATTCACTCGTGGCCGACTCAACCGTGTCCCTTTTTGCACCCGTCCGCCGAATTCGGCGGTATGCGAAACGCTAAGATCGTCTGTACGATCGGTCCCGCGTCGGACGACCGGGACACGATCCACGACCTCGCGGCGGCGGGGATGTCCGTCGTCCGACTCAACGCCAGCCACGGGACGACGGCGCACCGCGAGAAAGTCATCGATCGGGCCCGCGCGGTCGACGAGGCAATCGAGGACCCCCTCGCGGTGATGGTCGACCTGAAGGGTCCGGAGGTCAGAACCGCCGAGATCGACGAACCGATCGCGATCGCCGAGGGCTCCGTGGTGACCTTCGTCGAGGGCGACGACGCCACGCCGGATCGCGTCGGCCTCACCCACTCGATCGCCGCGGCGGGACCGGGCGACACCGTGCTCCTCGACGACGGCCGGATCGAGTGTCGCGTCGAGCGCGTCGACGGCGAGTCGGTCGTCGCGAGCGTCGTGTCGGGCGGAACGCTCGGCTCGCGGAAGGGCGTGAACCTCCCGGGCGTCGCCATCGACGTCGACCTCATCACGCCGGAAGACGAGGCCGAACTCGACCTCGCCGCGCGGGCGAACGCCGACTTCGTCGCGGCCTCCTTCGTCCGCGACGGGGAGGACGTCTACCGGATCGCCGACGAGCTGGAGGCGCGCGGCGGCGAGGACATCCCGATCATCGCGAAGATCGAGCGCGCGGGCGCCGTCGAGAACCTCGACGAGATCGTCGACGCCGCCGACGGCGTGATGGTCGCGCGCGGCGACCTCGGCGTCGAGTGCCCGCTCGAAGACGTGCCCGTGATCCAGAAGCGGATCATCCGGAAGTGCGTCAACGCCGGCGTCCCCGTCATCACGGCGACGGAGATGCTCGACTCGATGGTCAGCTCCCGCCGCCCGACGCGCGCCGAGGCCTCCGACGTCGCCAACGCGGTTCTCGATGGAACCGACGCGGTGATGCTGTCAGGCGAGACCGCCATCGGCGAGGACCCCGTCAACGTGGTGGAGACGATGGACCGGATCGTCCGGCAGGTCGAGTCCAGCGACGAGTACGCGGAGACGCGCGAACAGCGCGTCCCGGCCGCGGCCGAGGGGTCGCGCACCGAAGCGCTCGCGCGGTCGGCTCGCTACCTCGCCCGCGACATCGGCGCGTCGACGGTCGTCGCGGTGTCCGAGTCCGGATACACAGCCCGCAAGACCGCGATGTTCCGGCCGGGCGTCCCCGTCGTCGCGACGACGCCGAGCGACCGGGTCCGCCGACAG
The DNA here is from genome assembly GCF_048381195.1 of Halorubrum marinum. Taxonomy (NCBI): domain Archaea; kingdom Methanobacteriati; phylum Methanobacteriota; class Halobacteria; order Halobacteriales; family Haloferacaceae; genus Halorubrum; species Halorubrum marinum. Next base: position 650,435 of record NZ_JBLWMM010000001.1, on the reverse strand, counting down.
CTCGCGCTCTCGTGGGGCGTACAGCCGGTGCTCACCGAGTACGCACACGACATGGAGACGATCCTCGACAACGCGGTCGACGCCGCGCTCGACACGGGCGGAGCGGCCTCGGGCGACACGCTCGTCGTGCTCTCCGGTATGTTAACCGAGTTCGAGGGGACGAACACGACGAACACGCTCAAGGTCCACGTGGCCGCCGAGACGCTCGTGACGGGGAAAGCGGTCGCCGCCGGACGCGTCGCCGCCCCGGTGCACCGCACCAGCGATGGGGACCTGAGCGAGATCCCGCTGGGGTCCGTCGTGGCGCTCGGACCGGGGTTCGAGGGCGAGTTCGACGGCGACCTCGACGCTATCGCCGGGATCATCGACGCTCGGGAGGGAATGACCGGCTACCCGGCGGTCGTCGCCCGCGAACTCGGCGTGCCGATGGTGTCGGGCGCGTCGCTCCCGGAACACGTGGCCGACGGCACCGTGGTGACCGTCGACGGCGAGCGAGGGATCGTGTACGACGGCGACGTGATCGCGGCGGCACAGCGCCGATAACGAGACCGGGCCGACGCTGCACCGTTTCGCCGACGACCTCCCGCCAGCCATTTACCGCCGAACCGCGTACCGTCGGGTATGAGCCGCGAGGACGACGCCGACGGCGACACGCGAAGCCGGGCGAACGAGACCCGGAGCGCCGACGGCGACGCCACCGACGAGAGCCAGTGGCGGTTCGCCGTCGACGACGTCGGTCCGGACGGCGTCGTCGAGGACACGCACACCCCCGAGGCCGAGCCGATCGAGCCCGGGTCGATCGACGCCGAACACGCCGTTTTCGTCGCGCTCGGTGTCGCGCTCACCGTCGGCGTGCTGCTGTTCGGGTTCTAGCCGTCGCCGTACGCCGTTCGGGTCCTGACACCGCCGCCCAACGCCCGGAATCGGGACTGCGACGCGGTCGCACGCACCACAACTTATCACCACGCGGCCGTACCTCCGGATATGGACGTGCTCCTGCAGTCCGGGCTGCTGGCTCCCGAGACGCTTCCCCTCCTGCTGTTGACGGCCGGGTTGCTGCTCTCGATGGCGGAGGCGCTGGCTCCGGGCGCGAACTTCATCGTCGTCGGTATCGCGCTGATCGGAGCGGGGCTCGGCGGCCTGCTGTTGGCGTCGCTCGGCGTCGCCGGCGCGGTGCTCACGGTGATCATGGCCGTGCTGACGCTCGTCTTCGGTGCGGCCGCCTTCTACGGCTACCACGAGTTCGACCTGTACGGCGGAAAGGGCCAACAACAGACGAGCGACAGCGGCTCGCTGAAGGGGAAGACCGGCACCGTCACCGAACAGGTAACGGCCGCGGGCGGAGAAGTGAAGCTCTCCGGCGGCGGCTTCAACCCGTACTACTCCGCGCGCTCGATCGAGGGGACGATCGAGGAGGGCGAGGAGGTGATGGTCGTCGACCCCGGCGGCGGCAACGTCGTCACCGTGGAGTCGATGGGGTACGTCGAAGACGACATCGACCGGGAGCTCGCGGCGGACCGTGCCCGGAAGGAGACACGGCGGACCGCGGAGGAGACGGACGCGGCAGCGGAGGCGGACGACGCGGAGAGCGGGACAGATGCGGATCTGGAGACCGAGACCGAACGCGAGTGAACGGTCGGCCGAGCCGAGGCGGTGAGCGGCCGACGGGGCCGAGCCGACGAGCGTCCCCTTCGGCGGGCACATTCGGGAGTTTTTAAGCCACCCGCGTACGCGAATCTGATATGATCCTGTCGGACGCGGACATCCTCGACCGCCTCGCGGAAGGGGACCTCGTGGTCGAACCGCTGGCAGACGTCGACCAGCAGGTCCAACCTGCGAGCGTCGACCTGCGGCTCGGCGAGCGCTTCTTGGAGTTCCAGCGCACGAACATCCCCTGTATCCACCCGACCGAGGCCGACGAGGTCGGCGAGTACGTCACGGAGACGCGGGTGCCGGAGGGCGAGGAGTTCATTCTCCACCCGGGCGACTTCGTGCTCGGGACGACGACGGAGCGCGTCGAGATCCCCGACGACCTCGTCGCCCACGTCGAGGGCCGCTCGTCGCTCGGCCGCCTCGCGATCGTCGTGCACGCGACTGCGGGGCTGTGTGACCCCGGCTACCACGGGCAGATCACGCTCGAACTCTCGAATCTCGGCACCGCGCCCGTCGCGCTCTCGCCGGGGATGCGCGTCTCGCAGCTCACCTTCACCGAGCTGAAATCGCCCGCCGACCGCCCGTACGGTGCGGAGCGGGGCTCGAAGTATCAGGACCAGGACGGCCCGCAGGCATCCCGGATCGGCTCCGATCCGGAGTTCGACGGCGACGCGGACGCCGATAGCGACGACGCGGACGCCGATAGCGACGACGCGGACGCCGACGGAGGGGCCGCGCCGTGAAGTTCATCGAGGAGGTCGTCGTCGACGAGTTTCTCCCCACCGTCCGCTCGATGCTCGCCGAGGACCTCCGCGAGCGGGGGTTCACTCAGCGAGAGGTCGCGGACGCGCTCGGGATCTCGCAGTCCGCGGTGTCGAAGTACGCCCACGGCGACGTGGCGCGCCACGAGCGGATCGTCGCCGATGAGCGCGTCCGCGACCTCGTCGAGCGCGTGGGCGAGGGGCTCGCCGCCGGAGACATGAGCCCGGTCGCGGCGCTCGTCGAGATCGAGGTGCTGATCCGCCGACTAGAGGAGGGCGATCTGCTCGCGGAGCTCCACGAGGAGGCGATGCCGGCGCTCGCCGAGACCGACGTGGAGTTCTCCGTCCACGACCCGGACAGCGGACTCCGCGAGCGCGAGCGCGTCCTCGGCTCTGTCCGGCGCGGCCTCCGGACCCTGACGAACGCCTCCGGGTTCGCCGCGCTCATCCCGAACGTCGGCGCCAACGTCGCCGAGTGCCTCGAAGACGCGCAGACGATCGACGACGTGGCCGCGGTGCCCGGCCGCCTCGTCGACGTGAAGGGCCGAGCGATGGTCCCCGGTGAGCCCGAGTTCGGCGTGAGCGAGCACGTCGCGACGGTGTTACTCGCCGCGCGCGAGGCGGGCGTGTCCGCCCGCGGCGCGGTGAACGTTCGGTACGCCCCCGAGACCGTCGAGGCGCTGGCGAAGTCGCATCCGATCGTGGAGTTCGACCCCGAGCGTCCGACCCGCGAAGCGGTCGCCGACGCGATCGCGGGCGCGGAGCGCTCGGGCGACCACGAGACCCTCGTCCTCTACCAGACGGGCGCGGTCGGCGTCGAGCCGATCGCCTACGTGCTCGCGCCGACCGCGGCGGACGCGGCGCGTGTCGTCCGCGGGCTGATCTGAGCGTCAGTCGGCTTCTTAGGCGTTGACACCCGTAACCTCGAACCGAGCGCCGCCGGTCGATCCCTCGGTCGCGGCGATCGACCAGCCGTGCGCCTCGACGATGTCCCGAACGATGGCGAGTCCGAGGCCGGTCCCGTCCGAGCGGGTCGTGAACCCCACGTCGAAAACGGCGTCGCGGTCCGCTTCGGGGATACCCGACCCGTCGTCCTCGACGTAGAACCCTCCCGGGAGCGGGCCGACGGTCACGCTCACCGGGCCGTCCGCGTGGTCGCGGGCGTTCCGGAACAGGTTGTCGAGAGCCTGTCGGAGCCGTTCGCGGTCCGCGGTCACCGTCACGTCGGCCGCGACGGCGACATCGGAGCGCTCGTCTCCCGCCGAATCGCGCACCTCGCCGACCAGAGCCGCGAGCGACAGCTCCCGCGGTTCCGTCACCGTGTCGCCCTGCTGAGACAGCCGGAGGAGGTCTTCGAGGAAGTCGTTCATTCGGGCGGCCGTGTCCTGTATCACGTCGAGGTGTTCCGGATCGCCGGTCTGTCGGGCGAGATCGGCGTAGCCGTCGATGACCGAAATCGGGTTTCGGAGGTCGTGCGAGACGACCGACGCGAACGCGTCCAGCCGCTCGTTCTGCCGTTCGAGCTCCCGCCGCTGCGTCTCCAGTTCCGTCACGTCCCGCATGAGGACCACCCAGCCGTAGCGGGTTCCGCCCCGGTCGATCGGCGACCGGTTCAGCTGGATGAACCGCTCCGTCCCGTCCGCTGCGGACGTCACGAGCACCGACCCGTCTCGGTCGGAGCCCTCGATCCGCTCCGAGCGGTCGTCTCCCCCGGGGCTGCCGTCTCGTTTCGATCGATCGGACCGGGTGAGCCGGTCGTACTCGGGAACGTGCGTCGCGAGGCCCGCGCCGAGCACGTCGTCTCGGTCGCCGAGGAGCGACTCGGCCGCGGGGTTCACGTCGACGACGGAGCCGTCGCGGTCGAGGACCACGACGCCGTCGCCGATCTGCGTCAGCACGACCCGGGAAGCGATCGGCGTCAGGTCCAACAGCCGGTAGCGGAACACCGCGATCCCGAACAGCACCGTCGAGAAGACGAGCGAGACCGGCGTGAGGTTGACGGCCGAGCTCGGGCCGAGCGGACCGACGGACAGGACGCGACTCACGTTCAACGCGAGCGGGACGATCGCCCCGGCGATCATCAGCCCCGCCTGTCGGCGGACCCGCGGACCGGCGCGAAGCGACTCGGTGAGAATGAGCCCCACGCCGACCGCAATGAGGAGGTACGAGTACGCGAGGTGGAGCTGGTAGAGCGGCCCGTTCCCGGTGACCAGAAGGGTTATCGAGCCCTGCGTGACGAGCGAGGCGTCGGTCAGCGCCAGCGAGTACGGGTTCGTCGGGAGGGTGGTGAGCAGCGCCACCGGAATCGCGACCATCGCCGCGACGGTCGAACGGGTGAGGAGATCGGCGCGGCCGGCGTAGCTCAGCGCGAACGCGAGCCACGCCGGTCCGACGAACACCGCCCCGACGTGTAACAGCTTGTACGCGGCGAGTTTCGATCCGAGCGTCGGCGCCGCCAGCTGGACGGCGTACATCCCGGCCCAGATCGAACCGGTGACACACAGCGCGACGAACGCGAGAACCGTCGGAGTTCGGTCTCCGCCCCTGACGGATCGGATTCCGTACAGCCCCCACGCGAGCGCGGTCAGCGACGTGAAGAACAGCACGAGTACGTACGGGGTCGTCTGCCAGTCCATTCCTGTCCGATCGAACGGAGGGTAGTTCGATATTTAAAACGGCCGCCCGAGATCGCAGCGGGTGATAACGGCGACCCCGACGGCCCCGAACCGGCGGGCTTTAGGCCCGATCGACCGACACACGACATACACACCACATGAGCCACGAGGACTTCCCCACGGACGACCCGGCGGTGGTGACCTGTGGACTGCCGTACGCCAACGGCGACCTCCACATCGGACACCTCCGGACCTACGTCGGCGGCGACGTGTACAGCCGCGCCCTCGAACGACTCGGCCAGGAGACGGCGTTCGTCTCCGGCTCCGACATGCACGGGACCCCCGTCGCGGTCAACGCCGAGCAAGAGGGCGTCTCGCCGGAGGCGTTCGCGCTCGACTGGCACGAGCAGTACGCCGAGACGTTCCCGAAGTTCAACGTCGAGTTCGACAACTACGGCCACACCCACGACGAGACGAACACCGCTGTCACCCAAGATCTCGTCCGCGACCTGGAGGACGCGGGCCACGTCTACGAGAAGGAGATCATGGTCGCGTACGACCCGGTCGACGACCAGTACCTCCCCGACCGATACGTGGAGGGGACCTGCCCGTACTGCGGCGCACACGCCCGTGGGGACGAGTGCGACGAGGGGTGCCAGCGCCACCTCGAACCCGGCGAGGTCGAGGATCCCGAGTCGACGATCACGGGTAACCCCGCCGAGTACCGCGAACGCACCCACAAGTTCTTCGAGGTCTCCGAGTTCTCGGAGTACCTCTCCGACTTCCTCGACCGGCTCGAAGGCACCTCCAACGCCCGGAACCAGCCCCGCGAGTGGATCGAGCAGGGGCTTCAGGACTGGTGTATCACCCGCGACATGGACTGGGGGATCGATTATCCCGGAGACAATCCCCAGGACCTCGTCTTATACGTCTGGGTCGACGCCCCGATCGAGTACATCTCGTCGACGAAGCAGTACTCCGAGCGAGTCGGCGCGGAGACCTTCGACTGGGAGGCGGCGTGGAAGGCCGGTGCGGAGGGCACGACCGAGGAGCACCCCGACGGCGGGGAGATAGTCCACGTGATCGGCCGCGACATCATCCAGCACCACACGATCTTCTGGCCCGCGATGTTGGCGGCGACGGGACACACGGAGCCGCGCGCCGTGATGGCGAGCGGCTTCGTCACCCTCGGCGGGAAGGGGTTTTCCACGAGCCGCGACCGCGCCGTCTGGGCCGACGAGTACCTCGACGAGGGGTTCCATCCCGACCCGCTGCGATACTACCTCGCGACCAACGGCGGGTTCCAGCAGGACGTCGACTTCTCGTGGGAGAAGTTCCGCGACCGCGTGAACACCGAGCTGGTGGGGACCGTCGGCAACTTCCTCTATCGCTCGCTCCTCTTCGCGCACCGCAACTACGACACCGCGCCGATCGCCGACGCGACGAGCGACGAGGTCGCGGCGCGGATCGACGAGGCGGTCGCCGACGTCGAGGCCGCCGTCAACGACTACTCGGTCCGGGCGCTCGGCGACGCGGTCACCGACCTCGCACGATACGGCAACGAGTACATCCAGCGGAGCGAGCCGTGGAACCTCGTCGACGACGACCCCGACGAGGCGGCACAGGTCATTCACGACTGCGTCGCGATCGCGAAGGCGATCGCGGTCCTCTTCGAGCCGATCGCGCCGGAGAAGTGCGAGCGGCTGTGGGACCAGCTCGGCGAGGACGGCTCCGTCCACGACGCGACCGTCGAGGCCGCTCGTGAGGAGCCCGCCGGCGACCTCGCGGAGCCGACGGAGCTGTTCGAGAAGATCGAGGACGACCGCGTCGAGGCGCTGAACGAGAAACTGGAGGCGCGCGTCTCCGAGGCCGAGGCGGACAGCGAGGGAGACGAGAGTGAGAGCGGATCGAACGATGACACTGACGACGACACCACCGATACCGATATGACCGACATCGAACCGCTCAGCGACGACCGAATCAGCTTCGACCAGTTCCAAGAACTCGACATCCGGGTCGGCCGGATCGGGGAGGCCGAGGGGATCGAGGGCGCGGACGACCTGCTGAAGCTCAGCGTCGACCTCGGCGCGGAGACCCGGACGATCGTGGCCGGGCTCAAGCAGCTTCACGACGTCGACGACCTCCCCGGCACGAAGGTGGTCGTGCTCGCGAACATGGAGAAGGCGGAGCTGTTCGGCGTCGAGTCGAACGGTATGGTACTGGCCGCGGGCGAGGAGGCCGACCTCCTCACGACCTACGAGGACGCCGGACCGGGCACGAGAGTCCGGTAAGCGTTCGTAAGCGTTCGCCTCGCGACCGTCCGCGAACTATCTCTCCATCCGTTTTTGAATATCGGCTTTTTTCAGAGAGCGTCACGACGTAGGTCGTATGGCCTCCTCCCTCGTTGGTTCGAGGCACAGCCCTTCCAGAGACAGATCGTCGTCGCCGCGCTCGTACTCGACCCGCTCGGATTCGCCTCCGACCTGCTCGCGCCGGAGTTCGGCGTCGAGCCGACACTCGGCGGTGTCTACGGACTCGTCGCCGCGAGCCTACCGCTCTCGCTGCTCGTGATGCGGGAGGCGAACGCGCAATAGCGGCACTGAGTGAGCGACAGTACCGCACAGCAGCGGTCGGGCGCACCGTCGGCCGAGTCTCTCGATCACGCGTCGAGCACTTCGATCAAGGTCCCGTCGGGGTCCCTGAGGAACAGCACCGTCGTCCCGCTCGCGGTCGTCTGCGGCGGGCTCAGCGTCTCGACATCGTCTGCGAGATCGATATAAAAGTCCTCCACGTCGTCGACGGAGAGTCCGAGGTGAGTCGCGCCCGGTCGGTTCAGTTCCGCTTCCGGCATCGGCTCGCCCTCCGGCTCGTACGCCACGAGTTCGACGATCGCGTCGCCCGCGTCGAGGTGCGCGAACTCGGCGGCTGCGTCGTCGACGGCGACCGCCTCGGAGAACGCCTCGCCAGCGACCGAGAACTCGGCGACGACATCGAGGTCGAACGTTTCAGTATAAAAGTCGACGGCGCGGTCGAGGTCGGAGACGGTGACGCCGACGTGGTGTGCGGTGAGATCGGACATAGGATGTCTCTCGACCAGCGTCGGAAAAACGCTGTCGACGGCGCGGTGCAGTCGGCAGCGACGGCGCGGTGCAGTCGGCAGCGACGGCGCGGTGCAGTCGGCAGCGTAGTGTGACCGACGGTGCGATGCGGCCGATAGCAACGCCGACCGGACGACCGAAACGCCCATCCAGCGCCCGCACAACGCACACGCATGCACGTCGTCGTCAACGCCGCCCAGAGCGTCGACGGGAAGCTCGCGACCCGCCACCGCGAACAGCTCCGAATCTCCGGCTCGGAGGACTTCGACCGCGTCGACCGCGTCAGGGCCGCCGCCGACGCGGTGTTGGTGGGCGTGGGCACCGTGCTCGCGGACGACCCGCACCTCACGCTCGATGAGGAGGACCGGCGCGTGCAGCGGCTTCGAAGCGGGAGGCCCGGCCATCCCGCGCGGGTCGTGGTCGACTCGACGGGACGAACGCCGACCGACGCTCGGATCCTCGACGACGCGGCGACGACGTACCTGCTCGTCTCCGAGGCGGCTTCCCCCGGCCGCCGCGAGAAGCTGCGCGCGGCCGGTGCGGAAGTGATCGTCGCCGGTGACCAGCGCGTCGACCTGACGGCCGGAGTTTCGGAACTCGCCGACAGCGGTATCGACCGGCTGATGGTCGAGGGGGGTGGAGAGATCATCTACTCGTGTTTCGCGGCGGGGCTCGTGGATGAACTGCACCTGTACGTGGGCTCGATGGTGATCGGCGGCCGCGACGCGCCGACCCTCGCCGACGGTGAGGGGTTCGTCGACGCGTTTCCGCGGCTCGAGCTCGCCGGAACCGAGCGGCTCGACGACGGGATCGTGCTGTCGTACGATGTCGTCGAGGGGGCGGACCGAGAGAGCGAGGGCGACGAGTAGGGTGAGACGGGCACAGACGCGGCGACGACGACGCAGGCGGCGACGGAGCGGGGGACGTTTCAGGGCTTATTCATAAGTGACACAGAGTGTGTGACTGTTCGACACGGATCGCCGGGTATACGGCCCGTGCTACCGGGTTACACCCGAATCACCGAAGTATTTATATGTCGGCCTGTGGTAGAATCAGGTACCAGAACGCCTCCGGCACTGGTGGAATCGCACGCTGAAATGAACGGGAGATCTTGTAAACGGCCCCACACACGACGGCGAGCGCTTGCCACATCCGGAGCGGTGATGGAGAGATAAAAAATGGTAACGAAAGACGAAGTCATCGAACAGTACGATATCGAGGCAATGGACGAGGCGGACAACGTGGACCTTTCTGAGGACGACCTTGACAACGGGTCGAAAGGACAGCTCATCAAGCGAGCCGGGCAGCTGCGAGACCGGCGGAACGAGCTGAACCAGATGGCCTCCGAGCGCGCGTCGAAGCGCGACGACCTCAACGCGAAGACGCGCGAGAAGGTCGACGAGGCCCAGGAGCACCGCGAGAACCGCGACGAGCTCAACGAGCAGGTCCAAGAGCACAAAGAGAGCCGTAACGAGCTCAACGCCGAGGCCAACGAGCTGTTCGACGAGGTCGAGGATCTCAAACAGGACATGGAGCTCGGCTCCGGCAAGTCCATCGAAGAGCTCAAAGAGGAGATCGAAGACCTGGAGTTCCGCCAGCAGACGGAGGTCCTCGATGCCGAGGACGAGCGCGAGCTCATCGAGAAGATCGACGACAAACGCGAGAAACTCGCCGACAAGAAGGAGAAGGTCGACGACACGAGCGAGCTCGACGATCTCGTCGAAGAGGCCGAAGAAGTTCGCTCCGAGGCCTCCCAGCACCACCAGAAGGTGACGGAACTCGCCGACAAGGCCCAGGAACACCACAACCAGATGATCGAGGCCTACCGCGAGGCCGACGACATCCGCGACGAGGCCGACGAGATGCACGAGCTGTTCGTCGAGGCCCAGGAGGCCGCCGACCAGCACCACGAGGACTTCGTGCGCGTCCAGAAGCGCCTCCGCGAGCTCGACAAGGAAGAGGAGCGCGAGCGCAAGGACGAGCGCGCCGAGAAGCGCGAAGAGGAGAAGGAAGAGGCCGAGGAGATCTACCAGAAGTTCAAGGAGGGCGAGACGCTCGACACCGAGGACCTGATGAAGCTGCAGAAGACCGGCCTGCTGTAAGCGCGGTTCTCGACTCCCTCGGTTTTGCGGCGGTTTTTCCACGACGAGAGAGTGACACCGCGGTCGATAGCATATAAACCGCCACGTCCCTAATCGGTCGTATGGAACACGACGCGCGTCCGAACGGAAGAGCGCTTCTCGTCGCCGCCGCGGCGGGGGCAACCGCGATGGTCGCGGGCAAGCGGCTCGTCGCTCGCCTCACCCGTGGCCGGTTCGGCGACGACGAGGCGTACAACGTCGCGAAGGTAACGGTCTCCGGACCGATCACCCGCAACGGGAGTCGACCCTCCCCGCTCTCCAGACCGGGCGGCCCCACTGCCGACGACATCGTCGAGCAGATCGAGGCGGCCGACGAGGACGACGACGTCGATGCGCTGCTCCTCGAACTCAACACGCCCGGCGGTGAGGTACTTCCGAGCGACGACATCCGACGCGCCGCGACCGACTTCGACGGCCCCACAGTCGCGTACGCGACCGATCTCTGTGCGTCCGGCGGCTACTGGATCGCGAGCGGCTGCGACGAGCTGTGGGCGCGCGACGCGAGCCTCGTCGGCTCCATCGGGGTCGTCGGCTCCCGGCCGAACGCGGCCGGGCTCGCCGATAAGTTGGGCATCTCCTACGAGCAGTTCACCGCCGGCGAGTACAAGGACGCTGGCGTTCCGCTCCGCGAGATCGAAGACGACGAGCGCGAGTACCTCCAAGGGATCATCGACGGCTACTACGAGCAGTTCGTCGAGACCGTCAGCGAGGGGCGCGACATGGATCCCGATGCGGTCCGCGAGACGGAGGCGCGCGTGTACCTCGGCACGGACGCCCTCGAAATCGGGCTGGTCGACGAGCTCGGGACCGAAGACGCCGTCGAGGAGCGACTGGAATCGCTGATCGGCGCCGAGCCCGAGGTCCGCGAGTTCACGCCCAAACGAGGGCTCATCGAGCGGCTCGGACTCGGTGCAGAGCGGACCGCGTTCGCCGCCGGGAGCGGCGTCGCGAGCGCCTTCGCGGACGACGGCGGCGATCTGGACGTCGAGCTGCGGTAGGCAACTCGAACCGCGGACGGAGCCGATCGAACGACCGCGATCCGACGGGGAGCTTTTTATTCGGGCGGCTAGTGAGTCGAGATGTGACGACGCTGGTCATCTGTATCGATCGCTCGGGCGCGATCGGACGAGCCACGAACGTCCCGATGCCGGTCGCCGGCTGGGAAGCGGTCCGGTCGCTCGTCACCGACGTCGGGCTCAGCGACCCGGAAGACGCCAGCGTCAACTGTCTGCTCGAATCGCTGCGGGTCGCTCGCGACCTGCGCGACGAGCGCGAGGAGTCGGTCGTCGCGGTCGTCTCCGCCGAGAGCGACACCGCCGTCGGCGCCGACCGGTCGATCGCGGCGCAGCTCGACGACCTCGTGGACCGGTACGACCCCCGCGCCGCGATCGTCGTCGTCGACTCCGCGGAGGACGAACAGGTCCTCCCCATCGTGGAATCGCGGATACCGGTCGACTCCGTCGACCGCGTCGTCGTCCGTCAAGCCCGCGACATCGAGTCGACGTACTACCTGCTCAAGCAGTTCCTCGCCGACGAGCAGCTCCGCTCGACGATCCTCGTCCCCTTCGGCGTCGCGCTCCTGCTCCTCCCGGCGCTGTTCTACTGGTTCTCCGCCGGCACCGCGGTCGCGGGCGTCGCCGGGCTGCTCGGGGCCGCACTCCTGTATAAAGGGCTCGCGATCGACCGGTTCGTCGCGGGGATGCCGGAGCGAGTCCGCGAGGCGCTGTACGCCGGACAGGTCTCGATCGTGACGTACGTGGTCGCTGGCGGTCTCGCTCTCGTCGGCGGGTTCTTCGGCGTGCTGTCGGCCTCCGAGCTCGGCGCCAACGCGCCGCGACTGGTTGAGGCGATGGAGTTCACCTACGCAGCGGTTCCGTGGTTCGCGGTCGCCGGTGTCACCGCCGCCGTCGGCCGGCTGCTCGACGAACTGATCCGCGACGAGGGGATCCGAACGCAGTATCTCAACCTTCCGTTCGTCATCGTCGCCGTCGCGCTCGTCGTCCGCGGGTTCGCCGGGTACTTCCTCGCGCAGGAGGCGGTCCTCGACCCGTTCGAGGTGATGGGGCTCGTCGTGAGCCCCGGCGAGCGGCTCGCGGCGTTCATCGTCGGCGGTATCGTCGTCTCGCTCATCGGCGTCAAGCTCGCCAGTGACGTGGGGACGGAGACGTTAGAGGAGGTCATCGACGCGGACCGCGAGACGGAACGAAACTGATTCCGCTCTGTCGCGACCGCTCCCCTTTTGTCGGTCGCGGCCGCGTCGAGTCGCATGGACGTGTACGGACTGATCGGGAACCCGGTCGGCCACTCGCTGTCGCCGCCGATGCACGAAGCGGCCTACGAGACGCTCGGCATCGACGCGCGCTACGTGACGTTCGAGCCGGACACTGACGCCCCCGCTGCGGCGATCGACGGGGCTACCGCGTTGGGCGTGGCCGGGCTCAACGTCACTATCCCCTTCAAGCAAGCTGTCCTCGACGCGGTCGACGCGGATCCCGTCGCCGAGCGGATCGGCGCGGTCAACACGGTCGATTTCGCTCCGGTTCGTGCGGGCGAGGCCGACCGCCCGCGCGGGTACAACACCGACGCGGCCGGCGTGAAACGCGCCTTCTCTCATCACGACGTCGCGCTCGGTGGTGCCGAGGCGGTCGTGGTCGGCGCCGGCGGGGCGGGACGGGCGGCCGCCTTCGCGCTAGCCGACGCAGGCGCGGCTGTTCACGTGGCGAACCGGACCGCCGAGCGTGCCGTCTCGCTCGCGGCGGACGTACCGGGGGCGACCGGCGGCGGTCTCGACGACCTGGGCGAGCGGATCGGCGAGGCAGACGTGCTCGTGAACGCGACCAGCGTCGGGATGGAGGACCCGGACGCGACGCCGGTGCCTGCGGAGCGCCTGCACGGTGACCTCGCCGTGCTCGACGCGGTCTACACCCCGATCGAGACGCGGCTCCTACGGGAGGCGGCCGACGCGGGCGCGACGGCGATTGACGGGGCGTGGATGCTGCTGTTTCAGGGGGTCGAAGCGTTCGAGATATGGACCGGGCGGAAGGCACCGGTCGAGGCGATGAACGCGGCGCTACGGGCGGAACTGGAATGAGATAGCGCGAGTCGAAACCGGAGGATCCGTCGGCGAATGCGATGGCCGAGCTACAACAGCGTCGGGCTCGCAAGCAGCCCGGCGGTGAGAATCAGAACGACGGAGAGTCCCGCAGCACCGTAGAAGAACGGTTTCGCGTCGTGAGCGGGCTCGCGCAGCGTTCCGGTGTCGAGCCCGGCGGTGAGCTTTCCGCCGGCGACTTCGACGAGGCCCATGATCACGAACCAGAGTGCGAGCATCGTCAAGACGAGGTGACCGCGGGCGGTGCCGATAAGCGATTCGAACGTGTATAGCGTCCCCGCCATGTGTCCGCCGGAGACGACGAAGGCGAGCGCGGCGATGCGGGTGATCCACCGGAGCCGCCCGATTATCGTTTCTAAGGGGTCGCTGCCGATGTCGCCGCGGAGCGCGGCGGGAAGCACGGCGAGCGATACGAACAGCACGCTACCGGTCCAGAGGATCGCGAAGCCGACGTGGAGCGACCACACGATCGGGTTAATGACATCCATACAGATCGGATGGCGCGACGCACCTTATAAGCCGACGGGACGGCGTTGCCGGGACCATAATCGATTGTGCCAGCGATATGACGACTGTTTTTAAATATCTCGCACGTTTACCGGTCGTTAATGGCTCTGTTGCAGAAGATCAAAGAGGCGCTCGGGTTCGGTAGCGGCAGCGAGTCCGAGTCCGATCCCGGGGAAACAACGGTGACCGTGGAACACAAGTCAAACACCGATTCCGAGGAGGTGAGCACCGGTGCCGCCGAGACGGACGCTGGTGCCGCCGAGGCGGACGCTGGTGCCGCCGAGGCGGACGTCAGTATCGACGAGACGGACACGAGCACCGCAGAGGCCGTCGAACCGGAGACTGCGGAGGAATTGGTTGAAGACGCCGAGAAAGAGGAGACCGAGGACGAAGACGAGGACCTCGCAGGCGACAATATCGACGACGGCGCGGTCGAAGAGGTCAACGACGACGCGGACGAGGAAACTGTTGGTTCGGAGACGACCGTAGCGGCCGAAGACGAGGTGGACAATGACGCTGACGACGAGACGGAAGCCCACAAAGCCGACGAGGGCGCGACCGATACCGAGGGTGCAACCGATATCGAGCGCGACGACAGCGAAACCGAGGGCGACGACGGCGAAGCCGAGGGCACTCCCGTCGATCAGATAAAGGGTATCGGGCCCGCGTACGCCGAGCGGCTCGCGGAGATCGACATCCACAGCGTCGAGGATCTCGCCGCGGCCGACGCGGCGACGGTCGCGGAGGGGACGAGCGTCGGCGAGAGCCGCGCCGCGACGTGGATCGATCGCGCGAACGAGTTCTAACACGTTACTCTCGGGTCTCTGGCGCGTCAATCTCGCGTTTCTGACGCGTCCGTCCGACCGCAACTGTTTCGTCGCCCCCGCCGAACCCTGACTCATGCAGCGATCGGTACACACGGACCGGGATCGGTTCCGCGAGGCCGCCGCCGCGGCACCCGCCGACGCCCGCGTCCCGGTCGAGTTCCGGGTCGCCGTCGACGACCCGTTCGCCGCCTACAGGCGAGCCCGCGACGGCCCGGGCGGCTTCTTTTATGAAACGACCGGCGGCCAACCTGGTTGGGGGTACTTCGGCGTCGACCCGGTCGAGCGAGTTACGGCGTCCGATGAAGCGATCGTCGCCGAAGGCGACACGAGCGGAGACGACCCGCGATCGGAAACGCCGACGGGCGACTACCGGCGCCCGAGCCCGACGCTTTCGGCGCTGGAAGGCGTGATCGACGGCGAGTCCCTCGCGCGCGGCGACTGCGACGTCCCCTACCCCTGCGGGGCGTTCGGGTGGCTCTCCTACGACGTCGCCCGCGAGTTGGAGTCGTTCCCCCCGGCGCCGCCCGAGGGGCCCGGCGCGGTCGACGACCGCGGCCTCCCCCGACTTCAGATCGGCGTCTTCGACCGCGTCGCGGCGTGGGAGTGCCCGATCGAGGGCGACGAGCCGGTGACCCTCCGCGTGACCGCTTGCCCGCGGGTGCCAGCGGGGCTTGACGACCCGACCGCCGACCGCGACGCTCTCGACGGTCTGTTCGACGAGGGAGTCGCCCGAGCCGAGGACCTCGTCGACCGGATCGAGACGGGCGATCCGGGAGTCGGTCCGGCGCCCGACCCGACCGCGTCGGCGGCCACCTTCGAGAGCGATGTCGGGAGAGAGGGGTACGCCGAGGCCGTGCGGCGCGTCAAGGCGTACGTCCGCGACGGCGACACGTTCCAGGCGAACGTCTCACAGCGGCTTCGCGCGCCGGCGGCGGTCCACCCGGTCGCGGTGTACGACGCCCTCCGAGCCGTGAACCCGGCGCCGTACTCGGGGCTGATCGAGTTCGCGCGCGGTGGAGCCGGGGCCGACCTCGTGAGCGCGAGCCCGGAGCTGCTCCTCGAACGAGTGCCGCCCGGGACCGCGACCGGCGACGGTGAGGAGTCCAACTCCGGCACCGACCCCGACCGCGGCGCGCGACTCTTCACCGAGCCGATCGCGGGGACGCGCCCGCGCGGAGGGACCCCGAAAGAGGACGCCGCGCTGGAGGCCGAGCTGACCGACGACGAGAAGGAGCGCGCCGAACACGCGATGTTGGTCGACCTCGAACGCAACGACCTCGGGAAGGTCTCGCGGTTCGGGACGGTCGACGTGACGGAGTACCGCCGCGTCGACCGGTACAGCGAGGTGATGCACCTCGTGAGCTGCGTCGAGGGCGAGGCGCGCCCGGACGTCGGACTCGCGGACGCCGTCGCGGCCTGTTTCCCCGGCGGGACGATCACCGGCGCGCCGAAGCCGCGGACGATGGAGATCATCGACGAGCTGGAAGCGACCCGGCGAGGACCGTACACCGGCTCGATGCTCGCGGCGGGGTTCGACGGCCGCGCGACGCTCAACATCGTCATCCGAACGCTCGTCAGGCAGGCGGCGGAGTACCACCTCCGGGTCGGCGCCGGAATCGTCCACGACTCCGAGCCCGACGCGGAGTACGAGGAGACGCTCGCGAAGGCGCGCGCGCTCGTGAGCGCGGTCGACGAGGCGCTCGCCGCCGGCGAGATGGCCGTCGAGGAGACGGGGGTGGCGGATGACTGAACGAGCCGCGGCGGCCAGCGCGAACGAGGCGGCCGACGCGGACGACGCAGACGACGCAGACGACGCGGCCGACGCGAGCTGGCGCCCTGGTGCCGGTGACTCTGACGCTCGGATCCTCGTCGTCGACAACTACGACTCGTTCACGTACAACCTGGTCCAGTACGTCGGCGAGGTCGCGGACGCGGTGACGGTCCGGCGGAACGACGCGGTCGATCTGGCCGAGATTCGGGCGCTCGACCCCGATGGTGTCATCGTCTCTCCCGGCCCGGGTACCCCCGCCGAGGCCGGGATTTCGACGGCCGTCTTCGACCTGAATCGCCCCGTCTTCGGCGTCTGTCTCGGCCATCAAGCGCTGTGTGCGAACCGCGGAGGCCGAGTGGGTCACGCTCCGGACGTGGTCCACGGGAAGCCGTCGACGATCACCCACGACGGCGCGGGCGTCTTTTCGGGGCTCCCCGACCGGCTCCGCGCCGGGCGCTATCACTCGCTGTGCGTCGAGCGGAACGACCTCCCGGACGAGTTAGTCGAGACGGCCCAGACCGAGGACGAGAGCGAGGTCGTGATGGGCGTTCGTCACCGCGAAAAGCCCCACGTCGGCGTGCAGTTCCACCCCGAGAGTATCCTCACTCCGCGCGGGAAGGCGATGGTACGGAACTTCGTGGAGCTGTGTGAGCGCCATGAGTGACGCGTCCGACTCCGGCGATCGGACCGCCGACGGCGACGGCGCGAACCCGGTCTACCACGTCGACGGTGAGCTCGTTCCCGCAGACGAGGCGGTCGTCTCCGTCGAGGACCGCGGGTTCGCGTACGGGGACGCGGCCTTCGAGACGGTGCGAGCGTACGGCGGCGACCCCTTCCGGTGGGCCGATCACGCCGAGCGGCTGGCGAACACGTGCGAGACGCTCGGGCTCGATCACGGCCTGTCGGACGCCGACCTGAAGCGGCGGATCGACGAGACGCTCGCCGCCAACGAGTTCGCGGACGCCTACGTGAAGTGCTCGATCACCCGCGGGGTACAGCCCGGCACGCTCGATCCACAGCCCGAGGTCGACCCGACCGTCGTCGTGATCGCGAAGCCCCTCCCCCGCGGCGGCGTCGGCTCCGAGCCGGTCCACGGCGGCCCGGCCGCGATCCAGACGACGAAGACGCGAAAGCCCTCCTCGCGAGCGCTCCCGGCCGACGCCAAGACGCACAACTACCTCAACGGGATCCTCGCGCGGCTGGAACTGCGCGTGACCGGCGCGGACGAAGCGCTGATGCTCGACCCCGACGGTAACGTCGCCGAGGGCGCCACCTCGAACCTCTTTTTCGTCGACGGCACCGCGCTGAAGACCCCGTCGCTCGACGGGCCGATCCTCCCCGGAATCACCCGCGAGACGGTGATCGAACTCGCGGAGGCGGAAGGGATCCCCGTCGAGGAAGGGACGTACCCGCCCGACGCGGTGCGCGAGGCCGACGAGGTCTTCCTCACGAACTCGACGTGGGAGATTCGGCCGGTTTCGCGAGTCGACGGGATCGAGATCGGTCGGGACGACGCCGCGGTCGACGGCGACGGCGAGGGGGTCGCGGGGGCGCTCACGACGCTCCTTTCCGAGCTGTTCGACCGCCGAATCGAGGAAGCGTACTACGACGGCGAGCGGCTGTAGAGCGCGATCTCGCTCGGGATACGTCGCGATTCCGATCAGGCGTACGTCGCGATCTCGATCAGGCTCCCGTCCGGATCGCGTATATAAACCGAGGCGAGCGTGCCGCGCGCGCCGGTGCGCTCGACGGGGCCGAGTTCGATCCGAAGCTCGGCGGCCTCGACCTCCGCGACGAGGGCCGCGGGGTCGGCGTCGGTGAGCAGGCAGAGGTCGCTGTCGCCCGGTTCGGCGGCGGACGCGCGCGGCTCGATCTCGTCGCCCGCCTCGTGGAGGTTGATCTTCTGGTCACCGAATCGGAGCGCGTGGCGAACCGGACCGTCGCCGCCCCCGCCGTAGGTGACGTGTTCGATTCCCGGAAGACGAGTATAAAAATCGACCGCGGCCTCGACGTCCGAGACGGTGACGACGACGTGATCGAGTCCCGTAATCGGCATACCGACACGATCTATCGGACAGTACTTAACAACGAGTTTGGCGGATTGCGACGGTACCTGATAACTCACCGACGGCGACCCGTCGGCCGTGGGGTGTCGACGACGGCGTGCGGCCCGTGACGCGCCCGGGAGCGCTCGCGTCGACCGAACGCGGAACGTTCAAACGCCCGGCAGGCCACGAACGCGTATGAACGAGGACCGCCGAATCGTCGCCGTCGAGGAGGTCCCCGAGGACGGCACGCTGCTCGTGACGATACGACCCGTCGACGCCGAGCGCGTCGACGACGGCGAGGGCGACGTGGGCGAGGCCGAGGACGGCACGCCGGAGGCGGAGGCGATCCTCACGCGGGCGGCGGGCGAGGTCCGGGCGTTTCGCAACTACTGTCAGCACTGGACGGACGTCCGGCTCGACAAGGACGACGGGGCGTTCGTCCGCAACGGCGAGGTGTTCTGTCAGAAACACGGCGCGACGTTCGAGGCCGACTCCGGCTACTGCAACTTCGGCCCCTGCGAGGGGTCGATCTTAGAGGGCGTCGGGGTGGCCGTCGACGGCGACGCGGTGTACCTCACCGACGACGCCTACGAGTTCGTCCGGGTGGGACCCTCGCGGCGCGAGGGCGATTCGAGCGGCTCGCGGATCGATTTTACCGGAAGCTGAGCGGTCAGGGGAGTCACGAGAGCTAGAACCGCGTCCGCGACCCGCCGCCCCCCGCGTCGTCCCGACCGAGCGCCTTTCTCAAGAAGCTCATCCACCGCTTCTGGTCCGCTGCCTCCTGTCGTTTCGCCTCGGTCTCCGGGTCGGGGGCGTTCAGTCCCTCCAGCGCGTCGAGCGCGCGGTCGATCCCGATGATCGACGCCGCGAGTCGGTCGCCCTCCTCGTAGCTCACCTCGTTCTCCTCGATGGGTTCGAGCCGCTCCAAGCGCTCGCGACGGAGGTTCCGTTTGGCCTGCTCGACGCGGTCGCGCTCGCCGGGCGGAATCGAGTCCCGCCGCTTGATCTCGAAGACGAACGACTGGAGGTCGATCGACTCTCCCTGCACCTCGATCTCCTCGGGGATGTCGGCACCCACCGTCGCGGCCTCGCGGTTGACCCGTTCGAGGAGCCCCTTTCGCTCGTACTCCTTCACGTTTCACGGGTACGTCCCGGTCGCACTTCGCTCCTTCGGGCCGGGGGAGGGTCGGGGCACAGCGCGGGGCAGAGAGAGTGGGGACGGTCTCTCGAAGAGACGGCGTTAACCCGCTCGCGCCGCAACGAGGCGCATGGAATCGCTGGAAGCCGAACTCGATCGCGCCCGCGACCTCAGCGTCGACGAGCTGGCCGACGCCATCGAATCGATCGGCTTCGAGTGCACGCGCTGTGGCGGCTGCTGTACGGGCTACGCCCCGGACGAACCGGGCGGCGCCCCCGCGGGAGCGGGAAGCGGAGAGAGAGACGACGACGGCGACACGGCAGATCCGAATAACGGGGACTCCGGCTGCCACGACGAGCGCGAGCCCCACACGGCCACCGTCTTTCCGGACGAGGTTCGGCGGGTCGCCGACGCCGCCGAGGAGTCGTTCGGCGAGTCGTACGACTGGCGCGACGTCGCTCGTCCGATGCCGTTCGGCCTCAGCGAGGCCCCCGACGGCGAGCCCGCGGGCGAGACGTTCGAGTGGGCGCTCGCGACCGACGACTGCGGCGACTGTACCTTTTATCAGGAGTCCGACGGGCAGGGAGCGTGTGCCGTTCACGACTCGCGGCCGCTGATCTGTCGGACCTACCCGTTCAGCGTCGCGCTCGACGGGACGAGCCAGCCGATGGGCGAGGCGGTCGACGCCGAGGGGGTCGTCCGTGCCCACGAGTGCGAGGGTCTCGGCCGCGACATCAGCCGCGAGGACGCGGCCGAGCTGGCCGCGGCCCTCAAACAGCGGGCCGTCCGCGAGCTGGAGGAGGCGATCGGCGTCCGCGACACATACGACCCGTCGGCCGGGGAGCGCGCCGACGGAGACGTCGTCGTCTTCGACTCCGAAGGCCCGAAGAACGCGGACGGGACCCCGGTCGGCGACGACTGAATTCGAGATCGTTCACACGATATCGAGCGCCGCGTCGACGTCGGCGGCGATCGCCTCGCGCGCGGCCTCGTCCGGGAGCGTGAGCGGCGGGCGGACTCGCGGACTCGGAATGAACTCGCGGTGTGCGGCCGCGACCTTGGCGACCGGCGCGAAGCCGTGGTCGGTACAGCGGGCGAACAGCGGCGTGATCCCCCGCCGATGGAGCGACAGCGCGCGGTCGTCGTCACCGGTTCGGATCGCCTCGCCGAGCGCGACGAACACCTCGGGGATCGCCTGCGAGAGCGCGTGTATCCCGCCGTCGGCGCCCAGCGGGACGCTCGGGTAGAGCTGTGCGTCGACGCCTTGGAAGACGGTGAACTCGTCCGGCGTCAGGCCGACCGCGGCGTCGACCGCGCCGATGTCGCCGCTGGTGTCTTTCAGCCCGACGACCGACTCGTGGTCGGCGATCTCGGCGAGCACGTCCGGGTCGATCGACTCGCCGACCGTCGCCGGGATGTCGTACAGGAATATCGGGAGGGGAGACTCGTCGGCGACCGCTTCGAGGAACGCCCGCTGTCCCTCCGGAGCCGTCGAGGTGTGGTAGTAGGGGAGCGTGACGAGCCCGGCGTCCGCGCCGGCCGCCGCCGCGGACCGGAGGCGGTCGAGCGCGCCGGAGACCGTCGTGGCCGCCGCGCCAGCGATCACGGGGACCCGGCCGTTCGCCGCCTCGACAGTCGTCTCCACGACGGTCCGGTGCTCCGGCTCCGTGAGACTGGCGAACTCCCCCGTGGTTCCGCAGGGGACCATCCCGTCGAGGCCGATGTCAACGAGGGTCGAGATGTGATCCGCGAGAGCGTCGGTATCGATCTTGTCGTCCCCGTCGAAGGGCGTCACGATCGGCGGTGAGACGGCGGCGTGGCGAAACTCGAAGTCGCTCATGCAGTCCAGTTCGAAGGGGTGCGACAAAGACCTTCGTCCCGTGGCGACGTGTCCCGCAACCGCAAGATGCCACGTGACAGTGGTCGTCGGAAGCGCGCGGCGAGAGTGACGACAGCGACGGGAACGACGGAAGTGACGACAGCGACGGGAGCGATAGACGCCGGCCGCCCCCGCAGCGTCAGACCGAGAGACCGGTTCCGATAGTCAATCCGAACGACGGGGGGAGTCCCCGCCGACCGCCTCCGAGTCGGATGCGGTCCCGGATCCGCCACCACGATATCGGTCGCGCAGCGCGAGCCCGAGCGCACCGAGTCCGAGCAAGAGCACGAGGACGTCCACGAGACCACCGAGCCACGGAACGAGACCGATCGCGGCGACGCCGAGAACGCCAACGAGGAGCGCGGCCCACCGATTCGGTCTCCCGATCCGATCGAGAATCAGCGAGCCGAGCGCGTACCGACCGTACACGGATCCGACCCACAGCGCGACGATGTACGCCGCGATCCCGACGAGCGCGAGCGGGATACCGACGAGCGTGATCGCCACGAGGACGAGGAGGATCGGCGTCCCGATCAGTACGGCCAGCCCGACGCCGCCGCTGAGGAGCGAGTCGCCGCCGACGCGGTCGGCGACATCACGCGAGAAGCGGGGGAAAGCGAGGAGGAGAACCGCGCCAAGCACGAGGTTGACGGCGACACCGTACGCCGGCCCGAACCACGAGGGCACGAGATCGGACCCGAGCGCGATTCCCGTGCCGCCGCGGAGGCTAGTGTCTTCGACGACGCCACCAGCGACCGTCGCGTCCGGACTCTCAGTAAACGTCTCGGCGTCGTACCGGAACTCGCCGCCGACGTTCGCATTCGGACCGAGAACGACCGAGTCGGCAGCCGCCCGAACGTCACCGCCGACCGTGCCGTCGACGGTGATCGAGCCCGCACCGACATCGAGCGAGCCGCCGATCCGACCGGCCTCGGTCAGTTCGAACGATCCGGCACCGGCTTCGACGTTCCCATCGACCGTTCCATCGATGAGTATGGTTCCGGCAGCGGCTTGGACGTTCCCGCCGACACGACCGGACTCGGTGACACGGATCGATCCGGCTGCACCGGAGAGGTCACCGTCGACGGTCCCGCGGACGATGATCGTCCCGGCGACACCGTCGACCCCGTCGACTGTTTCGCCCTCATCGACGACGAGTACCTCGCCCGCTCCCTGAACCGACTGGGCTGTTGCGATCCCCGCGGTAAGCGGAAAGAGGAGCGCAACGACGACGAGGGCGACGGCGATACGACGATGGACCGTGTTGGATGGGGGATCCATAGCGAACACATCAGTGTCGAGGGACATATGTTTATTTGGTAGCTAGTGTTGCGGTCGGTCGTCCGTCGTCGACGGCGGGAACACCGACACTGCGCCGACATCGGACTGACCGGCAGCGGCGGTACAACTATACTGATTCGTGACCACGTACGGGTGAACTCTACTATGGAGATCTCAGAGAAGCTCCTTTGTCTGTTCAGTACCGACGTGCGCGAGGAAGACGGCAAATATGTCGTCGATGTGCCGCACCGTGAAATCGAGACCGGCTCGGTGGAGGCGGGCGAGACGTACCGAGTCGCACTCATCTCTCGGTCCGAATCTACCGACGACGGATCCGCCGACAGCGCGACCGACATCTCTGCGTCCCGCGCCGACGACGGGCCGCAACCGCCGGTCGAGCCCGGGGAGATGCGGTACGTGGAGATCGAGGACCTCGGCAAGCAGGGCGACGGAATCGCCCGCGTCGAGCGGGGCTACGTGATCATCGTCCCCGACACGGAAGTCGGCGAGCGCGTCAAAATCGAGGTAACGGAAGTCAAATCGAACTTCGCAGTGGGGAGTGTCGTCGAAGAAGCGGTCTGAGTCAGTCGTCCTCGCCCGGAACGCGGGCGTCCCAGTAGGAGACCGACGCCACGTAGTCGCCGGGAATCGTGCCGCCGATCAGTTTGTCGACCGCGCGGAACGGCTTCGCGACCGGTCCCGGAAGCTCGCGATAGAACCCGTACGGGAGCACGAAGTCGTGTTCTTCGCCGGCGAGCGTGAGCCCCGCCTCGCCGAGCATGGCGGCGACCTGTCGTTCGGAGTAGAGCCGGGACCCCATCGGGAGCAGCCACGTGTACAGCGTCCGCAGGCTGCGGCTGTTGAACGTGTCGAAGAACACCTGATCCGAGCTCACGCGCCGAAGCTCCTTCGCGAACGGCACCGGGTCGTCCATCAGGTGGAAAAATCGCATGGCCATCACGGTGTCGAAATGGTCGTCCGGGAACGGGAGCCGGGACGCGTCGCCGCGGATGAATTCGACTGTATCTGATAACCCCGCCGCGGCCGCCTTCTCCCGGCCCTGTTCGAGCATCTCGCGCGAGATGTCGATCCCCACGATGTCAGCGCCCCGATCGGCGAGCATCGTCGTAAACCGACCGGTGCCACAGGCGACCTCGAGCACGCGGTGACCCTCTTCGATCGGCCCGAGCGCAGAGAGCACCGCCTCTTTCTCTCGTCGATCGATGAGCTCTCCGCCGCCGGAGAACCGTACGTCATCGTACTCTTCCGCGACCTCGTCGGCCTGATACCAATCCTGTCCCTTCACGTTGCCACTACTGCACACCGAATCGACAAAACCGTACTGGATACGACTCGCAGGCGAGGGACCCACGCCGATTCGACCCCGGGGATACCGCGGCAAAACGTGCCCGATCGATCGGGATTGACGGTCTCCCGAGATGTGATATTAACACATTATATTATCCCAATCGGATTCCCCTATATGTAGCTAACCTTTACCAATAAGCGAAGATTTCTACTGAGATATGAGTACCAGTCCCGCGGAGACCGCCGACCAAGACCGCTTATCCGAGACCGAGTACCGCGACCGCTTGCGCGAGTTGCCTCCGAGCGCGAAGCTCGTCGCGAAGGTGCTCGAAGGCGACGCGCCGCTCTCACAGGGCGGCCTCGCCGACGAGTCCTTGCTGCCCGACCGCACCGTTCGCTACGCGCTCAACCGCCTCGAAGAGGAAGGCCTCGTCGACTCGCGGTACAGCTTCAAGGACGCGCGCAAGCAGGTGTACTACCTCACGATTTAACGGACCCGTCGGATTCGACGGACAACGGACTCACCAGTGTCCGCCCCCCGGCAATGGACCGTCCCGAGCGGAATCGTCCCGCTGAAACGGGACGGGCACGGAGCCCTTTTTAATCCCTCGCCCCGATAACGGCGTGTATGGACCTCACGGTCGTTGTCCCGACCCTCAACGGGCGGGACCGGTTAGCCGCCTGCCTCGACGCGCTGGCGGCACACGCCCCCGACGCCGAGGTGGTCGTCGTTAACGGCCCGTCGTCCGACGGCACTACCGGCATGGTGCGAGACCGTGATGACGTCGACGTGTTGGTCGAAATTTCGGATCGGACCGTCAACGTGGCCCGCAACGCCGGTATCGAAGTGGCAACCGGCGACGCGATCGCTCTGGTCGACTACGACAACCGAATCGGCGAGTCTTGGCTCAATGCTGTCTCAGAGGGGCTAGCGTCGGCCGATGTCGTCACTGGACCGGTGGCGCCGACGGAACCGCGCCCATCGGACGAGACCGTCGACGGCGACGGGAGGGATGCAAACGATGGACGAAACGAGGACGACGAGAGAGTCGGGAGCAATGAGGACGACGAGAGAGGCGAAAGCGGTGAAAGAGACAACGGCGACGACGGTCCGGCGGACGAGAGACCCGAGCGTCGACAGATCGCGGGCCGCGACGTGACGTACTTCAACGGCGGAAACGTCGCGTTTCGGCGCGAAACGCTCCGAGACCTCGACGGGTTCGACGAGTACCTCCACACCGGCGGCGCCCGCGACGCGGCGCACCGTCTCGCCCGGATGGACCGCGACGTGGCGTGGCGCGACGATCTCGCGGTCACGAAAGAGCTACCGAGCCCGACGGCGGCCGACGGCGGCCGGACGGCCGGGGAGTGGGGGTGGAAGTACCGCGCGCTCGCGTACCGCCTCCTGAAGAACTACGGGATCCGGCCGACCGTCGTCGCGCGGGCGGGCTCGCACGCGGTGAAAGACGCCGTCGGGGCCGCCGGTGACGTCGTCCGCGGGGAGTCGACGCCCTCGCGGTGGGCCGCCACGGGCCGCGACGTTCTCGTCGGCCTCGTCAGCGGGAGTTCCGACGGGCTGGTCGCTCGCCGTCGAGACCGGAGCCCCGCGCGGAACCCGAACGGGATCTCGAAGCGCGCCGACCGCGCCGTCGCGAAGTACGACCAGCGCGAGTGAGCGGTGCGCGGACCGACGAGACGCTCGTCGATCCCGCGCCTTGGTCGACCCCGCGCCTTTTAACCGCCGCCGTCGTCAACTGCCGGTAACGAATGGGACTCACGAAGCGGATCATCCCCTGTATCGACGTCGACCTCGACGACGACGGCGACGCGGCGGTGTACACCGGCGTCAACTTCGAGAACCTGGAGTACACCGGCGACCCGGTCGAACTGGCGAAGAAGTACAACGCCGCGGGCGCCGACGAGTTCGTCTTCCTCGACATCACCGCGAGCGCGGAGGGGCGCGAGACGATGCTCGACGTGGTGAACGCGGTCGCTGACGAGTGTTTCATCCCGCTCACCGTCGGCGGTGGCATCCGAACGAAAGCGGACATCAAGGAGACGCTCCGCGCCGGGGCGGACAAGGTGTCGATAACGACGGGAGCGCTCGAGCGCCCCGAGCTCATCGAGGAGGGCGCGGCGGCGTTCGGGAGCCAGTGTATCGTCATCTCGGTCGACGCGCGACGCCGACACGACGACGAGGGCGAGCACTTCTACGAGGACGCCGACGGCGAGACGGTGTGGTTCGAGTGCACCAAGAAGGGCGGTCGAGAGGGAACCGGAATCGACGCCGTCTCGTGGGCCAAAGAGGCGGAAGAGCGCGGCGCGGGGGAGCTGTTCGTCAACTCCATCGACATGGACGGGACGAAGGACGGCTACGACATCCCGCTCATGAAAGCGGTGTGTGACGCCGTCTCAACCCCCGTCATCGCCTCTTCAGGCTGTGGCAGTCCCGAAGACATGTACGAGGTGTTCACCGAGGCGAACGCGGACGCCGGACTGGCGGCCTCCATCTTCCACTTCGGAGACTACTCCATCGAGGAAACGAAGGAGTACCTCGCCGAGCGCGGCGTTCCCGTCCGGCTGTAGGCGGGAGGGGAATCGAGGACCACCGTCGAAATCGGAACCCGGAAACGAGAACTCGGGGTCGAAAGAATAGTCGATAACAACGACAGTTGTGACGATAATCGCGATCGAAAACCAATACTTATTATCTGATCGGGGACGAATCGGTACGTATGTCCACGTCATCGACGCGAGTCCGTGCCGATCAGTCGGGGCTCGTCTGCAAGCGGACCGAGGGCGACTCCGACGGCGAGGAGGTGACGTTCTTCGAGCGCGATCGCGACCCCGACGAGCGGACGACGCGGTGGATCACGGTCCGCGCAGCGGACTGTGTACCGGCAGACGAGTGGCGATAGGCTCGATGCGGATCGGTTTTGATGCGCGTGCGCCGCGAGGAACCCGTGAGTTCAGAGCGCTCGGTGTGCGTTTATAAGCGATCGACCAGACAGCGACGAGCGCGTCCGAAGCCCCAGTCGCGACGACTCGCGCGGTGCTCCTCGCGCCCGGTGAGCGCTCGGAGGGACGCGCCACCGCGGACCGGGGTATAAATCCAGATCGCAACCGCTCGTCGAGCGTGAATATCGATGAGAGATCTCGCCGTGCGTCGAGTCAGTCGTCGGCGACCACTGGGTCCGAGGCGAGCACGTCGCCGTCGTCGAGCAGCGCGACGGTCGCTAGCCGGATCGCGTGCGGCCAGCCGAGCGGGGTCGCGCTGTCGGGCGTCCCGTCGTCGAAGAACTGCTCGGGGAGGTAACTCGTCGGTTCACAGAGCGAGCCGCCGGGCGAGACGTGCGCGAGCAGCTCCCGGGCGCGAGCGGCCATCCCCTCGGCTCGCGGATCGTTTCGGGCGTCGAGCAGTACCGCGAGCTCGGCGCAGGCGTTCGCGCCCCACGCGGTCGAGACCGTCCACACCTTCTCGGAGCCCTGTCCGGCCTGCCGCCAACCGTCGCCCTCGTAGCGTATCAACCCGGAGATCGCGTCGGTCTCGCGCGCGAGCCCGTCGACGACGGTCTCGACGTGTGAGACGAGCCGGTCGAGCCGCTCGTCGTCGACGGCGCCGCCCGGCGAGTCGCCGCTCCTCCCGAGCGCGTCGAACGAGCGGTGCGCGCTCGCCAGCGATAGCGTCGAGGAATCGAGCCGGTCATCGATCTCGCCGTGTGGCGTCTCGCGGAGCGCGTAACAGCCGCGCTCCGGCACCCAGAGGTCGTCGAGCGCGTCGTACACTCGCTCAGCCTGATCGCGGGCGTGCGCGGTGAGATCCGCAGGCAGGTCGTCGACGGCGACGTCGGCGCCGATATCGGCGTCCGTGGCCTCCGCGGCTTCGTCGAGTTCCGCCGGGTCGAGCCCGTCGCCGTGCAGCGCCAGCTCGCTGTACGCCTCCAAGAACGTCGCCGCCGTGTGGGTGAACCGCCCGGCGCTGTCCTCCCACGCGTTCTGACAGACGACCGGGCGACCGTCGGCTTCCAGCGTCTCGTCGAGTCCCGCGAGCGCCGCGACGAGCGTCGCGTCGAGGTCTGCGACGGGAACGTCGGCCGCCCGCGCCTGCGCGAGGTAAGCGATGACGCTGCCGGTCTGGTCGGCCTGGTAGTCGACATCGGGGCCGTCCTCAATGCGTGCGTTCGCCCAGCCGGGCGCGAGCGCGCCGTTTCGTGGCCACACGCGGTGCGGCCACGAGCCGTCCGACCGCTGGGTCTGGACGTACATCGCTGCAGAACGCGCGTGCCACTCGTCGAGCCCGAGCCCGAGCCGGTCGTCGGCGCCGAGCAGGAACGTGGAGATCTCCGCGTCGTCGCGGAACCAGGTGTAGCCGTACCCCCCGGAGTGCTCGTAGTACGGATCGAAGTCGGGCCCGGCGATCCGGAGCCCGGACTCGGCGGAGAGCAGGGAGAGCACGCGGAGGTCGGCGACGGTCGATTCGCGGGCCGGAACCGATTCGGGGACCGAGGGGGTCGTCTCGCCCGCGGCCGCGACCAGCGCGTCGACGGAGTCGAACTCCGCGAAGCACTCGTCGAGGTGGGCGCGAGCCGCTTCGCGGCCGGTTTCGGCGCGGTCGGTCAGCAGCGACGCGACGGTCGCGACGCCGTCCTCGAACGGCGCGTCGACGATGACCTCGCCGGAGAGGCGCTCCTCCTCGTAGCGGTCGCCGTCGCGATCGCGGGGGAGGTCGGTCGGCGCCTCGTCGAGCAGTTCGGGGAACGTCGTCGGGAGCTGGCCGCGGAGCTCCGAGAACCCGGTACCGCTCGCGAGGAAGTCGTGCTCGTCGGCGTGGTACACCTCGATCGCGTCCTCGTACCGGAGCTGTCCGACTCGGTTGTCACGACCGTCCGGCGCGAATCGCGCGTACACGACGAGCGACAGGTCCGCGGGGTCGACGTCGGGATCGACGGACTCGTCGACATCGACCGTCGCGCGCGTCAGATGCGCGTCGTCGAGCGTGACATCGTGCCGGGTGACCGTCACGGCGTCGGCGTCGTGTACCGTCTCGACGAGCGTCGTGTCGCCGACGTACCGCTGTTCTGTTGGGACCTCGTCGAGCCAGGTGACGTCGTCACCGACCGCGAGGCCGATCCGAGACCGAACGAGTCCGGTCCGACCGGTGAGGGGGTAACCGAAGTCACGGAGTTCGCCGTCGTCGTCGACGTGGACCAGCCGTCCCTCGCCGCCGGAGAAGCGACCGGAGGTAGTCCGGCGTTCGCCCGGAAACCGTCTCTCGTGACCGGTGTGCCGTTTGTAGTCGTCGAGCGCGTCGCGAAGTTGCATTACGCGAACACACGGCCCCTCCGCGTATGAACTTTTGGTGTAATTGTTATTCATGTGTTATCAGAGACGGAAACGCTCAAGCCGCCGGGACCCCCGCCGGGAACTATGCACGAACCCGGGCCACCGCGGACGACGAGCGTGGGCGAATCCGTGGAGTTGGCCCCCCGAACCCCCGACCCGGACGGAACCTATCGATGGCGGCTCCGCGACGCGCCGACCGCGAGCGCCGCGAGCGGGCCGACCGCCGACGGCGAGCCGGTACCGAACGACGCGGACCCGAGCGACGGCTCCGCGCCTCCAGTCCTCCTCGCGGGCGAGACGAGCCGTGACGACACGCCCGTCGTCCACTTGCGACCGGACGTCCCCGGTACGTACGTGTTGACGCTCGACGCACCGGACGGAACCCATCGTCAGCGGGTCCGCGCGTTCCCCGACGAGCGGCGGACCGCGGAGTTGCGCGTTCCGGCGTCCGATCTTCCGCTTTCGGACGACGAAGTGGACCGCGTCTCCGTCATGTGGCCGCACAACGACCGCCTGCTCGCGCGCGATCGGCCCGAGCGCGACGGCGACGACTGGGTGTTCGAGGCGCAGGTGCCGCCCGGTCGGCACGCGTTCAGCTTCGTCGCCAACGACGATCCGGGGAACGAACACCGTGATATCGTTGACGTTGCAGGACCAGGGCGCCCGCGGCTCTCGCTCGACGCGCGGGTCGAAACCGGTTCCGGGCGCGGCGAGCCGAGGGTCGCGCTCACCGCCGACGTTGATGCACCGCCGGACCGGGAGGGGACTGGTGCGGCGGGCGGCACGGACCCGGAGGATGTCGAGGCGGCGGACGACGCCGGTTCCGCGGACGTCGCCGTCGACTTCTTGGTCGACGACCGCGACGCGGACCCGGAGACGGTCGAACGGATCGAATCGCGTGCCGGGGATCGCGAGCTCTCTGTCCCGGTCGCGGAGGTGTCCGAGGAGGTCCGGATCCACGCGGTTCCACACGGGGCACGCTACGGCGCGGCCGAGACGGTTCGGATCGAGCGAGAGGGAGATGAGGGGAGTTGCGCGGTGACGGACCCCCACGCAGCCCCCGAGTGGACGGCGTCGCCGACGATCTACGAGGTCTTCGTTCGGTCGTTCGCCGGCGACACGCTCCCGACCACGTTCCGCGAGATCGAGCGGCGGGTCCCCTACCTAGAGAGCCTCGGCGTCGACGCGCTCTGGCTGACGCCGGTGCTCGCCTCGCCGACCGAGCACGGCTATCACGTCACCGACTACGACGACACCGCCGCGGATCTCGGCTCGCGGGCGTCGTTCGAGTCGCTCGTGGCGACCTGCCACGAGGCGGACATCCGGGTGGTGTTCGATCTGGTCATCAACCACACCTCTCGGGACCACCCGGCCTTCCAGATGCACGCCGCGGGCGTCGACGCCTACGCGGACCACTACCGCCGGGCCGACGCGTCCTTCGACGTGACCGGCACCGAGTGGGCCGAGCTCGCCGACGGCGACATGCCCGAGTACTACTTCAACTGGCGACGGATCCCCAACCTCAACTTCGACAGTCCGACGGTCCGCGAGTGGCTGCTCGACGTCGTCGACGAGTGGGCCGCCGTCGTCGACGGGTTCCGCGCCGACGTGGCGTGGGGAGTCCCCCACGGGTTCTGGAAGGAGGTGGCTGAGCGCGTCCCCGACGATTTCCTGCTGTTGGACGAGACGCTACCGCACGACCCCTTCTACGGGGAGGGCGAGTTCGACCTCCACTACGACACGTCGCTGTACGAGGTGCTCGGGGACATCGGGGCGGGGCGCGCGCCCGCGGACGCGATCGCCGAGGCGTTCGACCGCGCCGCGTGGCTCGGCTTCGGCGATCCGGGCGTCCAGATGCGGTACGTCGAGAATCACGACGAGGACCGGTACCTCGCCGAACACGGTCGCGACGCGCTGAAGGCCGCGGCCGCCGTCACGTTCACCCTCCCCGGCGCGCCGATGATCTACGCCGGCCAGGAGCGCGGCAACGAGACGTACCGCGGACCCGTACGCTGGCACGACGGCGACAACGCCCTAACCGACTTTCACCGCCGACTTTCGGCGCTTCGCGAGGCGGAACCGCACCTCCGTGACGGGGCCGTCGCGTTCGACGGCGCCGCGAGCGAGGTGTCGGTCGTCGAGGGGGACGCAGACAGCGTGACTGCGTACACCCGATCGTCCGACGAGGGCGGCCGGAACCTCCTCGTCGTCGTCAACTTCGGAACCGAACCGGCGACCGTCACGGTCCCCGCCGGCTTCGAGACGGACCTGTTCGAGAGTCGCTCGGTCGGTCGGGAACTCGCCGTCGACGCCGTCGCCGTGCTTACGTAGGACTTTGTACCGCCGCCGCCACGCTCGCTGTTGTGCGGTCGCCGTCACACTCGCCGTTGTGCGGTCGCCGTTGCATTCGTGAGAACGGCGACCGTCCTCCGACCCTTATAAGTGGTCTCCTCGTTCTCTCTGTTGTATGGACGACCGGACGCTGACCGATCTCCTCCGCCGATTCGGCCTCTCCGACAAGGAGGTCGACACGTATCTCAGTCTCTTGGAACACGGCGAAGCGAAGGCGAGCACCATCGCCGACGCCGCCGGCGTGTCGAAACGCTACGTCTACAGCGTGAGCGAGTCGCTCGCGGAGCGCGGGTTCGTCGAAGTGAACGATCACGTCGTCCCCACGACGATTCGCGCCAATCCGCCGGACGAGGTAATCAACCGCCTCCGGTCGGACGTCGATGCGATCCGACCGGGGCTCGAAGAGCGCTTCTCGCGGGTCGAACGGCGGGCCGAACAGTTCGAGGTGATCAAATCGCGCGTCACCGTCATCAAGCGGATCCGGTCGTTACTCGCCGACGCGACCGAGGAAGTGACGCTGTCGATAACGGCCAAACAGCTCCCCGAGGTCCGTGACGCCCTCGTCGACGCGGTCGACCGCGGCGTGCTCGTCCTGCTCGTCGTCTCCGACGCCGGCAGGGATCCGGACGTCGACGCCCCCGATCCGAACGGCGTCGCAAACGGGCTGGCGGGGACCGCGAGCGTCGTGCGGACGTGGAGCGAGGCGATGCCGACGCTCTTGACCGTCGACTCCGCGGCCGGTGTGGTCGCCCCGCCCGAGCTGCTCCGCCGCTCTACCACCGACCGGCAGGCGATCCACTTCGCACAGGAGCAGCTGGCCCCCGTTATCGTCGGCTCATTTCTCGGCAACTACTGGCCGGCCGCGACCGAGGTCGCGACCGTCGAACCGGCGGCGCTCCCGGTCGAATACACGAACTTCCGGCACGCCGTCCTCCAGTCGACCTTGCATCTGCGTGAGGGCACGGTTCCCCACGTGACCGTCGGCGGGCGATGGACGGAGGACGGCGCCGACGCCGAGGTCACCGGGCGGGTGGTGGAGACGAGACAGGGGATGGTCAAGCCGACGAACAACGAGTTCCCGGTCGAGCACTCGCTCGTCGTCGAGGTGGACGGTGAGTCCGTCACCGTCGGCGGGCGGGGAGCGTTCGTCGAGGACATCGAGGCCGATCTCGTGCGGATCGAAACCGGAGCGTAACAGGTCGTCTCACCCGTTCGCGGTCACATGACCGTACCGTCGGCGTTCGGATAGATTCTGGTTACTCCTCGACGCTCGGATGCGTCTCTTGATCGTCCGGATGCGGCGCCGAAAACCGCTCGCGCATCGTCGTCAGTGACGCCGCCTCGCGGCCTCGGCGCTCGTCGGCCCCGATCTCCTCGCAGCCCGGCGGCACGTCCCGCCCGCGGTCGGTGAAGTACCCGTCCGGCGTCACCCAGTCGTGGTAGAAGGGAGCATCGTCGTCCTCCAGCAGGGTGACCGCGACCTCAGCACCGTGTCCGGCGCACACCGCCGCCTGATGCGGTTTCTCCGCGAGCCGTCCCGCGGCGTAGAGCCCGTTCACGCCGGTTCGACCGCGCTCGTCGACGTCGACGTAGGCCTTCCCGCGGTCGACGATCCCGACGCCGTCGATGTCGGTCAGGTAGCCGACCTCGTTTTTCGTCGCCGCGACGACGTACCGTGTTCGAATGACGTCGCCGTCCGCAGTCTCGACAGCGAACCGAGTAGTGTCATCCGTGTCGGACCTGTCGTCTGGATCGTCGCGCTCGGGCTCTGCGACCGCGCTCGCAAGGCGGGTCACTCTCGCATCGAGCCGGTCTGCACCGGCGTTTTCGGCCTGTTCGCCGATGAGATCGAGGAGTTGTCGAGCGTTGACACCGGCCGGAAATCCCGGGAAATTTTCCAAGTGCGCGTTCCGTCGGAGGAGCGATTCCCCCGTATCGACGATAAGCGTGTCGAGTCCCTGTCGGGCGGTGAAGACGGCGGCCGAGAGTCCGGCGACGCCTCCGCCGACGACGACCACGTCACAGTGGATACTCATGCGGTATCGATCGGTAGACTCCGCGGTAGGTCCTTCGATCACCGACCTCCCCGCTGCGGCCAGTCGAATTCGGATCGGTCCGGCTACGAGCCTGTCGTCGGCTACTCGTGTCGCGCCCGGAGCGGCATCACCCGCGGCCCGCGTTCGGTGTCGATGACCTCGGCGTCGACGCGGAACACCTCCGCGAGCAGTTCTTCGGTGACGACATCCTCAGGAGGGCCCCGAGCGCGAACCTCGCCACTCTTGAGCGCGATCATTCGGTCGGCGAGCCGCGCGGCCTGCTCGATGTCGTGGAGCACGACGACGACGGTGACCTCGCTCTCGTCGCGGAGCGTCTCGACGATCGCCATCACTTCCATCTGGTGGTGGAGATCAAGGAACGTGGTTGGCTCGTCCAACAGGAGTACATCGGTATCCTGTGCTAACGCCAACGCGATCCATGCCAGCTGCTTCTGGCCGCCGCTCAGGCTCCCAACCTCGCGGTCGCGGAGGTGGCTACATTCAGCGAGGTCGATCGCGCGCTCCACCGCGCGAGCGTCCTCGTCAGTCGTCCGCTCGAAGAACCCGCGGTGTGGATACCGGCCGTGATACACCAACTCCTCGACGGTGATACCGTTCGGCGACGTGCTCTCCTGTGACAGCAGCCCGAGCTTCCGCGCGAGCGCCTTCGTGTCCATCGAGTGGACGTCGCGCCCGTCCAAGAGCACCGAGCCATCCTCCGGCGCGAGCTGGTTCGCCAACCCCTTCAGCAGGGTGCTCTTTCCCGATCCGTTCGGGCCGACGAGGGCGGTGACCGCTCCCGGCGCCGCCGCGATCGACGCCCCGTCGATAACCGGTTTCTCGGCATTCGGGTACCCCAACACCAGGTCCTCCGCGTTGAGGTCGCTCGCGTCGGTCGCGTCGACCGCCGCGGAGGTCCCGTTCGGATCGTCCGTGTCGCTCGATTCATCCGGATCCGTCGCGTTCGCGTGTTCGAACGACATTTAGAGCTCACCCATGTGCTGTTGTTTGCGCATCAGGTACAGGAAGTATGGCCCGCCGACCAGCCCGGTGACGATCCCGACCGGAATCTGCGCGTCCGCACCGGTGAGCACGCTCATCCCGAGCCGCGCACCGAGGTCGGCGGCGACCATCAGCGCGGGGCCGACGAAGAGACACCCGACGATCAGCTTCTTGTAGTCACTGCCGACGAGATTCCGCACCATGTGGGGAACGATGAGTCCCACGAAGCTGACGATGCCGGCCACCGCGATGCTCGCCGCGGCCGCCAGCACCGCCACGCCGGACAGCGCGAACCGCGCCTTCTCGATCGACATGCCGAGCGACTTCGCGGTCTGTTCGCCCAACAAGAGGAGGTTCAACTGCCGCGATCCGGCGATTGACAACAGCACTGCCACGACGGTCCACGGCAGCGCCAGCCGCACCTGCTCCCAGTCCGTTCCGGTCAGCGAGCCCGTCGTCCACTGGATCGCCGACTGAACGACCCCGATGTCGTCGGCGAAGAAGAACAGCGCCGTCTGGAGGCTTCCGAAGACGGTCCCGACGATCACGCCCGCGAGCACGAGCCGGATCGGACTCGTCCCGTTCTTCCACGCGATCGCGTACACGATCAGGAACGCGACCGCACCGCCCAGCGCCGCGACCAGCGGAAGGAACGCCGAGAGACTCCCGAACACGACCAACGTCAGGAGGATCATCAGACCCGCGCCCGAAGAGACGCCGAGGATGAACGGGCTCGCGAGCTCGTTTCTGGTGACCGCCTGAAAGATCGCGCCCGAGACGGCGAGGTTCATCCCGACGACGGCCCCGACGAGCACCCGCGGCAGCCGGATGTTCCAGACGATGAGTGTCCCGTGCGTCAGCTCCGGCAATTCACCGTGAAATCCTGTGAGGGTTCGCATCAGCCCCTCGCCGACGAGGAAGTTGAGCAGCCACCGCGGGTCAAGCAGGACGGCGGGATCGAGAACCGCACGCCACGCCTCACCCACCGTCATCGAGTATGCGCCGAAGCTCACCTGGACGACCCCCGCAGCGACGACCACCGCGAGGCTGCCGAGCGCGACAGCCACCAGCTTCGGATCGAGCAGCCACGCGATCCGGCTCACGCCGGTCGGTCGGTGCGTCGAACGCTCGCTTCCGACGGCGGAGCGCTCTCCGCTCATCGCGTACCTCCGTCGGCGGCACAGCCAGCCAGCCCGCCGCCGACCGCGACGATATCGCGATCGGCGAGAGGACTCATTCTCCGCCTCCGGTGACGATCGGCGCGACGCGGTCGCGGTCGAACAGCCGTTCGTCGGCGGGAATCGTCGGATAGTCCTCGCCGCGTTCGTATCCGGGCCACTCGCCGAAGCGGTCGGGAAACAGCTGCTTGGCCGTCGCTTCGAGCTGGAACAGGTTCATGATCGGTCCCTGTACCGGGTCGCCGGCGGCGTAGAACCGGTCGTTCGCGACCGCAGAGAGCTCGCTGGCGACCGGGTGGTCCGCGAGTTCCTCGCGAATCGCGGCGACGTCGTAGTAGGAGGCGATGCCGTACTGGTGAAAGATTACGTCGGGGTCGACCTCCAGCAGCTGCTCGTGGTCGTAGGCCGTCTCGTAGGTGACGTCGTCCGCGGCAAAGGCGTCGGGGACGCCGAACGGTCGCACGTGCGCGTTCGCAAATCCCGGTGTGTCGGTGCGTGACGGGTAGTACGTGCCGTCCATGTAGATGAGTGCCGCGACCGTGGGACGCTCCTCGGCCGGCGGGAGGCCGCTCCGGATCCGTTCGGTCAGGTCGTCGTGGACCGCGGCGAGTGCGGCGAAGCGTTCCTCCTCACGGAACACGCTGGCGACGCGCTCGGCGATCTCCCAGAGGGTGTAGTACGCGTACTCGTCGCGACACGGCTCGGGGGGCTCCGAGTGTCGACGGCTGTAGACGTTTCCGAACCACGGGGCGACGTTGTCGCGGATCTCCGCTACGTCGCCCTCCTCCCAGCCGTCGAAAGAGACGAACAGACACGGGTCCGCGAGGTGGAGGTCGCTGTCGAGCTCGTAGAGGAGCTCGCGGTCGACCGTGATACCGCCGCCGGATCCCGTGTTGAGCTGTGCGACTCCCTCGCGCTCGAAGGCCACTCCGTCGAGGTCGGCGTAGTAGGCGTCGAGGGTGTTCCCGCCCGCGTCGGCGTCGAAGCCGAGCGAGTTCACCGCGTCGCCGTGGCCGAACGCGACCGCCATGTCCGCGTACAGCAGGCTGTACACCATGACGTCCTCCGGGACCGCGTCGAAGGCGACCTCACCGGCGGGCGCCAGCTCGACGGCGTACGCGTCGCCAGTCGACTCCGCTTCGCTACCGTCTGCGCCGTCGGAAGCCGATCCGTCGCCGTTGCCGTCGCCGGTCGGTTCTGTACCCTCGTTCGGGTCGTCGGCGGTCCCACCCAGACACCCAGCGAGGAGTCCGCCGATGGCAACCCCGCCCGTCCGGAGGAGCCGTCGGCGGCGCGTCGAGCCAGCAAGTCGGTCACCTGATGTGCTTTCGTCTGCCATCTCAGCGGTCACCTCGGACGATCGCCGCGACCTCGTCGCGGTCGAACAGTTCCCCGTCCCCGCCGAACTCGTCGGGGTATAACCCCCGTGCCCCCGCTTCTAGCGTGAACAGGTGGATGAGCGGTCCCTGATAAATGGGGCCGCCGCGGATCACGCGGCCCGCTTGGACCGCGGTGAGTTGGCTCGCCACCTCGTGGTCGCGCATGTACGCGAGGACCGTGTCCTCGAACTCGGTCGCGCTTCGGACCGTGTCGCTCCGGACGAGGATCGCGTCGGGGTCGACCTCGAGCATCGTCTCGTAGTCGATTGTTCCCCGATCGCTGGTGCTGAGCCCGTCGATTCCGGTGTCCGCCAACGCGTCCGCAACGCCGAGATCGTGCCACTGCTTGTTGTTCGTGCCGCGGTCGGAAACGCGGTAGGGATAGAACGTGTCGGGCTCGTCGCCTGCGCCGTACGTCAGAAGGGCGGTCGGCCGGTCGTCGACCGGCGGCAGCCGCGATTGGATCTCGGCGACGTACGCGTCGTGGAACGATTCGAGCGCCGCGTACCGCTCCGCGCGGTCGTACACCTGCGCGACCGTTTCGAAGGTCTCGTACAGCGTGTAGTACCGGTAGTCGTGCCACGGGTCCGTACGGCGGAACACGGCGTTTCCGAAGAACGGCGCGACGTTGTCGCGGATCTCCTCGACGTCGGAGCGTTCGAGCCCGAAGAAGGCGTTGTTGACCAGCCACTCGGGGTCGATCAGGTGGAGGTCGCTGTCCAGTTGGTAGAAGATCTCCTTGTCGATGCCGGTGTCGAGGACGATGTCCTCCAGCCCGTCGACATCGACACCGACGCCGTCGAGCTCGTCGTAGTGGTGGTCGTGGAACCGGTAGTTCTCGCCCATCGCGACGAGCGAGTCTTCCACCCCGAGCGCGACGCACATGTCGGCGTACCCGGGGAAGTACGTCGTCACGCGCTCGGGCGGCTCCTCGAAGGTGAGTTCGCCGACCGGTGCCATCTCGACGGAGTACGCGCCCGAACCGTCGGCGTCTGTCGCTTCGCTCGGACCGCTTTCCACCGCGTCCGCGCCGTCAGGATCAGACGTCGAGCCGTCGTCGCTGTCGGTGGAGCCGACACATCCGGCGAGTAATCCGACACCGGCTACTGCGCCCCCGTATCTGATCGCGCCACGACGCGTTACGACACGTCGGTCCGTGTCTTGTGCCATACTGTTTAGGCCAGCCTAAAGTATTAAATCGGTTTCGAATCTTAGGCAGACCTAAACTGTACGGGAGGACAGCACACGAGACGCGACGGCGGTGGCCTCGGATAACGACATAACCGCATTTTCATATCGCACTATGCGATTTATTCGTCGATAAACGCGCGAACCGTCTCGAACGAGCCGTCGGCGACAGCGGCCGCGACCGCCTCCGCATCGATATCTCGCGGCACTTCGTGGGGATACTTCCGGCCGAAATAGCGCAGCAGGTTCGTCACGTCTCGTTCGAGGAACTCGCGGGCGTTCTCGTGGTCGACGGGGACGGCCTGCGGCCAGTCGAAGATCGTGACCCCGCCCTCCGCGACTGCGACGTTGTGTTCGGACATGTCCGCGTGGACCCACCCGAGGTCGTAGGCGGTGACCAACTCACGGCAGACGAGATCGAGCACGCCGACGGCCTGTTCGGGATCGAGTCGCGTGCGCGCGAGCTCGACGCCGTCGAACTTGTCCATCACGATGGCGTGTCGGTTGTGATCCACCGGTCGCGGCACCGACACGTCGGGGTACATCGTCTCCATGGCCTCGTACTCGCGCTCGGCCGCCTTCCGCGCGGTGTACAGCCACGAGACGTGGTCGCGGTCGGCGGTGTACTCGCGCTCGCGGTTCACCTCCCGAAAATTCGTGTATCCCTCACGGTGGTACTTCAGCGCGAGCGGCTTGAACGACTGCACCTCGTACACGTCTCCCTCCTTGCCGAACCCCAGGGGTGAGCCCACGCCGTCGATGGTCTCGCGCTCGGCGAACGTCCGGAGCGCGAGGGCGTCGTACCCCTCGAAGGTGAGCTGGTATCCCTCGTACTGGATCGTCTTCCGCTGGATCAGCTCGCGGTCGAGACACCGGTCGATTCGGTAGTCGACCTCCTCACGCGTCAGGTTAGCGTATTCGGGGAGCTTGTCGCGGCGGACCCACTCGGAGAATCGCATCCCCTGCTCGACGCCGGAGAGGAGGTAGAAGTCCTCCGCGTCGAGCTCCGCCATCTCGCTGGCGACGTTTCGAACCATGCACGCCTCTACTCCGGCGATTCCTAAAAGGGGCGCGCGTTCGACAGGGCGACGTATATAAATCGCATAGTGCGATAGCAAATCGTGTTCGGCGGCTCGCGTTCGGGATAACGTGAACGCAACCGCTTTCGGATCGGCGCGCTCAGTGGCGGTATGACCGCACCCGCTGGCGACTGGCGCCTCATCCGGGGGGAGAGCCGCCCGGGACCGATGCAGATGGCGCTCGACGAGGTCGCCGCCGAGACCGCAGCCGACGGCGGCCCGGCGACCGTCCGGACCTATCGCTGGGAGCCGAGCTGTCTCACCCTCGGCTACCGACAGGACCCGGAGACCGTCGACTGGGCGTTCTGCGAGCGCGAGGGGATCGACGTCACCAGACGACAGACCGGCGGCGGCGGGATCTATCACGACGGCTACGGAGACATCGCCTACTCGATCGCCGTGCCTGCCGCCGCCGTGCCAGGAAAGCTGCTCGACTGCTACCACCTGCTCTGTGAGCCCGTCCTCGACGCGTTCGATCGGCTCGGGATCGACGCCGATTACGTCGAGGAGGCGGTGCCGGAGCTGTATCACCCCGCCTGCTACCTCCGCGAGCTTCACCCGGCACACGACGTGGTGGCGGGCGGCGCGGACGGAGGTGGCCGCCGCAAGATCGCCGGCAACGCCCAGTACCGCAAGCGCGAGGCCGTGATTCAGCACGGGTCGTTGACGTTCTCCGTCGATGCGGAGCGACATCTGGGGACGTTCGCCGACCCGCCGGTCACGGCCGATGCCTTCCGCGAGCGCGTCGTCGGGATGGACGAACTGGTCGGTGTCGACCGCGAAGCGGCGGTCAATGCGGTCGAGGAGGCACTCTCGGCGTGGATCGAGGGGGCCGACGGGACATCGTTGACGACTGACTCATCCTGGACCGACGACGAGTTGGACCGCGCGCGGGAGCTCGCGGAGACGAAGTACAGGGACGGCGAGTGGATCCGGACGCGACCGGGGAGCGACGCGTCGTCGTAGCGCGACCGGTTCCGAAGGGGCTTTTTCAGTCGCCTGCCTGATGACGGTATGAGTCTCAAGGTCGGCGCACACGTCTCGATCTCCAGTTCGAGAGCGTCCAACGATCCCGAAACGCCGCCGTACGGAAACATCGCGAACGCGGTGTTCAGACAGACGCAGTTCGGCGGCAACTGCGGGCAGATATTCACTCACTCCCCGCAGGTGTGGCAGGATCCGGACATCGGCGACGAGGAGGCCGAACAGTTCCGCGAAGGCACCGAACGCGACCTGGAGGGACCGTGGGTGATCCACACCTCCTACCTCGTCAACCTCTGTACGCCGAAGGAGGGGCTCCGCGAGAAGTCGCTCGACTCGATGCAAAAGGAGGTCGACGCGGCGACGAAGTTAGGGGTTCCGTACGTCAACGTCCACCTCGGCGCGCACACGGGCGCGGGCGTCGAGGGCGGCCTCGACAACGCCGCGAGCGTCATCGACGACCTCGACGTACCGGACGACGTCACGGTCCTGATCGAGAGCGACGCGGGCGCGGGAACGAAGCTCGGTGGCGAGTTCGAGCACCTCGCTGGGATCATCGACCGCACGGAGACCGACATCGACGTCTGCGTCGACACGGCTCACG
This sequence comes from Halorubrum marinum, assembly GCF_048381195.1. Taxonomy (NCBI): domain Archaea; kingdom Methanobacteriati; phylum Methanobacteriota; class Halobacteria; order Halobacteriales; family Haloferacaceae; genus Halorubrum; species Halorubrum marinum. The sequence continues at coordinate 609,154 of NZ_JBLWMM010000001.1, read as the reverse complement.
CGTTCGCCGCCGGCTACGACCTCTCGACCCCCGAGGCGGTCGACCGGACTGTCGCCGAGTTCGACGACGTCGTCGGCTTAGAGCATCTCCGGTACATCCACCTCAACGACTCGAAACACGGCTGTGGGACGCACAAGGACGAGCACGCCCACATCGGCGAGGGGCTCATCGGCGAAGCCGGAATGGAGCGGATCCTGAACCACCCGGAGCTCGCGGACGTGCCGCTGGCACTCGAAACGCCGACGGAGGACGGAAAGAGCTTCGCGTGGAACATCGAGCGAGTCCGAGAGCTGCGCGCGGATTGATCGGGCCGATCGGTCGAACAGGAGGCTCTCGTCTCCCTCGTTCTTTCGGCTCATCGGATCGGCGTCGTGCGTTCAGTCACCGCGCTGGATCGTTCGAGCCACACCGCGGCCGACGCCCGTCCGACGCGGGTTTATGTGCACGGAGCGTCGAACCGCGGACATGGCCACCACAGAGGCGCTACTCCTCGGGCGACGACGCGGGCTCGCCGTCACCATGGTCGTGGGGTTCGCCGCCGTCGTGGCACTCGCGCTGGCGACCGCACTCGTCGCGGAGCTCGCGGATATCCCGGCCGCGGCGGCGTTGACGGACCGTATCATCCCCCTGTTGGTGTTTTACGCGCCGGCCCCCATCGCGGCCGCCGGCGCCTACGCGCGGTGCGGCGGCCCGGCCTGTCTGGCCGTGGGCGTCGTCCCCGCACTGGTGTTCGCCGGACTCGTCCTCATCGGAACCGTGGTCGGTGTCCCCGGCGTCGGCGGCGGTGATGCGCCCCTGTGGAGCGTGGCGACATCGTTCGCACTCCTCGGCGTGAGCGGAGCGTTCGTCGGCTACTGCGCCGGTGTCACGGCCGCACTACTGGTAGATCTGGTCGGGTTCGGCTCCGGCGAGGCCGAGTGACCCGACGGGCGAGGAGTCGACGGGCGAGGAGTCGACGAGGGGAACGAGCAGCGACACGCGTCCGACCGCGAGGACGGGGCGTTTATTTTTCCGGACGCTGAATGAAGGAGCGTGCGACGCTTCTCCGCGGAGTACCTCGAACACACCCGCCAGGGGATGTGGGCAGACGGCCGGGACGCCCTCGCCGACCTCGACCTTCCGGGGCGTCGGCGGGTCCTCGACGTCGGCTGCGGGACGGGCGAGCTAACGCGAGTGCTGGACGCGGAGACGCCGCCGGAGACGACCGTGTTCGGCGTCGACGCGGACGCGGAGCTCCTCGCCGTCGCCCGCGAGGAGACCGGACTGCCGTACGTCGCTGGCGATGCGACCCGTCTCCCGGTTCCCGACGACGCGGTCGACCTCGTCGTCTGTCAGGCCCTGCTGAGTAACCTCCCCGACCCGGCGGCCGCGATCGCGGAGTTCGCGCGGGTCTCCTCGGATCTCGTCGCCGCGATCGAGCCGGACAACGCGGACGTGACGGTCTCGTCGAGCGTCGCGAGCGAGGAACGCTTGGAGCGCGAGGCGCGCGAGGCGTATCTGACCGGCGTCCGCACCGACGTCGCGCTCGGCGACCGCGTGCGGGAGACGTTCGCGGCGGCGGGGCTCACGGATGTCCGGACCCGCAGGTACGTCCACGAGAAGCGGACCGCGCCGCCGTACGCGGAGCCGGCGCTCGCGGCCGCGGCGCGGAAGGCCTCCGGCGCGGGGCTCGCCGACCACCGCGCGGAGCTGGTGGCCGCGACTTCCGAGACGGAGTACGACGACCTCAGGCAACGATGGCGCGAGATGGGGCGGGAGGTGGTCGCCGAGATCGAGGCGGGCGAGTACGAGCGCGCCGAGCGCGTCCCGTTCGACGTGACGGTCGGACGGGTTACGTGACGGTCGAGCGGGTTACGTGACGGTCGGACGAGCGACGTAGGCGACCGGGGTCGAACGCCTCCGTCCCTCGGCGCGAGACGACAGGAAGGCGACCGGCAGTCAGTACTCCGCTAACCCGGCCTCGATCCGGTCGAACCCCGCTTCCAGCCGGTCGACGGAGTTCGCGAAGGAGAGCCGGAGCCGCCCGGGCGCCGTGTCGCCGAAGCCGTCGCCGGGCGCGAGCACGACGCCGTGTTCCCGGAGGAGGTACTTCGCGACGTCGAGCGCGGGCTCGTCGATCCCGGGGTCGAGGAACGCGTAGAACGCGCCCTCCGGCCGGGGACACGAGAGCCCGTCGATGGCGGCGACCCGGTCGACGACGAGGTCGCGACGCTCCTCGAACGCGCGATGCATTTCTTCGAACGGCTCCTGCGGGCCGGTGAGCGCGGCGATCGCGGCGTGCTGCGCGACGCTGGACGCGCAGGCGGTGGTCGACTCGCGAACCGTCACCACGTCGTCGATCACGTGGCGGTCGCCCGCGAGCCAGCCGAGCCGCCAGCCGGTCATGGCGTACGCCTTCGAACAGGAACCGACCGTCAGCACGTGGTCCGGGTGGCCGGTGTACGCGGCGATCCCCTCGGCGGGACCGTCGTAGGTGAGCCCGAGGTACACCTCGTCGGCGATCACGTAGGCGTCGCGGTCGGCCGCGGCCTCGACGACCGCGCGACACTCGTCGGGGTCGAAGACGCGACCGGTCGGGTTCGACGGCGTCGTGAGCACGACCGCCGCGGTGTCGTCGCTCATCGCGTCGATCACGCGGTCGGCGTCGAGGTCGAACCCCGTCTCCGCCGGCATGGGCACCTCGCGGAAGGTCCCGTCGGCGAGCGTCGCCTGCGTCTCGTAGTTGGGCCACGTCGGGCCCGGAACGAGCAGTTCCTCGCCGGGCGACACCGTCGCGAGGACCGCCAGGTGGAGCGCCTCCATCCCGCCCACGGTGACGACGATCTCGTCGGGGTCGTGTTCGACGCCGTACTCGCCCGCGAGCGTGTCGCTGATCGCCCGCCGACAGGCCGGCAGCCCCGCGTTGGAGGTGTAGTGCGTCGCGCCGTCTCGGGCGGCGCTCGCGGCCGCGTCGATCACGTGACCCGGCGTGTCGAAGTCCGGTTCGCCGACCTCTAACCGGACGAGATCGCCGTCGTGACGCTGTGCGAGGTCGAACATCACGCGGATCCGCGAGCGCTCCGCACTCCGGACGCGGTCGGTGGGCGTGGGCATACCGTCCACACGGCGATCGGTCCCAAAAGCGGTCGGGTGGCGGCCAACTGCGTCCGGGTGGGAACGCCTCGGCGGCGGCGAACCCCCGCCGAGCATCGAACGCCCCGCGGATAACCGCCTACACCATGTCGCCGCGCACCGACGCTCCCTCCTGTTCGGCGCGCTGCCGCTTGAGCACCGCGGCGGCCTCGCGTGCCACGTCCTCGTCGGCCCCGAGCATACCGAGCGCGGCGGGCAGCGTCGGCATCGCGAGGGAGGCCTCGCGGAGCCGGTCGAGCGCCTCCTCGTCGCGGATGCCGTCGACCCACAGGCAGACCCCTCGCGGGTCGAGCACCTCCTCGTAGGCGTCGCGGGCCAGCGCCCCCTTCAGTCGCTGGCGGACGTTGTCCTCGAAGCTCGCGTTACACACTTCGAGATGGATCGGCTCGCCGTCACCGGGCGAAGCCCGGTTGCCCGGGGGACTACGTCCCTCGCTGTCGTCGACGAGTTCGGCCGCGAGACACTTCTCGGGCGCGGCGTACCCGTTGTCGCTCACGCGCACGCGGTCCGGATGCGCTTCGGCCCACTCGGCGCGAACCGAGGTGCCGACGCCCTTGACGCCGTATTCGGCCTCGAACGCGGCGGCCGCCTCGGCGTCGCCCCCCATGATCACGTCCTTCGTGAGGTACACGTCGAGCCGGTCGACGGGGTCGAGCCCGAGCGCGACATCTCCGAACGCCCACACCTCGCGGACGGGGACGGGCATCGTCTCGCGCTCGACCCGGTCAAGAAGGGTCTCCAGTCGGTCGACGGCCTGCTCGCGGTTCATTACATGCGCGTACGGGGGTCGCGGCCAAACCGGTTACGCTCGGTCGCAAGCGGGACGGAGTCAGTCGTCGAGGAAGTCGCGCAGCCCGTCGACAGAGCGCGCGTTGAGTACGTCGGCCGTCTCGGCCCATCCGCGCCGCGACGTGTGAACGCCGTAGCGGGCGTTGTCGAGCTCGCGAGGCGCGTGGGCATCCGTGTTGACGGCGATGGTCGCCCCCGCGTCGACTGCGGCACGGACGGTGTCGCCGTCGGCGTCGAGTCGGGCGGGGTTCGCGTTCACCTCGATCGCGGTCCCGGCGGCGGCGGCGGCCTCGACGACCGCCTCCACGTCCGGCGAGATCCCCGGACGGCTGTTGATGATACGGCCCGTCGGATGGCCCAGCACGTCGACATCTGGGTGTTCGACCGCTCGGATCAGCCGTTCCGTGGCGGCCTCGCCGTCCTGTCCGAGCGCCGAGTGCGGTGAGGCGACGACCAGATCGAGATCGGCGAGCGTCGCGTCGTCGGTCGTGATACCTCCCTCGGCGTCGATGTTCGCCTCGATCCCGTGGAACACCTCGACGTCGGTGGCGGCCTCGCTTATCGCGTCCGCGACGGCCGCTGCCTGTTCCGCGATATCGGCCTCGTCGAGCCCGGTGTTGCCGAATATTCCCGGTCCGGCGGCGTGGTCGGTGACGACGTGGTAGTCGTAGCCGCGTTCGGCGGCCGCGGCGATCATCTCCGCGATCGTGAACGATCCGTCTGACCAGTCGGTGTGCGTGTGGAGGTCGCCGCGGATCTCCGTGGTCTCCACGAGATCGGGGAGATCGCCGGCGGCCGCGGCGGCGACCTCGCCGTTATCTTCGCGGAGCTCGGGCGGAACCGGGTCCATGTCGAGCGCCTCGTAGATTCCGTCCTCCGTCTCGCCGGCCACGCGTTCGCCGACGCGCCGTCCGCCGGTGGCGGTGTCACCGGCCTCGTCGCCCTCGTCGGTGTCATCCGCGTCGCTTACGTCGAACAGTCCGTACTCGTTGAGCTTCAGCCCGCGGTCGATCGCTCGGTTGCGGACCGCGACGTTGTGCGCGCGCGAGCCCGTGAAGTACTGAAGCGCGGCGCCGAACTCGTTCGGATCGACGATCCGGAGGTCGACCCGGGTCCCGCTCGCGCGAACGCTCGCCTTCCCGGTACCGGCCTCGATCGTCGCGTCGGCCTCGGGCCAGTCCGTGAACGCCTCGACGATCGGGTCGCGCGCGTCGCTGGCGACGAGGAGGTCGATGTCGCCGATCGTGTCCTTCCAGCGTCGGATGGAGCCGCACACCTCCGCCGACGCGACCGCGTCGAGGTCGGCGAGATACGCCAGCGCCGCGTCCGCGACCGGGCGTGCGTCGCCCAAGCGGGTCCGTTTCCGCGCCTCGCGCGCGAACGGGATGTTCTCCAAGATGTTCTCCTCCGTCTTCGCGCCGAACCCGGAGATCTCCTGAATCTCGCCGGCCTCCGCGGCCGCCTCCAACTCGTCGAGCGTGGTGACCCCGAGCGCCTCGTAGAGGCTGCCGACCGTCTTGGGACCGACTCCCTCGACCGCGGTGAGTCCCGCCATGTCGACGGGTATCTCCTCGCGTCGCTCCTCCAGTTCCGCGATCTCACCGGTCTCGAAGTACTCGACGATCTTCGACGCGATCGCGTCGCCGACGCGGTCGATCTCGGCGACCGCGTCTTCACCCTCTCCCGCGAGGTTCTCGATCGGTGCGGTGTGCTCGCGGACGTTCTCGGCGGCGCGGCGGTACGCCGTCGGCTTGTACTCGACGCCCGTCGCCTCCAGCAGATCGGCGAACTCTTCGAGGAGGGTGGCGACCTCGTCGTTCCGGCTCATTTGCTCGGAGTTCGGTCGGGCGCTGCTTATATTGTCGGGCGGCGATCACGCGCGCGATGGTCACGCGGGTGCGGCGATCACGCGACCGCGGCGGTCGTCGGCCCGCTCGTCGCCGCGTACCACCGAACGGCGAACACGATTCCCGCGCCGAGGAAGACGAGTCCGCCGGCGACCCCGAAGGCGACGCCGTAGCTCTCGGCGGCGAGCCAGCCGCCGAGAACGCTACCGACACCGCCGGCGAGCGCGCCGAGCGCGGCGTACATCCCGAGCGCCTCTCCCCGGATCGCCGCCGGGGAGAGTCGGGTAACGAGGGTGCCAGCGGTCACCGCGATCACCGCCCACGTCAGGCCGATGACGGCGAACACCGCGGCCGCGGCGCCGAATCCGAGGGCGGCCGCGCCCCACGTGGCGCCGACGAGCGCGACCGCGGGGAGAGCGATCCCGCGGGTCGAGAGGGAGGCGATCTGGAGGAGCGAAACGTCGTGGCTGGCGCTCAGCCTCCCGGCCACACCGAAGAAGGCCGCGGCGGCGACCCCGTTGATCAAGTACAGCGCGAAGACGCCGTCGGAGCCGAACCCGACCTCGGTCAGGAACGCGGGAAGTGGGGCGAAAAACGCCGAGAAGCCGGCGAAAAAGCAGAACACCGCGGTGAAGTACGCCGCGAGCGCCGGGGTGAACCGCTCGGCGAACCGACGCGGGTCGAGCCCGCGGAAGTCGGCCCGGCCGACGGTGAAGGGGAACGTGGCTGTTCGGACGCTGAATCGGTCGGCGGTGCGGATCGCGCGGCGAAGGCGCGTCCCGGACACGCGTCGGTCCGTTCCGGGAGCCGGGTCGGCGGGGAGCGTCCGAAGCGCGAGCGCGACGCCGAGAACGGCACACCCCGCGAGCGGAACGAACAGCCAGCGGATCACCGCCTCAGCGGAGGCGAATCGGGCACCGACGCCCGTCCACACGGCACCGAGCAACAGGCCGAGCGCCCAGCCGACGCCCTGGTACTGATTCAGCAGGGCGATCCGCTCGCTCCACGCGCGTTCCGGCGCGTCGGTGACCGCGAGCAGCGTCAACACGGGGGTCGCCGCCGCGAACGCGAACCAGATCGCCGCGTTCGCGACGATCACCGGAGCCACCGCGTCGGTGAGCGGGATCACCGCGACACCGACCGCGACGAGGCCGAACATGGCGAGAACGATGACGCGGCGCTTTCCGGTCCGGTCGGCGATCCGGCCCGCACCGAGCGCGGCCGGGACCCCGACGAGCGCGGCGACAGCGGCCAAGACGCCAAGCACGAACGGTCCGCCGCCGAGTTCGACGACGTAGAGCGGAACGACGAGCGATGCACCGCCGAGCGCGATCGATCCGAGCCCCCACGCGTAGAGCCACGCCGCCGACGTGGTCCCCCCTTCCAACGTGGTCTCAGATCCCGAGTCCGACATGAACGCAGATGGCGTGAGGGACGGTGTTAGGTGGTTCGGTCTTGGGAGGACAGACAGCTACTCGTCCGCGTCAGCCGCGTCGAGGAGCATGACCGCCCCGCCGAGGAGCGCGACGTTCTTCAGGAAGTTGATCTTGTTGTCGTGGCGCGCTTTCCCCTCCATCGTCCAGAAGTCGTGGATCGCGGGTGTCGTCCCGAGGAAGAACACGATCAGCGCCCCGGCGGACGCCCGCGGGAACTTCCAGAGAATGATCCCGAGATTGGCGACGAACAGCATGCCGGTGACGAACGGGACGAGCACGTCGGGCATGGGGACGCCCTTCTCCGCGGCGACCTCGACGCGCTTCTCGTTGTTTTTGAACCCGTCGACGGCCATGTACGCCAAGATGCCGCCGTAGAGCGCGCGCCCGATCGCCGAGGGCGGGCCGTTCGTGGTCGACGGTGCGGCCGATGCCGACTCGGCGTCGGTCATGCCGACACCACCTCGATGCGGCTGACGTTCGCGTCGACGCGGCCGACCGTCTCGTAGGCCCCGTCGTCGGTTCGACGCATGACCCGACCCTCCACGTCGTCGCGCTGGTCCGGCACGTCGAACAGTCCGGAGCCGCAGATCACGTCGCCGTCGTGGACGGCCCACGTCTCGATGACCTCATGGGGCTCGCCGGGGAAGGGGACGCGCTCGAAGTCGCGACCGAAGTTCGTCGACTCGAACAGCGCGACGCCGTGATCGTCGTTCACCCACGCCGGCGGCGCCTCCTCGCCGCCGCAGAAGAAGACGGTGCCGTCGTGGACGAACACGCGCCGGATGTACGAGAAGTCGTTACCGACGTCGATTCGGGTCCACGACTCCCCGGCGTCAGTCGTCCGCCAGAGGCCACCCTCGCCGACCGCGTGACCGAGACCGAGATTCTCCAAGTTGTGGTCGAGATACCCGGTCGTCGCGAGCCACACGTCCGCCGAGACCGGCAGGATCTGGTGGACGTCGTCGACGATCGTGTCGCGCCGGTCGGTCCACGTCTGTCCGCCGTCGTCGCTGAGGTGGATCCCGCCCGCTTCGACGCCCGCGATCAGCCGCTCCGGTCGGCCCGGAACGGCTTCGAGCGCGCGCAGTCTGGCGTAGTGCGGGTCGATCGGGGACTCCCAGTGACCGCGCGAGGGAAGGTCTCGGAACCCCTTCAGCTCCGTCCACGTCTCCCCGTCGTCGATCGAGCGGAAGACGTAGGGGTCGTTCGTTCCGGCGTACAGCGCGCCGTCGGCGGTCGCGAGGATCGACCAGACTTCGCTCTGCCCGGCGTGCCAGAACCGGTCGCCGAGCGGCACGTCGAGGTCCTCCCACGTCTGTCCCTCGTCCGTCGATCGGTACGCCCCCGTCGACGACGCGACGAAGAGACCGTCAGTGTGATCCCACGACTTCACGGCAGTGACGACCTCGCAGTCGAGGACCCGCTCCGCGTCGCCCCGCTCGAACGGCACGTCCCCGACCCGATACAGGCCGTCGTCTGTCCCGATCAACAGTGTCATACACGAATACGTGGATCGGACGCGTACTAAAGTTTTTACCAAGCTGTAAAATGCTAAGTGGCCGGGGGGTCAACCGAAGAGCGACGGGGGACCGCCCGTCGCGGCCGCGACCACGACGACGGGGAACCCCCGTCGGCTCCTCGGCCACAGCGACGGCGGACCCACCACACCAGACACCGATGACGACATCCCATCCCACGAAGCGACCGACGGACGCGGCGTATCTCGGCGATCAAAGCGCCGACAACGGAGCTATCGACCCGCCGCGGGAGCTTCTCACACTCCCGTGGATCGACCCGCACAACCACGCGCACACCCTCTCGTGGGCCGATCGCGAGCGGTACGCGCTCTCCGGCTGTCGGTCCATGCTTATGGTCGCGTCGGGCTACCACTGGACGCCGTATAAACCGGTCGAGGCCGACGACATCCGGTTTCTCTGGGACGACGCGATCAACCGCCGCGCGGCCATCGAGCGGAACCACTTCTTCGAGGCGAAGCTGGGGCTCGGCGTTCACACCGGCGTCCGTATCGAGAACCCCGACGAGCTGTTAGCGGCGATGGACGCGTACTGCGCGCTCGACGAGGTCGTCGCGGTCGGCGAGACCGGCGTCGTTCCCTCCCAACACGTCAGCGCGTGGGGGGTCGACGAACAGCAGGCGGTCGTACAGGCGCAGATGGAGCTCGCGGCGAAACACGGCCTGCCGACCGTCCTCCACACGCCGAACACGTCGACCGACGCGAAGCGGTCGTACCGCGACGGGCTCGGTGTGACCCCCGGCTACGAGAAGAACGCGGGCCTCGGCGCCGACCCCGTCCTCGACGGTGAGAACCCCGCGCTCGACGCGGTTCGACTCGACGTCGAGGCGATGCGCGACGCCGGACTCGACGACGACCGCGTCGTCGCCTCCCACGCCGACGGCAACAACACCGCGTACCTGATGGAGCAGACCGACTGCTACCTGAGCTACACGATCGGCCACTCGTGGCTGGTCGGCGTCGACGCGGCCGACGTCGCCGACGCGATCGACGAGTACGGACCCGACCGGATCATGATCGACACCGACTGCGCGAACGTCCTCCGGACCGACCCGTACGCCCTCAAGCGCGCGATATTCGAGCTGTACCGGTACGGGATCGACGTCGACGACATCCGACAAGTCGTGCTGGAGAACCCGCGAGAGGTCTTCGACTTCGAGCGAGAGTAGTCCGCGGTTCCCACCGGTGCGATCCCGTCGAAACCACGTTCTTCAGGCAGATCACTGAGCGACAGCGACGGTCGCTTATAAATCGATACTGTGCGGTGGCGCGCGCCTCCGAGTGGCCGCCACCGGCGGCCACGAGGAGCACGTGCGAGGGAGTCGGCCACCCGGAGCAACGCGGAGGGTGGCCGACGAGGCTGGGGAGGTGTGAGGTGCGGTGCTGAGCGGCTGGGTGGGATTCAAAGGGGCAGGCGCGAGGACGACTTAGGCGACGAAAGCACCGCAAGGAGCGAGTGAAACGAGCGACTGAGGAGCGCAGCGAGCGTAAGTCGTCCTCGCGCCTGGGGCTTTGGAGGTGTTCGCCACGGATTCGGTGTCAACAACGTATCACCGAGCGCCTGGGGCTTTGGAGGCCCTGGTCGTCGAGTCGCCGAACACGAATAAACGGCCGTCAGCGACGCCGCTCCTCTATTTATAAACAGCACCGAAATCGATCTACTTCTGGAATCGGTGTCTCACACGCGGTTCCGCCCCGTGTGAGCCGACGTATCGCTACGCCTCGTCGAACGCGAACTCGTTCGTCAGCTCGCCGACGCCCTCGACGCCCACCGTGACGCTGTCGCCGTCCTCCAGCAGCACCGGCGGCTCGCGGTAGACGCCCACCCCGGGCGGCGTCCCGGTGAACAGCAGGTCGCCCGGCTTCAGCGTGAACGCCCGACTGCAGAAGGAGACCAGCTCGTCGATTCCGAAGATCAGGTTCGCCGTGGTCGACTCCTGCAACCGCTCGCCGTTCACCTCCGCGAAGATGTCGAGGTCGTGCGGGTCGCCGATCTCGTCCGTCGTCACGATCTCCGGACCGATCGGGGCGAACGAGTCGAGGCTCTTGCCGCGGACCCACTGCCCGTCGCCGTGCTGGAGGTCGCGGGCGGACACGTCGTTGCCGACGGTGAACCCGGCGACGTGGTCCATCGCCTCGTCGGGGTCGACGCGGCGGGCCTCCTCGCCGATGACGGCGACGAGCTCGGCCTCGTAATCGACCTTCTGCGTGAGGTCGGGATCCCACGAGACCGCGTCCTCGGGCCCCGTCACCGAGGTCGGGAACTTCGAGAAGAGCACGGGCTCGTCCGGGATCGGGTTGTCGCCCTCTTCGGCGTGATCGCGGTAGTTGAGCCCGACGCAGACGACTTTCTGCGGGTCGGAGACGGGCGCCGCCCGCGAGACCGCGTCGGCGTCGTAGCGCCCGACCCCGGTCTCCGCCGCGTACTCGACCGCCAGTTCGGCCTTCCGCCGCCACTCCCAGTCGGCGAGCAGACCGGTCGTTCCGCCGTCGATACGGATCCCGGCGGCCGCGCCCGCCTCGGAGAGGTCGACGACCGTGTCGTCGTCGATCAGCGCGCCGCACCAGGGAGATTCCGCGTCCGTCGTTCGATATTGTCCGAGTCGCATGTGAGCTGTGGTAGGTGTGAAATCAGTCGTGTGGTCGCTACAGGTCGATGCCAGCCTCGTCGAGCAGACGTTTGCCGGACTCGACGAAGCGATCGAACTCCTCGTGAACCTTCGGGTTCGTCAGTTCGCCGTCGCGCTTGACGACCTCGCCGTCGACGAGTACCGTGTCGATGTGGGAGGGGTCCGACTGGAAGACGACCGTCTGGACCGGCGAGTGCGAGGGCGCCGTCATGAAGTCGTTCGCGTCGATGAGAACGAGGTCGGCGCGCTTTCCGGGGGTTATCGTCCCGATCTCGTCGTCCATCCCGAGCGCCTTCGCGCCCTCGATCGTCGCCATTTCCAGGGTGTCGCGCGCGGTGATGCTCACCTCGCCGACCTCCTTGTCTCCTTCGAGAATCTCCTGGTTGTCGAACATCCGCTGGAGCTGCAGGCCGATCCGCATCTGACTGCCCATGTCGCCGCTGATGTCCGAGCAGACGTCGACGCCCCACGCGGGGCGTCCGCCCGCGTCAAGTACCTTCCCGGTGACGGGGATGCCGTGGCCCATCTGCATCTCGACCTCCGGCGTCGACGAGAAAGAGACGCCCTGCTCGACGGCGTGGTCGATGTCCTCTTGGGAGAAGTGGTTCCCGTGGGCGACGTTGACGTCGGGGCCGAGCATATCCTCGATGGCGCCGAAGCCCTGGTAGTCCTCGCCGTACACCGACGACGGCCACAGCGCGGCGCCCATATGGACGGTCGAGAGCGCTCCCAGCTCTCGCGCCAGTTCCAAGTCGCCCCGAGCGATTTCGTCGGTACAGAAGTCCGGTCCCCGGAGTCCGAGCGCCAAGTTGAGCAGGTCGTCGTCGCGGATTTCCTCGGCGTAGAGCTCGCGAATGTTCCCTTCGGGGAGGCCGACGTCGCTCTCGTACCACCACTTCGCCGCGTCGTCTCCCGGCGGGCCGTAGGTGTACACCGCACGCAGTCCGGCATCCTTCAGGGCGTCGACGGCGCGTTCGCCGTGTTCGAGCGTGTTGGGGTACGACCAGTCCAAGGCCGTGGTCGTCCCCGTATGGAGCTTCTCCAGCGCACCGAAGAGGCCGCCGAGGTACATGTCCTCGGGCCGGTAGAGCCCGGTGATGTTGCCGAGCATGTGGTCGAAGTACTCGCCCATGAGCGACCAGTCACCGGCGATGCCCCTGACCTGGGTCTGTGCGAGGTGAATGTGCGAGTCGACGAACCCCGGGACCACGATCTGGCCGGACGCGTCGATGACCTCGGCGTTCTCGGTCGAGAGGCCGTGGCCGACGTCGACGATCTCGCCGTCTTCGATCAGCACGTCCGCCTCCTCGAGCTCTCCGATGTCGGGGTCGAGAGAGACGACCGTTCCGTTCTGAATGATCGTTCGTGTCATGTGTGAGTGTACCGTTTGACCAGGAGGTTAAAAATTTACTGTATGGTAAAGTCAGAGCGAATCGGAGGATCGCTTATATGTCTCACCGTCGGAAGACAGCGTATGAGCGAATCCCGCGAGACGGTCTCCTCCAAAGACACGGAAGAGGTGATCATGGAGGCCACGTTCCGGGCCCTGAGCAAACACGGGTACACGGACCTCCGGATGCGCGACATCGGCGAGGAGATGGATCTCACGAGGCAGGTGATCCACTACCACTTCGACGGGAAGTACGACCTGCTGTCGTCGTTCCTCGAGTACGTCATCGAACAGTACGAAGGTAGCGTGGAGGTAGACGACGACGCCGACCCGCGCTCGGAGCTCGGCGCCCGGATCGACCAGTGCCTCTTCGGGCCGGAGTTCGAGGAGTTCTCCCACTGGGAGCGGATGAAGGTGTACCACGAACTGTACACGCACGCCCAGAACGACGGCGACCACCGGGAGATCTTCAACGAACACTACGACCGCATCCGCGGAAGCATCGTCGAAGTCGTCGAAGACGGGATCGAACGGGGCGAGTTCAAGCCCGTCGACGCCGAGCGAATGGGGCAGCTCATCACCGACCTCATCCACGCCGCGCGGGGCCGCCGAATGGCGCTGGGCCACGAGGACGCGCCGGAGGAGACCCGAAAGGCGATCGACGAGTTCATTCTCGACTCGCTGTATACCGAGGACTGACGCCGAGGCCGGACACCCCGAGGTCGGACACGCCAAGGCCGAGGCCGTCAATGAGCGCCTCTGTCGTCACTCCTCGTCGTCGTCGTCCGCGCCGAACACGCCCTCGCTCGCCAATGCGTCTATCTCCGCGTCGGAGTACCCGAGCTCCCCGAACACTTCGCGGTTGTGCTCGCCCAGCAGCGGCGGCGCTCGGTCGAACCCGCTCGTCGCGTTCTCGTACCGCAACGGGTGTTCGATCACCGGCACCGTCCCGAGTTCCGGGTGCTCGATCTCCGTCACCGTCCCCCGAGCCTCGATCTGCGGGTTCGAGAGCGCCTCCTCCACCTCGTACACCGGGCCGGCGGGAACGCCCGCCTCTTCCGCGATGATCTCTATCCACTCGTCGGTCGTGTGCTCGCCCAGCGTCGCCTCGATCTCCGCTTCCAACTCGTCGAGGTGGTCGACTCGGTCGGCGTTCTGCGCGAATCGGTCGTCTTCGGGCAGGTCCGGCCGGTCGAGCGCCTCGCACAGCTCGCCCCACAGCTTCTCGTTGAGGATACAGACGTTGATGAACCCGTCTTTCGTCTCGAACGTCTGATACGGCGCGAGCACCGGGTCCTTCGTCCCCATTCGTTTGGTCTCTTCTCCAGCGAACGTCATCCCCGCCTGCTTGGTGAGCCACGGGAGCGTCGCCTCCAACATTCCCAAGTCGATGTACTCGCCCTCGCCCGTCTGCTCGCGTCGATACAGCGCGGTCATGGTCCCGAACGCGGCCCACATCGCCGTGATGAGGTCCGTCATCGGCAGCCCGACTTTGACGGGTTGACGGCCCTCTTCGCCGGTGACGCTCATGATCCCGCTCATGCCCTGAATGAGCAGGTCGTACCCGGAGCGCTCGCGCCACGGACCGGTCTGGCCGAACGCGGAGATGGCGAGGTAGATCAGGTCGTCGTTGTGCTCGGCGAGCGTTTCGTGGTCGACGCCGAGCCGCTCGGCGGTCCCCGGCCGGAAGTTCTGGACGAACACGTCGGCCTCCTCGACGAGTTCGTACAGCGCCTCCTTAGCGCGGTCGTTTTTCAAGTCGAGTTCGAGGCTCCGCTTGCCGTAGTTGAGCGTCCAGTAGTAGGGGGATTCGCCCTTGATAAAGGGGGGGCCGGAGTGACGGACGGCGTCGCCGTAGCCGGGCTGTTCGACCTTGATGACTTCGGCGCCCTGATTGGCGAGCATCGCCGAGCAGAAGCCGCCGGTGACGAACGTCGAGAGGTCGACGACTTTGATCCCCTCCAGAATCTTCGTCTGCTCAGTCATCGGCCGTCCCCGCTGGGCAGCGTACCTGCTTCGAATCAGACGCTGAATCAGACGCCGAATCCCGCGTCGCAGGTCCGCCGCAAACGACGTCGATCCGCCTTCGATACCCGCTGCCGACTCCCGACCGATCGGTGTTCATTGGTGACTGGACATTGGCTTACCATGTGGAAAAACTATCGGCGGGCGCGGCCATCGGCCCGGTCTGTGGCGGTTCGGGCGGGGCAGGAAGGCGACCGCGGACGTCACTCCGTGAGCCACAGCCCGGCGGCCACGACCGCCGCCAGCGACATCGACCCCGCGAGCAGCGCGAACGCGGGGCGGAACCCGGCGACGTCGGCGACGGTCCCGACGACCGCCGGGGCCAGCGCGCCGGCGCCCATGAGCAGGGTCCGGACGACGCCGAGCCCACCGCCCGCGAGCCAGTCGGGGAGGACCTCCATCAGGTAGGCGCTCCGGACCGGCTGGAACCCGTGCGATCCGAACCCGAACAGCGCGACGACGACCGCAGCGGCGACCGTTCCGGCCCCGACGGAGGGGAGGGCCGTCAGCGTCACGAGCGCCGTCGCCGCCAGCCCGAGCGTGGCCACCATCACCGGGAACCGACCGGATCGGTCGGAGAGCTCACCGGTCACGAGCTGGACGAACGTCACCGCGAACACGAGCGAGTACAGCAGGCTCGCCGTCGTCGTCGCCAGTCCGACCTCGCGAGAGAGGTACAGCGGGAGGAACGCGACCAGCCCGTTGTGCGCGAACGAGAACCCGATCGTCACGAGGACGAACGCCGAGAATCGGGGATTCCGAAACAGCCGAAGGTAATCGCGCGCGCCCGGCTGGGGGTCGTCGTCGCCCCCGGTGTCGGCGTCAGCCGGCAGTCGACCGGGGATACGTAGGCCGAAGGCGACCGCGAGGCTGACCGCGGCGAGGCCGGTAACGAGAAAGAGCGCGCGCCAGTCGGCGCCCGGCAGCCGGTCGAGCAGGACCGCGAGCGCCGGGGGCGCGGAGAGGACCACCACGACGACTGCCGGTGCAACGACGCCACTCATCGCTCCGAGCGTGTCGTGGACCCCGAGCATCCGCCCGGTCTGAGAAGGGTACACACGGGCGAGTAGTCGCACGGAGACCGTCTTGTGAACCCCCGTTCCCGCTCCGATGACGACCATGGCAGCGACGAGCGCCGCGAACGGGGAGTCGACGACGAGCGCGAGCGCGCCGACTCCCGCGACCGTCGCGCCGGCGACGATCACGCGGACCGGCCCGATGCGGTCGGCGACCGCGCCGCTGGGGAACTGCATCAGCGCGTACGCGATCATGAACCCTGAAAAAGCGGTCCCGATCGTGGCGTTGCTCACGCCGTACGTCGATTGGAGCGGTCCGAACAGGGGCGGAAAGAGGTAGCGAACGAACTTGCCGAGAAACCAGATGAGAGAGACGAGGATCAGCACGTCGTAGTCGCCGATCCGCCTGAGATTCATCGGGCGACCGTACCCCGGTCACCCGTATAAAAGGTCTGAACTGCCTGTGCCCTGCCGGTATCTTCCGGTGGAAGAACCGAGCAGCGGGAGTCGACGGCTGCCTAGAACGGACCCTTCCCGCCGCCCATCATGTCGCCGAGGCCGCCGCCGTCGCCGCCGCCCATCTTCTTCATCATCCGCTGCATATCGCCCTCGCCCATGCCCTGGAACTGACTGATCGTCTGTTCCATCATGGAGTGCTGCTCTAAGAGCTGCTGGACCGTTTCCTCGTCGGTGCCGGAGCCGCGGGCGATCCGCTCGGTGCGCGACTGGCCGACGACGCGGGGGTTCTCAAGCTCTTCCTCCGTCATCGAGTCCATGATGCGCTCGAACTTCCGCATCCGGTCTTGAGTGACGTCCATCGCGTCGTCCGGAAGCTGGTCCATCATCCCGCCGCCGAGCCCGGGGATCATGTCCATCACCTGATCGAGCGGTCCCATTCGGTTCATCGCGTCCATCTGCTTTTTCATGTCCTTCAGGGTGAACTCGCCCTGCAGGAGCTGTTCGGGGTCCCAGTCCTCGTCCTCCTCTTGGGCCTCCTGCATCGCGCGCTCGACGCGCTCGGAGAGCTGCTTGAGATCGCCCATCCCGAGCAGCCGCGAGATGAACCCGGAGGGCTCGAACCGCTCGATGTCCTGGACGGTTTCGCCGGTCCCGAGGAAGGCGATGGAAGAGTCCGTCTCGTTGACCGCCGTCAGGGCTCCGCCGCCCTTCGCCGTCCCGTCGAGTTTGGTGATCATCACGCCCTCGATGCCGATCGATTTCTCGAACTGCCGGGCCTGCTCCTTCGCGCCCTGCCCGATCGCGGCGTCGAGCACGAGGAGGGAACGGTCCGGATCGACCGCGCGCTCGATCTCTTCGATCTCGGCGATGAGGTCGTCTTCGAGCGCGTGCCGTCCCGCGGTGTCGACGATGTGAACGTCGGCGTCCGCCGTCTCTTCGAGGCCCTTCCGGGCGATGTCGACGGGATCGTCGTTGTCGGGGTCGCCGTAGAAGTCGACCTCGGCGCGCTCGCACATCTGTTTGGCCTGATCGTACGCACCCGGCCGGAAGGTGTCCGTCTGGATGACGGCGGGGCGGAGCCCCTTCTTCGAGAACCACCACGCCATCTTCGCGGCGGAGGTGGTCTTCCCCGACCCCTGTAAGCCGGCCAGTAGGATCGTCTGGTTCTCTAAGGGGAGCTCCGTCGAGTCGCCGACGAGGGCGACCATCTCCTCGTAGACGATCTTGAGGACGTGGTCCTTCGCCGTGGTTCCGCCGGGCGGTTCCTCTTCGAGCGCGCGGCTCTTGATCGAGTCCGACAGCTCCATGACGAGAGAGACGTCGACGTCGGCGGAGAGGAGCGAGCGCTGGATCTCCTTGACGATCTCCTCGACGTCGCTCTCCGAGAGTCGGGACTTCCCCTGGAGCTTGTCGAGGCTGCTCCGGAGGGACGTACCGAGGTCGTCGAGTACCATTTGCCGAAGATAGGCGGTCGACGCGGTAAAGCTTTGTTCGTCGGCGGTCGGCGCGGTCGGCGGGAGCGGCGGGCGTTTTTGCCGGAGCTCAGATCCGCGTCGCGATGTGATGCTCGATCTGCGTCACAAGCTCCGGTCGGAACGTCCAGAACCCGTCCCAGACGTTGGGCTCGTCTTCGATCGCGAGCAGCGCGACGTGGGTCCCGTCGTCGTCGGACGGGGTGAACACGACGAACCACGATCGTCGGTACGGGTACGTAGTACCGCTGTGAACCGTGACGGAGAGGTCGGACAGCGCCGCCGGATCGCCGGTCCCGTACACGTGGACGTCGACGTCGGTGTCGGCGAGGGTCTCGTACACCGTGCGGGTGCCCTGTTCGTCGTTGATCCGCGGGAGGCGCTGGAACGACGCTCGGAGCGTGCCGCCGCCGTGCTCGGCCGCGATGCGCTCGATGACCCGAGAGACGATTATCAACAGCAGCTTCTCCTTGTTCGACTGCGGATAGCCGCGGAGTCGGAAGGGGACCTCGTCGAGCCCGCGGAGCACGTCCGGAAGCGTCACGTTCGCGAGATCGATCGCTCCCGTCTTGTACAGGTCTGAGTTGATGAGCAACACCGATGCGAGGAGCTCGTCAAGCGTCGACTCGGCGACGACCACCCCGTTTTCGACCAACGCCACGATATCCGTGTTCCCGTTGTCCTTGGTTTCGGTCTCGATGTCCTCGATCGACACCGGCTGACCGTCGAGAAGCTCGTCGAACAGCGCTCTCACCGGGTCCGGCGACGATCGGTTCACGACGACCAGATTCCGATCGGGCGCCTCGAGCCCGTCGAAAAACGAGCGGAGCGACTCGGCCATACGTGATTGCTCGAGTGAACGGTTCAAAACCGTTGTGCACGACCGAGCTCAGCGCGGCGCTCCGCCGTCGCCGACGAGGCTCGCACCGGACGGGTGCGTGTGGCACACCGACGGGTCGTAGCCGGCGTCAGAGAGCCCGGTACCGAGCGCGAAGACGCTCCGCCCCAACATCGCCATGGCGGCGCCGCAGTCGCCGGGCCTCCCGTCTCTCTCCGGCGCGGACTCGACCGCGTCGATCGCTTCGGCGACCTCCGGGACGAGGAGGTCCGCCTCGCGGGCGAACTCTCGGGCTGTGTCCATCAGAGTCGGGAGCCGCGGATCGTCGCGGAGCCGGTCGAGGGCGCGTTCGCCAGCCGCGGAGAGGGCAGCAGTGTCGCCGCCCAAGACGGCCTCGGTCGAGAGTTCGCCGAAGGTGACGTACTCCACCCGAGCGGTCGCCGGGATCCCGTCGAGCTCGCCGAACCCGGGCGCACCGGGCTCCAGCCGGATCGGGACCCCTCCGCGCGCCTGCGCGACGACATCGCCGAGTCCGGTCCCGCGGCGCACCTCGGCCCCGTGGGCGAGCCGGACCAGCTCGTTCTCCGAACGGCCGCGGTCGAACGCGTCGTTCGCGGCGAGGGCGGCTCCCAGCGCCGCCGCTCCGGAGACGCCGAACCCGGCCCCGATCGGAACGTCGGACTCGACGACGACGTCGACGGCGGCGTCGAGACCGAGCCCGGTGAGTACGTCGTCGACCGCACCGATCCGTCCGGACTCGCCGTCGACGGTGGTGGAGGCGGCGCCGGTGCGGGCAGTGTCGGCGCCGGTGCGGGCAGTGTCGGCGTCGTCGGCGATATCGGCGGCGTCGACCTCGAGCGTCCCGTCGGCACGGCTCTCGATCGTCTCGTCTGCCGCCGAGACGCGAACCGTGACGCCGTCGGAGAGGGTCACTCCCGCGCCGCGGGAGCCGGCGGCGGCCGGCTGCTCGGCCGGGTGCGCGCTGAAGAAGGCGGTAACGTGTCCGGGGACGAACGCGGTCGCCCGCTGCCTGCTCATTATCGGCCGAACGAGCGGCCGTCGATTAACGGTTGTTATCCGCGCCTCGGCGGCGACGGCTGACACCGCAGTCCGTAAATACCACCCACCCAAATCCGGGACGTATGCGAACGCAGCTGCGTCCCGTCCTCGCCGCCGTGCTGGCGCTGGCCTTCCCCGGCCTCGGCCACCTCGTCCTGCGCCGGTGGGGACGGGCGCTGCTGTGGCACCTCACGATCCTCGGCGGCGGGGTGGCGCTGTTCGTCCTGTACGACGTCACCGTCGACGCCCCGCTCGGGGATCTGACGGGCGCCGCGGCCGGGCTCCCGACCGACGTTGCACTCCCGCTCGCCCTCCTGTACGGACTGTCGGCGTTCGACGCGTACCTCGTCGGGCGGGCCGACATCGCCGAGAAGGAGCGCGCCGACGCGACCGCCGAGGCGATCCGCCGGCGCGACGCAAGCGCTGACGACGACACCCCCGGAGGGGCCTCACCGGTCGACGCGGTGACCGGGGAAGACAGCGGTCCGCTGGAGGTCGAGTGTCCGCACTGCGGGAAGGAGACCGACGCGGACCTCAGCTTCTGTCACTGGTGTACGGAGCCGCTCCCGTGGGCCGACGCGGAGTAGGCAACGAGGAGCCGCAACCCGAGCATCCATACGTCCACAGTCCGTTCCGATCGTATCCGATGCTGTTCGTGGCGCTTTCCGGTCTCGTCGTCGGAGTTATCGTCTGCTCGTTCGCGGTCCTGCTTCCCCTCTGTGTGGGCACCGATCGGATCCGGTCGGTCCTCACCGACCGCGATCGACTCCGACGGCGCGCCGTCGAAGTCGCCCCGTTCGTCGGGGGACTCGCCGCAGTCCTGCTCGTGAACAAGGGGTTGCTCCGTCGTATAGAGACGTTCTCCGCTGAACACGGACTCAGAGCGACCGAGACGTTCTACGCGCTCGAAGGGAACTTCGTGGCCGGTGTTCAGAACGCGCTCCCCGAGTGGGGGCTGTACTACTTCGGGCCGATGTACGTGTTCGGCTACGCCGTGTTACTCGTCTTTCCGCTCGCCGCGTACGCGTTCGCCGACACGGTCCGACCGCTGAAACGGCTGGTAGCCGCGTACGCCGTCAACTACGCGGTCGCGATCGTCTTGTACGCGGGGGTGCTCGCCTACGGTCCACGGAACTACCACCGGCTTCCCGGGGCCGACCCCGACGCCGCGCACGTCGAGGAACCGCTACTCGACTCGTTCCGAGAGGTGACCCAACTCACCGCCCGGGTCAACGTGGAGACGAACGTCTTTCCGTCACTGCACACAGCGCTGTCGGTGACCGTCCTCCTTATCGCGGTCTCGACCCACGACGAGTTCCCGCGGTGGACGCCGGTCGCGACCGTGCTCGCCGGGAGTATCGTCCTCGCGACGATGTACCTCGGGATCCACTGGGGCGTCGACGTGGTCGCGGGGACGCTCCTCGCCGTCGGCAGCGTCGCCGTCGGCGACAGGATCGTTCGGTAGCAGCCGAACAGCCACCGGACCGAGCAGCCCGAACGGCCCGAAGGGCCGCAGAACCGAGCGGCCATCGGACTGCGGACGACTCCAAAACGACCGTCCGTTATATATCAAACAGCCGCGCCGCGTCTTCGGCCTGTCGGCGGTAGATTCCGCGTCCCTTCAGCCGCGGGATCTCGTGGCGGTGGAGCGTCCCGGTCTCGCAGTCGTACACCAGCGGAAAGACGTTCGTCCGCCGGCGAGCAACCGTGTACGACGTGGCCGCGTCGACGAGCGACGGGTCCGGGTCCGGTATCGGGAACAGCACGTAGCCGAGCGGGGTCGTCGAGCCGTGGCGGTCGTCGGTCACTTCGACGAGCAGATCGCGGAACGCGTCGGCTGTCGTGCGGATATCGTCGGGACGAGGGCCGTCAGCGTCGGTCCCATCGTGACCGTCGACGACTGTCGCAAGGACAAAGACGTCGCCGAGAGAGTCGTCCGCCTCGCGAGCCGCCCACACCGGGTCGAAGCCGTTCGCGTCCGCGTCAAGCGCCTCGAAGCCGTGTTTCCGTCGCTTCTTGACGACCGAGTCGCGGTACTGGATCGGGTCCATACACAAGCCCACAACCCCCATGGTAAAAAATGACATAGGTGACGGCAGGGTTGCGTGCTCCGAGCGACAGCGACGGTTCACAGGGCCGCAGCGCCGAGTCGAACACCCACGGCTGGCGGTGAGAGTCGGCCAGAGGGCGCAAAGCGAAGGGATAGTCTCGGACTGTTCGCGCCAAAATAGCAGTAAGTAGCGGAGGGGTGTCTGTTGCTGCGGACCAGTCCTACGATGTTGGCATCGTTCGAGATCGAGGTCCATCTAAGATTGCCAAACTCAGGAACGCCTCGTCGCACAAAAACCAAAGTCGGAGTTATATTACCCCGAGTGAATTTATAACCTATCGGTGGCAGAGGGCTTCAACAAGGCCAGAGATTTTGTTTGTCGGAAGTGTACCTGAGGCTATCAACGATCCATCCCACGTAGTACCGAACTCTGTGATTGGTGCCTTCAGCCCCATACATGAACTCCACGACAAGTAGTGTTCTCGACACATCCGCAATCGTCGTTGTCGGTGACACGCCATGGATAACGGCGTACACTGACGCTCTCCGGGAGGAGTTCGAGACGACGGTCTATACTGTCTCGACGATATCGGCAGCACAAGAGAAGCTTCGACAGACGACCGTTGACTGCGTCGTTACAGACGACAGTCTCGCTGAAACCACTGGGATCGATCTCATTCGACGTATCCGTGATACGTCGACTACGCTACCGGTGATTTTGGGAACAGTCGACGGCAGCGAACGACTCGCCAGTGAGGCTATCGAAGCTGGTGTCACGGATTATATCGCGGTCACAGACCTATCAGACGACGCCATCAACGACGCGCTACGGCGAACTGAACAGATACTCCGGAAAGCTCACCGATCAGCCACACAGCGCGAACGGGCCCGACAGTTCGACGCCATCTTCCACGATACCAGATCAGCGACGTGGGTACTCGACCCCGATGGGACGCTTACGCGTGTCAACCAAGCCGCCCGTACCATGGTGGATACGGACGCTGACGCCGTCGTCGGTGACCCGTTTTGGACGCTTCCCTGGTGGCCCGATGACAGCCAAACAAGAGATGACATCCGTCAGCTCGTGGACACAGCTGGGGACGGCGAATTTGGGCACGCTGTTGTCATCCAAGACGCTGCAGCGACCTCCAGCGTTCTGGAACTCTCCGTGCAACCGGTCACCAACGAACGCGGCGAGCTCGTCTCGATCATCGTCGACAGTGTCGATATCACTGAGCGCGTCGATCTTGAACGAGAACTCCGGCGTTCCGAGAAACTCCACCGGGTCACGCTCAACAATATGACCGATACCGTCCTCATCACCAGAGAGGACGGCGAATACACGTACGTCTGCCCGAATGCTCACTTCATTTTCGGGTATACCGCCGACGAGATTCGGGAGCTCGGAACGATCGAGGCCCTGCTCGGCGAGGACCTCTTCGACCGTGAGAAGCTCGCTGACGAGAGCGTCCTGAAGAACATCGAGACGACAGCCACGGACAAAGCTGGCCGTGAACACACGCTGTTGGTGAACGTTCGCGAAGTCGCTATTCGGGATGGGACGCTGCTGTACAGCTGTCGTGACATTACGAAGCGAAAGCAGCGCGAACAGTCGCTGGCCACGCTGCAAGAGACTGCCCGAGACTTCCTCTACGCAGAAACACACCAAGAAATCGCCCAACACGTCGTCGGCGATACCTCAGACGTTCTGGGCCTCGAGGCCAGTGCCGTCTACCTCTTCGACGCCGACGAGAATGATCTTCAGCCGGTTGTCCACTCGCAGGCGATGCGGAATGTCCACGGCCCACTGCCTGCGGTTCACGCGGACGGGAACGACCTCGTTAGTCACAGTTTTGTCGAGAACGAAGCCAGCTTTTTTGCGGACGTCCACGACGCGGGCCGTCTTACGAATGTTGCGACTGACCTTCGGAGTGTAGCATACATTCCGCTCGGCAATCACGGCGTGTTCGTCGTTGGCTCGACAGCGGTCGGCGTGTTCGACGACGTCACGCGAGAGCTTGCCGACCTCCTCGCGGCAACCGCAGAGGCGGCGCTCGATCGCGTTGACCGCGAGTCTCAGCTTCGTGAGCAGGACCGCGAACTCCAGCGACAGAACGACCAGCTCACTGCGCTCAATCAGATCAACGAGACGATTCGTGAGATCGATCAGGCGCTCGTACAGTCCGAGACCCGCGAGGAGATCGATCACACCGTTTGTGAACGCCTCACTGCCGACGATCGCTTCCGATTCGCTTGGATCGGCACGCTCGATAGTCCGAGCGAGACAGTGACACCACAGGCGTGGGCCGGAAGCGATCAGGGATATCTTGACACGCAATCGTTCCCGGTGGCCGCTGAGAACGTCGAGCCCGCCGGCCGGACTGTGGCGTCTGGAACAATGACGCTCGTCTCGAACGTTGCGGCCGATCTCCGTGCGGCCCCGTGGCGCAAAGACGCAATTTCGCGCGATCTGCTCTCCGTGTTGAGCATTCCGCTGATGTACCACGATATCTCGTACGGTGTCCTGACGGTGTACGCGAACGCGCCGGACGCTTTCAGTGCGACCGTCCAGTCTGTGTTCGCGGAACTGGGAGAGACGATCGCCGCTGCCATCAGCGCGAGTGAACGCAAGCGGGCACTGCTTACCACGTCGATGACGCGGGTCGAGTACACGGCTACGAATCCATCATTCGTGCTGACGCAATTAGCGAAGGCTGCCGACTGTACACTTACCTACGAAGGCGGCGTCCAACAGACGGCCAGCGGCAACTACGTGTTCGTCACTGTCGACGATGCACCGCTTGACGCCGTTGTCGACGCTGCGGACGGTCTTCGGATCGTTGAGGATATACAGCGGATTCGCGGTGGTGACTCCGGGGGCGTGGTGCGACTCCAGTTATCTGAGCCGTTTCTCGCGACGGAACTTGCTGACCACGGTGCTGTTCTTCAGGGTGCAACCACTACGCAATCGAACACCGAACTAGTCATCGACATTTCTCAGGGCGTCGAGGTCAGACACATCACCCAGTTCGTTAGCGAGCGGTTCAGCGACGTCAAGCTCACGTCAAAGCAAACACGGGAACAAACATCCGAACACGGACTTTACGCGTCAGTGCTTGAGCAACTGACTGCCAGACAACTGGAAGTTCTGGAGACGGCGTACTACAGCGGGTTCTTCGAATCACCACGGGAGGCGACTGGGGAGGTGGTGGCGGACTCGCTGGACATCTCGCCACAGGCCTTCTACCAGCATATTCGAACTGCACAACGGAAGCTGTTCACGGCACTTATCGATGATCACTCGCCTGTCGTTGCGTAGTCCACCGACTGAACCCGCCGGATATCTTGCGTGTAGTACCGCTACTGAGTACGGGGTAGTTGACGGACCCCTCGGCATCCGTCGTAGATTGAATAGTAAACCCTACTGTACACCACTTGGCTTCATACTCAACTACCGGATATTCCTCATATGCCCACTCTGTTTTGCTAGAGCACCCTGCGAGATATCGCCGGGGCTTCAATACCCATGAGAGACGCTTCCCAAAATTCGGCCACAGAATCGCCCTACGAGTGTTTTGAGTGTGGGAACATCCTGCTTTCGGAAAATATCCCCGGCAAGTGTCCCGACTGTGCCGGTGAGATGCGGAACCGACGCATGCCGATCGAATAACGATGGCCTCGACAGCAATAGCCCACGACGAGGAGTCGACTGAACCGGAGTCTGCATTAAAAACGGCTCGCCGTCAGCTCCAACAGGCTGCTGATCACCTCGATATCGGTCAAAACGTTATCGAGCGACTGAAGCACCCGAAAAAAGTCCACGAGGTTACCGTTCCGATCGAACGCGAAAACGGCGAGGTGGAAGTGTACACTGGATATCGCGCCCAACACGACAGTGTCCGAGGTCCGTTCAAGGGTGGCCTTCGATATCACCCCGACGTAACGCGCGAGGAGTGTGTCGGACTTAGCATGTGGATGACGTGGAAGTGTGCTGTGATGGACATCCCCTTCGGCGGTGCGAAAGGCGGCGTTGCAGTCAATCCCAAGGACCTCAGTGAGTCCGAAAAAGAACAGCTGACACGCCGGTTTACTACTGAAATTCGGTCCATCATCGGCCCCACAAAAGACATTCCTGCGCCCGACATGGGAACGGACCCACAGACGATGGCGTGGCTGATGGACGCCTACTCGATGCAGGAGGATGAAACGATTCCAGGTGTGGTCACAGGAAAACCACCTATCGTCGGCGGGAGTGAAGGGCGTGATTCGGCACCCGGTCGGAGTGTCGCAATCATCGCCCGTGAGGCTATTGAGTACTACGACAAAGATATCACAGCGACATCGGTTGCCGTGCAGGGCTTCGGGAGTGTCGGGGCGAATGCAGCGAAGCTCCTCGACGACTGGGGTGCGAACGTCGTCGCCGTGAGTGACGTTAATGGCGGGATCTACGACGCGAACGGGTTAGATACGCACGCGATTCCCGCTCACGACGAAGAGCCGGAAGCGGTGCTGACACACGGGGCCCCGGAGACGCTGACCAACGACGAATTACTGGAACTCGACGTGGACGTGGTGATTCCGGCGGCAATCGGAAACGTCCTGACGGGGGAGAATGCCGACGACGTCGCTGCGGACATCGTTGTCGAGGGGGCAAACGGTCCGACGACGAGTGCGGCGAGTGCGATCTTCGCCGAGCGGGATCTCCCCGTGATCCCGGACATACTGGCTAACGCTGGCGGCGTGACAGTGAGCTACTTCGAGTGGCTGCAGGATATCAATCGGCGTGCGTGGTCGCTAGACCGCGTTCACGACGAGTTAGAAACGGAAATGCTAGCAGCTTGGCAGGGCGTCAGTGAGGAGTTCGAGGCGCGTGATGTGACGTGGCGTGATGCGGCGTATATCGTTGCGCTATCACGGATCGCAGAAGCCCACGAGATGCGTGGTCTCTGGCCGTAACCACGCTACAGAATGGCAATATCTGTCTCGGTACCCGGTTGGTTGGATCTACTGAATTAGCATTTTTCAGCCATAAAACAAGATGAACGCCAGTCGCTGAAGAGTGCGTATTGACTGCCGAATCGCTACCAGTTTAACAGGGTGACCGATAGCGATGCGAGATACGAGGTGTTGCACTGATCGCAGTTGAGTCAACGGGAAAGTGTTTTCCGAGAGAACAGTCTTCGAGAGTGCGATATTACAGGGCCTTAGAAACAAGATAGTAGAATCGAGAATACACGTGTTTCGCGGCCGCTACGGTGGACGACGCGGGGTTTTTTCTGAACCTCGATGCGAACCGCCCGGCCGCTCGTTGCGTTCGTTTCGTCCGGCCAGGCTGGAACATCTCCATGGTCTCGTAACAGAGGACCGGCCGGGCGGTTCGTCGACTGATCTCTTCCGCCTGCCGCGGCTCGCTCTCGATGAAGAGGAGCGCGTCGGTCGAATCGTAGACATCCGCCTTGTGTTGAGCGTGATTTCCCCGCTCCTGTCGGATCTCCTTGCTCGGCAGGTCCATCATCACGAGGTTGTCGTACCGGATTTCGTGTTTGTCCAGCCAGTCTTCGGTCTCCGGTCGGTACTTTTCGAGTCTGTTCGTGACGAGGTGTCCGATCCGCTCGTCCGGAACGACGGTCGGTTCTACCGTCGACAGGAATTCGCGGTACCGCTCCCCGTCGTCGTTCTCCGTCTTCGTCGGGTCGCGACAGAGGACCCCGTCGATATCCACGCAGGCATTGTTCAACGCCGGATGGTGGATCACGTTCCACTCGAACACCCGCGGCGTGGGAACGAACTCGGCCCAGTGGTCGACGTGCTTGCGGCCCTGCGATGAGACGTACATCGCGCCGTACGAGAGGTCGAACGGGAAATCGTGTTTCTCAAGCCGCTTTTGCGTCTCCGTCATCTGGCTCCCCGAGTTCACGGAGTCGTCCACGACGAGCACGGAATCGAGGTCGCCGAACGAGCGATCCTCCGCGTGTCGTTCACCGGAGTCTATTAGTCGACCCTCACAGAGCCTGTCGACGTCCGTCATCGGAATATTAAGATGGAGACACAGGAGGCTTGCGGCGAGGAGACCGCTCCTCGGGATCCCGACGACCAGATCGACGTCCGGTACACTTTGAGCGAACCGGCGAGTGTCGACGCTGAGGTCCGCAATGCTCTTGTAGTTCATTCTGACCATCGATGGGTGGTATTCTCAAAGTTATATAGTACCTATACGCGGAGCGGGTGCGCCGCCGTCCGACGTGATCTGTACGCCACAGATTAGGACGCCATACGAAGTGCGTCTCTCGATCTTGTACGACGTTTCTGACAAGGGCCGAGTAGACCGCAACCCCCACCGGTACGTGTGTGCCCTGTACTGACCGGAACCGAGCAAGAATGTGTTACTCGCTGAGATTTTACAGAGCCGTTATTTCAAAAGAGAATACGAGAGTTATCCGGTTCGGCGGCACTCAGAACGGGCCGCGCCAGTTTCCGTCACGGTAGAGGTACCGATCGGTGTTGGCCGTGTCGTAGACCTGGACGCCTTCCCGTCCGTGGCCGTTCCACTCGCCCTCGACTGACGGGTCGCCGGCGTTCGTCCCCCAGCCGTTGAGTAGGACGCGAGTGGGGTTCTGCAGGTCGATGTCGTCGCCGTCGTCAGCGGAGTTTCCGGATAGTTCCCACTCGATTTCCGCTTCTGATCCGGTCCCGCTGATTACGCCGGTGCCGTCCGTGACGTGGTTGTCCCTGAATTTGTTGAAACTCGTCTCGTCCGATGTGTGTACCCACATCGGATACAGCCCCGGTGCAGAGAGCGCGTTGCCTGCGATGAACGATTCGGTGAAATCCACGCGGATGCAACCCGACGAGGCTTCATTGGACCGTAGCGTGTTCCCTGATATCGTGAGGTTTTCACAAACCGAATCGGCCCGGATACAGTAGTCCCCGGGTTCTCCGTCTTCAAGGACGATCTTGTTCCCGGTGATCGTCGAGTCAGACACGCCGTCGACTTCGATTCCGTACCCGGTGCCGATCTGAATTCGGTTGTCAACGAACCTGTTATCTACCGTGTTTCGGACCTCGATTCCACCCGCGGAGACCTCGGTGAGGTCGATGTGGTTGTCCTTCACCGTGTTCTCGTGGTTCCCGCCGGACCCGCCTTTCCCACTACCCGTGTCGAAGTCACCGATACCGCCAACGGACGACTGGTACGTCGACGGCACCTCAGATGGGGGGGTACCCTCGCAGTTGATGACGTCGTTGCTCTGGATCGTCATGTGGTTGGTGTCGTCGGAGATGTAGATTCCAGTCCCGTCACAGTCCTCGATCCAGTTTCCGATAACCTCCGTCCCGTCGCTCCAGACGCCCACGTGGATCGCATTGTACGCGACATTCCGGATCGTGTTGTTCCGCAACTCCCTCGATGTCCCGCGCTGGTTTGAGATCCCCTCGGAGTGGAAGTCTCGCATGACGCAGTCTCGAATCGACCCGCCTTCGTCACCGAAAACGTACGCGAACGCAACGGTGAAATCAGCGGGGCCGTCCGCGTCACGTCCGCCGCCATCGAACGTTAGATTCCGAACGTGGATATTCTCCGAGGACACGTCGTCGATTCGAGTCGTGAGAGCGGAGTGGGTCTGCGCACAAACGTCACCCTCCTCGAAATCCGCGGCTCGACTGCGAACCTCCTCGTTCAAACCGAGCGTGTTCCCGGATATCTCCGTGATATGAGTGTGGTGCGTGTCTCGCCCGGCCTTCCGGTGTTGATCCGGTCCGAACAGGACGATCCCTCGACCGACCTCGAACTCGGATGCGTCGTCCACCGCAACGGTAGTGTCACCGGTACTGACGGCCGACGTCAGCGTCGCCTGCTGGATGTCCGGGTAGGAGAGCGTGGCGTCGCCGACGCCGATAAACGTGCAGTGACTGGTTACGAGGGTGCGCCGCTTGACCTCGTGTTCGCCGGGGAGGACGTAGACGAGCGCGTTCTCGACGGGGTCGTTCTCGTCGCCGACCTGCTGGTGCCAGTCGTCGTCTGACGAGACGGTGATGATATCGGCGTCGGGTCCGATCCCTGACGCCCCTGTGGTGAGCGATTCCGGAATCGTCTCGCCGAGTTCAATCGGGACCGTTTCACCGGTCTCGGCGTTCTTCCCGACTACTTTCCCGTCTTCGGTGACGAGCTTGATACTGTTCTCTGTCATGCTTCGTGGCTCGTAGATCCCGGTATCGTCATTGTCGTCCCCGATGGCGCCGTCGACACGCTCGCGGCAATTAGTAAGGCACGCAGTAAGGCGGTCAGACGTCGGCCACGGGCCCATCGTCGGCGTGATCGTCGCATATCGGTCGCTCTCTAGTCTCGTCAGTGTCGATGACGACACCTACCTCGTTGCGACACGAGATGTTCGCACAGAAGTAGTCCCGGGCGGATTCGAACCGCCGTCAATGGCTGACTTCGGGCATCCGGCGGACGTCTCCGAGGAGACGGACCGTGATCGCGCCTAAGCCGCGGACGCGGGCGAACTCCCTCCAAAGGCCATTATGATTGGCCACTACACCACGGGACTGCATTACCACGTTTCCCGTCCGCACTCAAGTAGGTTACTTTTCATCGAGCCGTGCGCCGGAGGTGACCCACCGAGAGCGTCACGGGGGCGGCACCACGGGATCGCGAGGCCGCCGATCAGGGCTGATTTCCGTCCGAGATGTCGTCCCCGCCGATCGAAGCCTCGCCGTCGACTGCGCTCTCGTCGCCGTCGACTGCGCTCTCGTCGCCGTCGCTCCACGCGTCGTCCGGGAATCCGCCGGTCTCGTCGTCGTCATTCGCCGCGGTCGGCTCGCCCGCGTCGGGATCGACGGCCGACGATCCGTCGCCGTCACGATTAGAGTCGCCCGTCGAAACGTCCGGCGAGGGCGGGCGGTACGTGTAGCAGAACTCTGGTGTCACCGCGTGGAACGCGCCCGTGGTCGGGTCCTCGACGACGCCGGTGTCGTTGTCGATGGCGAAATCGACGAGGTCCCGCAGGCTCGACGCCTCGGCCTCCTCACGCTCGTGGACGGACGCTGGGAGGCGGATCTGCGTGATCCACTCGTCGAACTCCGAGCGGTCGTCGCGGTAGGAGAGATACTCGCGCTCGGCCGGTGTGAGCGCGAGGTCGGACTCCCGTCGGGCGTACGTGAGCCCGCCGGCGCCGACGAGCCCGAGGAGCAGCAGGAGCGGTCCGCCGACCGAGCGGAGCAGACCGTACTCCTGCTCGACGACGACCTGCTCGGTGCGGTCGGTGGTGTCGGATTGGGGCCCGGGGTCGGTGACGGTGTAGGTGTCGCCGCCGTGATCGAGACCCATCTCGATGGTCCGCGTGTACGAGGTGGACTCACCGGCGAGATCGCCGTCCACGTAAACGGTCGTGAGGACGAACGTCTCCGTCGCCCCCGGTGAAGCGCCGAGCTCCTCCTCGATCGAGGCCGCCGTCTCGTCAACCGCACTGCTGTTCAGCGCGAACGACGCGGCCACCGTTTCGCCGGGATCGACGTCCAACGCCTGCGCCGTCGCGAGCGTCTCGCGCTCGCTCCAGTAGACGACGTCGTTCTCATCGACGTTGCGGATCACGAGAACCGATTCGAGCGCGACGTCGACGTCGCTCGCGGCAGTCGCCGCGTAGCTCGCCTCCACGTCAACGTCCAATTCCGGTGCAATTCGGGTGAAGTACGTGTTTCGGTCGTCGAGCACTGTACCGGTCGCGAACACCGAATTGGGCTCGGTCACCTCCGCCGAGTGCACGTACTCGCTTTCGACGGTCAGCGAGGAGAGGGTCTGCGTTTCCGTCTCCGTTCCGGGATCAACGTGTGTCGTGTACGCGAGACCGGCCCCGACTGCCGCGACGAGGAGGCAGACGGCGAGGATCACGGCGAACTGTGCGTTCAGAAGCGCCCGAAGACGGAGTCGGGTTTCGTTTGGGGATGGATCAGAGCTCATTGGATCACTTGTAGAGTTCGCGGAGGAGACGTCGGTGCAGCGGGGGTTTCTCGCGCGATTCCCGAGTCCGTATCCGTGCGGGCTCGCCGCGGAGCAGTAACAGACCGAGCGCGACGATACCGCCGCCGAGTAGCGCGTTTATCGCCACGAGGGGCGCCCAGGGGTGAATCCGATAGAGCCCGTCGATGACGGCCGCCGGCAACACCGCGAGGTAGCGGTGTTCGGCGACGAACAGCCGGTAGTAGCCGGTGTCGTCGGGGGCGGTAAGCGTCACCGAAACGGTCGCCTCGTCCCGGCTCCCGACGGCGACCCGCTCGGGCGAGACCTCGACGCCGGGACTCGCGGGCGTGACGTACGCGTACACCGGGACGAGCCCCGCGTTTGGAACGACGTACTCCAGCTCCTCGCTCGTCCCGCTCTCGATGACCGTCGGGTTCTCCGACTCGAACTCGGCGCTCACGACCCCGTACTCCTGCGTTCCGGCGGGGACGACCATCGCCGCGGTCGCCGTCGCCATCAACACGAGCGCGAGGACGCCGACGATCGCGAACACCGAGGTACCGTCGTCGCGAGCTCGGTCGCGCTGTCGCGGCTCACGGGCGCCAGCCGTGAGATACCAGTCGACCGCGTACGCGACGACGGAGAGTCCGAACAGGAGGTACGCTAGCCCCTGTGTCCCCTGGAACGACCGGATACCGAAGGTGACCGCCAGCCACGTCTGTGCGGAACTGAGTGCCGATTGGAAGCCCATGGCGACAGTGCCAAGATACGGGATCACGACCACGCTGCCGCCCACCGTGAGTGCCTTCGCGACGATGTCGGCGTCTTGGACGATCGGCTCTCCTCCGTCCTGATCCGTGAACGGGTTGTTGTCGCCGCGGGTGACGTACCCGCGCTCCGTCTCCTCGACGACTCGATGCGTGGTCAGTCCGCCGCCCTCGATCTCTTGTGCGTCGAAGGTGACGACATCGCCGGGACCGACCCCGCCAGCGAGCGGGGCCGGAATCGCGATGAAGCCGTCACCGGGGTCGAGAGCGGGCTGCATGCTCCCCGTCTCGACGAAGCTGAGGAGTATCGGTTGCCCGAGGTACTGACCGACGATCAGCGAGACGATGACGAGCACTGCCACGGCCTGCAGCGTGAGGACGAGGGTGCGTTTGGGATCCATGTGTCGAGTTGGTTCGCGTCGTGTAGTGCTCGTCAAGTCGGGCCGGACCCCAGCCGGGACGGGTCCCAGCCGAGACGGGTCCGAATGAGGTCCCTCTGAGCGAGGCGAACCCCGTCTCCGGACTGATTTCGGGGCGATCCGGGGCGTGCCCGAGCCCGCTCAGTCGGATTCCTGTTGTGCCGTCATCAGGTTACGTCGTTCCGAGTATGTCATTGATACATTATAAACTCGTGGTTCGGAGCAGAAGCGTCGAGCCCGTGCGGTGGCTCACTCCTCGAACGCGCCGCTCGCGAGGACGACGAACGAGCCGATATACGCGAGACAGAAGCCGAGCAGGTGCACGTATAGGTTCACGACGCTCCCGTCGCCTGCCGGGTCCGCGGGGAATCCGACGATCGGATAGCCGACCGTTAGTAGCGCGCCGACGGCGAACAGGTCGCCGTATCCCGCACGCGACGCGATCGCTCGACAGCGTTCGCGGAGGGACCCTCGGAGCCGTATCCCCGCGCTCGACGCGTACAGCAGGCCGAGTAGGGCTCCGGCGACCGCCGTCGCGACCCCCGCCAGTCCGGGCCCCTCCGTCGAGAGCGGGAGCGCGAGCAGCGCGATCCACCCCGCGAGTGGGAAGAACACCGCGGGGAGGACACGGATCGACGCGTTCTGGAAGAAACGTTGGCAGGCGTATACGCCGAGAAGGAGCGAAAGCAATCCCGCGAGCGCCATGTTGATCCCGGAGAAGCCGAACCCGACGGCGTTCCGCGGCACCGCGAGATTCAGTCCCGAGAGTGCGAACGGAAACGCGAGCAGGAACGTCACCAGCGCGCTCAGGAAAAATCGGCGGTGGCCGCTCAAAACTGCGAGCGCGTAGCCGACGCCCGCAAGCAGGAAGTACCCGGCGACGTTGCCGGCGAGGTGGTCCGTGTCGAGGTGTACGAAGTGAGACGTGTACGCGGTCGCGAGCGTCGGGTCGGTGTACGAGAACGCGAGCGACCGCCGGGTCGCCTCCGAAAGCGAAAACAGGGCGAGCAACGCCACCGGCACGGCGGCGAGCAACAGGAGGTCGACGGCGCGGACGCCCGCCGTAAGCTCCCGCCAGAAAACCCCCTCATCGCCCGCGTTCACAGCGGACACGGGCGTCTCTGAGCCCGCGTCGACCCGCGTGTCGTCGTTCGACAGCAACATCACGGTCGCGTCGTCGCAGGCCAGCCCGTAAGAGCTGTCGTCCGCGCTATCGGGAGTGAGAACTTCGGCGGCACTGACCGTAGCCGCACTCACCGTAGCCGCACTCACTGCGGCATTCGACGGACGAGCGCGACACCAGCGACGGCGAGAACCGCGAGCGCGAGCAGTCCGGTAATCGCCACGGCATCGATCCCGCTCGGTTCCTCGATCGGTCCGGGCCCCCCCGCGCTCGACGCCCCGGTTGAATCGGACGCTTCCGCGTTCGACTCCGCAGCCGAGTCGGGTGCTCCCGCGTTCGACTCCGCCTCCGTCCCCGCCGCCGGATCGCCGACAGT
Source organism: Halorubrum marinum (assembly GCF_048381195.1). Lineage (NCBI taxonomy): Archaea > Methanobacteriati > Methanobacteriota > Halobacteria > Halobacteriales > Haloferacaceae > Halorubrum > Halorubrum marinum. Next base: position 574,834 of record NZ_JBLWMM010000001.1, on the reverse strand, counting down.
CAGCGTTCCGGCCGGAACCCCGTCGACGGCGAGTTCGTACTCGCCGGGCGACTCGAAGGCGGTCCGCAGCGACAGGGCGGTCTCCTCGCCGGGGTCGAGCGCGACCGGTTCCGCGGCGACCGCCTCCCCGTCGGCGGTCAGCGCGACCGTCTGCTCGCCGTCCGCGCCGCCGGTGTTCTCGACCGTCGCGCGAACGACGGCCTCGCCGCCGGGCTCCACGGCGGTCTCGTCAAGGGTCGCGCCGGTCGCGCCGATGCGGGGAACGCGCTCCGCGACCGCGAACGTCGAGAACTCCTCGGTCGTCGCGCGGAAGTGCACGCGGTCCTCGGGCAGTTCCGACAATCGGACGGTGTCCTCGTCGACGATTTCGACCGACTTCTCCTCCCACTCGCCCGCGTCCGTCTGCCGGTAGAGCGTCACGTCTTCGGGGTCGGCGTCGGTCGCGTCGAAGTGGTCCGGATCCGCACTGAACCGGAGCGTCATCGCGTCGACCGCGTCGGGAGCGAAGTCGTACTCCAGCGCGAGGTACGCCATCGACCGCGGCGCGGTCGACGCCGCCAGCGTACTCTCGTTTGCGAAGGGGCCCGGGCTCCCCTCGGCGTTCAGCTCGACGCGGTCGTTCCGGACGCCCTCCAAGTCGAGCCCGTGGAGGGTAACGCTCTCACTGTCGATGGACATTCCATCGGCCCGGAACCGGATTGTCTCTCCCCGGTCGACGTCGCTCGCTACGAACTCGCGGCGGTCCGCGCTCGGCGACGCGGTCGTGACGGTCGGGCCGCCGTTGCGTGTCCCCTGTGTCGACCAGCCCGTCGTCGTCATATCCCCCGGCTCCGCGAGCGTCCCGTTGATCGAGAACTCGTCGGGACCGAGTTGCGTCCCGGCGACCTCGCCACGCGCGTCGACCACGAGGCCGACCGCAACCGTCTGGTTCGGCCCGAGCGTGACGTTGTTCGTCTCGTTTTCGATCGACTCGCCGTCGGCCGTGAACGTCACCGCGTCGCCGCCGTCGTGTTCGATCCAGACGTGCGCGTACTCGTCGGCCGTGTACGTGATCTCGAAGACGCCGTCCGCCGACGCGAGCGTATCTGCGTTAAGGCCCTCGAAGTCCGCAGGGAGGTTCGGGTTCGACGCCGAGACGTCGACGACGATCTCGTCGTCGTCGTTCAGATACGCGTAGTTCCCGTTCGGTCCGTCGGCCGGTTGGACCGCGAGGCGATCGTCCGCGAAGGTATCGGCCGGGCCGTCGATCACCGCTGCGCCCGTGGCGAAGAGGAGCGACCCCGCGGCGACAGAGAGGAGAACGAGAGTCAGGGTGCGGCGAGGAGTCGGCATTGTCAGTCGAGTTCACGTTACGGACAATGGGGTTTGGTTATGCGCTGCGTGAAGTCGCTGAAGGGAGTTGTTGTTGGTCGGATCCGACGGCTCAGCTCCCCCTCAACGGCCGTCGTGATCGATCGGCGAGATGTCGCGAATCTGTGTCTCGACCGGTCGATTCGATAGTTTCCAAAACGATAATTGCGACGTACGCGTCAGTAATATGCCGGAATATCGCGGATTGAGGCGGTATTGGTCCCGTTTTCTAAACGGAAATAAATCTTGTCTGATTATCACAACCCCGGGATTTATGTTGGCGTACTCATATGTGTCAGACAGAAATGGCGTCGGTACAACAGATCGACGGAGACGGTGGTGAGCCAGCGACAGATATTACGGAGGACGAATTATTCGACGTACTGGCGAACCAGCGGCGGCGGTTTGCAGTGCACCTCCTGAAACGGGAAGACGACAGTTCGATCGCGATCGGCGAGATGGCGGAGCAGATCGCGGCCTGGGAGAACGGCATCGAAATGACCGAGATCACGGGCAATGAGCGCAAGCGCGTGTACACCGCGCTCCAGCAGTCGCACCTGCCGAAGATGGACGACGCGGGCGTCGTGGAGTTCAACAAGGACCGCGGGCTCGTCGAGCCCACACCCGCGCTGACCGATGTCGACCTCTATATGGACGTCGTCGAGGGGAAGGAGATCCCTTGGAGCGACTACTATCTCGGGCTGTCCGGGGTCGCCGTCGCGCTCGTCGCCGCGGTGTGGCTCGGTGCGTGGCCGTTCATTCTGCTTCCTGAGTTCGCGTGGACGGTCGCGGTCGTCGTCGCCTTCGCCTTCTCCGCGCTCACGCACAAGTACTACACGACGAAGATGAAGGTGGGCGAACCCGAGGAACCCCCCGAACTGGCGTAGCGGACGGATTTCAGGCAGTCGTTGCGGGTCTTCCGGGAGCGCATAACAATACGGACAGAGCCTGTTGGTTGACACACAAAGCGCAGTCTCTCAGATATGAAACGACGCAACCTCATCCTCCTACTCGGCGGTGCAAGCTCCGGTACCATGAGCGTCGGCACCGGCGCGTTCAGTAGTATGGAGGCGGAGCGCGGGGTGGAAGTGAGCGTCGTGGGCGACGACAGCGCGTACGTGGGGTATAACGAGTGGGATAAAACGGTCCCAGAAGATCTGCGTGACGACGGGACCGTCCACTTGGTCACGGTCACGAACCGCTTCCGGGAAGCGATATCCATCGTCGACGCCGTGATCGGTAACGGAACGGACGTGTTGAGCGAGGTGTCGTACGACGATGCCGAGTTCGGGACCGGCGAGAAAGCGGAGATCACGGGTCGTGTCGAAGGGCTCACGCCCGGCGAGCGCGTCGAGGTCGAAGTCACGGTCACCGTTGAGGGGGCCGGCGTCACGGCGCAGCTGTTCGGCGATACGGAGACGCGACGGTTCACGATCGAGCGAGAGGACCGAGACGTCGCTCTCGAAAGTGTGGAGGTGGAATTCTTCGGAGGCGGAAACGCGGAGATCCTCGGCGACGATCGGGACGAAACCGTGGACATCTATCGCCTCGTTTCGAACAAGGGAACGAACTCGATCGAGGTCGATAACGGCGTGGAAGTCGCCACGGAGCAGAAGCTCAGAGGTCAGCTATCCGGGGCCGGAGGCGACGCGATCGTCGGTGTCGCTCTCGGAGACACCACCCACATACATCCGCAGTGGGACTCGGAGAATTGTGACCTTAGTCACCCCAACAACGGCGGATTCGGAATCCCGTCCGATGATCCGCCCAGCTGTGACGACTCCGAGTAATCGGCGACGTTCTCGGCCCTTTCAGTTCGGCTTCGTGCGTACGACTTCCGTCCGTTTACGATGATGCTGATCCGGAAGCGCGAGCCCTCTTAAAATAGAACTGCGATTTGGGTTTGCCAGAACCGTCTCTGGGATCCACCATATGTCGAGGCAAGATACACCGGAATATGAATGTGAAGGGCCAGCGTGAAGCGTTTTCAGCCCCGACCAGACCGGTTTCAGACTTGGGTGGAACGATCTCTGTCTCCCCCGGAGAATCTTCTGCTAACTCATTACGATATGGGATACGTCCCATGGGTGAAGTAGAGCGACCCAGGGTGACACGAGATGTCTCGTGTTCCTGGACGCGGGTCGCGTGCGGACAACAGAGGTAGACCAACAATGGAACGACGCAAACTCCTAATTGGAATAGGATCGCTCGCTGCCGGCGGGGCAGCTGCAACGGGTACAGGCGCGGTTACGACATTCACTGCAGACCGAAGCGCAAACGTAGCTAAAGTCACCACAGACAGTGGTGGTATCATCTCGATTAGTGCAGGGACAGGCGCGGATGATTCCGTAGATATGTCCGATGGTACCCTTTCGATAGATCTCTCCGGAACGGATGGAGAGGGCATCAATTTGGATTCTGTTTACACAATCGGTGAGGATCTCGACCAAATTTCTGCCGACCTTGAGGACGTACACACTGCATTCGTTGTACAGAACAACGACAATATTGCCCACGATCTTTCATTTAATTACACACTAGATGACCGGAGCTGGGTAGATGAAAGCGATCTAAATTGGAATAGTGAGTTTGGAGGATCAACGATAACGTTCCGCCCATTCGCGCAGGGACCAAGTCCCTGGTCGGCTGTAAATACTAATTCGCAAACCGTCCCAGATTATCATGAAGATGACCCGGGTGGAGTTCCCTCCGCTTACCTCGGTCCGGGAGAGCAAGTCGCATTCCAAATCATAGTTGATACGACGGGGGAAGACGCGAGTACCGATGATAATCTGAGCGGAACGCTCGAACTCTCTGCGACGACTCCCAGTCCGGAAAACTCAGAGTAATCTGGCTTTGGGCCACGTTTTCAGAATAGGCATCTTACTTCTAGTCAACCGAACCTGACACGAAGACAGAAGCACCAGTCATCGGCAGCGACTATGGATCGAACTTCACAATGACCGTTGGATAATCAGTCCGTCTGGCTCTGTTGAAATCTCCAGCAGTTGATACAGATGGTGTGCTGAACACATCCTCCATATCTTGTGCGGGTTACTTGCCAGTTGTTGGACAGGTAGCAATCACATGCGCTAAGTCGTTCACCTGTACCTAGCGATCGACGGATCGCTGAGCTGGTACTAGTAGTATCGTGGTGTGGAGTATCTCGTTCGAGGGCTGTTCAATCGTAACACCAACTAGTAAATTTGAGGCCGGTAGAGTGCGGGTCGTCATAACGAGACGTTCGCCCCTCGTGATCCTTATCGCGGGAGACGGTCCGGCTCGCGTCGCTCGCTGGCTGCGACTCCCTGACTCTCGCTCGTTTCACTCGCGAGAGCGTCACCGGGCGTCGTCCTCCAGGCTACCCCTTTGAGCCCCACCCGGCCGCACAGCACCGCACCTCACACCTCCCCCAGCCTCGTCGCTCGCTTTGCTCGCGACTCCCTCGCGGGCTCCTCGCGCCCTTTCGGACGCTCGGCGGCGCGCCACCGCCCCGATCCGTGTTCGATAGTGGCAACGATCGTGGAATCGATCGCCCCGTTCAGGTGCCCTTATGTATCCCCCGACCCGATCCGCGAACATGGACGACCACTCTCACGAGCCCGACCCGGACGCACGCGTGACCTCTCCCATGCAGGAGTTCGGCAGCCGCGAGGTCGGCATCGGCGCGGCCGTCACCCTGATCGGCCTGCTGATCGCGTACGTCATCCCGTTCCTCTTCACGTTTTAAGCGTCGCCGCCGCTCGCGGTTTGATACTCATCGAGAACCACCGACAGCGAATTCCTTACCGCGGACTTCCTTACCGCGGGTACCACGCGAGCGGGTGATCCGCGGACAGGTCTAAGCTCACGGGCTCGTTCAGCCCGAACTCCTCGACGTGGTTGTGCAGGCAGTGGACCGTGTCGCCGGACTCCAGCTCCACCCGATAGACGAACGACGGCCCGACGTACTGCCGCGAGACGATGATCCCGTCGGCGAGTTCGGGGCTCGCAGGCGTCGCCCGGAGGTCGTCGGGCCGGACGAGGACGTCGACGGGCGCGCCGTCGTAGACGGTGTCGTACCCCTCCAGCGTGACGGCGTCGAACCGCCCGATCCCCGTCTCGACCTTCCCGTCACGGAGCTTCCCTTCGAGGAACGACGCCCGGCCGAGGAACGAGGCGACGAACTTCGACTCCGGCCGCTCGAACACGTCCTCGGGGCGACCGACCTGCTCGATTGTTCCCTCGTTCATGACGGCGACGCGGTCGGAGATGGAGAGCGCCTCCTCCTGATCGTGGGTGACCGAGACCGCCGTGACGCCCGCCTCCTTCAGGATTCGGCGGACCTCCTCGCGCATCTCCACGCGGAGGCGCACGTCGAGGTTCGAGAACGGCTCGTCGAGAAGGAGCACCTCGGGCTCCGGCGCGAGCGAGCGCGCGAGCGCGACGCGCTGTTTCTGGCCGCCGGAGAGCTGTTCGGGCGTCTTTTCGCCGTGCTCGGGCATATCGACGAGTTCGAGCAGTTCGTCGACCCGGGCGGCGGTCGCGTCGTCGTCCGCGCCGTCGAGGCCGAAGGCGATGTTCTCGCGGACGGTGAGGTGCGGGAACAGCGCGAAGTTCTGAAAGACGATCCCGACGTCGCGGCGCTCCGGCGGGACGAAGGCGCCGTCGCCGGCGACCGTCTCGTCGCCGAGCGTGATCGTTCCCTGAGTCGGCTCCTCCAGTCCCGCGATAGCCCGGAGCGTCGTCGTCTTCCCGCATCCGGAAGGACCGAGGAAGGTGAGCAGTTCACCGGGACGCACGTCGAGTGAAACGCCGTCGACGGCGGTTTCGGGACCGAAAACCTTCGTGACCGCCGACAGCGACAACACCGGATCCGGTGCGGGATCGGCGGGGGACTCGCTCGCTTCCGCGCCCGACCGTCTCGTGCCGACTGATTCAGTGTGAGCCATCGATGTGGCGGGCGCCGCAGCGGTCGGCGTCCCGTTGTTGCCACTACGTATTTTAGGAATGCCTAAAAGCGTATCGCTCGCTTTCCGTCGGTGGAAACGCGTCCGAAGGAGAGCGGCGGAGCAGTGCACAGAATAGCAGAGAACGCGCTTTTCAGGCTAGCTCGCGTTCGATGACGCCCCGCATCTCTCGGATCGCATCGGCGTCGAACTCGACCGACTCGTCGCCGACCGACAGCGAGAGCGTGCCGTCCGTCGTCACGTCACCGAGCCGGAGCACGGGGAGGTCGCCGGCGAGGGCGGCGACCGCGTCGGGGTCGGTCGTCTGGACGACGAGCCGACCCGGCGTCTCCTCGAACGCCGCGATCCGGTCGGGGAGCGTCACGTCCGCGCCGGCCGCGTCGCTCACCAGCTCCGCGAGCGCGACGACGAGTCCGCCGTCGCTCACGTCGTGGGTGGCGAGCGTCGACTCGTGTCGCGCGACCGCCGCGAGCGACGCGACGAGGTCCGCGAGGTCGTCGCCCTCGGGCAGGTCCGGGAATTGGTCCGTCCCGCCTGCTTGCGCGAGGTATTCGGAACCGCCGAGGGTATCGCCCCCGGAGCCGTCGGAGCCACCGGCGCCGACTAACAGTAGCTCGGAGTCACCGGCGCGCTCGGCGTCGAGAGCGGCGGGCGGCGCGTCGTATCCCTGCTTGGTCCCGATCAGCGCGAGCGTCGGCGTCGGCGGAATCGGTCCCTCGACGCTGTCGTTGTACAGCGAGACGTTGCCGCCGACGACGGGCGTATTGAGGTCGGCGCAGGCGTCTGCGAGCCCGTCGACGATCCCCTTGAACCCGCCGTACACGTCCGGCGTCTCCGGGTTACCGCCGTTGAGACAGTCGACCGCCGCGAGCGGGACGGCCCCCTTCGCGGCGAGGTTCGTCGCGTTCTCGAGAGCGACCGCGCGAGCCCCCTCGTAGGGCGCGGTCTCGGTCCAGTTGGGGTTCGCGCCGGAGGAGAGCGCGAGCCCGACGCCCTGCTCGTCGGCGTCGCGGTCGGCGGCGTCGTCCGCCGCGGTCTCCCGGATCGCCATGACGGCGGCGTCGTCGCCGGGCTTCAGCGCCGTGCGAGCGCCCACCTCGTGGTCGTACTGGCGGTACACCCAACGCTTGCTCGCGGTCGCGGGCGCGGCGACCACGGATTCGACCGCGTCGGCGAGGGCGGGTTCCGGGTCGGGGAGGTCGCGGTCGGGCCGGCTCGGCTCTTCGCTCACGAGGTCGTTCATCGGCGCGCCGTCGGCGAGGAACTCGGCGTCGACGTCGACGACGACGGTCGGATCTTCGACGTCCGCGTCGACGCCGTCCTCGTCGACGCCGTCCCCGTCACCGGCGAACTCGCAGACGTAGTTCCCGTCGGTCACCTCGCCGATGACCGAGCAGCCGAGATCGAACCGCTCGGCGAGCTCCCGGACGCGCTCGACGTCGTCCGGTGCGACCTCGTAGCACATCCGTTCTTGGCTCTCGGCCAGCAGGATCTCGGTCGCGTTCATGTTCGGCTCGCGTTGGTGAACGCGGTCGAGGTCGATCCGGGCACCGAGTCCGCCCTTCGCGACGAGTTCGGAGGAGGCCCCGCCGAGCCCGGCCGCACCGAGGTCGCGGGCGGACAGCAGGAGGTCCTCGTCGACCAGCGCCTCGTTGCACTCGATCAGGCGCTTTTCGGCGTAGGGGTCGCCGACCTGCACCGCGGGGCGGTCCTCCGTCTCGGCGTCCTCGGCGAGGTCCTCGCTCGCGAAGGAGGCCCCGCCGAGCCCGTCGCGCCCGGTGCCGTTGCCGACGAGGACGAGTTTGTTTCCGGGCTCCTGTGCGGTGGCCGTCACGAGTCGGTCCTCGTTCGTGAGGCCGACGCAGGCGACGTTGACGAGGGGGTTCCCCTCGTACCCGTCGTGGAACGCGACGCTGCCGCCGACGGTCGGAACGCCGATGCAGTTGCCGTAGTGGGAGATCCCCTCGACGACGCCCTCGAAGAGGTACCGGGAGCGCTCGCGGTCGAAGCCGCCGAAGTACAGCGAGTCGAGCAATGCGATCGGGTACGCCCCCATCGACATGGTGTCGCGGACGATGCCGCCGACCCCCGTCGCCGCCCCGTCAAACGGGTCGACGAAGGAGGGGTGGTTGTGACTCTCGACGCCGAAGGTGACGTACTGGTCGCCGTAGTCGTCGGCGTCGCGGTCGGCGGCCGGAACGTCGGCGGCCTCGGGCTCCGGGAGCGCGAGGACGGCCGCGTCGTCGCCCGGGCCGACGACGACCTGGTCGCCCTCGCTGTCGAACGCGGAGAGGAGGGGCCGCGAGGAGCGGTACGCGCAGTGCTCGCTCCAGAGGTTCTCGAACAGCGCGGCCTCGGCCGTCGTGGGCTCTCGGCCGAGCTCGGCGGCCACGAGCTCGTGGTCCGATTCGGACAGACTCATTCACTTACGTGATTATCGAGCCGGTTCTAATGCTTTTCCATGTGCACGTTCGTGGATTCCGGCAGCGACGAATCGCTGCGAGCTACCCGTCTATTTATCAGAGGACGAGCGCGACGCCGTAGATCGCGAGTGCGCCGACGGCGCCGACGGCGAGCGATTTCGTGTTCAAGCGGACCGCGCGCTTTCGGTCGGCGGCGAGCGCGTCCTCGTCGGTGACTCGGGTCGTACCGTCGCCGACGTCGAACACGCCCATTCCAGCGAAGCCGACGCAGAAACGGTCGCGGTACTGGAAGTAGCCCATCGCGGCGCCGTACAGCGGAAACATCGCGATCAGTAGCGTCCAGAGCGGCCAGCCGACCGCGAGGACGGCCGCGACGTGAACGATCGCGAGGAGGAGCGAGCCGACGCCCAAGAGGAGCCGCCGTCGCTGTTGGGCCGGTCCGATGTTACACACGCCCGGTTGATACTCCATGTCGATCGTCAGAGCGTCGGCGAATAAAAGCGCGTCCGGATCGGGACGGTCTCCGCCTCTGATCGCTCGCGGACGACCCTTTTAATATGCAACCGCTGAAACGATCGGCAGAGACGAGTACATGACGGACGGCACGCACAGCGAGCGAAAACTCCGGCGGTATGAGACCATTCTGGAGTCGGTCGATGACGCCGTCTACGCCGTGCGTCCCGACGGGACCATCGCGTACGTCAACGATCGCTACGCGGAGATGAAAGGCGTCCCGCGCGAGGAGCTGATCGACACCCAGATCTACGACTGGGTCACCGAAGAGACCGCGGCGAAAGCGCAGCGGGTTCGGCGCGAGGTCGCCGAGGGAGAACGAGAGGCAGGAGCCGTCGAGTACGAGTTCCTGACCGCCGACGGCGACCGATTCCCGGTCGAGATGCGATTCACGCGAGTCACGAACGACGAGGGCGAGGAGCTGGACCGCGTGGGCGCCATCCGTGACATCCGGGAGCAGCGACGGCGCGAGAACGCGCTCCGAGAGAAGAACGAGCGGCTCGACGAGTTCGCCAGCATCGTGTCACACGACCTCCGCAATCCGCTCACCGTCGCGTCCGGGCGGCTCGATCTCGCCCGCGAGGAGTGTGACTCCGAGCACCTCGACGCCGTCGCCCGCGCGCACGATCGGATGGAGACGCTCATCGAGGATCTGCTGACGCTGGCGCGCGACGGGGAGGGAGTCGAGGCGTTCGAACGGGTCGACCTCGCCGCCCTCGTCGCCGAGTGCTGGGAGGGTGTCGACACGGGCGGCGCGACGCTGGAGGTCGAGACCGATCAGATCATTCAGGCCGACCGGAGTCGGCTCAAACAGCTGTTCGAGAACCTCGTGCGGAACGCGGTCGACCACGCGGGCGACGGCGTGACGATCGCGGTGGGCGACCTCGGCGAGAGTGGTTCCGACGACGGTAACACCGGCTCCGACGACACCGGCTCCGACGACGCCGACAGCGCGACACGACGCGGCTTCTACGTCGCCGACGACGGCCCCGGAATCCCCCCGTCCGACCGCGACCGCATCTTCGAGAACGGCTATTCGACGGTCTCCGAGGGAACCGGATTCGGGCTGAGCATCGTCGAGCGCGTCGCCGACGCCCACGGCTGGACGGTTCGAGTGACCGATGCCGCGGGCGGCGGTGCCCGCTTCGAGTTCGCCGGTGTCGACGTGCTCGACCGACCGAGCTAACGCGACGAACACCGACGCAAACGGCGATCGAGGCCGCGGTAGCAACGATAAAAAGGCCCCGCGACGACGACTCACCGTGAAACGGATCCAGCTCGGCAACACCGTGTTCGAGGGGGAAAACGACGTCTACCTGCTCGACGGCGAGACGACCGCTCTGGTCGACACCGGCGTCGCGCTCCCGGACGTCCGCGAGGACCTGGCGAGCGGCCTCGCCGACTACGGCGTCGCGTTCGCCGACGTCGACGCGATCGCCTTGACCCACTGGCACCCCGACCACGCGGGGCTGGCGGGCGAGATCCAAGCCGAGAGCGGTGCGGACGTGTACGTTCACGAGGCCGATGCGCCGCTCGTCGACGGCACGGAGACGCCGCTCACCGAGGACCGAGACCTCCAGCGCGAGACGTTCGAACGGTGGGGGATCCCGCAGGCGGACCGAGACCGGCTGACGGCCTTTTTCGAGTCGGTGAGCACCGGACTCAGCGGGCGCCCCGCCGACGTGACGACCGTCACCGACGGCGACGTGATCGAGGTCGGCGGCGTCGCCCTCGAAGCCCTCCACCTCCCGGGACACACCGCGGGACTGGCCGGGTACGCGTTCGACCCGCGCGAGGTGCCCGACCACGAGCCGGTGGGGGCGAGCGACGGCTCGCCTCGGTACGAGGAGCTGTTCACCGGCGACGCGCTCCTCCCGAAGTACACCCCGAACGTCGGCGGCGCGGACGTGCGCGTCGACGCCCCGCTGGCCGCGTACGCCCGGAGCCTCGCCCGGATCGTCGAACGCGACGTCGACGCCGCCCACCCCGGCCACCGGTGGCGGATCGACGACCCGAGTCGCCGAGCCGCCGAGATCCTCGATCACCACCGACACCGGACCCGGCGCGTGATCGGCGTGCTCGCTGACGGCGGCCCGGCGACCGCGTGGGAGGTGTCGGCCGAGCTGTTCGGCGAACTCGTCGAGATCCACGTCCTCCACGGGCCGGGCGAGGCGTTCGCACACCTCGATCACCTCGAGGACGCGGGGATCGTCGCTCGAGATGGGACCGCCTACCGTCTCGTCGAGCCGGACCCGGACGTCCGTTCGCTGTTCCCGACGACGCGGCTCGATCACGCGGTCGATGGCAGCGAAGACGGCGCCTAGTTGCGGAGGGCCGAACGCGTCGCGGAAGACGGGACGCGGTCGCGGAGGAGCGTCTCCGTCATGCGGGCCGCCCGATCGCTGGCCCTTTTGTACTCCCCCGCCGACGGTCGGGTATGCGCACTCCAGCGATCGCGACTCCGGCCTCGACGAGGTGGTCGGCGTGACGGACCTCGTGACGTTCGGCGAGACGATGCTCCGGCTCTCGCCGCCGCGCGGCGACCGACTGGAAACCGCGGAGACGTTCGACGTACAGGCTGGCGGCGCGGAGAGCAACGTCGCGGTCGGCGCGGCGCGGCTCGGCGCCGACGCGGTCTGGCTCTCGAAGCTCCCCGAATCGCCGCTCGGTCGGCGGGTCGTCGGCGAACTCCGGAGCCACGGCGTCCGGACGGGCGTCGCCTGGGCCGACCCCGACGCGACCCGCGTCGGCACGTACTACCTCGAACACGGCGGCGACCCGCGGGGGACGAGCGTGGTGTACGACCGAGCCGACGCCGCGGTCACGACCGTCGAACCGGAGGAACTGCCGACGGCCGCGCTGGAGTCGGCCTCGCGATTCCACACGACCGGGATCACTCCGGCGCTGTCAGAGCGGGCGGCCGAGACGACGACCGCCTTGCTGCGAGCCGCCGGCGAGGCCGGTGTGACGCGGTCGTTCGACCTGAACTACCGAGCGAAGCTCTGGGACCCGGCGACGGCCAGGGAGACCTACGAGGAGCTGTTCGACCACGTCGACACCCTGTTCGTCCCGCGGCGCGACGCCCAGGAGGTGCTGAATCGTGAGGGCGACGCCGTCGACATCGCGCACGGGCTCGCCGCCGAGTTCGGCTTCGAGACCGTGGTCGTCACCCGCGGTACCGAGGGCGCGGTGGCGCTGCGGGACGGGAGGCTCACCGATCAGGGCGTCTTCGCCGCCGACACGTTCGACGCGATCGGGACGGGCGACGCCTTCGTCGCGGGATACCTCGCGAAACGGATCGACGGCGGCGGCGTCGCCGACGCGTTGGAGTGGGCCGCCGCGGCCGCGGCGTTAAAACGCACTATCGCCGGTGACGTGGCAGTCATCACGCCGGACGACGTCACGAGCGTCATCGACGGCGCCGCGGGCATCGACCGGTAGGCGGCGGGGAAGCGGGGCGAGGCGGCGTCGCCGTCAGTTTTTATAAAGAGACGTCGGTTTCCATGTCTTCGGTCGCGTCCTTGAGCCCGTCCTCGCGGGCGTCAGCCGCGTGTGATCCCTCGATATCGGCGTCGGTGAGGAGATCCCGAAACTCGTCGCGGAAGCGGTCGTTCGCTCGGGTCGACGTGATATCGACGCGCGCGACGCGGGCGTACCCGGCGACGGTGTCGATATCGGCGTCGAGCTCCTCCGCACACTCGACGACGGAGTGACCCGCCGCCGTTAGCTGCGTGAGGTCGGCGTAGGTGAACCCGGCGTCGTCGTCGATCTCGCGGTCGGACTCCCGAACGAGGTGGAGATCGAAGCGGGCGTCGCGGACGGTCGCGGAGTCGAGCGCGGGTTCGTCGGTTTCGTCGCCGCCCTGCCCGTCGCCGCCCTGCTCGTCACCGATCGCCTCGACGATCGCCGCGTCATCGGACGCTTCGAACCGTCCGCGGGCGATTCGGGCGTAGGTCTCGTCGTCGAGATCGGTCGCGAACTCGTAGCGCTCGCGCATGGTTGCGACCAGTTCGCGGACGCGCTCGTCGATCGCCGCCTCGTCGCGGTCAGTGAGGGTCCCGCGGGACGCCGCCTGCCGCTCGGTGACGGTCTCGGATCCGGTGGTCTCGACGAAGATATCGCGGAGCTCCGAGGTTTTCTCGTCCATGGACGGGATCGTACGCGCTCCCGGTAAAAAAGCCTCGCGTCCGGATTGGAGCCACAGACGACGTCGCTGCGTCGGTCGGCGTTTCACCCGTCCCCATCGCGTTCGCGTATCGTCAACCAGTATATTGAAGTCGGTTTACGAGCGTGTCGTGGGTATGGCAACCAGCACGGAGTCAGTCGATCTCGTCGGCGACGAAGCCGCGGCGAACTTCGCTCGCGCGGCGCTTTTCGCCGCGCTCGTCGGCGCGTTCGCGTACGTCTCGTTCCCGTTCCCGCTATCGCCGGCACCGGTCACCCTACAGGTGCTCGGCGTGTTCCTCGCCGGAATATTCCTCGGACCGGTGTGGGGCGCGTCGGCGCTCGTGCTCTACCTGCTGGCCGGAGCGCTCGGTGCCCCCGTGTTCTCGGGTGGCTCCGCCGGGTTGGGCGCGCTGCTCGGCCCCACCGCGGGCTACCTCTGGTCGTACCCGATCGCCGCGGGACTCGTCGGCGCGATCGTCCACCGCGGGCCCGCCCTCCGGGATCTCGACGCCGTCGGCGTCTCCGTCGTCGTCGCTGCGATGATCGCCGGGACGGCCGTGATCTACGCGTCGGGCGTCGCCGGGCTGGCACTCGTGCTCGATCTCACGCTTCCCGAGGCGTTCATCCAAGGCGCCGCCGTCTTCCTCCCTGCGGAGGCCGCGAAGATCGCCGCCGCGGTCGGCATCGTCCGCTCGGACGCGATCGCGGCCGCCTGATCCCGTGATCGACATCGACGGGGTCACGTGCCGGTACGGCAGGGCGGGACGGACGGACGGTGACGGCGGATCCGGGGACGGGGCGGACGGGCGTGAGAAGCCATCCCCCGTCACCGCCGTCGACGACGTCTCTCTCAGTGTCCCCGACAGCGAGTTCCTCGTCGTCGCCGGGGCGAACGGCTCGGGGAAGACGACTCTCGTGCGGACGTGTAACGGACTCGTGACGCCCGACTCCGGAACGGTGCGGGTCAACGGGACCCCCGTCGGGGACGACCTCGTCGCCGCCCGGACCGCCGTGGGAATGGTGTTTCAGGACCCCCGAGACCAGATCGTCGCGGCGACCGTGGGCGCGGACGTGGCGTTCGGGCCGGAGAACCTCGGACTCCCCCACGCCGAGATCGACCGCCGAGTCGACGCCGCTCTCGCGGCCGTGAACCTGACCGGACGCGAGGCGGATCGGGTGGAGACGCTCTCGGGCGGCGAGCGCGAACGGGTCGCGATCGCCGGTGCGCTCGCGATGGAGCCGGACCACCTCGTCTTCGACGAGCCGTTTACCGGCCTCGACGAACCGGCGCGGCGGTCAGTGCTCGGCCGCCTTCGGGCGCTCCGTCGCGAGGGGACGAGCGTCATCGTCGTCACCCACGACCTCCGGGACGTGTTCGGGCTCGCGGACCGGATCGTCGGGCTCGCCGACGGGCGAGTCGCGGTGGACGCGCCCCCGGACGAGGCCGCGGAGCGCCTGCCCGCGCTCGACGTGCGCGTGCCCGACGCCGACGCGCGGGTACGCGGAAAGTGACTCTCGCGTACGTCCCGTGCGAGTCGGTCGCGCACCGGCTCGACCCGCGATCGAAGCTGCTGGTGCAGGTCGGGTTCGCGGCGGCCGCGTACGCGTACACCACCCCGCGTGGGCTCGCCGTCTTGACCGCGGTCGCCGCGAGCTGTCTGTGGCTCGCCGGGGGGGGTCCGAGGGACCTGTGGGGGTATCGGTTCGCGTTCCCGTTTCTCCTCATCGCGCCGCTCGTCGCCGGAGCGACCCTCGGCGCGCCGTGGTTTCGGTTCGACCGCGCGGCGGACACCGGGCTCGCGAGCTACCGGGTGCTGCTCATCCTCGTCGTCGCCGCTGCGTACGTCAGATCGACGCCGATCAGGGAGTCGCGGGCCGCGATCCAACACTCGATTCCCGGGAAGCCCGGGCAGTTCCTCGGGGTCGGCGTCTCGCTCGTCTTCCGGTTCCTACCGCTGTTGAAACGCGATCTGCTCGCGACGCGGGAGGCGATTCGCGCCAGAGTCGGCGACGCCCGGCCGCTACGGGACCGGATGCGGCTCGTCGCCGTCGGCGGAATCAATCGGGCGTTCGGACGCGCCGACCGGCTGGGGACCGCGCTGAACGCGCGGTGTTTCGCGTGGAATCCGACGCTGCCGCGGCTCGCGTTCGAGCGACTCGACGCGGTCGCGCTCGCGGTCGGTCTCGCGTTGCTGGCGGCGGCCGCGGTCGCCGGGGTGTGAGGGGCGATCGTCGCGCTGTGGCCCTACGGCTCGACCCGCGGAGCCGCTGGCTCCGTCCGCTCGACGACGCGGCTCAGCGCGACGCCGAGCACGAACGAGACGGCGAGCCACAGCCCGATCAACTCGAACCGGAGCGTGGGCTCGATGAGCGGCGGGATAAGCACCGACGCGGAGACGGCCTCCGCGAGGAACACCCCCTCGGCGACGGCGATCGCCCGGAGGATGCCCACGGAGACGAACGCGAGCGCCACACCGACTCCGGCGACCGCGACGAGTTCGATACCGCCGAAGTGGAACCCCTCCAGCGCGCCAGCGACGAGCGCGGTGACGATCAGCAGCGTGATCGCCTCGGTACGGTACCGTTCGGCATATCTCATCTCTGTTACCTATCTACCCGAATCCCATTAGCGTTTCGCCGGTGTGACCGCAACCGTCTCGACGAGCGCGGGGAGGTCGCCGTTCGACACGGGTCACGACGGACTCAGCGCGGCGGTTCCCTCGATCACCTCCTTCTCCAGTCGGTCGGATCCGGCTCTCGTTGCCGGAAACTGACGACGACGGGCTCCGTGTTGTGGCAAGGTTTAACCCTGCTGTATCCGGGTGATCGATCATGATCGCTTTGCAGGCGGCCACCCGCGAGACGTTCTGGACGATCGGTCCCGTCGGGAAGGCCGCGTTCTACTGGCTCGCCGCGGTCGCGATCCTCGTCTTCCTGTACGGAGTGTACGCCCGGTTCGCGGCGTACGCGCAGGGGAGCGCCGACCCGCGCGACCGCCTCGCCGACCTCCCGTCGCGAACCCTCGCCGCGACGAAGACGGTCCTGTCGAACGAGAACCAGTTCGACCGGGACCTGTACGCCGGCGTGATGCACACGTTCGTGCTCTGGGGTTTTCTGGTGTTGGTCGTCGCGACCGCCATCCTCGGGTTCGACATCGACGTGTACCGCCCGCTCGCGGGCGAGTCGTTCTGGGTCGGCGACTTCTATCTGGCCTACCAGTTCACCGTCGACGCGTTCGGCCTGCTGTTCGTCGTCGGCGTCGGCATGGCGATGTATCGTCGCTACCGGAACCGAGAGGGTCGCCTCTGGGGGAAACACACCTCGCTGGAGGACGACGCGTTCGTCTGGACGCTCTTCGCGCTCGGCGTCGGCGGCTTCCTCGTGCAGGCGGTCGGCATCGTCGGCCAGCCCGCCCGCGCGACGGAGACGGTGAGCTTCGTCGGCATGGCGATGGCGGCGGGCTTCCGGTGGGCCGGGCTGACCCAAGCGGGCGCCGAGGCGGCCTACGGCGTCGTCTGGTGGAGCCACTCGCTGCTCGCGTTCGCCTTCATCGCGTGGATCCCCTACGCGAAGCCGTTCCACATGATCTCGTCGTTCGCGAACGTCGTCGCCCGCGACGAGAAGGCGGGTGCACGGCTCCCGAACGTCCCCGCCGACCTCGATCACACGAACGCGGAGTCCATCGAGGACTTCACCTGGAAGGAGCTGCTGGACGGCGACGCCTGCACGAAGTGCGGACGGTGCACCGACGCCTGTCCGGCCGACACCGTCGGGCGGAACCTCGACCCGCGCGACGTGATTTTGGACCTGAAGGCGTACCGCGAGTCGCTGAGCGACGACCCGGTCGCGGGCGCGGGCGGCGGGGGATCGGTGGCGACCGACGGCGGCGTGGACGGCTCCGCCGCCGTCGCTGACGGCGGCACGGTCCCCATCGTCGCCGACGAGGGCGGCGTCATCGCCAGCGAGTCGATGGAGTCGTGCATGTCGTGTATGGCCTGTATGGACGCCTGCCCGGTCGACATCGAACACCTCACCTCGTTCACGAAGCTGAACCGCCAGCTCGTCGACGAGGGCGCGGTCGATTCGAACCTCCAGGGCGTGTTCCAAGACGTGATGCAGAAGGGGAACACCTTCGGGGAATCGCAGTCGAGCCGCGGCGACTGGGCGGACGACCTGGACGACGTGGAGGTCCCGGACGCCCGCGAGCACGAGGTCGAGTACCTCTGGTACGTCGGCGACTACCCGAGCTTCGACGACCGGAACAAGACGGTCGCCCGCGCGCTCGCCCGGCTGTTCGACGAGGCCGACGTGTCGTTCGGGATTCTGTTCGACGACGAGAAGACCGACGGCAACGACATCCGCCGGATCGGCGAGGAGTTCCTCTACCTCGAACTGGCGGGCCACCACGTCGAGACGTTCGCTGACTGCGAGTTCGACTCGATCGTGTGTACGGACCCGCACTCGTATAACACCATCAAGAACGAGTACCCCGCGGTCGACTTCGCCGAGTTCGCCGACGACCCGATGATGCCGTTCGACCGCGAGGAGCCGTGGAACCCGGAGGGAGACGTCGACGTGTTCCACTGGACGCAGGTCGTCGAACGACTGGTCGACGAGGGCCGACTCGGCCTGTCGGGCGACGAACTCGACTACACCGTCACCTACCACGACCCGTGTCACCTCGGACGCTACAACGACGAGTACGAGGCGCCCCGCGAGCTGATCCGCGCGACCGGCGCGGAGCTGTACGAGATGCCGCGCTCGCGGGACAGCTCGTTCTGCTGTGGCGGCGGCGGGGGCGGCCTCTGGACCGAACACGACGAGGAGATCAAGCCGAGCGAGGAACGGCTCCGCGAGGCGGTCGAAGACACCGACGCGGGCGGGGCGATCGAGAAGTTCGTCGTCGCCTGTCCGATGTGTACGACGATGTTCGAAGACGGACGGAAGACGGGGAACTTCGAGGACGACGTGGAGATCGTCGACGTCGCGGAGCTGTTGATCGAAGCGGTGGAGGCCG
The DNA here is from genome assembly GCF_048381195.1 of Halorubrum marinum. Classification (NCBI taxonomy): domain Archaea; kingdom Methanobacteriati; phylum Methanobacteriota; class Halobacteria; order Halobacteriales; family Haloferacaceae; genus Halorubrum; species Halorubrum marinum. Next base: position 556,415 of record NZ_JBLWMM010000001.1, on the reverse strand, counting down.
GATCGTAGGCGGATCGGGGAGAGGCGGGAGGCGTGTGTGAGACGGTCGCGGCTAGACCTTTCGACTCGCGTCGGGTGAGGCCGAGGACGACTGGGATTCGACCGCGTCGTCGATCCGGCGCAGCAGCGAGCGTCCGGGTGCGCGGTCGCGGATCGGCGCGTCGCCGAGGTACTCGATCAGCGCGTCTCGGAGGACGTCGATGTCATCTGAGTACAACGGTCGCCCGCGTTCGAGACGGCGGAGCGGGCGGCACTGCGGCGGGTCGGAATCGCCTCCCTCGGCCGCCAGCGCGCCCGCATCGAGCAGCGCGGCGTGGGCCACCCACGCCTCTTCGTCGGAGGCTACCGGTGCGGGGGTGTCAGCGTTCGTCGACGGGGACATTCGTTCGCGTTCTCCACGGTAGGGTACTTAAATATACGGCTTGGAGAACTCGGTTCGCGCGGTCGTCGGGGGCGGACGGGCGCCGTCACCGGCGACGGATGAGCGCGCGTTCGATCGACCGCCGCAGCCCCTCGAGCCGGTCGCCGACCGCGCCGACCGTCGCGAGCACGGGATACGTCACGGGGAGGTCGTGGTACAGATACGTCGCGAGGTCCGGGACCGCGTCGCTCAACCGTAGCGATCGACCGATTCCGGCGAGTTCGCGCTGTCTGCGAGCCGCGACCGAGTCGCAGCCCTCTCGGAGCGTCAGCGTCCGAACCCGGTACGCGTCGAGCGCGCCGAACCCCAGCTCGGAGCGGTCCGTCCCCGAGAGCGTCGCGATCTCGCCGAGGATCGAACACAGCCGGTCGGCCGCGCGGTCGATCGACTCGGACTCGGTGTCGAGCGCGTCGAGCAGTCGCTCGCGCTCCTCGATCGCCTCGTCCGTCTCCGAGAGCAGCGCCGACTTGGACCGGTCGTCGAGGGTCGGCTCCCGCGTCAGCGCGACCGCGAGGTCGGGGCCGAACTCCGCGGCGAGGCTGCTCTCGTAGGTGTCGTCGTACTCCGCCTCGTAGTGGGGGACGGACATCACCGTGTCGGCGTACGCGTCCCGTATCGCCACGAGGGGGCTGCCGGCGACCGCGCCGCGGTCGGTCCCGGGCAGTCGGCCGAGTCGGCCGGGAGCGCCGAACCCGCCGGCGGTGTCGACTTCCGCCCCGGACCCGTCGCTTCGGAGCCGCGGATCGGTTCCGGTGGCCGTCCCCGTCGAGACGCGCCGAACCCGGGTCCGAAACGCCTCGAACGCCTCCCGCTCGTCGACGGTTCGGCGGCGCTCGACGCGGAGCGTCTGGCGGGCGGCGCGCAGGACGTCGGCGGGGTCGTCGCCGGAGGGGTCCGTCGTCATACGCGGGGACACAGCGAAAGGGCGTTTAAACGATTATATGAGGGGTATCGTACGGATCGGACCGCTCCGGAGCGGTCAATAGCCGAGTCGGGAGCGGAGCGACACGAATACAAAAAGTCCGACACGAACTATATAGGGCTATATTGGCCACTGTTGCGTGTATAGCCGCCCGTACCGGTACCGAGAACTACTACGTCCCGTATATATCTCATAGCATACTACTTAACCGAAAATCGGTCATAGACGGGTGATGGCATCAAGCCACGACGCGGAGACTCAGGGCATCACGCGGCGGAAATCGCTCGCGGCGCTCGCGGGTGCGGGGGCGTTGGCGCTTGCCGGGTGTACGGAGACCGAGGGAGAGGACGGGTCCGGAGACGACGGCTCCGGAGACGACGGCTCTGGAGACGGTGGCTCCGGCGACGGGAGTTCCGGCGACGGCGGCTCCGGTTCGCTCTCCGGGTCGATCAACATCGCCGGATCGTCGACCGTGTTCCCGCTGATGAGCGCGGTCGCGGAGGACTTCGCCCGCGACAACCCGGATGTCGCGGTTGACATCAGTTCGACGGGCTCGGGCGGGGGGTTCTCGAACTTCTTCTGTGTCGGCGAGACGGACTTCAACAACGCCAGTCGACCGATCGCGCAAGAAGAGCAGGATCTCTGTGCCGAGAACGGCGTCGAGTACGTCGAGCTGATCGCGGCGACGGACGCGCTGACCGTCGTGATCAACAACGACAACGACTTCGTCGATTACCTCACCGTCGAAGAGCTGGCGCGTATCTGGGAGGCGGACGCCGCTGAGACGTGGGACGAGGTCCGTGAGGAGTGGCCGAACGAGCCGATCGACCGCTACGGTGCCGACGACACCTCCGGGACGTTCGATTACTTCATCGAGAACGTCCAAGGCGAAGAGCGCGGCCACACGGACGACTACCAGGCGACCGAGCAGGACAACACCATCGTGCAGGGAGTCCAGGGCAACGAGTACGCCATCGGCTACTTCGGCTTCTCGTACTACTACCTCAACCCCGACTCCGTGACGGCCGTCCCGATCGACGACGGGAACGGACCGGTCGAACCGACCCTCGAAACGGCGGCGTCCGGCGAGTACAGTCCGCTCTCGCGGCCGCTGTTCACCTACCCGTCGATGGACGCGCTCGCCGAAGAACACATCGCGGAGTTCGCCCGCTACTTCGTCGAGCAGACGACCAACGAGGAACTCGTCGCCGGCGACGTCGGCTACGTTCCCGCGACCGAGGAGACGCAGGCGGAGCAGATGCAGCGTCTCGAGGACGCGATCGAGCAGGCACAGGGGTAACGGAGACGATGACTCGGCGCACTGAACGACGACAATTCGATCGCGATCGGCCATGAGCGGAGGCACCGACGGCCCCGACCTGCAGCGACGGAGCGGGCTCGGGCGACTAAAGGAGGGAACTTACGGCGGGTTCTTCGCCGCGTGCGCCGCGGTCACTCTGCTCACCACCGTCGCGATCTTCGTGACGCTGCTGTCCGACGCGGTGGTGTTCTTTTCGGAAGTACCGATCGTCGAGTTCCTCACGAGCACCGACTGGAGCCCGAATCCGCGGGGCGGCCGACAGGTGTTCGGGATCGTCCCGCTCGTGATCGGGACGCTCACCGTGACGATCACGGCGGCGTTCGTCGCACTGCCCGTCGGGACGCTGACCGCGATCTACCTCAGCGAGTACGCCACCCAGAACGCGCGCTCGGTACTGAAGCCCCTCTTGGAGATACTCGCCGGGATCCCGACGGTCGTGTACGGCTACTTCGCGTTGGTGTACGTGACTCCGGCGCTGAAGGCGACGCTCTTCCCGGAAATGAGCACGTTTAACGCGCTTTCGGCGGCGCTGATGGTCGGTATCATGACGATTCCGATGGTGTCCTCTATCTCCGAGGACGCCATGAGCGCGGTGCCGGACGACCTGCGACAGGCCGGTTACGGGCTCGGCGCAACGAAGTTCGAGGTGTCGACGGGGATCGTCGTTCCCGCGTCCATCTCCGGGATCGCTTCCTCGTACATCCTCGCCGTCTCCCGCGCCATCGGCGAGACGATGATCGTCGTCGTCGCGATGGGCGCGCAGGCGCGGATGCCGGAAGTCCGAGAGGCCGCGTTCGGCGTCCCGTTCGTCAACCCCGCCGACGTCCTGCTCGACTCCGGAATGACGATCACCGTCGCGATGGTGCAGATCGCGAAAGGCGACCTGACGGGCGGGACGTTGCCGTACGACGCGATGTTCGCGCTCGGTCTCACGCTGTTCGTGGTGACGCTCGTAATGAACGTACTCAGTGACATTATCGCGGAACGATATCGGGAGGAGTACTGATGGCGACGGATACTGACACCGCTCGCGGCGGGGGGTTCGGCGAGGTGAGTCGCGTCCGAGGGGTTGCCTTCGAGTACCTCTCGCTCGGGGCGAGCGTCCTTGGCATCGTCGCGCTCGCGGCGCTGCTCGTGTACGTGACGATCGACGCGTTCGATCTGGTGAACGCGAACCCCCTCTGGCTGTTGACGTACTTCCTCACGCTCGTCGTTCCGTTCCTCGGATTCTGCCTGTACAGCGCCCGTGACCGAGCGGTGACGCGCCGCGCGGTCGCCGTGGCCGGCGGCGGACTCGTCGCGGTCGCCGCGGTCTTCACCGCGGTCGAGACGTTCGTCGGCCAGATCCCGCGACTCAACTGGCAGCTCGCGTACCTATTCGTCGTCGTCGTCCCCCTCACCGGATACCTCACGTACATGGGAGCGCGCGGCCGACCCGGATCGGTCGGCTTCGGGCTCATCGGACGGCTGATCGGCGGCACCGCCATCGGGCTGGCGCTCACCGTCCTCTTTTTGGTGTTCGACGCGCGGCTCTGGTTCCTCGCCTACACGCTCGGGGTCGCCCCGGCGGTGCTCGTCTACGGATACGGTCGACTCCGGGACGCCCCGCTCGCGCTGACGGCCGCGGTCCCGATTGCGCTCCTCGGAACCTTCGCGGCGGCGCTCTTACGACCCGTCGTCGACACGTACCCGACGACGATATTCATCTACCTCTGGACGCTAGCGATCCCGATCGCGGCGGCCGGAGCCCTCGTCGTGAACGCCCGGGCGAGCCGGACGGCGGCACTGGCCGTGGGGGGCGTTCCGCTCGTTCTCGCGACCGCCGCCGGACTCTTCGGAGAGACGCTCGGTCTGGGAGTCGGAGGGCCGAACGCGCTGGTGGTACTCGCCGTCGCCGGTACACCGACGGCCGTGTATCTCCACCGCGTGTTCGACGTCGGCGAGGGCGTCGTCGGGGTCGGGCTCCCTGTCCTGCTCGTCGGCGGTGCACTCGTCGGTGCGCTCGTCGTCGAGACGTTCGGCTTCCCGGCGCCCGACCCGTGGCTCGACGCGTCGTTCGTCACGAGCGCGCCGTCGAGACGGGCGGTCGACGCCGGTCTCTACCCGGCGATCGTCGGATCGGTCATCATCATCGCGATGGTCGCGGTGCTTTCGTTCGTCCTCGGCGTGGCGACCTCCGTGTTCTTGGAGGAGTACACCGCGGACAGCGGCGTCGTCGGCGCACTGACGCGTCTTCTCCAGATCAACATCGCGAACCTCGCCGCAATTCCGTCGGTCGTGTACGGGCTGCTCGGGCTCGCGGTGTTCGCGAACCTCCTCGGGTTCGGCTTCGGGACCGCGGTGACCGCGTCGCTGACGCTGTCGCTGCTGATCCTTCCCATCACGATCATCTCCGCGCAGGAGGCGATCCGGTCGGTCCCGGACGATCTGCGTCGCGGATCCGACGCGATGGGCGCGACTCGGTGGCAGACGACGAAGAACGTCGTGCTGCCCGAGGCGCTCCCCGGTATTCTGACGGGGACCATCCTCGCGCTCGGACGGGCGATCGGCGAGACGGCCCCCCTCATCATGATCGGAGCGGCGACGACGGTGTTCAGCACGCCGACGAGCCTGTTCAGTCGGTTCAGCGCGATGCCGATGCAGATCTTCGCGTGGTCGGACTTCCCGCAAGCGGAGTTCCGCTACGGCGTCGTCGCTGCCGGAGTTATCACTCTGCTAATAATCCTTATTGGCATGAACGGAACCGCAATTCTGCTACGGAACCGCGCGGAGCGCGGGAGCTAACATGAGTAACACCGAAACCAAAACGGAAACGAACGACTCGCTCATCACGACAGACGTACAGACCGGATCGAGCAGACGAGCCGACGCGACCGCGGAGACGGCGGTCGCCGCGCGCGACCTGAACGTCTTCTACGGCGACGAACAGGCGATCGACGACGTGTCGATAGAGATTCCGGAAAAGCGGGTCACCGCCCTGATCGGACCCTCCGGGTGTGGCAAGTCGACGTTCCTCCGGTGTATCAACCGGATGAACGATATGATCGACGTCTGTCGAGTCGAGGGGGACGTGGAGTTCGGGGGGAAGAACGTGTACGACGACGACGTCGACCCCGTCGCGCTGCGTCGGAAGATCGGGATGGTGTTCCAGAAGCCGAACCCGTTCCCGAAATCGATCCGCGACAACGTCGCGTACGGCCTGAATATACAGGGGTTCGACGGCGACGTCGACGAGCGCGTCGAGGAGTCGCTGAAGAGCGCCGCCCTCTGGGACGAGGTGAAAGACCAGCTCGATTCCTCCGGGCTCGACCTCTCTGGCGGGCAGCAACAGCGGCTCTGTATCGCTCGCGCCATCGCGCCCGACCCGGAGGTCATCCTGATGGACGAGCCGACCTCCGCGCTCGACCCGGTCGCGGCCTCGAAGATAGAGGACCTGATCGACGAGCTCGTCGAGGACTACACGGTGATCATCGTCACGCACAACATGCAGCAGGCGGCTCGCATCTCCGATAAGACGGCCGTCTTCCTCACCGGCGGCGAGTTGGTGGAGTTCGACGACACGAGCACTATCTTCGAGAACCCCGACGACCAACGCGTCGAGGACTACATCACGGGGAAGTTCGGATAATGCCCCGCGAGAACTACCAGCGCCGGCTCGACGCGCTCCGAGACGAGGTCGTCGAGATGGGCGAGCTGGTCGGCGAGCGGTACGACGCGGCGATCGACGCCGTCGAGACGGGCGACGACGCCCTCGCTCGCGAGGTGATCGAGGGCGACCACGAGGTGAACGAGCGGTACCTCGCGATCGAAGACGAGTGTACGGACCTCATCGCGCTCCAGCAGCCGGTGGCGGGAGACCTGCGTTTCATCGCGGCCTCGTTCAAGATCATCACCGACCTCGAGCGCGTCGCGGACCTCGCGACCAACATCGCCGGGTACGGCGGACCGGACGGCGGCGTCCATCCGGCGGTCAACCTCCGCGAGCTGGCCGAGACCGCCGGAGCGATGCTCGCCGACGCGGTCGCGGCCTACGAGGCCGGTGACATCGCGGCGTGCCGCGAGATCGCCGCCCGCGACGACGACTTCGACGAGCGGTGCCGACGCGCCAGCGAAGCGGTCGTTCGAGAGCTCCTCGAGACCGACCGCGCTCGGAACGGACACGCACGTGACGATGAGGGCCTCGAAGTCCCCCTCGACGAAGTCTCGCGGGCGTTGTTGGCGGTTCGCGACCTCGAACGCGTGGCCGACCACGCCGTCAACATCGCCGCGCGTACCCTCTACATGGTCGAGAACGACGACGAGCTGATCTACTGAGCCGAGAACCGATGGACGATCACACGCGGGCGGCGGCACACGGACCGACAAACGCTCATGACTAACATCGACGGGCCGTACGACCGGAAGATGCAGCTAACGGGGGGTGCGACGTACACCATCTCGTTGCCGAAGGCGTGGGCCGACGAACACGAGCTCGACGTCGGCAGCCGTCTGCGGATCCACCCGCGAGGCGAGCGACTGCTCGTCACGCAGCCCGACGCACGCGACGCCGACGTGACGGTCATTTCCGCCGATCTCGACGAGACAACGGCGATCTCGAGAGCTATCACCGCGGCGTACGTCGCGGGCGTAGAGACGATCCGAATCGTCGACATCGACGCCGCGAACGGCGAGACGGAGCGGATGACGAGAGCCGCGGTCCGGAGCGCCGTGGACTCGCTCGTCGGCCTCCAGCTGACCGAGGAAACGGACGAGACGGCGGTCGCGCGGGCGATGCTCGACGCCGATGACCTCTCCGCTGCGCGCACCGTCGCGCAGATGAAACGGATCGCACTCGACATGCACGCCGACGCGATGCGCGCTGCCCTGACCGGGGATGAAGACGCAGGGCAGGTGATAGCCGCTCGGGACGACACCATCGACCGGTTGTTCGGGCTGGTCTCACGGGAGTTTCACCGGTCGCTGGGTGACGTTGCCGGTCGCGAGGACGGACTGACCCGCTTCGAGTATTACACGATCGCCAGACAGCTCGAACGGACCGGCGACCACGCCGAGAACGTCGCAGAGGCCGCCGCGCTGATCGACTCGCCGCCGTCGGACGCCCTCGCGACGAGAATCGAGGACCTCGCCGCCGAAGCGCGGGACGTCGTCGGCGACGCGGTCGACGAGATGCTCGCCGGATACGACCCCGATCGGCTCAACGCCGTGATCGCCGACGGTACCGCAGTGGCGGAATTGGCGGCCACGCTCGACCGCGATCTGTACGAGCAGAACCCGACGAGCGGATACGCGCTCGCGACCGTCCTCGACAGCGTGTCACGGACCGCGGAGTACGGCGTTAACGTCGCAGAAATCGGTCTCAGGGCCGCACACCGGCCGACCGGGACCGATCCGGAGAGCCACTAGAGTTCCGACGGGCACTCAACGGACATTCAACCATGACTGACACAACCGATCTGACGGACGACGAACCGACCGCGAACGACGAACCGACTGAAAAGGAACGAGCAGGAGACGCGGCGGACGAAGGCGACGAGACCACGCTCACGTTCATGTGCGTCCGCAACGCCGGCCGGAGCCAGATGGCGACGGCGTTCGCGGAGCGCGAGCGCGACCTGCGCGGCCTCGGCGACCGCGTCGCGATCGTGACGGGCGGCACGATGCCCGCGGAGAGCGTGCACGACGTCGTCGTCGAGGCGCTCGCTGAGGTCGGTCTCGACGTGAACGGGCGAGAGCCACAGCACGTCTCCGACGAGACGCTCGCGGCGTCCGACTTCGTCGCGACGATGGGCTGTTCCACGCTCGAACTGGACGGCGTCGATACCGACGACTGGGACCTCGACGATCCGGGCGAGCGCCCGATCGAGGAGGTTCGCCCGATTCGCGACGAGATCGAACGCCGCGTGATCGCCGTCTTCGACGAGCGGTTCGGCGAGTACGACGGCGAGCGGTAACGGAGACCGCCTTCAACTGAAGCGGCAGCGCGGAGTCCCCTTCCTCAAGGAGCGACCAAAGGGAGAGAGTAGGGAGGGGAAGAGCGCGTTTGTGTCGGTCACAGAAACCAGTCTATAAGAAGCCACAATATTACATTGAAACTGTGGCAGACGACTACGTGCGTCGGACGGCAATCACTCGTCTCTCGGTAGATGGTAAGCAACGCGAGTTGCTTGAGGAAACCATCTCTGAGTGGAAGCGTGGTTGCCAGCTCGCCACCGACATTGCGTGGGGCAAGTGCAACGCCAAGAGCGACGTACAGCCCCTCGCCTATGACGACGTGCGTGAGCAAACCGGCCTCGGGAGTCAGCACGCGATTCTCGCCACCCACCAAGCCGCACAAGCTATCACCGGCTGTATCGAACGTCGGTCCAACGGCAAGAAGGTCAGCAAGCCGACGTTCACCGCACCCACGGTGAAGTACGACACCCGAACGATGACGCTGTTCGATGACGACACAGTTTCTCTCTCCACCACGGAGAGCCGCGTCCGGTGTTCGCTCGCCCTTCCCGATGCCGAGGATGGCTACCAACGGCAGTACCTCAACTCTGAGGAATGGAGCGTCACGGAAAGCACGCTCACCGCCCGTGGCGGCGACTACTTCTTGCATATCGGCTTCCGCCGACCGAAGACCGACACCGAACAGAAAACCGCCGAGGACGGAACGGTCCTCGGGGTTGACCTTGGCATCGAAAACCTCGCCGTCACCAGCACCGCCTACTTCTTTAGCGGACGGGAATTAACCCATAATCTCCGCGAGTTCGAGAAGGTGCGTGCCGGGCTCCAACAGGCCGGAACGCGAAGCGCCCACCGAACGCTCGAACAATCAAGTGGTCGGGAGATTCGGTACATCCGCGACGTACTCCACCGGGCGTCGAACGCCATCGTAGACGAAGCACTCCGATACGAGTGCGATGTGATCGCGTTCGAGGACCTAACCCAAATCCGCGAACGCACGGGTGCGTCGTGGGGGCACAAGTGGGCGTTCCGAACGCTGTACGAACAAGTCGAGTACAAAGCCGAAGTGAACGGTATCTCGGTGCGGCAGGTGGGTTCAGCGTACACGTCGAAACGATGCGCCGAGTGTGGCTTCACAGCCGACGAGAATCGCCCGAGTCGAAACAATTTCTGCTGTCAGAAGTGCGAGTCGGAAGCGAATGCAGACTACAACGCGGCGAAGAATATCGGTATGCGGTACGTCCGTCGAGGCCAACAGTCGTCTCGGCGGACGGGCGACAGTCAGCTCGCCCTGAAGTCTGGAACGGTGACGCTGAGTGGCGGATTTACCGCCCACCCGGACGGGTTCGAGGTCAAGGACACGGACAAGCCCCACCCTCAACGAGCGAAGTCGACAGACTGAGCGAAGTAGGGTGGGGTAGTTGACAGCCTACCCGCTTACAGCCACTCGTCGGGGAGTTCGTCTTCGTGGGCAGCGAGCATTTCGAGCAGCGGGCGGATCTCTTTGAACTTCGCACCCTTCGAAATCTCGTTGCTGTCTCGGTTCCAGTCGATGTACCCGTAGTCCTCCAGTTTGGGGAGGTGAACGTGTTTCATCCCGACGATCCGCTTAAGCTCCTCGTCGTCCGATTCGTCCGCGTCGACTTGTACCGACTCATCGTCCTGCGGATTGTGAACGAGTAATGCACGGAGCAACTTCCGGCGCTGAACGTGCCCGAGAGCATCGAGGCACTCATCAAGTGTTCTCTCAACTGCGACGCTTTCCATACGCTCTGCAGATGTCACAAGCGGAAGTAATCACGCGGTATTCACTGCAGACTGTTTGAGGAGTAAGTGAGTGACACCGAGGGGGATTCGCTGAACGGAAGGCGCCGAGACGAGTTCGCTGAACGGAAGTCCGACACTCGCGCGATCGACGAGGGGTCAGCCGGTTGAACTATCGAGCGCGCTCGATGTCTGTGTGACACAGACACCGAGAAGTTCGTTCAGAGAACACCGCAAAGCGCGTATCCATCAGAGATCCGAAACGATGTTGCAGTGCACTCAGTCGATAGTCGGATTCGTCGGGTGGAACACCCCCGCGGGATTTCCGCGGTGAACCCAGACGTGCAGCGCCCAGAACGGTGATCCGGGAATCGGTCCCCAGCCGTTTTCTTCTGACACTGCAAGGCTGCGACCGGCGGACTCGTCTGAGAAGATATTGCCGGGGACACCGGTCTCGGAGTGGGCGAATTCGACGCCGCCGAGCCGAAGTTTGTCATCGTGAGCCGGGTCGTGAATATCGCTGGGTCCCGGATTGTAGCTGCCAGTCGTGTAGTAGACCAGAATTGGTGGTTCCGAGAGATCGACCGGCGTACTCGCATCACCAGCGAAGAGCGCCGAATTGACGAAATGGAATCCCATGTTCGGGACGTACGGAGACACCATGGTATCGTATCCGTCCTCTCGTGCAGTGGCCACGTCCCGGTACTTCCGTGTCGCCGCTCGAACCTCGTTGAGTTCGCACGCGAATGTGTCGCTCTGTGCGCTCGCTGCCCCGACGGGACCAGTGAGAAGGGCCGTACCGGCCGACCCAAGCCCTACCGTCTTCAGTAACGGGCGTCGTCCGACTGCGAGACTCTCGTCTACCGATGCGTTGTGTATCATTGATACTCAGGACTCTTAGTGGCTTTGTGAGCCGTTAACTCATTCCACATGTAGTATGCTAGCATGAGTTAGCTGAGATCAGTCCTCCAACCGGTGACGGGTACACGCGCCGTATTGACCACCGCGGGTCACAACGCGTTATAACTCAGTACGTCGCCGCGTGTCCGGTCACTCCGTTCGAACGCGAACCTCGATACCGTCGGCGTCCGTCACGGCGATCCCGTCTTCCCGTTCGTCGACGGCGAGGTCGACGTCGCCACCGGACGCCACCGCGTCGAGCCGGGTCCGTACCGCGTTCAGGGCGGTCGCGTCGGGAACGATCACCTCGAACCACGCGAGCCCGCGCCCCGCAGCGGGCGTCGTCCGTCCCCGCCACGTGTTCGCGGCGAGGTGGTGATGGTAGCCTCCGGCCGCGACGAACCGAACGTCCGGTCCCGTCATCCCGACCTCGAAGCCGAGTCCGTCGACGTAGACCGCCTCGAACGCCGACAGCGACGTGGCTTCGAGATGAACGTGGCCGAGGTCGGTCCCGAGCGGGACGCGGTCGGCAGGGCCGGAGTCACCGGCGTCGGTCGGTTCGCCCGCCGCCGCGGCCACTCCCTCGGTATCGAGCGGTTCGGTCGCCATCTGGACCGTTCCGTCGTCGGCGACCGGCCAGTCCTCGCGGGGACGGTCCCGATAGATCTCCACGCCGTTGCCTTCGGGGTCGTCGAGGTACAGCGCCTCGCTGACGAGGTGGTCGGACGCGCCGCCGAGCCGCCAGCGGTCGCGGACTCGGCCCAGCGCCTCGCCGAGCGCGGCCCGCGACGGGACTCGGAACGCGGTGTGGAAGAGCCCGGCCTCGGTGGGACCGCGCTCGGGGCGATCCGGGTCGCGCGTCAGGACGAGCAGCGGGACGGGGTCGCTGTCAGCGTCCGCAGCCCTGGCGGCGCTGTCGGCGTCCCCGGGTCCGGCGGCGACGCCGAGGACGGCCGTCTCGTCGTCGCGATCGAGGACGACGAGTCCGACGACGTCGCGGTAGAAGACGGTCGTCTCGTCGAGGTCAGCGACGCGGAGCGCGGCGCGGCCGATCCGCGTTCCGGCGGGGAGCCCACCGGCCGAGGAAGGGTCTGTCATGTCGCACACAACGACCGTCCGCGCGTTCAACGCGTCGGTCGTAGATCGCGGGGGGCTGTGAGTCGTCGACGACGAAATATGTCCCGAACGTCCGTTAGAGTCAAACGGGCCCGCGACGCAGTACCCGATATGAGCGTCGAACAGGAGGAGCGAGCCATCCGGTGTCTGGTCGCGAAAGTCGGCTTGGACGGCCACGACCGAGGTGCACACGTTATCGCGCGGGCGTTCCGGGACGCCGGCTTCGAGGTGGTGTACTCCGGGCTGCACCGCGCCCCGGACGACATCGTACAGGCGGCGGTCCAAGAGGACGTGGACGTTCTTGGCATCTCGATCCTCTCGGGCGCGCACAACACGCTCGTGCCGAAGGTGATCGAGGGGCTCAAGGAGTACGACGCGTTCGAGGACACCCTCATACTCGTCGGCGGGATCATCCCCGACGACGACGAGGCCGAACTCAAGGAACTCGGCGTCGCCGAGGTGTTCGGCCCCGGCACTCCGATGGAGGAGACGGTCGAGTTCATCCGGAACAACGTTCCGGAGCGGGCGTAGATGGACGGGCCGGAACGCGACGGGTCGGCGACACCGAACGCGCCGGGCCTGAGCGACCGCGACGCCGCCCTCGTCGACGAACTACTCTCGGGGAGCCATCGGGCGCTCGCCCGCGTGATCACCCGGATCGAGAATCGCTCGCCGGGGTACCGGACGATCGTCTCCGCGCTCCACGCGCACACCGGCGGCGCTGACGTGATCGGGATCACTGGCTCGCCCGGCGCCGGAAAGTCAACCCTCGTCGACAAGCTCGCGGCCACGTACCGGGAGCGCGGCGACACCGTCGGCGTCGTCGCCGTCGATCCCTCGTCGCCGTACACCGGCGGCGCGGTGCTCGGCGACCGGATCCGGATGGGATCGAACGTCGGCGACATGGACGTGTTCTTCCGGTCGATGAGCGCGCGCGGCCAGCTCGGCGGGCTCTCCATGGCGACCGCGGACGCCGTGAAGGCGCTCGACGCCTTCGGGAAGGACGTGGTGATAATCGAGACGGTCGGAGCCGGGCAGAACGAGGTCGACGTGGTCCGGACCGCCGACACGGTCGCCGTGCTCGTCCAACCCGGCTCCGGCGACGACATTCAGACGCTGAAGGCCGGAATCTTAGAGATCGGGGACGTGTTCGTCGTCAACAAGGCCGACATGGACGGCGCCGAGCGAACCCTCGCCGAGCTGGAGGAGATGGTTCACCGACGCGAGAGCCCGACGAAGGGACTCGACACCGGTCACCACGGATTCGAGGTTCCGGATCACCCTGACGACGGGGTGTCCGCCGACGTATCAGCCCCGTGGACTCCCGAGGTCCTTCGGACGGTCGCCAACACCGGCGAAGGGGTCGACGAGCTTATCGACGCCTTCGCGGCCCACGCGGCGCACCTCAGCAACAGCGGCGAGATCGAGGAGACCGAACGCCAGCGGTACGCCGAAGAGATTCGAACCCTCGTGCGCGCGGACGTCGGTGCGCTCGCGACCGCGGAGATCGATCGGCGCGGCGGTATCGACGACCTCGCCGACGCGGTGCGCCGACGGGAGACCGATCCCTACAGCGTCGCCGCGGACATCGTCGCCCCGATCGCCGACTGCGTGGAATCGAACGACCGCTAGCGCGGGCTCCCGCCGATTATAAGTCGCCCGCGAACCAACACGTTTCCATGAGACTCAGGAACCTCGTCGGCAGTGCCCTCCTCGGCGTCGGCGCGCTCGCCGCGCTCAACACCGGTCTCCGCTACGAGGGAGAGTTGGAATCTCCGCTCGACGGCGACGACGGGAGCGTCCGCTGGCGCGGGATGGAGGTCGCGTACACCGAAGCCGGGAGCCCCGACGACCCGGACCTCGTGTTGCTTCACGGGATCAACGCCGCCGGATCCTCCGGCGAGTGGCGCGAGGTGTTCGACGCCCTCGCCGCCGACTACCACGTCGTCGCCCCAGATCTGCCGGGGTACGGCCGCTCGGACCGCCCTCCGCTGCGCTACTCCGCGGCGCTGTACGAGGACTTCGTCCGCGACTTCCTCGATCGGTTCGACGAACCGGCGGTCGTCGCCTCGTCGCTGTCGGCGGCGTACGCCGCGAGGGCGGCCGTCGACGACGGGTCGAGCGACGACGGCGTGACGCTGCGCGGGTTCGTCGGCGTGTGTCCGACGACCGTCGCGGGGCCGAGCCCGCCGAAGCCGTGGCTCCGAGAGCTGATCCGGTCGCCGCTCGTCGGCGCCGCGCTGTTCAACCTCATCGCGTCGAAGCCGTCGATCCGCTATTTCAACGCCGACCACGGCTACGACGACCCGACGAGTCCGAGCGAGGAGTGGATCGACTACGAGTGGCGGACGGCACACGTCGAGAACGCGCGGTTCGCCCCCGCGTCGTTCATCTCGGGATACCTCAACAGCGACCTCGATCTGGCGGCCGCGCTCGCCGAACTAGACGTGCCGCCGACGATCGTCTGGGGCCGCGAGGCCGAGGTGAGTCCGCTCGCGGACGGCCGCGAGCTCGCCGACGCGTCGGACGCGCGCCTCGTCGTCTTCGACCGGGCGAAGCTGCTCCCACACGTCGAGCACCCGGATCGGTTCGTGGAGACGGTCGAGGAGACGCTCGTCGCCGGTGTGACGGCCTGATACGGTTATTCACGCTGCTTGGTCTCCGCCGCGTCCCGTCTGACATACACCGTCTTGCGGCAGGCGGCGTGGACCGTTCCCTCCTCGTCGACGATGGAGACGAGGTACTCGCAGTCCGTCGATTCCCCGGGACTCAACTCCTCGCGAAGCCGTCGTGTTTCCGCTGACGAGAGCTCGAACTCCGCGTACAGCGTGTTCCGGCCCGGCTCGATGAATTCGATGGCGGCCGCCTTGTCCCACACGGTGAAGCCGTCGCCGAGGATCCGGCGGAGCATCGTCATGTACACCGGGTCGATAGCGGCGTAGAGGCTCCCACCGAAGACGGTGCCGACCGCGTTCCGCGTCCGCCAGTTGAACGGAATACGGATCCGGACGTACCGCCAGTCGGCGGCGATGTGGTCGACGCGAGCGCCGGTGCCGCGGTAGGACGGGACGAGGTTGAAGGCGTGTCGCCACAGCCTGGTGCGGAGGCTCTCGGTCGGCAGCGACTCGCGAAGCGGCCGCGGATCGGGGTCGCGATCGACGGCGGTGGCGCCGACGTCGACGTCGTGAGACTGATCGGCGACACCTGACGATGGCTCGGTCACGTCCGAGTGAGACGACTCCGGGGAGAAACCCGTGTCGGAACCGGCGACAACCCGCGGACGGTTGTCGGCGGCGCGTCGCCCTCGTAACTCCGTCGCAGCTGCGGCGTGCCCCCGTCGCGCCGCCGCCGACTCCGGGCGCCTCGCCCGAAACGGGTATCCCCGCGGGTCGGTAACCAGCCACCGATGGAGTGCGACAAGTGCGGGGCCGACGCGATCCACCACGCCGCCTACTCCGGGGCGCATCTCTGTGGCGATCACCTCCGCCGATCGGTCGAGAAGCGTGTGAAACGCCGAATCCGGACGGACTCGCTCATCGATCCGGACGCGACGCCCGAGGACCCCGACCGGTGGGTGATCGGTCTCTCCGGCGGGAAAGACAGCGTCGCGCTGACGACGATTCTCGACGACGTGTTCGGCGAGAACCGGCGCGTCGAGATGCTCGCGCTGACGATCCACGAGGGGATCGAGGGGTACCGCGACGCGAGCCTCGACGCCTGCGTCGAACTCACCGCCGATCTGTCGATCCGCCACGAGGTCGTCTCCTACGAGGAGGAGTTCGACGTGCGGATGGACGACGTCGTCGAGAGCGACCCCGAGAACATGGCCGCCTGCGCGTACTGCGGCGTGTTCCGACGCGACCTCCTCGAAAAATACGCCGCCGAGTTCGACGCCGATAAGCTACTCACCGGCCACAACCTCGACGACGAGGCCCAGACGGCGATGATGAACTTCCTAGAGGGCGACGTGCGACAGGTCGCGAAACACTTCGACGCCTCCCTCGGCCCGTTCGACGAGCGCGAGGGGACCGACCGGTTCGTCCCCCGCGCGAAACCCCTCCGCGACGTGCCCGAGAAGGAGATCGCGCTGTACTGTCACGTCCGTGATCTCCCGACCCACATGGCCGAGTGCCCGCACTCCTCGGAGGCGTACCGCGGCGAGATCCAGTCGGTCATCCACGAGTTGGAGGAGAACCACCCCGGGGCGCGCCACTCGATCATGGCCGGCTACGAGGAGCTGTCGGCGCTCGCCGCCGAGCGCTACCGCGAGACCGGCGACGGCGACTCCCCGGATCTGTCGAACTGCGAACGGTGCGGCTCGAAGACGAGTCGGTCGGTCTGCCGGAAGTGCCGCCTGCTGGACGCCATCGAAGCGGTCTGAACGGCCACCACGACCAGCGCGGTCCGCTGGGGAGTCGCCGCCGCTCACCGCAGCGCGGAGACCGCCCGCTGCACGATACCGTCGGATTCCGAAGTCAGCCCGCCGAGGAACCGCTCTTGAACGTCGGCGACCCTGGACGCGAGGTCTTCCGACACCGTTCGCAGAAGATCGAAGTACCACGCGTGTCGGCGGTGCCGCGACTCGATCGTCCACGAGATGTCGTGCTCGGCCGCCGTATCGGACAGGATCGATCTGGTGAGCCGGACCCCTGTCTCGGCGTCGTAGTCCCGCGCCAGGTAGTGGCGGTACGGGTGGCGGATCGACGAGTACTCCCAGTGCGCGTAGACGTCGACGCCGCCGTCCCCGTCGTGAAGGATCGCGTGTAACTGGTGGTCCGCGAGCAGCGAGTCGCGGGAGACCCACGACCCGTCAGAGATGTTGCCGTCGACGCGAATCTTCAGTGAAGCCACGAGGTTCCGGCTGAATCCGACCGAGGCCAGCAACTCCTCGACCTCCGGTTCCGCGCAGTGTAGCGTTCCGACGTATTCCTCGGAGGGCGTGTCGCTGAGGGCGTAGCCGCCGACCAACGCGTCCAGCGCGCTGTGGAACGCCGGTAGAACCCGCATCCGGAACGCGTTGTAGGTGTCGGCTGGTCGTCCCATACCGACTGTTCACGCCGAAGCGGAATAACGCTGTTCTCGGTGATCGGACCTGGCTCAAAAACAAGCAACTGACCGGGCGTCGGCGGCGTTACCGGATGACGTCGAGTCCGTTGTTCGTCTCGGTGGGTTCGGTGCCGCCGTCCGACTCCCACGCACCGCGGTCGTCGCCGCCGGAGGCGACCGCGTTGCTGGCGCCGTTCTGTGTCGCCCGCGATCGCGAGTCGCCGAGGTCGTCGCCGTCGACCGCGGCGCGAGATTTGTCGGCCTGCTTCTGGGTCGACGGACCGAGCACCTGTGCGCTCTGGACGCCCGTCATGATGGCCATGACGCGGACCTTCCCCTTGTACTCGTCCTGGATGCGGGCGCCCCAAATGACGTTGGCGCTCGCTTCGAGGCGTTCGGTGATGTTGTTCGCGATCCCCTCGGCCTCCTTGAGCGTGAGATCCGGGCCGCCCGTGATGTGGACGAGCCCGCCCGAGGCGCCGCGGTAATCGACGTCCAACAGCGGGTGGTTCATCGCGTCGTTGACCACCTCTTGGGTCTTGTTCTTGTCCTGGGTCTCACCGACGAGCATGACGGCCACGCCGCCCTGGTTCATGATCGTGGACATGTCGGCGTAGTCCAGGTTGATGAGGCTCGGCTGGGTGATCGTCTCCGAGATGCCCTTCACCGTCTCCGCGATGATCTGGTCCATCACGGAGAACGCCTTCCCGATCGGCAGGTTCGGAACGTAATCGAGCAGCCGGTTGTTGTCGAGGACGATGATCGAGTCCGCCTCGTTGCGGAGGGACTCCAGTCCTTCCTCGGCTTTCACCGTGCGAGCGCGCTCGACGTTGAACGGGGTCGAGACCATCCCGACGACGATAGCGCCCTGATCTTTGGCGATCTTCGAGACGACCGGCGCCGCGCCGGTTCCGGTCCCGCCACCCATCCCGGCGGTGACGAAAACGAGGTCGGCGTCGCCGAGGACTTCCTTGATCGTGCCTTGGGCCATCTCCGTCGCGCGTTCGCCCATCTTGGGATCGCCGCCGGCGCCGAGCCCCTGCGTGAGCGACTTGCCCACGAGGATCTTGGTGTCGGCCTCGATCATCTTCAGGTGCTGTTTGTCCGTGTTGATGGCGACGGTGTCGGCACCGTCGACGCCGATGTTGTACAACCGGTTGATCGTGTTGTTTCCGGCGCCGCCAGCGCCGACGATGACGATTCGGGGGTCCCCGAACTCGTCGTCGTCGTCCATGCTGGCGTCCATCTCGCGTTTCTCCGCTTCCGCGTTGTCGAGGGCGTCCTGAACGAGATCTTGCATCAGTTTACACCTTCGCCCAGTTGCGGCTGCGGCCGCGCTCCTCGCGCTCGCCGTCCTGTTCATTTAACATGTCGCGGACGGCCGACCGGATCGCCTCGCTCCGGTTCGGGAACTCACCCGTCTCGACCATCTGTTCAACCTCATCGATTT
The DNA here is from genome assembly GCF_048381195.1 of Halorubrum marinum. Lineage (NCBI taxonomy): Archaea > Methanobacteriati > Methanobacteriota > Halobacteria > Halobacteriales > Haloferacaceae > Halorubrum > Halorubrum marinum. The sequence goes on along the minus strand of NZ_JBLWMM010000001.1, from coordinate 537,527 downwards.
GCTGTTTCGGAATTCGTAGTGTCACACGCTCCATTGGTATTCCCCCGGTAAGACGGCGAACACGCGACGCGTGTGTCTTACAGCGACGAATCGCCCGACGGCGGGGGGAACCCCCACCGCGGACGGCCACTGTAAGACGACCGTCTTACGCAGTAGAAGTCACCGAGGCTATCAATATAAAACTACCGGCGCTTGTAAGACAAACCGTGAAAACGCTAGAATATAGCCGTTTACAGCGCCTATACGCCACTTATCGATCCTTCAACACGTCCGCCGCCGGGGTTCGACGTCCACAGCCGGGACAGAACGCCCAGTCCGTCCGGAGCTCGTCACCGCATTCACAGAACGCCCTGTGGGACTGTTTCTCACCACAATTCGGGCAGTAAACGTGATCCGACGGGACGATATCGCCGCATCCGCCGCAGGCGTTTTCGCGCGTTTGCACGTCCGTATCCACGGGCGTCTTACGCGTCTTCGACTCGGCGTCACGAGCCGTCTCACGCGTCACACTCGCGTCGCTCTCGTCGGCTCCGGGGGCGTCGAGTGTAACGTTTACGTTGATATCACCGGCGTTTCCGGGCGTATACGCCGCGCTCGGATCCATCGAGCGACCGCCGAGTCGCTCGTCTAACGCCGCGTCGAGCCGCTCCGCGATGAGGTCGTCGACGCGATCGACTAGCGCCGCGTCAACGCTCCCGTCGGACGCGTCCGGTTCGGCGTCGACGACCTCGTTGAGGTGCGTCCGGAGCGCTTCCCGCATCACCTCACTTTTGGAGGCGTCACACGCTTCCAGGCGCTCGACGAGGTCGTCGTCAGCCCGGAAGGTGATCTTACTCATACAGGACGAGTATCTGCCCGGAGTACAAGTATCTTCCCCACTCGTCCGACGATCGACAGACACGTTTCAGTCTCTCGAAACGAACGCCCGCGCGGCCGTCGCGGACCGTGTCACTTGGTCACACATGTGTCTGACACAGGTTTATACGGCCCGCGTGGGCATACGTGTGTATATGAGTAATCGGGTCGAAGACCTCGAACGACAGGTCGCGGAGCTGCAGGCGGCGGTCAACGGGCTCACCGAGGAGCTCGTGGAAATGAAAGAGCGCGTGCGACAGGTGGAAGACGCTCAAGAAGTCGCCGTCGAGGCGGAGGCCGCCTCGGAGCCGACCGAGTCAGAAGAGCCTACGGGGACGACCGGCGGCGAGCGCCGGACCCACTCCGACGATCACGTCGAGGTCGTCGAACGCACCGACGACGGGAAGACGGCCGACGACGCGGAGGCGAGTGACGGCGACGACGTCGTGGCTCCTGAGGAATCGGCGGCGACGCCGGACGCCGAAGCCGCTAAGTCCGACGAGGCGGAAGGCGGCGACGAGGAGTCGGACAGCGACATTATCGTCGCGTAACCGGCTTCGTTCTCGCCCCCCATGCATATCACTGAAGTCGTTTTGGACGGGTTCAAGAGCTTCGGACGGACGACGAGGATCCCCTTTTATGACGACTTCACGGTCATCACGGGGCCGAACGGCTCCGGGAAGTCGAACATCATCGACGGCGTCCTCTTCGCGCTCGGACTGGCGCGCACCCGCGGGATCAGAGCGAAGAAGCTCACGGACCTCATCTACAACCCCGGCCACGACGACGGCGAGGAGACCGGCGGGCCGAAGGAGGCCGCCGTCACGGTGGTGCTGTCGAACGCGGACGGGACGCTCGACCGGTCGCAGGTCGTCTCCGCGGCCGGAACGGAGAACGTCGGCGACGTCTCAGAGATCACGATCAAGCGCCGGGTGAAAGAGACCGAGGACAACTACTACTCGTACTACTACCTCAACGGGCGCTCGGTGAACCTCTCGGACGTGCAGGACCTGTTGGCGGCGGCGGGCGTGACCCCGGAAGGGTACAACGTCGTGATGCAGGGCGACGTCACCGAGATCATCAACATGACCCCCTATCAGCGGCGGGGGATCATCGACGAGATCGCGGGCGTCGCCGAGTTCGACGAGAAGAAGGAGGCCGCCTACGAGGAGCTCGACACGGTCGAAGACCGGATCGGGGAAGCGGACCTCCGGATCAACGAGAAGCAGGACCGGCTCGACCGGCTGGCCGACGAGCGCGAGACCGCGCTCAAGTACCAAGGGTTCCGCGAGGAGCTGGAGGAGTATCGCGGCTTCCTCAAGGCCTCCGAGTTGGAGGAGAAACGAGAGACGCTCGCAGGCGTAGAGGGCGACATCGACGACGCCGAGGCGGAGATATCGGCGCTCCGCGAGGAGCTCGACGCTAGACAGGGGAAGCTCACGCGACTGGAAGAGGACCTCGCGGACCTCAACCACGAGATCGAGACGAAAGGCGAGGACGAGCAGATCCAGATCCGCTCGGAGATCGAGGAGATAAAGGGCGAGATCTCGCGGCTGGAAGACAAGATCGAAGCCGCCGAGGAGCGCGCCGCCGAGGCCGAGACGGAACGGCGCGACGCCTTCGTCCAGATCGACCGCAAGGAGGAGACGATAGACGAGCTCGAGTCGGAGATCCGCGACATAAAGGTCGAAAAGGCGTCGGTCAAATCCGAGATCGCGACGAAGCGCTCCGAGGTCGCCGACGTCGAAGCCGAGATCGAAGGCGCCGACACGGAGTTCGACGAGCTGAAAGACGACCTCTCCGAGAAGAAGGAGGCGATCGAGGCGTTACGCGAGGAGAAAAACGAGACGCAACGCGAGAAGGACCGCCTGCTCGACGAGGCGCGTCGCCGCTCGAACGCGGTGAGCGAGGCTCGCTCGGAGCTGGAAGAGGCGCGGGAAGCGATTCCGGAGCACAAAGCGCGGCTCTCGGAGCTGCACAGCGAGCTCGACAAGGCGCGGAAAAACGAGGAGACGATCGCGGACGCCGTCGCCGACCTGTTCGCGGAGAAGACCGAGACGAGCGAGCGGCTGGAGGCGGTCGAGGAGGACCTCCGCGAGAAACAGAACGAGTACGCCAAGCTGGAGGCGGCCGCCGACCAGCGCGGCGACACCTCGTGGCCCCGCGCGGTGACCGAAGTGAAAAACGGCGGGATCGACGGCGTCCACGGCGCCGTCGGCGAACTCGGCTCCGTCGAGGCGGAGTACGCCGAGGCGTGTGAGACCGCGGCCGGCGGTCGGCTCGCGAACGTCGTCGTCGACGACGACGGCGTCGGGTCGACGTGTATCGACTACCTCAAGCGCCGCAACGCCGGACGTGCGACGTTCCTCCCGATCACGAAGATGGACGACCGAGGACTCCCGCGAAAGCCGTCGCTCCCGGGCGTCGTCGACTTCGCGCGGAACCTCGTCGAGTACGACGCCGAGTACGAGTCGATCTTCTCGTACGTGCTCGGGTCGACGCTCGTCGTCGAGGACATGGCGACCGCCCGCGATCTGATGGGCGACTACCGGATGGTCACCCTCGACGGCGACCTCGTCGAGAAGTCCGGCGCGATGACGGGCGGGTCCGGCGGCGGCTCCCGGTACGCGTTCACCAAGTCGGGCGGCGGGAAGCTCGAACGGCTCGCGACGGAGATCTCGGACTTAGAAGACGAGCGACAGTCGCTGCAGGCCGAGGTCGACGAACTGGCGGCCGACATCGACGACGCCCGCGACCGGAAGGCCGACGCCGCCGAGCGCGTCCGGTCGCTGGAGGCGGACGTCGAGCGCGCGGACGAGGACCTCGCGGACGCCGAAGCGCGGATCAGCGAGCTCGAAACCGAACTCGAGGATCTGGAGGCCGAACGCGAGTCCGTCGACGAGCAGATGACGGAGCTCGACGGCGAGATCGACGGGCTCGACGCCGAGATATCGGAGCTGCAGGCGGCGATCGACGACATCGAGACGGAGCTCGCGGACTCGAAGATCCCGGAACTCTCCGAGCGGGCCGACGAGATCCGCGGCGAGATCGCCGACCTCGAAGACCGGATGAGCTCGCTCGACGGGCGTCGCAACGAGCTGGAGCTGGAGAAGGGATACGCGGAAGACGCGGTCGACGACCTCCACGACACGGTCGAGAAGGCACAGAATCGGAAGGCCGACGCCGAGGAGTCGGTTACGGAGTACGAGACCGCGATCGACGGGAAAGAGGAGGTGCTGGCCGAGAAGCGCGAGGCGATCGCCGACTTGGAAGAAGAGCTGACGGAGCTGAAGGCGGACCGCGAAGAGCTCCGCGAGGAGATCAAGGAGGCCACGCGCGAGCGCGACGAACAGCGCTCGCTCGTCGCCGACGCGGAGTCGACGCTGGAGGACCTGACGGACCGACGCGACCGGCTCGCGTGGGAGATCGACGAGCTGGAGTCACAGGTCGGCGAGTACGACGCCGACGAGATCCCCGACCTCGACGAGGTGGAGTCGCGCATCGAGGAGCTGGAAGCGGAGATGGAGGCGTTAGAGCCCGTCAACATGCTCGCGATAGACGAGTACGACGAGGTGCAGGAGGCGCTCGATACGCTCCAGGAGCGCCGCGACGTGCTCGTCGAGGAGCGAGACGGGATCGAGGAGCGCATCGAGGGATACGAGGCCGAGAAGAAGGCGACGTTCATGCAGACGTTCGAGTCGATCAACGACCACTTCGAGGACATCTTCGCGCGGCTCTCGGCCGGGAGCGGCGAGCTCCTGTTGGAGAACCCCGAGGACCCGTTCGAGGAGGGGTTAACGATGAAGGCGCAGCCCGCGGACAAGCCGGTCCAGCGGCTCGACGCGATGAGCGGGGGCGAGAAGTCGCTGACCGCGCTCTCCTTCATCTTCGCGATCCAGCGGCACAACCCGGCACCGTTCTACGCGCTCGACGAGATCGACGCGTTCCTCGACGCGGTCAACGCCGAGCGCGTCGGCGACATGATCGAGGAGTTGGCCGCGGAGGCGCAGTTCGTCGTCGTCGGTCACCGCTCGGCGCTGTTGGAGCGCTCCGACCGCGCCATCGGCGTGACGATGCAGGGCGACAACCTCTCGGCGGTCACCGGGATGCAGTTCGGCGACGACGCCGACGAGGAGGAGGTGACGGCGGATGACTGAGCCGCCGGAGTCGGCGGGAGGCGTCCCGGACCTCGACCTGACGAGCGAGCGCGACGGCGGGTCGCGAGACGGATCACGAGACGGGCCGCTGCCGGGAGCGCCCGGAGACGACGAGCCGAGCGCGGACGAGACGGGCCCCCGACGAAACGGCGATGTCAACGAGGAAGACGGAGCGCCCGAGAAAGGCGGAGAGCCCGACGGAGACGGCAAAGTCGAGCCCGTCGAGCTCCTCGTACAGCTCGCCGAGGAGGGCGAGATCGAGCCGTGGGACATCGACATCGTGCAGGTGACGGACGCGTTCTTAGAGCGCCTTGACGAGACGGACCTCCGAACGACCGGGCGGGCGCTGTTCTACGCCAGCGTCCTGCTTCGGATGAAAAGCGACGGGATGTTGGCCGACGACGACGATGACGACGAGGAGCCCGAGCCGGAGCCGTGGGAGGTCGCCATGGAGGGCGGCGCGGCCGACCCGGTGGCGGACGGGTTCGACCCGGTCGACAAGCTGGAGGCGGAGATGGACCGGCGGCTCGACCGGAAGAACACGCGGGGATCGCCCGAGACGCTGGACGAGCTCGTTCGGGAGCTCCGCGAGGCCGAGCGCGGCTCGTGGTGGAAGGAGTCCCGCGAGTACGACACCTCCGAGTCGCCGCACGGCTACGGCCGCGGGACGCAGACGCTCGATTACCACACCGGCGACGAGTTCCGTCGCGACGGCGAGCCGACGGCGGCCGAGGCGACCGACCGCACCCACGACGAGGACATCGAAGAGGTGATCGACGACATCGACGGCGCCCTCAGGACGCAGTTCGACCGCGGCCGGACGGAGGTGCTGTTCGCCGAGATCGAGATGGCCGGCGGTCGGCGATTCATGACGTATCTCGCGCTGCTGTTCATGGCGCATCGCGGCTCGGTACGGCTCCAGCAGGACGACTTCTTCGGCGACCTGTGGGTGAAAGACCCCGCGGCGATCTCGGCGGAGTCGGAAGCGATCGCGGACTAGTTCGCGGGGTCACTCGTCGTCTCGGCCACGGAGGAGCGAACGACGAGCCAGCGGTCTGGCGGTCGACACGGATACCGATAAAGGGTACCGAAGTCCCGGGATCGGGCGCCCGCGCGTCTCGTCAGCGTGGCACGCGGGAGGCGCGTCCCGTTGGACGCGCCCCGGGCCGCCGTCGCGGGTCGGGATACGGTAGCGGCGGTTAGTACTCCGGACGCTGGGCACGGATGACGTCCGCAAGTTGCTGTTCCTCGTCGGCGATGAGCTCGGTCAGATCGTCGGCAGTGATGATCCCGACGAGCGAGTCTCCCTCGACGATCGGGAGCCGCCGGATCCCGTTGTCAGCCATCAGTGTCGCCGCTTCGAAGAAGCCGGCAGTGCGCTCGATCGTGGTGAGATCGTCGGTCATCACGTCTCCCGCGTGTTGCTCGCCGGGGTCCAGTCCGTCACCAAGAACACGAACGGCGAGGTCGCGGTCCGTGACGATACCGACCGGCGTATCGCCGTCGGTGATCACGATACTGCCGACGGACTCTTCGGCCATGGTCGTCGCCAAGTCGGCCACGGGCGTCTCGAGTCCGGCTGTTACCACGTCGCTTCGGGCAAGATCATCGATTGGCATGGGAATTCACCCACGTGTAGTTTCAATCTCTATTATTTAATTAATTGTCATTATTTCGAACGAGTGAGAATTACCGGCGGTATACACGCGGTTCGGGCCGAAACGGTTCGAGCCGAAGGAGTTCGAGCCGAAGGAGTTCGAGCCGAAACGGTTCACCTACCCATCACCGTGTGTCGGCCGTTAGAGGTACTTGCCGAGCAGCGGCTCGACGCGGTCGCGAGTGTCCGCCGGAATCGCCTCGGTGGGCGTGTTGACCGTACCGTCGAGGGCGGTGTGCGCGTCGCACTCGAACTCGTCGGGGAACGTTCGGATCGCCGCCTCGACGGCGGCCTTGATCGCTTTCTGGTTCTGTTCGGCGTTCTCCAGCACCTCTTCGAGCGTGACCTCGCTGTCCGCCTTCCAGACGTCGTAGTCGGTGACGCCGGCGATCGTCGCGTAGGCGATCTCGGCCTCGCGAGCGAGCTTCGCCTCCGGGATCGCGGTCATACCGACGAGGTCCCACCCTTGGCTCTTATAAAATTCCGACTCGGCGCGCGTCGAGTACTGCGGGCCCTCGATGCAGACGTAGGTGCCGCCCTTGACGACGCCGGTATCGGCGGGTGCGGCCGACTCCGCGGCCTCGGTCAGGTGGTCGACCAGTTCCGGACTATAGGGGTCCGCGAACGGCTGGTGGACGACGACGCCGTCGCCGTAAAAGGAGAGGTCGCGACCCTTCGTCCGGTCGTAAATCTGGTCGGGGACGACGAGCGTGCCCGGCTCCAACTCCTCTTTTAAGCTGCCGACCGCGTTCGACGCGAAGATATGGGTGACGCCGACCTTTTTCAGAGCGTACATGTTCGCGCGGTACGGGAGGTCGGTGGGCGAGACGCCGTGATCGGAGCCGTGCCGGGGAAGGAACGCGACTTCTGTGCCCGTGTCCCCGAACTCGCCGATCGTGATGGCGTCGCTCGGCTCGCCGTACGGGGTGTCGTACTCGACCTCGCGCACGTCGTTCAGGGGGAGTGCGTCGTAGATACCGCTGCCGCCGATGAAGCCGATAGTGCTCATACCCGGAGTGTGTTCGCCCGCTACTTATACGGACTGAAAGGGGGACTACAGCAGCCAGCGCACCGCCATCAGCGCGAGCGCGCTCACGACGAGGAGGTGGACGAGGACCGCGCCGACGGCGGCCCCCCCGACCTCGCGCATCTCCCGGAGGCGAATCGAGAGCCCGAGCCCGACGAACGCCAGCGTGAAGAGCGCGTTCGAGGTCCGGCCGATCGAGTCGAGCGCGGCCGCCGAGAGGAGGCCGCTGTTCGCGATCGCCGCGACCGCGAGGAAGCCGAGGAGGAACTTCGGGAACTCCGCCCACAGCCGGCGCACGTCGGGGTCGGTCGCCGACCGCGCAGTGTACGCGAGCGAGTACGCGATCGCGACGCCCCCCAGAAGCGAGTTGCGCGCGAGCTTCGTCACGGTCGCCCACTGGCCCGCCTCCGGGGAGTGCGCGAACCCCGCGGCCGCGACGGGCCCGGTCGAGAACATGCTCACACCGGCCCAGACCCCGAACTGCCGTCCGGTGAGTCCGAGCCACTCGCCGGCGATCGGAAACGCGACGAGCGTCGCGGCGTCGAACAGGAGTACCGTCGCGGCCGCGAACGTGATCGCCGACCCGCGCGCGTCGAGCACGCGTCCGATCGCGACGACCGCGGAGACCCCGCAGATGCTCGCCCCGGCGGCCAAAAGGGACGGCGTCGTGCCGTTCAGTCGGAAGAGCACCCGCGCGATCAGCTCTGCGAGGACGAGTCCGCCCGCGACCGCGACGAGCACGAGCCCGAGCACGGTCGGCCCCGCGGCGAGGAACTCCTCGACGACGACCGCCGCGCCGAGCAGGACGATTCCGGTCTCCAAGAAGAGCTTGTCGACGCCGACGCCCGACTCGGCCACGGAGGGCGTTCCGACGGTGTTGCCGACGAGCGCGCCGATCGCGACCGCGACGACCAGCGGCTGGAGTCCGTCGACCGCGCCGGCGACGACGTGCGCTAGGAGCGCCCCGGCGGCGAGGACGGCGAGCCCGGGGAGATAGGGACGAGCCGCGGCGACGAGCCCCATTAGAAGAGTCCCGCGGCCTGTCCCGCGCCGTGGACGGCGACGACGGCGAGCCCGAGCGCGAGCGCTTGCCAGCCGCGGTCGAGCTCGAGCCACCGAGCGACGAGCGGGGAGTCGGCTCCGGCGGACAGGGTCTCGATCTCGTCGGCGTCGCCCGGGCGAGCACTCGTTCCGTCGGCGTCTGATGCGCCGTCGGCGTCCGATACCATGCGTGTGCGTCGCCGCGCAGACTACTTATGCAGACGGAATCCGGCCGGTTTCTCGGCAGCGGCCGGTCCGATTTTCTCAGCAACGGCCCGATTCACCCCCTATCCGGACCCGAGTGGCCTCGCGTGTCTCGCGCTTGCGGACCGAAAAAGCGAGGTCGCGGGGGACCGTCGATCCGGCAACTCGATGCCCACCACACAGATCAAAGACCCCGTCCACGGGTACGTCGAGCTCCCGGACGCGCTCGTCGAGGGCGTCGTCGACACGCGTCCGTTCCAGCGGTTGCGGTACATCCGGCAGCTCTCGGCGACACACCTGGTCTACCCAGGCGCGAACCACACGCGGTTCGAGCACTCGCTGGGGGTCTACCACCTCGGTCGGACCGTCTTCGAGAACCTCCGCCGACAGTCGTATTTCACGCGGGACGCGGCCGTCGACGAGTTAGAGGAGATCCAACGCACGCTGGAGTGCGCCTGCCTGCTCCACGACGTCGGTCACCCGCCCTTCTCACATCTCTCCGAGGGGTTTCTCGACGAGACGGTGTTACGCGAGCGGGTGGTCGACACCGGGCTGGTCGACGCGTTCGACGACGCCGGGGTGGGAGGTGCGCCGCTTCGGTCGGCGAGCCCGCACGAGCTGCTCGGCTGTGTCCTCATCGTCGAGGAGTACGGCGACGCGCTGCGCGCGTTCGACGTGGACCCGTTCGAAGTGTGCGCGTACGTGCTCGGCTACAGCCTCGCGTACGAGCGCGGCGAGGCGTGGCAGTACGGGGTCGGCGCCCAACTGCTCCACTCGCCCATCGACGTCGACCGCCTCGATTACATCACGCGGGACAACTACATGACCGGCGCCGGCGTGCTGAGCTTCGACGTCGACCGGATGGTCGACGCGTACACCGCGCACCCTAAGGAGGGACTCGCGCTCACGGAGAAGGCGCTGTCAACCATCGGTAACTACCTCGAAGGCCGGATCGCGCTGTACATGTGGGTCACCCAGCACCACAAGTCGGTGTACGCCAACCGGCTCCTCCAAGCGATGCTCGGCGAGTACGAGGCCGAAGTCGGAGAGAGTCCGGTGACCCTCGAGGGGATCGTCGACCGCGAGCTCGACGACAACGGGGTGCTCGAACGGCTGCGGATCGCCGCGCGCGAACACCCGGACTCGACGTTGGCGTCGATGTACGACCGCTTCCGGGGGCGTCGGTTCCCGGAGACGTGCTGGAAGCATCGGATCGCACTCGCGGACCGGGTCGGCTCCGCCCTCGGCGGCGACGGCGACGGCGACCTCGGCGGGGACGGCGGCGAGGCCCTCGACGCGTTCACGGCGTGGCTGACCGCTGAGGACGACCGCCTGGAACGGCTCCTCGCCGACGCCCTCGACGTGCCGGTCCACGAGGTGTGGATCGACCGGTCGTACGTGCCCGCCTACGACCCCGACGAGCTGGAGGACATCCCGATCGCGTACGGCGGTACGACTCGGTCGGTGGGGGACTGGGGGCTGTACGGCGACCGGGCGTTCGACGTGCCGATTCCCTTCGTGTTCGTTCCCGACGGGACGAAGCGGCGGGCGATCCGCGTGCTTCGCGAGGCGTTCAAGCGGGAGGTCGGCGAAGCGGCGCGAGCGTGAAAACGGGTCAGCGAGCGGCGTCGGTCGCGAGACGAGCGATGTCAGCCGAGGAGCGAGCGTTATCGGCCGGGGGCATTCCCCGCGACACCGTTCGCGCCGTCGCTTGCGCCCGCAGCCACGTCGCTCCCACCGGGAGTCATACGGCTGATCGTCTCGCCGATTCCGCCCGCCGCGTCGCCGGCCGTGGAGCCGACCTTACCGAGGATGTCTTGAACGAACGCGGGGGCCTGCGTAGCGATGTCTGCCGGCGGTCCGATCTGCAGGGCCGTCCGGGTCGCGTCGGTTGCGAGCGTTGCCGTCGTAAGCGGGTCTGTTTCGAACATTGCAACTCGCCGTAGCCGACAGGCGAACATAAGGGAAGATGGCCCTGCAGCCGGTTTAGATACAGTTTCGCCGGTTTAGATCGGTCACATCCGACTTAACCCGGATAGGGACCTCGCACAGTGGCGGCGACCGGTATCGGCCGGAGAATCGACCGATTCCGCACGGCGCGTGGCCGGTGCGCGCGTCGACGGAACGGTGACGCGGTTCGACGGGAGGGCGACACGCGCTTCGACGACTCGTGAATCGGAACCGGAAAGAAACGAGCCGAGGGGACCGGACGTCGCTGGCGGAGTCGCTCGGCCGGATCAGTCGTCGGCTTCGGCGGGAACGCGGTCGTCGTCCGCGTCCGCCCCCGTCTCGACACTCGTCTCGTCGGCCCGCGGGAAGTTCCCGATCGTCGCGTCACGGAACGCGACCTCGTCGAACTCGTAGTCCTCGTCGAGGAACCCGAGGACCGTTTCGATGTCGGTCATCGCGTTCTTCAGTGCGGTCGAGGCGCCCGGCGAGGGCGTGATGTTGAACAGGATACCGTCGCCGGTGATCTTCGCTTCGCCCATGTCGAGTTCCTTGGTCTTCGTGTTGACGATCTGCGGGCGCACGCCGCCGTACCCCTTCGCGCGCTCGATGTCGTCGACGTCGATGCTCGGCACGACCTTCTGGACGTCCGGCAGGAACGCGCGCTTGCCGATCTCGGGGATGTCGTACACGAGGTTCCGGACGACGTAGGGGAAGAGAATGCGGTCCGAGAGGATGTTGGCGTAGCTCAGGAACGACGCGGGGGAGAAACCGAACACGTCGGCGAAGTCGCTCACGGTGGACAGCTCGCCGCGTTCGAGCGCGGGGACCACCTTCGCGGTGGGACCGAACCGGGTGACGCCCTCGTCGTGGACGTCGGCGTCGCCGTGGACCGCGGCGAACGGGAGCTTCTTCATCTGAAGCGTGTACACCTTCCCGTTCAGCAGGTCGTCGGCGAGGAAGAAGCTCCCGGCGACGGGGAGCAGGGACATGTCCTCGCCGTACCCCATCTCCTTGGCGAACTGGAGGCTGTGGGAGCCGGCGGCGACGACGACGGCGTCGGCAGCGAAGTCGCCGTCGTCGGTCTCGACGGTGAAGCCGTCGCTCTCCTCGTCGACGTTCGTCACGGTCGTGCCGAGGTGAACGGAGACGCCCTCCTCGTCGCGGGCCTCGTCGACGAACGACTTCGCGACCGCGCCGTAGTCGACGACGTAGCCGTCTGGCGTCTGTAGCGCCTTCAGCTCCCTGTCGGGGTCGCGCCCCTCGACGACTTTCGGCTCCAGCTCGGCGATCTCGTCGCGGCCGATCTCGCGGAGCTTGCCGAAGAGGTCGCCGAACCCGTTCTCGTGGTAGCGCTCCTCCAGCTTGGCGACCTCCTCGTCGCCGACGCCGAGCACCATCTTGCTCCGTTTGCTGTGCATCTCCCGGTCGGGGTCCGTCCCCTCGAGGTAGCCAGCGAGCAGCTCCGCGCCTTCCTTGACCTCCTTGGCCTTCTCCAGGGTGTAGTTCGTCTCGATGTCCCCGAAGTGAAGCGTCTGGGAGTTGTTGGTTCGGTGAGAGTTGATCGCCGCAATCTCGCGTTCCTTCTCGATCAGCGTGATGTCGTCGACATCGGTGAACTTCGCGACCGTGTACAGAAGCGACGCCCCGCTGATACCCCCGCCGACGATGACAAGATCTGTGTGTTCGGACATGCGTGGTGAACGCTCTCACTCGTCGGCACGGGCTCATCGGTTAACGTTCTTGCTATCCGTTTCGGCTGATCGGCGGGTAGAGAGCCTACGTTCGTCGATTATTGGGTTCGACGAGTGTCGAACAGATGAGTCCGCAGCGACGTGCCCGCCGCCCTACACCCGACGGCTTACCCCCCGTCCCGCACCGCCCGATACCGGTCGCGGAGCCGCGCGAACAGCGCCCGGCCGGTGTCGGTCCGCAGCCGCGGTTCCGCCGTGGCGAAGAACTCGTCGAGGTCGTCGTACTCGCGGAACGCGTCCGGGTCGCCGTCGGCGGGATCGTACCGACCGTCGCGCTCGTAGACGACGGCCTGCAGGCAGACGTCGAGGAGGTCGCACTCCTTGACGAGGACCGCCTCGGGCGATTCGCGGGCCTCGTACGCCTCCCACGCGTCCCGGACGCGGTCAGGGAGCGGCCCGGCGAGATCGGCCATCGCGTCGCGCTCGGCGGTCTCCTTGGCGGTCGGGTCCGGAGTGTCCGCGGTCGAGTCGGCGCGGGTCGCGACGTCGCCCGTCTCCGCCTCGGCGACGTCGTGGACGACGGCGAGTCGGAGCGCGCGGTCGAGGTCGAGGCCGGGGAGCTCCGCGCGGAAGCGGTCGCCGAGCGTCAGTACGAGGTACGCGACGCCCCACGTGTGCGCGGCGACCGATTCGGGGTCGTCGACGCCGCGGAGCTGCCAGCCCGTGCGCCGCTCGTCTTTGAGGGCGTAGGCGTCGAGGAGGGCGTCGATTGCGGAGGCACGGTCTCCGTCAGCGGTCATCGCGATCGGCTACTCGGCGAGCGTCCACGCGGCGTCGCCGGCGGCGTCGGCCACGCCGCGGCGGACCATCTCGCTGAGCACCTCGTCGAGGCGGTCGGGCTGGGCGACCTCCATCTCGATGCGGCCGATGCTGTGGTACTCCTCCAAGTAGTGGCGGACGTCTTCCCGGTCGAAGACGGTCTGGTCGGCGCGCTCCATGGCGCCCTCGGTCAGGTCGACCAGGTCTTCGAGGAAGTTCCACGGGTAGACGACCCAGGTCCACTGTTCGAGTTGCTCGCCGACGAAGTCCGGCTGAAACTCCGAGGTGCCGAGCAACTGGAGGGTGGCGGTGCGGATCTCGCCCGCGTCGCGCTCCTCGACGTACTCCTCGGCGCGGCGGATCGAGCCGCCGGTGTCGGCGATGTCGTCGATGATCAGGACGTTCTTGCCTTCGACGCTCCCCTCGGGCATCGGATAACGGATCTGCGGTTCGTCGCTCTTCTGTGCGGCACCGACGTAGTGTTCCATCTTGAGGCTCGTCAGGTCGTCGAGGCCGAGGAAGTCGCAGATGCATCGGCCCGCGAACCAGCCGCCACGGGCGAGGGCGACGACCATGTCCGGCTCGAAGTCGGCGCGTTTCACCTCGTTCGAGACGTTGCGGCAGAGCCCGTAGATGTACTCCCAGTTGGTGAGGGTGCAGTCGAAGTCGTCCGGGAGGTCGCTCATACGACCGCTTCTCCCACCCGCGCGCTCATAAGGGTTTAGCAACGTTCCCAGAGCGAAATGGACCACGTCGAGCCGCTGCTCGGCAAGCACTTATAAGCCGACCCGTGGTGCGGTGGCGCGTGCCCGCGAGCGGAGCGAGCGGCGAGGCTGGGGAGGTGTGAGGCTGCGGTCCCGCGAGCGACGAAGGGAGTAAGCGGGAGCACGGAAATCGCAGCCCGCGCAGCGAACGGAGTGAGCGCAGGACTAGGGAGAGACCGGAGGTCTCGCTTGCTCACGCGGTGAAACCGCGTGACCGTCTTCCGATGGTGCTTGTGCGGGGCGGGGTGGGACTCAAAGGGGCTGGGGCTTTGGAGGCGTTCACCGCGTTGGCAGCAGTGGCGTATCACCGAGAACCACGAAAACGAACCCCCGAGTCCACGCCAACTCGACGGAAATCCACGTCATATCGGTCCCGACACGATTTAGGTGACCCGCCCGCAACGGGTCGGTAATGAGCACTCAGGCCGCGACGGAGGAGCGAACCGTCGTGATCGGGCTGGAGGTCCACGTCCAGCTCGAGACCGACACGAAGATCTTCTGCGGCTGTTCGACGGAGCCCGTCGACGACGAGGAACCCAACACGCGCACGTGCCCGACCTGCCTCGGGCTGCCGGGCGCGCTGCCGGTCCTCAACGAGGGCGCCGTCGAGGCCGCCGTGAAGATCGGCAAGGCGATCGACGCCGATATCCCCGAGACGACCACGTTCCACCGGAAGAACTACTACTACCCGGATCTCCCGAAGAACTTCCAGCTCACCCAGTACGACGCCCCGATCTGTCAGTCCGGGGAGCTGGAGGTCCGCGTCGACGACGACCCCCGAACGATCGGGATCACTCGCGCGCACCTCGAAGAGGACCCCGGCAGCCTCCAGCACGCCGGCGGCTCCATCGAGAACGCGACGCACACGCTCGTCAACTACAACCGCGCCGGGACGCCCCTGATGGAGATCGTCACCGAGCCGGACTTCCGCTCGCCCGCGGAGACCCGGGCCTTCTTGGCGAAACTCGAAGAGGTCTTAGAGTACCTCGGCGTCTTCGATCCGACCCGCGACGGGAGCCTCCGCGTCGACGCCAACGTCTCGCTCGTCCCCGACGAGCACGTCGGCGACGACGGGACCATCACCGAGGACGCCCTCGCCGCGGCCAACCGCGCCGAGGTGAAGAACATCTCCAGCCACAAGGGCGCGGAGCAGGCGCTCGCCTACGAAGTCACCCGCCAGCGCAACGTGCTCCGGCGCGGCCGCGAGATCGAACAGGAGACCCGCCACTGGGACGAGGGGCGCGGCGTCACCGTCTCGATGCGCTCGAAGGAGGCCGAGAAGGACTACCGCTACTTCCGGGAGGCCGACCTGCCCGCGCTGGAGGTGTCGGACTGGAAGGCGCAGATCCCGATCCCGGAGCTGCCGGACGCCCGCCGCGAGCGCTTCCGCGAGGAGTACGGGCTCGACCGCGAGTCGGCCTCGAAGCTCACCTCGACGAAGGCGGTCGCCGACTTCTTCGAGGACGTGGCCGAGTCGTTCGACCCGGAGCTCGCCGCGACGTGGGTCGCCGACAACCTCCTCGGCGAGCTCAACTACCGCGAGATGGCGATCACGGACGTCGAGGGCCGCCTCGACGAGTTCACGCGCCTGATCGAGCTGGTCGACGCCGAGGAACTGACGGTGAAAAACGCCGAGGAGATCGTCCTCCGGGGGATGCTCGACGAGGGCGACGACCCCGAGGCGATCATCGAGCGCGAGGGGCTCGGGAAGGCAGAAAGCGGCGAGGTCGCGGCCGCGGTCACCGCCGCCATCGACGACAACCCCGACGCCGTGGCGGACTACCGCGACGGCGACGAGGGCGCGATCAACTTCCTCGTCGGACAGGTGATGCAGGCGACCGGCGGGAGCGCCGACCCCGGACAGGTGAACGGGCTGCTCCGCGAGGAGTTAGACGGGTGAACTCGCGTCCGACGCCGACGCTGTGGAGGTGAGTCGGCGGTGAACGTCACCGTCGAGGTGGTCGGCGAGGAAACCGACGAGTACGACCTCCCCGACGACGCCACCTACGCCGACCTGATCCGCGCCGCGGGCTACCACCCGCAGGAGGCGTCCGCGCTGGTCGACGGCTCCCCCGTTCCCGGCGACCGCGTCGTCGACGCCGACGAGGTTCAGCTGCTCAGACTCATAAAGGGCGGTGCGACGGACAGTGTCCCGTCGGACGGAAGCGCGTGAGCGGAGAGCGATCCACTGGCGACCCGCCCGAGGGCATCGCTATCGGCACGGCTTCGCCGGACGACCGGCTCGACGTCCTCCGCGTGCTCGACGCCGCAATGTTGGAGACGGACGCCGACCGCGTCGACGCCGCGATCGGCGACGGCGGCGCGCTCGTTGCCCGATTTAAAAGGACCGGCGCGGTCGTCGGCGCGCTGGTCGCGACGCGTCCGGATCCGGAGCGGCTCCACGTCGACGCCGTCGCGGTCAGGCGGGCGCGTCGCGGACGTGGAATCGGCTCCGCGCTCGTCGCCGCGGCGGTGCGGCAGGCCGAGCGCGATCCCGAAATCGACCTCGTCACCGCCGAGTTCGACCCGAAACTGGAGGGGTTTTACTCGGCGCTCGGATTTGCGGTCGGCGACGGGAGCGATCCGCACGAGACCGACCGGCTGCGCGGTCGCCGCCCCGTCGGATCGACACGGGGCGACGCCCAGGGAACCGGCGAACGACGCCGATAAACGGCCGGACGGTCTACGACGGGGCAATGAGTGGAAAGGACGAGTACTACAACAAGTCGAAACAGCAGGGCTACCGAGCCCGGTCGGCCTACAAGCTGAAACAGCTCGACGAGGAGGCGGACCTGTTCGAGCGCGGCGACACCGTCGTCGATTTGGGGGCCGCCCCGGGCGGGTGGCTGCAGGTCGCCGCCGAGGAAGTCGGCGAGTCTGGCACCGTCGTCGGCGTCGACCTCCAGCGCATCGACGACCTCGACGAGCACGACGTGGAGACGATCCGCGGCGACATGACGCAAGAACGCACTCGCCACTACCTGCGGGAGGCGATCGGTGAACGCGGCGCGGACGTCGTGCTCTCCGATATGGCCCCGAACATGACCGGCGAGTACAGCCTCGACCACGCCCGATCGGTCCACCTCGCGCGGCAGGCGTTCGACGTGGCCGAGGAGCTGCTCGCGCCCGGCGGCGACTTCGTCGTGAAGGTGTTCCAGGGCGAGGACCTCGACGCCTTCCGCGAGGACGTCCGCGAGGAGTTTCAGTACCTCCGCACGGTCTCGCCGCCCGCCTCCCGCGACTCCTCCTCCGAGGTGTACCTCGTCGCGAAGGGACTCACCACGGCCCCCGTCGAGACGGGCGATCGGATCGAGGTGACCGTCGAGGAGGTCGGCGACGAGGGCGACGGCATCGCGTACGTCGAGGGGTACTCGCTGTTCATCGCCGACGCCGCGGTCGGCGAGACCATCGAGATTATCGTCACTGACACCAAGCCCCGGTTCGGGTTCGCCGAGCGGGCGGACGCCGCGAGCGACTCCGCGAACGGCGACGAGTAAGGGACCGCGGCTCAGGCGCTCGCCTCCCGCCGAACCCACTCGCGGAGCGTGAACCGGTCGTACGCCGTCTCGCTGTCGACGGCCCACTCGTCGTCGTCCCACGCCGGGAATCGCGTGTCCCCCTCATACGCGCCGTGGACGTGGCTGAGCGCCATGCGGTCGACGTGCGGTTGGAAGAGCTCGTAGATCGCACCGCCGCCGAGGACGTACACCGTCTCGTCGGGGTAGTCGCCCTCGGCGACGGTCTCGCGAGCCAGTTCGATCGCGGCCTCGACGCCGTCGGCGACGGCGGCGGTCGGGACGTCGATCGCGTCGACGCTGCGGCTCACGACGATCTGTCGAGCGCCGGGGAGGTCGTCGCGCATCGAGTCGAAGGTCCGACGGCCCAGGATGACGGGCGAGCCCGCGACGCGCTCGCGGTACTGCCTGACATCGGCCTCGATGTGGTCCCACGGGACCTCGCCGTCTCGACCGATTACTCGGTTCTCCGCGAGCGCCGCGACGCTGACGAGTTGCACGGCTGTGGTAAGGGGCGGCGCGACCAAAAGATATCGGACGGGGCGGTCGTGGAAGTCGCGGCGGTCGTGGAAGTCGCGGCGGTCGTGGAAGTCGCGGCGGTCGTGGAAGTCGTGAGGGCTTACTCCGCGAGGCCGAGCAGATCGAACGGGTAGCCGTTGTCGTTGGCGTCGGCCTGCTCGTAGACGACGCGTGCGGCCGCAACGTCCTGAATCGCGAGGCCGGTCGAGTCGAAGACGGTGACGCCCGACACGCCGTCGTCGCCCGTTCCGGCGGCTCCGACGCGGCCCGCCCGAGCGCCGACGACGATCTCGCCGATCTCGCCGTAGATGTCGGCGTCCGTGAGCACGCCCGCCGCGTACGGGACGTTGATCTCGCCGGAGTGCGTGCACTGCTCGTGGTCGTCGATGACGACGGTCGCGTCCAGCAGGAGTTCGTCGGCGAGTTCGTGTTTGCCCGCGGCGTCCGCGCCCATCGCGTTGACGTGAGTGTGCTCGCCGACGTCGTCGGGGCCGACGATGGGGTCCTCGACGGGGGTCACCGTCGAGAGCACGTCGCAGTGTCCGGCCTCGGCGATGGAGCCGGCACGAATGTCGAACCGGTCCTCGAAGGCGTCGATGAAGTCGGCGACGCGCTCCTCGTCGAGGTCGCTGATCACGACTTCCTCGATGTCGCGCACTGCGGCGATCGCCTCCAGCTGAGTGTACGACTGGACCCCGGCGCCGACGATTCCGAGCGAGGAGGCGTCCGGAACCGCGAGGTGGTCGGTGGCGACCGCGGCCGCGGCGCCCGTGCGCTTCATCGTGAGCGTCGTCCCGTCGAGGATCGCGAGCGGGACGGCGGTCTCGGGGTCGGAGTAGATCATCGTCCCCATCACGGTCGGGAGGTCGTGGTCGGTCGGGTTGTCGGTGTGGACGTTCACCCACTTGATCCCGGCGGCGTCCCAGCCGGTCTCCTCGTCGGTGTCCTCCGTGCGGACGTCGAGGTACGCGGGCATCGACCGGAAGTCGCCGTTGTACTCCGGCAGGTCGATGTACGACTTCGCGGGCATCTTGGCGTCGCCGCGCTCGTAGGCAGTAAACGCACCGCGAACCGCGTCGATGACGCGGTCCATACGGGCGTTCTCGTTGACGTCGTCCGCGTTCAAAAGCAGCGTCTGCATGTCGCGAAATTTGCCGGACGGGTAGTGAGCCTTTCGAACATGCGTCGGGAGCCGCGAGCGCTCGTCGAACGGTCGCCGTGAGACGATCTACGCGCGGTCCAACAGCGATATAAGAGAGGATTAATCGCGGTTTCGAGCCCATTACAATCTGCTCTCGTCCGCTCATGTGCGTATGTCTGGCCGCAAGGTCGTCGTCGCGTGGATCAGTGTGGCAGTCCTCCTGTCGACGCTTACGTTCGCCGGAGCCGTCGGCGAAAACGTCTCAGCCGCCGGAAACAGCGCTGATATCGAGCTGGCGAGCGCCGATATCGAAAACAACCCGATCGTCGCGGGTGGGACCACCAAAGTTACCGCGACCGTCGAGAACGCCGGAGACGTCGAGGGAACTGAGACCATAGAGATGACCGGCGAGGGAGAAGTCAAAGACACGCAGGATGTTCGCGTCGGTCCAAACAACTCGGAGACCGTCACGCTCACCGGAACGTTCAACCAGGCGGGGGAGTACCCGATCACCGTTAGCAGCGAATCCGCAGGACCAGTCGAAGCAGGAACGCTCGAGGTTACGGAACCCGCGTCCGCCGAGTTTGACGTGACTAATCTCGGACTCTCCGAGACTGAAATCGTCGCCGGGGAGAGCGTCGACGTGACGGCCACGGTCGAGAACGTCGGAGACGCCGAGGGAAGTGAGACCGTAGAACTGACCGCCGACGGAGAAGTCGTGGACGAAATAAGCGTCACTCTCGCACCCGGCGAGACGGAAGAGATCACATTTACCGAGACGTTCGACCAAGCGGGGACGTACCAGATCGATATTGACGGGGAACGTGCAGGAACGCTCGAGGTTACGGAACCCGCGTCCGCCGAGTTTGACGTGACTAATCCCGGACTCTCCGAGACTGAAATCGTCGCCGGGGAGAGCGTCGACGTGACGGCCACAGTCGAGAACGTCGGAGACGCCGAGGGAAGTGAGACCGTAGAACTGACCGCCGACGGAGAAGTCGTGGACGAAATAAGCGTCACTCTCGCCCCCGGCGAGACGGAGAGTATCATCTTCATCGAGACGTTCAATCAGGCGGGGACGTACCAGATCGATATTGACGGGGAACGTGCAGGAACGCTCGAGGTTACGGAGCCCGGCTCCGCCCGGTTCGAGGTGGGTAGTGTTGGTCTCTCTCAGACCGAAATCGTCGCCGGGGAGAGCGCCGATGTGACGGCCACGGTCGAGAACGTCGGAGACGCCGACGGGGCCTACACCGCGGAACTCACCGTCGGCGGAGATCTCAGGGACGAAACGACCGTTACTCTCGGCCCGGGTGAGACGGAGACCGTCACCTTCACCGAGACGTTCGACGAGGCAGGTGAGTACCCGATCGCTGTCAACGACCAAAACGCCGGGACGCTCACCGTGGTCGAACCCGCAACGGTCTCTATCGGCGACGTGGACGTGTCGAGGACGGAAATCGCCGTCGGGGAGTCCGTCGACGTGACGGTCGGACTCGAGAACAACGGCGGCGTCGAGGGAGCGTTCGAGACGGAACTCCGAGACGACACCGGCACGTCTGAGACGATCACCCGAACTGTCGGCGCGGGCGCGACCGAGACCATCACGTTCGAGCGAACGTTCGAGACGACGGGTGAGTACGGACTCACCGTCAACGGCGAGTCCGTCGGTACGGTCGCCGTACTCGAACCGGCAAACGTGTCGCTCGGCGAGTTGTCGCTCAACGCCGACTCCGTCGAGGTGAACGAGTCGGTCCAACTCACCGTCGAACTCGAAAACGATGGCGAGGCGACGGGACAGCGGACCCTCGACATCGCGCTCGGCGACGGCACAACCACTCAACAAACCGTAGACGTGCCCGCAAGCGGAACCACGCTGACGGTCAACCACGCCTACGAGGACGCCGACACGTACACGGTGTCGGTCGACGGCACGACCGTCGGGGACGTGACGGTCACAGATCCGCAGGAGGGCTCCGGCTCCACGGGTGGGTCGGGGTCGTCCGGGTCCGCCGGATCGTCCGGATCGTCCGGATCGTCCGGATCGTCCGGGTCCGCTGGATCGTCCGGATCGTCACCGACGAGCACCGACGCGCCGACAGTGGTCCGGTCCGAGTCGACCGACGCCGTCACAGTCAACGTCGACGGCGTGGTCGACCAACGCTACACCGCCGAAATGGCGCTCTCCGGGCCTTCGGAGACGCGACCCGCGGTGTCGCTGTCCGCGCTCACGATCGACACGACCGGTGACCGCGAGGCGTTCGAGGCGACCGTCGAGCGGCCGACGGCCGATCCCGGGGATCGCGGCGCCGTCCCGTACGGGATAGCGCTGGGGTACGTGGGAGTCAATTCGACCCTCGACGCGACCGAAACGAGCGGCGTGACGCTTCAGTTCGACGTCGACCGCGACGCGCTCCCCGACGGCCTCGGACCGGAGGACGTCGCGGTGATGCGGTACGCCGAGGGCGAGTGGACGACGGAGGATGTCACCCACGGCGTCGAAGGGGACGCTCACACCGCGACGATGCCGAACGCCGCACCCGTCGCCGTCGTCGCGCTCACTCCCGGAAGCGTCGAAATCGTCGACAGCGACGTTCCGGCAGACCGGGTCCGCGTGGGACACGAGACGACGCTCCGCGCGACGGTCGAAAACCCCGGCGGCCGATCGGCGAACCGGACGCTCACCGTCACGATGGGCGACGAGCAGGTCGCCGAACGCGAGGTGTCGCTCGGCCCCGGCGAGAACGCCACCGTTCGGATCGCGTTCGAGCCGATCGAAAGCGGGACGGTGTCACTCAACGGTAACGAAGCCGGATCCATCGCCCTCTTCGGCGACGACGAGACCGGAGAAACGACCGACACCGAGACGGAGACGGACGTGCCGGGATTCGGCCTGACCACCGCAGTGCTGGCGTTCTTCGCGCTCTTCGCGGCCGCGCTGGCCGTTCACGTCGGTCGGCGGTGAGCGGCGGGCGTTGTCACGCGATCGGCCCGCGGTAACCCGTGTTGTACAAGCCCTCTCACACAACGACCGCTACGACGCCGCCGCCCACAATTGCCAGCCCGCCGAGCCCGAAGCAGACGGCCCAGAACGGCACGCGATCGACGACTCGCATGAGGACATCGATTGTCAGGTAGCCGACGACTGCGCTCACGGAGAGCGCGACAGCCGCGGCCGATAGACTAATTCCCGGGAGCCCGCCAGCGCTCAGCAGGGTGAGAACTGCCGCTCCGAGGCTCGCGGGGATCGACAGCAGAAACGACAGCCGGAACGCGGCCGGTGGCTCGTAGCTGCGGAAGAGGAACGCACTCGTCGTGACGCCCGACCGCGAGATCCCGGGGAGGATCGCAACCCCCTGAACGGCGCCGACAAGCACGGAATCGCGGAGTGTCGGAGTTGTTCGCCCGCCCATCGAGACGGATTCGGAGGCGAACTGGAGAACGCCCGTTGCGATGAGTAAGACGCCGATGACCGCGATGAAAACGCCCCCGGTGAGTTGGCCTGCGAGATCGACCGCAAACAGATAGAGGGGGATACCGACAACGCCGGTCAGCAGACAGGCGACGACGACGTACGACGCGATCGCGTTGTCGCCCTCGTAGGCCGCACGAGGTCGCCATCCCGGGACGGCCGCGAGCGCGGTCCGAATCTCGTCACGGTAATAGGTGGCCGCCGAGAGTGTCGTCCCCAGCTGCAGAAAGAGCGCGAGTTGGAGCGCGACGGCAGGGTCGGTGCCGACAAGCGTGAGAACCAACGCGAGGTTGCCCTGACTCGAGACGGGCAGCCACTCGACGATACCCTGCACGATCCCCGCGAGGATCGCGACGGAGAGGTCCGTGGAAAGCACTGTGTGCATTGGATAAAGGAGGACACTTAAGCAGTAGAGATTCAGCGCCGTGACGGCGGACTCGAACCGCGGGGCTGTCGAGCGTGTTGACACCCTCCTCGCCCTGAAGCGCGGGGCTTTCTCCCCGCACGTCCGTAACGCGCGATATCAACCACGGGCGGTGTCAGTGACAGGTCGTACCAGTGACGAAGCCCAGGCCAACTGCCTCATCCTCAGAGTCGGTGGGATGTCAACGGCGGTCAGATTCCGGTTCCGACTCGGAGTCTGGCGTCGGTTCCCACGACGCGTCTGACACCGACAGCGTCTCGGCCGGGTCGCCATCCTGCGAGGTCTCGCTGCGGGCAGACCGGGTGACCGCGGCGTCTGGCTCTCGGTCATCATCGGCAGCAGATTCGGGCGGGTCCGGTGGTGTGAACGCCGCACGCGCGAGTGTCATCGGACGCGTTTCCCGAAGCGTCGCCCAGTCGCGGTCGTCGCGCATCGCGAGCAGGCCCGCGACGGCAAGGCCGAGACCGACGGCCACGGACAGAAGCGAGACGCCGCCGCGGAGGCCGCTGGCAGCAATCGCGACACCCAGCACAGCGACCACGATACCGACGCTTGGAAGTGGCGCTGTGCGCAGTGACACTTCGGCGCGTTGACCGGCGCTGACCGCGCGCGAGGTCCCCGCTGCATCTCCGAGTCGACCGACCGCCCGATCGAGCAGCCGAAGCACCGGACCGACCGTCCGCGTCTCTCGGAGGTCGATCACGATCACCTCGGGATCGGGCTCGGCAGTGAGCCACTGATACAGCGCCGAGGCGCGGATCCACGAACCGAGCCGTCGGCCACACCCCCGCAGCGTCGTCGCAACGCGCGAGCCAGCCACCACCGCCGGCGTGTCGTCGTCGTCCGACCCGGCCGAGGTGTGTGACCCCGCAGAGCGGTCAGTCGAAGCGGGGGTCACGAGAGACACGTCCCGCGTTTGAGACTCGCCGTCGCGTGAGCGGCGACCAGCGAGCGGTCGTCGTCGATCATCCGGAGACGCTCACCACCTCGGCGTCGATGATTCGCGTGCCGAGATCGATCGTGACCGTGCGTCCGCCGCGCAGCGGCTCGCCTTTGAATTGGACGCCGGTCGTCGCCTCTCGAACGCGGAGCTCCGCCGTAATCGTCACGTCGCGGTTGCGCGGGTGATCGACGACGTTGACGCTGCCGTCCTCACCGGTAGCGATAATCAGCGACGGGGACACTTCGACGTCGGTGATCTCCGCGACAGGCTCGCTTGTATGCCCTTCAGTCATGCCCGGTCGGATGGTGCGTGCCGTGTCCGCGCGCACTTCGGAGAGCCGAAGCGTGACCTGTCGCGTCGCTGTCGTGCCCAGTTGGAGCTCGCCGTTTACACGCTCGATCTGTCCCGCGATCGTGTACTCGTCAGCGGGTAGCGTAACCGACTGTCCGCGCTGGAGGGGGACGCCACCGAAGCGGGGTTGCCCACGCTCGTTGTGGGTGTCGAGTTCCGTCTCGACGAGCACGCGCGTTTGGTTGGGAGCGCTCGTCGCGTAGGTGGCGACGTCGGTGATCGTTGCGACGGTGCGACCGGCCAGCCGAATTTCGTCGCCGGCGGTGACCGCGGTGGCCGTTTCGGCGTCGAGCGTGTCCCGAACGACGACGCGTTCGGTGTCGCCAGCGAGCGTGTCCCCCTCGCCGGTCGCTCGAATCTGACCGCTCAGTTCGTACCGAGGCGTCTCGATGGCGAGCGTCCGCCCGAGGCGCGGCGGTGCGTTCGCGTACGTGATGGTATCGTCGTTGGCCTCGCCGTTGAGTTCGACGCGGAGCGTGACGCCGATCTCGTCTTCGCGCGGGGTGAGATGGACGTCTGTGATCCTGATCGTGGAGCTGCCGTCCGGCTCGTAGGTGTCGCCCTCGTTGATCGCGTCGACGACGTAGGCGGGCTGGGTCCCCATATCGAGCGTCGCGTACGTCGTGTCGGTGTCGGGTTCGGGCTCGGGTGCGGGGTCATCAGCGAGGACCAACGCCGCACCGGCGATGACGACGGCACCCACCATGAGAACCACGAGGGCGTCGATAACGTTGACGGCGCCGAAGAGGTTGCCGTCATCGTCGATCAGTTCCATGTTGGGGCCTCCGAGCACGGCATTATCACAGCGAAATCGCGCCTCGGGCAAAAACGTATTCGTTTACCGGACGCGAGCAGTGGCTCAATCCCGCAGGCTTATCTATTCCTCGGCGACAGAGCAAATACGATGCTGCGCATCCGGCTCCCGCTCGTCCCGCGAGCGCTTCGGTGGGGGATAGTCCTCGCGGTGGCGTCGACGATCCTCTATTTCTCGGTGTTCACGCCGCCCGGCAGCGGCGTGATTCGATACGGCCCGTTCGGGGTGCTCGCGTACAGCACGTGGCTCCACGGGCTGGCGTACGCCGGGCTCGCAGCGACGCTGGCGTACGCGTTCCAAGACCGCCCGTGGCGCGACCGGTCCGTGCTGGTCGTCGTGGTTATTCTCGCGGTGGGGTACGGGGCGGGGATCGAGCTGCTCCAGTCGACGCTGGACACGCGGACCGCCGATTGGGGTGACGTGCTCGTGAACGCGATTGGCGCAGGCGTCGCCGCAGTCGGGTGGCGCATCCTCACGCGTCGCGTGCGGTTTTATCGCGCGGGGCGGCTGGCGGAGCTCGAACTACCGGTCCAGTGAGTGACTGGTTGTGAGTCTAATCTTGTGTACGACGGTTGGTACGTGACCGATCAATCACGTCTGTGAGTCGGGAAGACGCTAGCGGGTCCGGGGTTTACGCGACGCGATCGAAGCGCTCTGCGCGATCAAGGCGATCGCATCGAATCGCGCCCGTTTTGTGTCAGCCGTCAGAACGCCGCATATGCAGATTCTCGTCACGGGCGGGGCCGGGTTCATCGGCGGACACCTTGCCGAGTCATTCCTCGCCGACGGTCACGACGTGACTGTTCTCGACAATCTCGAACCGTTCTACGCCGAGGGGATCAAACGCCACACGCTCGATGTCCACCGCGACGTGGCTACCGAACAAGACGTGAGCTACCGGTTCGTCGAGGGTGACGTTCGAGATCAGGAGACAGTAGACGCGCTCGTTGCCGACACAGACGTCGTTGTCCACCAAGCCGCACAGGCGGGGGTACGCGAGAGCGTCGATAACCCACGGAAGGTGACCAACATCAACGTCGACGGCACGGTGAACCTGCTTGAAGCGTCAACGGAGGCCGACGTGCAGCGGGTGATCCTCGCGAGCTCGTCGTCGGTGTACGGGAAGCCGGAGTCGTTGCCCTACGCGGAAGATCACCCGACCGAGCCCGTGAGTCCCTACGGCGTGACGAAGTTGACACAGGAGCACATGGCGCGGGTGTACACCGAGCTCCACGGGCTGCCGACGGTGTGTCTCCGGTACTTCACGGTGTACGGGCCGCGGATGCGTCCCAACATGGCCATCTCGAATTTCGTCTCGCGGTGTCTGAACGACGAGCCGCCCGTCATTTACGGGGACGGCCAGCAGACCCGCGACTTCACGTATGTCGCAGATGTGGTCGATGCAAATCGAACGCTCTTGGAGTCAGACGCGGCCGACGGCGACGTGTTGAACATCGGGAGTTCGGACACCATCTCGATTCAGGAGTTGGCCGAGACGGTCCGTGATCAGCTGGCGCCCGAACTGGAGATCGTGTACGAGCCCGCGCGGGAGGCCGATGCGGAGCACACCCACGCCGCGGTCGGGAAGGCCGGGGAGCTGATCGGGTATGAGCCCTCACGAACGATCACGGAGGGGGTCAGTGAGTTCATCGAGTGGTATCGGGCGAACCGAGAGTGGTACGAGCCGTTGGTGCGGTCGTCGTAGGCGGGTCAGGTTCGAGACTGGGTCCGGGCTAATAGGAATCAGTGACGTGGCCGGTGTGAGGCGATCGCATGCTTCACTGAGGTGCCGCTGACTCTGAGTTATCTGGCTTTCTCAGCTCCGCTGTGTGACACGAACCAATGGATTGACATGGCTGGTGAGTAGGGGCTCTCATATGGATGCGGTCATTCCCGCTGCCGGGCGCGGAACGCGACTCGGAGCGCTGACGGACGAACAGCCGAAGGGGCTCGTTGCGATCGCCGGGAAGCCGTTGCTCGCGTACGCGCTCGATTCAGCCGTGGAGGCTGGCGTCGACGAGCTGATCGTGATTATCGGGTACAAGGGTGGCCAGATTGTCGAACGGTTCGGTGACGCGTATCGTGACGTACCCCTTACGTACGTCCACCAGTGCGAGCAGTTAGGGTTGGGGCATGCCGTGTTGCAGGCGAAGCCCGCCGTCGACGGGACGTTTCTGCTCGTGAACGGCGATAACGTGTTTGCCGACGGGGTGACACCGGCAGTCGAGGCGGTACACGCGGAGGGCGTCGATGGGGTTCTCGGGGTCGAGGAAGTCTCGCGCGAGGTTGCCCAGACGACGGGCGTGATCGAGACGAAGGAAGGGAACATTACGGACATCGTCGAGAAGCCTGACAACCCGCCGTCACAGATGGTGACAACTGGTTGTTATGTTCTTCCTGCGGAGACGTTTCACGCCTGTGCGCTCGTTCAACCCTCCGCTGATGGGGAGTACCAATTGAGTGAAGCAGTCGGATTACTGTGCCGTGCGGGGTTCGATTTTGAAACTGTTGAACTCGGTGAACGCGTGAACGTGAACGAGCTGGCAGATCTTGAGCGGGCGACGGCGTTGCTTGAGAGCTAGACGGGTTCCATCGTGACACGGGAGCAATCGGGTATTGCACGAGCGACAACGGTGAAAGTCTTGGAGTGCGACCCAGATACTCCTCTGTTTTTCATCCATGCTGACAATCCAGACCTCTCCAGTAATTTCGATTTTACACGTCGAGTTATGACAAGCACAGTAATGCTATCAGGAACGTGTATAGACTGTCTCGGGATGTTTGATGCGCTCTTTTTTTATAGACACACAATATGATTTCCCGCTTTGTGCGAGTGAGACACCTATCACTGAGTATCAGTACCACCGCTATCGCTTGGCTTCAACTCACTGTCGGGCGAGCGTCGAAGACCAGAGATAACTTCTTCATATTCTGACCGTTGAAGGCCTTACTAGTGGCAACGAGAGTTCCACAAGAACGCGACTGTCAGCGCCAACCGTGTGAACGTGAATCGATCCCGGAAGCAGCCGACCACAGACGTCAGAGACGCGAATTGCGTACCGATCCACTCCGTGTGTGGCCCTGTACGTACCACCACCCAGCAGACGGCATGGCACCGCCACAAAGAAACCGAAGTACATCACGACGAGTAAAATTTGCAGGCCGACTGTGGATCGGCAGGTCGGAGTGCAGACGGATCCAACACGAACCACGCACTAGATCGCGACTTACTGGAGACACCCATACTGAGGCCCTTCGAAGCGGTGACGAACCCCGTCGATTGTGTGATGATACCGATCGGTGAGGGTGACACACGTGACGCTTCAGAACGTCGCCTTACTCGATGCATCATCGCTCGCTGTGGGAGCGAGCGCAGCATCCACAGAGTGGACGCGCCCGATGTTGATCCGGTAGTAGCCAGCGGTGGACACGCTATCACAGATATCCCACGCACGGATATCCAACGAACCTGCTGAACACTACAGAGTCGGCGAGTCGCACGGAGCGAATCGCAGTGCGGATTCGGAGGCTAGTGGAATAGTCGATGGCTCATAACGTGTGCTCATCGCCGACCGGAAGATCACTGGTTCACCCAGAACGTGGACGGGTTTCAGGTGACGCGCGTCGCATCTCACAGACAGAGACATCGCGGGTACGAACCGATGGCACCGACTCGGAGCGTCACCACGCTGATCACCGTCGTGGCGGTGTCACAGAGAGACACGGCGGAAGCCCACGACTGAAGTCGTGGGTCACTGACTGGCTCACTAGCACTTCACAGGAGTCGACAGTGGACGCTGACAGTCATCAGGATATCGTGTGTGATCGAAGCGGACAGGGAGACAGGAACGCGGCGAGACCGCTCTTGAACAGATCATCAGAACCTCAGCGTCCATTCACGGAACGTGTGAGGAAACGGCTAGTGAGTGCGCTCTCACCGGGTAACGAGAGGGTACTCATCGCCCCGTCACAGCCATCAGCACCACACAAAGCGGGGCTGCAGGCTATGTGTCTCCCACCGATAACGCGATGAGATCGCAGTATTGCCCCGTTATCGGATGGAAACGGCTCTGTTGTGGTTGTCAGCAACGACGGGTGAACGGGCACTCACCTTCGGAACGCCGCGTGTAGCCACGACCCACCTCGTTCGGACGTCCTTCGACAGGGGTCCTGTGGTTGGCTGTGAGACCGGTTCAGCAGTCCATTAGAGCAGACGATACGCTACCCTCTGTTGACAACGGGGTCGAATTGGTAGCGTCGTGTACCGTTGTGAGCGGCAATGTTCCCCGTGAGAGATTGGTTGTGAGATGCAGAGACCATCTCCATGAGGGAGCGGTCACCGGTGAGGACAGCCGTACTGTTGGGTGGATCGGCGATTTCGGTATCGGCCGTGACAAACCGGCTACGGCCTGAAAAACGGATTGTCAGCGCTGTGGTCGATAGCGCCCTGACGAGTGTGTGGCATGACTTCACGAACAGACGCGTAGTGAGGCAGTGACAACCCGCTCACCATCTGGCGCCGACCGCGCTGTCGAAGAGCGGGTCCACGGTAGTCCATCGGCGATCTCTCCGAGTGTGTGGTGCCCGCTGTCAATCTTCTTGCGGTCGCGGTGGCGTCCTTCTGTCTCTTACCTTGCGGTTGCGGTGGCGGTCCTCCTGTTTGGTTTCTTGCTGTTGCGGTCCCCCTGCCTGCCCTCTTCCGGTTGCGGTGACCGTCTTCACCCTATTGGTGCGATACCGGAATGAGTGTGGATGCGGAAGCGGCCTGCGGGAGTGTCGTTACGGTCATGTAGAGGCTGTCACAAAATGGGTAGACCACTTGCGTACTCGGTGTGTAGCCGTCGTCACCAGCCGAGATATTATGCGTAGACTAGTTCCCACTCACGGAGTAGTTCTATCGAGACATCCAACGCGGACAGCACGCGGGGCCACGGCAGGTCGATATACTGTCTTCCGGATCGTTGGCTACTATCGTACGTTGTCCAGCCCTCATCAATGATCGCGTCGATCCGCTCGATGGGTGTCATGATTTTCCCAATCTCGATGGCCGCGCCGCTTGCATCCACGCGATACACGAGCAGAAAGTAGTACGCCTCTGGTGTGGTTGATAACACCCAGTGATTGCGTTCCCAGATACGGAACGTTCCGGCCGAGCCCGACGGATACCAATTGATACAGCTTTTCGCTTCGATATCGACAGTGTGCTCGTCTGATCCCCATCGACTGTCATCATCTCTGACGACTGCATCGCGGCTTCGATACCGACTGATTCGAGCGCCATCGATGACGTATTCGAGGACGTGCTCGACATCATACCCTCGCCCGGCGGCTGTGTCCGGCCCGCGTCCCGACGGATTATTGGCGATGTCGGGTGGAAGATCCTCAAGCCGAAAGTGTGGCTGTTGGCCGATGCCATAGGGACGGGTCTTCCAGTACTGGCCGTGCTCCGCGTAGGGGTGTGGCATTACTCACCCGATCCGGTGGCCCGTTCGGCGTGAGCGTGTGACCGTCGGCGACGACGTGTTGGGTTGTGGTATGTGGGGTCATTCGTGGCCTGAGACAGGGTGTGTGACATACTCGTCGGTTCTCGTCAAGTCAGCATTAGTGGCGCGGCGTAACGGTAGCGTTTTCGAAAATTGTACGACTGGACGGCCCTCATGTCGATATGGCCGTCACGGTACGTAACGATGACACAACTCTAGCGTGGCTTCGGTACCGGGATCATGGCGGCTCAATCCGTCACGCTCGGATCGAATCGGCATAAGCGTTTGTGTCTGTTGGACCCCGCTCACTTGGGCGGTTCTGTGAGGGTGTGGCTACTCGTAGAGACTGATTGCCGATCGATCGTTCGAAGTGGTGATAGCTGGTCTTGCTGAAATCTTCAACAGGAGACACACGCTGTCCAGACGGTAGTCAGTGCAGGAGACTTACCGATCACTCAGTACAGGAATTACACTACGCAGGTGGGTCTGCGTCGTCCCCAAATCCACTTCCATACGATTCGATGACTTCCGTGACGGTGACCTCGTAGGCATCGTACCACTCTGTCCACCGCTGTTTCGCCTCTTTATGCTCTGAATATGCGCCAAACGTCTCAAGCGCGTCTAAGGACTCCCAGTAGTACGCGACGAGAACCTCCTCACTTTCTGGGGCAATCCACGTTCGCTTGCCGCGATAGCCGTCTGTATCCTCAGCAGCCGCCTGTATCGCGTCATTCAGCTCGTGAAACCCCTCGTCATACTCCCCCGGGTCGAGGCGAAACGTAACGAGATACATTACTACGAGATCGCCCTCGCGCGAGCAAGATGCTTTCTCTTCGAGAGCGAGATACGCAGTCTTCAGCGATTAGCTGTTTCGAAGGAGAATATGTCTGAAGGATAGGATTTCAGCAGAACCGGTTCCATACGCTTTTCCAAATAGGTTCAAAACGCTCGATATGCCCTCCACATCCGGTCCCGGTCGACATCGCCCACACTTCGGATTCGGCCCGATCCTTCTCGCGAACCTGATCCCGCTCTTCGGCGTTCTCCGTCTCGGATGGGACCCGGCGACGCTCGTGGTGATCTACGCGCTGGAATTGTTGTTCACATTCCCGCTTGCCGGTATGAAGGCCCTGTTCGCAGCGCGACCCCCGCGAACCGATCGCGAGGAATCGAGCGTGGTCAGCGTGTCGAGCGAACTGACGGAGACGCGCGGCTCCCTCAGACTCGTCCCGTGGCTACCGCCGGTATATCCGCGAAACCTGCCGTTCGCCACTGCCGTGGTCAACGGTGCCGTCTGGTTTCTGATCGCGTTCGGCGTCGTGCTCTCGAGTGTGGTCGCCGCCGGTGACGTCCTCACCCGTCCGGAGGTGCTGGTTGGCGCGCTCGCGCTCATCCTCGGCCAGTCGGTCGAGACGTTGCGTGACTTCTTCCGCGGCGGGTACGAGACAGCGTCGGCGTATTCGGTCATCGAGACACCGACGAGACAGGCGTTCTTCCTTACGTTCGCCCTAATGATGATTCCCGGTATCGGCGGCGTCGGAGCCGAGGGGGTTTTGGGCGTCATCGTGCTGGTCAAGCTCCTCATCGAGTGGTCGGCGTACCGCGCCACTACAGACGGGACCGGACGGCTCACCGACTGGCTCTCGGGACCGGAACCGATGGACGCCGACCTCGATCCGGTAGAGATACCCGACGACACTCCCGGCGCCTGCATCTCAACTGATCGGCGTGCGGTGCTGTATACAGCCGTCTTCGACGTCGTTGGGAGACTCGCGCCGTTTCTTGTCATGCCGTTCATCTTCGTCTGGTTCGTCGTGATAAGCGTTCTCGGCGACGGAGCGTCTCCCGG
Source organism: Halorubrum marinum (assembly GCF_048381195.1). NCBI lineage: Archaea > Methanobacteriati > Methanobacteriota > Halobacteria > Halobacteriales > Haloferacaceae > Halorubrum > Halorubrum marinum. Next base: position 504,851 of record NZ_JBLWMM010000001.1, on the reverse strand, counting down.
TGTGACGATCGGAGCCAGTGTCGTCATCGTCGCGTCGTTTCTTGGCTCTCTCGCGATGCGTGTGCTGTTCGTGTTCCTGCAGTACGGCTCGCTAGAGTACCACCGAGACGGGGATCGAATCGTCGCGTACGACACGCTGCTGGCAGAACCACAGTGGTCGGCGTCGATCCCTGCGCTCCGTAACGTACAGATCGTCCCGGATCGACTCGCCGATCGGTTGCTCGGAACCCGAACGCTCGCCATCACGACGGGCTGGGGTGACATCGAGACGCGGCGGTATCTCGGCCCAACTACTGACGGGGACGACCTCATCGAAGCGTTTGAGCTTCCCGTGAGAACCGCGGATCTCGATCCGATCGACCGACGGCCAGCCGCCTTCGTGACGGCCTGTCTCGTCGCGCTCGGTGGTGCGCTCGTCGTACTTGCTATCGGTCCGTGGCTGACTCTCGGAGAGCTGCTATTCGGTGGACTCACCTACGGCGTCTTCGGAATCCCGATTATCGGGCTGACACTCCGACTACTGTGGGTACAGACCTATCCTGAGCGGACGACTGATCCGGTCCAAAATTGAAATTCGTATTTTGAGACTACTGTTCTAGTTTGGAACGTACCAACGTTTTATAACTGATTCTTGGGAATATCTCTGGTATGGCCCTCCTCGAAGCCCTCCGAGAAGCTCCGCGGCTCCTCCGTAAGCAACCGATACTGTTCGTTCCGATGGCGATCTTCGCCGTCCTCCAGACGCCACAGCTGTTCTTGGAGACGATCGACCCAGTACTCTCGCTGGTCGGATCGCTCCTCGCAACGGGACTGTTCGTCTTCGTGACCCCCGTGTTCTACGCTGGGACGATTGGAATGGCGAACGACGCGGCCATTGGAACCCCGACCTCGCTCGGTCGGTTCTGGCGTCACGCTAAGGAGTTCTACGTCTCCGTGTTGGTCGTGTACCTGTTTATCACGGTCGCGACGTTTGCGTTCGGGTTTGCAATCTCGATCGGCGCGCTCGTCGCATTCATCGCACTCGGGACAAGCGGGGCGCTTGAGGCGGGTGGAATAGAGGCCGTTGGTCTGCCCGTCCTCCTCGCTGGCGGCGGCGTCTTCGCGCTGATCGTCCTCGTGTTCCTGATCGCACTGTTTGCCGTCCACTTTTACGCTCATGCGATCGTCATCGAGCGGAAGGGAGCGGTCGACGGACTGACTCGGAGCGTACACGTCGTTCGACACAACCTCAAATCGGTCGTCGGCTACGGGCTCCTGTCGCTCGTGTTCGGCGGCCTATTCGGCGGCATCTACGTGCTCCTCATCACGTTCGCGTTCCCGTCCGCCCCGGCTCCCGGCGAGCCCGCACCGATGCCTGATCTTGTCCCGGCGTTGCTCGGCTCCGCGGTATCTGTCATTGGAACCGCGCTGTTCACGACGTTCTTCCTCGTTTTCTCCGTCGTCTTTTACCGGGCGCTCATCGGAGCAGACGAGGAACCGTCCCGATCAGATACGACGGCGATCGAGCACGGCTCCGATGAGTTCGACGGTCCCCATCCCGCCGAGTGATGTTGTACACCATCGCGGGAATCGGCTTCGTCGCGCTCGGTCTCGCGATCGGCTGGTACGGCCTCCGGCCGCTCGCGGTCATTCCGAGGGTTCTCGGCGCCGACGTACGGGATCCGAGCGAGGTGACAGACGCCGGAGCCGTCGTCTGTCGCGGGATTGCGAACAAATCGAGTGAGACTCTCAGAGCCCCGTTCACGGGATCGCAATGCCTCGGCTTCGAGTTCGAGGTCACCGAACGTCAACCGTTCGGGATCGGAGTTCCGTGGTTTCAGGCCTATCTCGACGACGGCGTGGCGACACGCCAATTCACGCTTGACGGTTCGTCTGAGACCATCACTGTCGTGCCATCAGCCAAACGGTTCGCGCTCGATACGGAATCGACGGTCATCACGGTCGGTGCCCGCGAAACGCCGCCCGAACGTATCAAGCAATTCGTCGATGTGCGAGACGAGCTCGAACCAGTCGCGGGATGGGTGCGGGCCGTCCCCGGACTCGGTGCACGTCGATATGTCGAACGGCGGATTGATCCCGGCGAGGAGTATCTCATCGCGGGACGCACGGAACGCCGACAGAACGAGGTCGTCCTCGCGGGTGATCTTGTCATCACCGATCGTTCCCCGAGAGGGCTCGCGCTCGCACGCCTCCGGACGGCAGCGTTTCCGGTGGTGATCGCGTCGATATTCGTCGCTGTCGGACTCGGAGGTATCGTTCTATGATCGACTGCAGTACGACGCCGCCTACGGATTTCAAAAGATGACGCGAGACACGCACGCCATCGAGACGCACGGACTGACGAAACGATTCGGTTCCGAATACGCCCTCGACGGACTCGATCTCACCGTCGAACACGGCACAGTGTACGGCTTTCTTGGACCGAACGGGGCCGGAAAAACAACGACAATGCGGATGTTGACCTCGCTGACGCGGCCGACCGACGGCGAGGCGTGGATTGACGGGAACCCGGTCTCGGACCGCGACGCGATCAGAGGATCGATCGGCTATCTTCCCGAGGAACCGCCGGTCTTCGACGAACTCACGGGCCGCGAACAACTCGAATACTTCGGTCGGCTTCGCGATCTCCCCGCCGCCGAGATGGAGGCTCGGATCGCAGATTGGTTGGACCAGTTCGATCTTACCGACGACGCCGACAAACGGATCGGAGATTACTCGAAGGGCATGCGTCAGAAGGTCGGCCTGATTCAGGCGCTGTTACACGAGCCCGACGTCGTGTTCCTCGACGAGCCGACCAGCGGTTTGGATCCGCGAGCAGCTCGGACGGTCCTCGACGTCATCGCGGAACTGACTGACGACGGCCATACCGTGTTCCTCTCGACGCACATCCTCTCGGTCGTCGAGGAGCTCGCAGACGTCGTCGGCGTTCTCTACGAAGGCGACCTCGTCACCGAAGGATCGCCCGCAGAGCTGATGGCGCGAATGGAATCCGAGGAGGGAACGACTCTCGAAGACGTGTTCCTCTCGGTCACCGCCGAACACGGACCGGTCTCTTCGAGAGCGGATTCCGGGGCGGATCCCGAGCACACCGGAGATGCCACCAGCCGACAGGACGGACGGGTCGAGGACCGATGACGCGGGCGAAGCGTCCGCGGCTCGTCGCCCGGACCGAACTCCGGCGGCGCTGGCGGACCATGAAAGAGAACACGACGCAGATGCTCGCACTCGCGTTCGCGGCCCTCATGCTGCTTCCGTTCTCGATCGGCGGCGTGTTCGGGGCGTACCTCGCCGGAGGATTTGTCGCCGGAAGCGAAACTGAGCCGCTCATCGAATGGGCGCGGATGGCGTTCGTCTACGGGTGGATCTTCGTTGTCGGGTTCGGCGGGTATCGTGCGTATGCCGTCGCGCTCCGCCCCGACAACCTCGATGGCTTGCTGACGACGGTTTCACACCGGGACGTGATCGGGGGGCTCGTCCTCACCGAACTCGCCCTCTGGTCCGCGTTTTTTGTTACGATCGGAAGCGCGGCGACGGTCGCGTTCGCCGTCGGTGCCGGATCGTTACTCACGATTCCCTCCCTGTTGCTCACGCTGTGTCTCGTGATCGTGACCGGGATCCCGGCGGGTTTCCTCCTCGCGCTTGGCGTGCGAAACGCCGGCGTCCGATCGCGGCTACTCAGCCGTCTCCGAACGCTGTTTCTCGTGCTGCTCGGGATCGGGTACTTCGCGCTGATCTTTACGAACGCGTTCGCTTCAGTTCTCGAGCCGATCTATCGCGTGCTCGCACCGACGCCTATCGACTGGTTCGGCGATCTCGCTACGATCGGGCTCGGCGTCGGTGCGTCGTCGCTCAGAGCGATCGGTGCGGTGGGGTTCACAGGCGTGTTCGTCGTCGTAGCGATCGCGTCACTGTACCGACTCTCGGAGTGGCTCTGGTACGCTGACGGCGTTCACGTCACCCACGAAGTCGAGCGTTCCGCCGAGGGGTCCTCGCGGTTCGGCGGGCTCTCACGAGTCCTTTCACAGCCAGTCTTCGGTGTCGTCGCTGTCGATTGGAAACGCGCCCGCCGGTCACCGATCTCTTTGTCGTTCGCGTTGTATCCGCTGATCGTCCTCGCCGGCCCGATCGTCACGGCCGCCCAGACGGGCGAGGTCGGAACGAGCCTTCCGCTGTGGGTCCTGATCAGTGGAACGTGGGTCGCCGGATCGCTGTTCGCGCTCAACGTGGTTGGTCAGGAAGGTGCGGCGCTCCCTGTGACGCTCCTCTCGGAGGCCCCCGAGAGATCGCTGGTTATCGGACACGTTGTCTCCGGTGCGCTCCTGATAGCACCAGTGACCGTCGTGGCGACCGTTATCGTGGGCAGTCTGAGTCCATATTCGACACCGCTTGTCGTGAGTCTGGGAGTGTCGGCGCTCGTCTTATCGGCTGTGTCGGGTGCGATCGGAACCGGGATCGGTGTCGGGTTCCCACGCTTCGAGGCAGTCAGTGTCTCTCGGAGTACGAAGGCGATCGTCCCGAGCGTCTTCGCGTTCACAATCTACTCGGTCGTGGTACTCCTCGTTGCACTCCCGACCGTTCTCACTCACTCCAGCACTATCGGCCCTGTACTCGCCTCGACCATCGGCGTCGACCGATTCGTGATCGGGCTCGTCGGGACGGTCGTTTCGGCCGTGACCGCGTGTCTCGTCGGTGTCGGCTCGATGTACATCGCACGGGATCGCGTTCGCGGCCATCGTCTTGGGTGAGTCTCGAGTGAGCGTTTACTCGTTACTGTGCGTGAGAAACAGTTCCGGTGAAATGGCTCTGCAGAAATGCTCTGCTAGTGATTCATGCAGATCCGGTTGTGGTCAATATAGGGGCCTCACGAATCGTTCAATACAGGGGACCCACGTACCGACGTCGAACGCCAACATCTATTCAATCAATCAGTAGCGACGTGCGAGATACAGAGGATGGATGCAGCAGGGTGATCACGTTCATCGAGAATCCCGAGAAGTCTAATGTAACGATCGGTTCATTACGGTGATACTGCTTATCGGTGGGGTTCACGTTCAGTTGGTGTCTCACGCACTATCTGCTCAAAGATCGGCGAATCTTCGGCGACCGAGACCAGTGACTACAATGCGAAAGAACGCAGGTTCACTGCGTTCGGTAAGCGCCTCAAGTAAGTTTGGTATCAGCGTCCTGTTCGAGATTTTTATACAAGTAATAGGAGTACGCAATCGTTACGACTGCAGTCAGGAGTAACGGGACGAGCAAAAAGTAAATCGCCAAGTCACCGAACAGCAGACCAACGAGTGCGAGAGCCGCAGTGAGTTTGAACATTCGTCCGCCGAGTTTGTGCACCTGATCCCAGACTTCGTCGCTACTGAGTGTCCACGGGGTGCGGATTCCGACGAACCAGTTCCGCTTTGCTTTCGTGAGAACGATCCCAGTATAGTACAACAGGAGTGCCAGCCCGGCGAGCAGTACGTGTGTAAAGGGGAACTCATAGCCGAGGTTAAACGCGAGAATACCCGCGTGGACGAAAAACAGAAAGGTGGTGAAGATGACGACAAACCAGTCGTAATATCGGCGGAAGGCAGCGATATTCTCTCCAAGTGGATCGATTCGCGGAAGCACGGCAAAGAGACCGATCAGGAGAGCCATCAGCCCGGGAAAAAGCCACAACGCCTGTCCTTTCGGCATGGAACCGCTTGGCTCGCCAGCAGCGTCCCAGTGCGTGACGAGGTGCTCCGGAAGTGAGGGGCCGAAAAGGTAGCTCATGAGTGCAGCGAGGACGGCAACTCCACCTGCGATTGCGAACCGGTGTGTCGTGTTCATACGATGCCTTCTCAGTACAGTGTATCAAGGTCACGGCTTCGTCGGAATACTCCCAAAAATAGGGTATGTATCCAGCATTCTATTTTAACCGACGCGTGAGAGGACTCTCCTATGCCGACCGCAAAGACCAACGAAATAGAAACGTACTACGAGCGGCACGGAAACGGACAACCTCTCGTTTGCATCCATGGGGCTTGGACAGATCATCGCCTCTGGAACCCACAACTCGATGCGCTCGGTGAGGATCACGAGGTGATTGTCTATGACGTTCGGGGCCATGGAAACACCGGTCCATCAGCCGAGCGACGATACACGATGGAGTTGTTCGCAGCCGATCTGAAAGCATTGGTCGAAGAGCTCGGACTCGAACACCCGATCATCTGTGGTTTGTCGCTTGGGGGAATGATTGCCCAGACCTATGCTACCAGGTACGGTGATTCCCTTCGAGGCCTCGTTCTCGCTGATACTGCCGTTTCCACCACACTGACCTTCCGAGATAAACTGACTCGATTGGCGTTTCCCGGCTGGGCGATGCGAGGAACTGTTCGACTCCTTGGTCCGCCGAAGTACGTCGATGTTGCGTATTGGCTGGCGAAGGTCACCCGTGGAGAAGACTGGTTCGGACGCGACGAGAACGTCCGTGCCTACGTTCGGGAGACAATGTCTTCGTTCGATTCGACCGAGTTCAACAAGATATTCCGGGCGATCTACGACTTTAGGCAGGTGGCTCTTGCATCGATTCAGGTACCGACACTCGTACTCAACGGTGAACATGAAAGCCGCTCGGTCTTCACTCACACAACTCACATGGAACGGGTGGTTCCAGATGTTCGAACAGCAGTGATTCCAGATGCGGGCCATACGTCGAATATGGAGAATCCAGCGGCATTCAACCATGAAGTATTGGATTTTCTCTCCATGATAACTGAGTAAGTGATCGGGTTCAACCAATAGCGACACGCCGCGAGATATGCGCTGTGTATCTCGCACGGCTATCGGAACACCTCTCTGAGCTGGTAGAATCTTCGGCGGTCAAGATGCAGGTACGTTCTATCGGCTGATTCATTAGCCGGAGAAAATAGCGCAGATCCTGTGCTGTACTCATCCTCTGTCTCTTGTCGGTGGTTCTTATCAGCCACATGGGATTTCAACAGAGCCGTCGGGGCTGTTTCTGTATCTGGGATGGGTGCGAGGGTTTGTCCTCGCGTCACCCATGAGTGAGCAGCCACCGAACCCATCTCGAGTCGTATCGCCAGTCAGCAATTCAAATCAGTTCCCGATCGGTGAGTCAGTCGTTGGTTTGGGCATCATTTGGGACGAACGGGACCAGCAGCATCGCTCTGTTCGCCGTGCTGATTATCCCGGGCGGCAGTGGTTTCAGGAGGCGGCGACGAGTGACAGGTCGCGCTTGTTCGGTCGGTGTGCTAGTTGCAGCGCCATCGGACACACACTGTATGCGGCCACCGAGGAGAACAATGAGTAACGACGGAGCCCCACGGCAAGCAACAGTGCTGACACTCGTGAGTAATGCGCGACGTCGGCGCGTCATCTGGACGCTTGCAGCGCTTGACGCGCCTGTCGACGTGGAGACGCTTACGGGCTTTGTCGTCTCACTCGAGGCCGCAGACACGGCGGCAGCGACACAATGGCAAGACCGTCGATCAGTCCGTCACAACCTCAAACAGCGACATCTGGTGCAACTCTCTGAGGCCGGAATCATCACGTGGACAGAGACCGTACAGCCCGGGCCTCACTTTCCGATTGCGCTCCGGACGCTTGCAGCGAGTGGCACCGCTCCGTCAGTGACTCACGACTGAAGTCGTGGGTCCAGCGCCGTCTACCTGTGAGGTCCACTGAGCCGAGCGAGTGAGACATGTCCTGTGGAAAGACTCAGCGATCCGCGTCTGAACCCATTTTCTAGTTCATCTGACGTGACAATGATAGCAGCCGTGTGCATCGCGGCGGTGGTGACGGAGAACGCGCACACGCGGCATTTATGGTCCGGAATGGGTGCGATCGAGTTCCATCGATCGTACATAGAGATGTCAGATCGACCTACACCTGCAGAGAAAACCGATGAACCGATTTCGAATGATCACCCCAACACGCGTTCGGTGGGATTTGCCGTACAGTTCACGCCGGCGCGTGGCGCCCGGCATCGAATCAGCTACGAGCCGCGGACAGATGCCGATGGCTGGTGGCGCATCACCCACGAATGGACCGGCTGTGCCTGGCGCATCGTCGGGCGAGAGCCCGTGTTCGGCGTCCATCTCGCCACTGACAGCGATGTCTGAGTGGCGAGTCGACAGTGCGGGAGCATTGGTGTCCCGTCTGGACAGCGGGATCGTACCGCGCGTCCACGGTTCGGGAGGCCGCTCACACAGTCCGTCGAGACAGGGGCGTGGTGAGTAGCTGTGCTTGATGTGCCAGCGGATGCGCGATGTCCTGTCTGCCAGACGGAGATCCTAACGCTCGCGATCCGGGGACCAGAATCCGCACGCGTCGCCCCGTGTGGACACGATATCCATCCTGGATTGGTTCTCGAAGAAATCGAGTGATCAGCCCCACCCGGATCGCCGAGACCACACTCGCTCCAGAAGACGGCTCGATAGTGACTAGTGGGAGTTCAATCGGTATCGAGCGCCGTTCGGAACGTCGACGCATCGACGGTCCCGTACGTCACCACCCGCGAGCACGCAGCCGACTGAAGATCATATCGCGACAGCGGAGTTGAACTGCTCATGACGTCCGTCGGATCAAGGTCGATCCGAGGCGGTCCCATCGACGGACTCACGAGATGATCGATCACGGTGTGGCCAAGCGCACGCTGAGTGACCACCCAGACGCTTGCGTCCGGATCACACGCGGCCATGGCGTCTGCGTCTTTGAGCACACCCGTCGACAGATCGTGTGTTTTCCGCTCGACTTCGACACAAACCCGAGGCGACCCACTGGCATCGAGACCGACAACGTCGATCCGGGCCTGTGTCTCCGGTGGATTCCAGTAGCGCTCGACGTCCGCAATGGGAGACGCCGGATCATCCAACAGGGCTTCAAGCGCGGTGACTGCGCGTTCAACGCCTTTGATGTGAAGCACGGATTCAGCGGGGTCACCGTGTTTGGGCTCTGGCGGGTCGGCGCCGTTCCGGAGTTGCCGGAGTAACGTCCGCGCCTTCGACGTCAGGTTGTAGTAATCGCCTTTCAGATCCGACTGTATCGTGATGTAACCGGCCTCGACGAGGCGCTCTTTTGGTTCGGTACCGACGAGCCCAACCGTTTCACGGAGCGGGTACATCGACTCATCCCGTACATCCCATGCTCGCGTGTCGATCGCCCGACGGCGTGCACGCTCTATCAATCGGAGGAACATGACATCAGTGACCGACAGCGCGCACAACTCGACTGCCTCGGGGGTAACGGTCGAGAGGCCGATATCGGTAATGGGGAGATCATAGTCGGTGAGATCTCCGTCAGCACGGCAGTGACGAAGCGCCGCACACAGTTTCGAGAAGGTGGGCAAAAACGCCTCATCACACGACGCACAGTGGACGGTATCGCTGGTGGCGTCATAGCGAACGCCTGCTGGAAGGTCGACGTTCGGCAGCCACAAGGTGTGTGCCAGCCCGCGTTCGATGTCCGCATGAGCGTCAGTGGAGTGCTCGGTGGGCTCGCTGGTGACCACCGCATCACGTGTCCGACTCCGTTCACGGCACTCCGCGATTACATCCTGACACGCGTCACGCTCGGCGCGTGGCCGTGAGTCAAACTCGGGGTGTTCGGGGTGAGACGGTGGCAGTTCGCCCGCACTGATGAGAAACGGGGTTGGAACGGCCCGCCCACGGTGTGGACGAAGACGGACAAGCCACTCACCTGCTGGGATACGCCCGACGAGATGGCTGGCCTCACGCTCTCCGAAGGGACCGCGAGCGATTGCCTGTGCCATCGCGGCATCGGCTTGTGCGGTCAACACCGTCCCGACGTTGGTCGCGATGTGTGCTTGTGCTTCCGTGCCGAATTGGCCCAGTTTCTGGCTCATCAGATACAGCGAGATGCCGAATGCACGCCCTTCGGACAGAAGATCCAAGAGGACGGTACTGTCACCGAGAACGTGAGCTTCATCGAGGTAGATGTTCGCAAGTGGGTGGTCGTCGGTGGTGTGATCGAGCTGGCGGAGTCGCCCCGCTGCGTGTGCTCGGGCAGTAATCAGTCGGATAATCTGTTCACGGTGAGTGGCGCCAAGCCCGGCCGTATCGAGAATGACGACCTCATCACGGTCCAGCGCATCCACGAAATCGAACTGGTGGGTGGGATCATCTGGGACCGACCCGAAGGCGGTCGCAAACAGCTCATCGCGAATCAGCGGCGAGAGCCGGCGACGAGCGCCCCCAACAATCGCCCTGAGTGTGCGTGGATCGCCGCTCGTCGTTGCCTCGAGATACGACCCGAGAACGGAATCGGAGACTGACAGCGAGAGGGTCTGTGACTCGACTTCGTGCAGTCGCTCGAGCAGATCGGTCACCGAGACGGTATCAGCACCAGCCCGGAACGACGCGGTCAGTAGCGTTCGGATCAACTCCAGTGATTGGCCGGCATCCTCGAACGAGTCTTCGGATGTCGCGGCGCTTTTGAGCACTTCCATCCCTGCTTCGACCACGATTTCGATCAGTCGAGAGCGACCGATATCGACGGGTGCGTTCTGAAATGGCCGAAGATCCCACAGCGGAATTCGAAGCATCTCCGTCGCCGCGGTGATCACCGTGACGGACTCGAGTGAGCCCAGTTCGTTGTACGCCATCGGGAGGAATCCGTCGGCGAACCCACCCTTTGGATCGATGACGATGTCGATACCGTCGGTGGCCTGCATGTTCGAACAGACGGCCTGTTGTGCGGTGATGGTCTTGCCAGTCCCGGCCGCTGCGATGTGTGCGACATGTCGGCGCTGCCGGTCACGCGGGACGCCAAGCGGATGCGTGTCATCCGCCCCACCATCGTAGAGCTCGCCAATGGCTAAGGGCCCGTCTAGATACGGGCGAATCGTCTCCGGTTCCGGCGTGTCGTACCGGAGTGTGTCGAGTTCGAGTGTGTTAGTCATCTGTCTCAGTGTGTGGACGGTCCGCCTGTGTGTCACCGAACAGCCACCTGAGACCCGACTCACGAACACGGATTTTGCCGGGCGTGCCGAGCAGTTCACGGACATGTGGCAGCCGGTCGTGGACATGACGTTGCGTGAGTCCGCCTTTGTCGACTGCTGTCTGGATGCCTTTGTTGAGCGGGGCGAGCCCGAGATGCTGAGAGAGCCACCGATATCGGGTGGCGTCCGGCCGAAGCCGCGGTGTTTCGATGAACTCAGCAGGCGACGTTGAGTGACGCCACGCGACCGTGAACGTGGCCGTACTGTTCGGCGGCCTGAAGCGCTTGGCAGCACGCACCGCTTCGGTTTGCAGCCGCGTACGGGACACTGTCTCAGCTCCCGTGGCCGAAGACCCAGCGAGGACCGAGATGCCGACGGCAAACGTCGTGGACGGGCTGAGTTTGTCATCGATATCCGACTCTACCGATTCGGCGTGGTGGCTGCCGACCGTGTCTTGAATCGGAACGATCAGGAGTTGTACGTACACCTCGTGCGTACAGCGTTGGGGGATGTACTCAAGCGCAGAACCGACACTACCGGCCGCCGTGTTTTCAAACTGGCTGTGAAACGATCCGCCAGTCGGTGGGTGGATCTCGATTGGTTCAGTGGTGGCCGTTTCCGTCGTCACTGAGAGTGCCGTCGCGTGCGAGACGGCCTCCAGAAATTCGATTCCCGGATGACCCACGTCCTGTGTTGCGATCAGTGGCTGCGATCGGGTGGCTGCCGACGTTGACGTGGCATATCTGTCCGTGGCGTCTGCAATCTCGCGAACGCGGACCGTTGGCGTGGGTGCGGTATCATCTGCTGGCCCGGCGGGGAAATACAGCCCCAACTCAACGGCGACCTGCCCATGGAGATCCAGTCCATCCGATTGGAGGAGAAGCGGATACAGCGGGCGATCACTGAGCTTGTCAACAGCAATTTCACTCCACCGTGAGTCGGACTGGTTCGAGCGTGTGTTATTCATTGGTGGTCTCCGTGTCGTCGTCGGTTGTCTCGGTCGCTGTATCGTCAGTTGGGGTCGACTCAGCAGTCGCGGTGTTCGATGCAATCCGTTTGCTGATTCTCGCGGCGATCTGTGAGATCAATTTGGCAAGTCGGTTCTTCATCAAGTGGAGGGCGTTCAACAGCGTTACAAACGGGGTCTGCTGGTACGGGTTCTGATTTCGAGCTCGCCAGTTCAGCTTCCATGAGCCGAATTTTTGCTGGATGAGAGCAACCGGCTTCATCACGAAGACGGCACCGAACCACTCCGCCGGGATATCACCGCGGAGCCGAATCGCAACGATGAGGGCGATGGGCAAGATGATGAGTAGCCCGGTGACGACATTTGCACTGGTAGTGTTGATACCGAGCGCCAGTTGGACGTAACCGAGGATGCATACGTAGATGCCGAGGCACATGTAGAACAGTACATCTTCGGGGGGAATCTCGTCATCGTTCGAGTCATGATCGCTGCTACTCATGCGATCCACCCCGCAGTGACGGCACTCGGGAGGCGTTATCTGTCGTCGTGGGAACGGCACTGTGTTTGCTCGTCGCCATCACGTCGTTGGCGGGTTGGCCAGCGGCCGAGTTGTTGTTCGGGACAGTCTGTCCGTGCAACTGGCAGGACTGACGACGGCTCCACCCCGTAATCGATGTGCGGACAGACGCGTCGTCTGAGTGCTCTCGCTCAGTTGTGCTGGGACTGTGCTTCTCGGATTGTGAACGCGCGCTCCCATCGTGGGAGGCGCGCTGTGCCATTTTTGGCATGACTCAATATAGGGCCTATACCACCATCGTGCCATTCCCGTAATCCCAATTACGGGTCAAACCGCCCAAGGTCAATGCGCAAACTGTGGCCTCAATATCGGATACAGCCATAATTCATGTATTGCTATTTCCTTGGCTATAGGGCCTCTAAGCCAGTTTATCGCGGACTATCGGATTGAGACATCTACGAGGATCTCTCCAACAACACTCCCGAAGAGAATCAGGAACGTAATTCTAAGTACGGATCAAACTGCCCAAGGTCAACGCTAGCTGGATCGCTCAGCGCGACTGAGAACCTATCACTCTGTGACAGAAGGAATAATGTACACGGTCCAATTCACAACGAATAGCCCATGCTTGACGGACGTGACTACAGACATTTTGGATATTTGTCCCAAAATGAGTTGATATATCTCACAGAAAACAAAACTGACTCGCGAAATCCGGCAAAGATAGAGCGGGCAATCGGAACGAAGGCAGCTGCACTCGATGAATATCTCGAATACGTTGCTGCTGAGATCACCCTTCTCGAAGCTGAAGGCTATCTCGATCGTGAGCTCAGTTGGGAGCAACTTGAAACTCTACGTCCAAACGTCGACCAGTATACACTGCCAAACATCTATCGAGAGACTGCTCCAGGGTTCCAGTACCAACTAGAGTTCGGATACTATTTTGGCTACGTGGCGCGTCAATTGTATCGCGGGACAACACCCGATCAGCACGACTCGGTCGTCGTTCTAGGACAGGAGTCACGAGTCGTTCTCGGGTTCCTTCTTGGATTGTATGAGCGGTTGGCATCGGTCTGGAACCCACCGAATGGCAATGATAACACGCCGCTTTCGGACGAGGATTTGGTGTTTACTACCGAATTACAAGCGACATTTGAGGAGATGGCCGAACACATCGACCGCATTGCCGCTATGGCAGACGCATTTGATGACTCGTTAGAAGCAAATGTCTACACGAAAGGCCACATCATCTCTTGTATTCGACAAGCAGAAGCTGCTGGGTTGACTCCAACAGTTCCGTTAACCACCGTATTAGATGAGTCACTGTCGTCGATCTCTGACCGATATCGATCACAATCCAGTCCAATACAGTCGTGGTTAGACGAACAGTTACACAGAATCCAGGATCAAACAGAAATTAGACAATATGAGCGATTTACAGAGTATATCACGGCAGATATCGACCAAATAAAATCACGGAGCATCGGCAATCTTGAGGCAACAATGATGCTCAATACGATTGGAGACGCCGGAATGGCGCGGTCGATTGACTGGATCAGACAGAATCTACCCGGTGGGGAAGACCAACAGAAAGAACAGAACATTAGAGAGATTAAAAACGACTTTTTAGCGGAGAAAGACGGCTGGGAGCGTGCCCTGATCATGGAGATCGACGGGGCGTACAAATTGTCATCGTATGGCGAATTGGTCTGGACGGTACTGAACGGTGATGATGATGTTGCTGACGTGCTCCATGCAGACGTCCTTCATCGGTGGGATACGATTTCGGCAGCGCAGTCGAAATATGAACCGTTAATCAGGGAGGCAATTGCAGGGGTGGATATCGACAGAGATGACCATATTCCGGTTCTTGATCTTGATGCTCATCGGTGAGTGGTCGGTTGATTGCTCGCAGTATTGAGCGGGCTGTGCTCACCGGTATTGACGCGGTTGGGTTAGCGATCTCGCCAGTCTTCTTGACGCGAGCATATTGTCGCTGCCACGCGTCTGCCGGGAACAGATCGGTTTGGTCGAACAACTCTCAGGCCAGACAGTGTGCTGTATTCAGGTCAGGTACCGTTCACGATGAAGTCCGCTGTCTCGGACTCGTAGCAGTCCGTGAGTTGATCGAGTTCGACATCTCGATCAACGAATTGCTCCATGCGATCGGTTGTATCTTCAACTAAATAGAAATGACGATTTCGGAAATCGTGAGTTCCAAACGTGTGATTTCTTTTTTGAGGGGAGCCGTGAACTACCCCACCCTCTCTAGAGGGAGAAGACCAGTTGAGTGAGGCGGTTGGGCTGTTGTGTCGTGCAGGCTAGAGTTTGAGACAGTTCAACTCGGTGAGCGCGTTAACTGTTTTCAGGCGCTAAGTCCCCTTCCTCAAGGAGTCGTTCGAGAGAGCAGAGCTCTCTCGTGATCACGAAAATCGGAGATTTTCGGACGACAACGCAGGGAGCGCAGCGACCGAGTAGCGTTAACGAGACGCTCCGCGTCTCGTTCGCACATCAGAACGCTTCGTGTTCTGAGGACGCAGTAGGGAGAGATACAGTGCCGTCATAGTCTCACAAACATTCCGCGACGACCGGCCCACAGGCCCACACAATCGCAACTCTTATTTGTGCAATTTGTGTATAATGTGTTGTGACGACTCGCAAAAACATTTCCATCCGTGACGATCAAGAGGAGTGGATTCAGGACAACCACCTGAACCTCTCCTCGTTCGTTCAAGAGAAACTGGACGAACTCATCGAGGAACGAGAGCCATAGATGCAGTACAACTACAAGTATCGACTCAACCCACCGGAAGCCCTCACCAAGACGCTTCTGTCCCACGTCGATACTTGTAGGCAACTCTACAACCACGTCCTCTACAAACTCAACGAGGTGGACGAGATTCCCGCCCGATATGAGGTGCAGGGACAGCTCCCCGATCTCAAAACGTGGTGGGACGACCTCGGGGACGTTCACTCGAAAGTGTTGCAGATGGTCGTCAAGCGCGTCTACGACAACCTCTCCACGCTCAAAGCACAGAAGGAGAACGGACGCACCGTAGGAATACTCAAGTGGAAACCGCCTCGGGAATACCGGTCGCTCACCTACAATCAGTCTGGCTTCAAACTCAAGAATACGAGTGGTCAGTCTGTCCTGTGGTTGAGCAAAATTGGCGAGATTCCGATTCACCTGCACCGCGACATTCCCGAGAACGCGACCATCAAACAAGTCACGGTCAAACGAGAATCCACGGGGGAGTGGTACGCCACATTCGGCATCAGCGTGGAGGAAGCCACGCCTGAAAAACCAGAGACGCCCGAGAAGGTCGTTGGTATCGACGTGGGGATTCTCAAGTACGCCCACGACACCGACGGGTATGCCATCGAGAGTCCCGACTTCAGCGACGAACGCGAACGGTTGGAACGCGCCCAACGCGACCTCTCGCGGAAGGAACACGGCTCTGCGAATTGGGAGGAACAACGGCAGGTTGTGGCCGAACGACACGCCAATCTCAAGCGAAAGCGACGAGACTTCCTCCACAAGTTGTCGAACTACTACGCCCGAGAATATGACCTTGTGGCGGTCGAGGACTTGGACGCGAAGGGCTTGGTCGAGCTACCGGGGAACTCACGGAACCGAGCGGGTGCGGCGTGGGGGACGTTCCTGCGGATGCTCGAATACAAGTGCGAACGTGAGGGAACGCACTTCGTCGCGGTTGACGCGAAAGATACGACGAAGGAGTGCGCGTCCTGTAGTGTCAAGACGGACAAACCGCTGTGGGTTCGTGAACACTCCTGTCCCGCCTGCGGGTTTGAGGCGGACAGGGACGCGAACGCGGCGTGGAACATTCTTTCTCGCGGCCTCGAAAACGTAGGAGTGGTTCACTCCGAAGGAACGCCTGTGGAGACTGCGCTCCCTGTGGATACGCCTGTATCTGCAAAGCGCGTCGTGGAAGCAGGAAGCCCCACCCTCAAGCGCGAGCCGTCAGGCGAGCGGTAGGGTGGGGTAGTTCACCAGCAATCGCTCCACGAACAATATCCGCACCAGTTCGCGCGTCGTAGGCTAGGAATTCGTCTACTACCTTCCCACCGGCCTGTCCGACCCCGATCAGTGCAAGTTTCATACAAACACACTGGGTGAAGCCATGTTGGCAGGATGGATAAAGGTTAGAAGAACAAAATGTCAGGATGGCCCATTTCGAGACACAACAGGGCTGTTTACGATGGGCCCCAACAGCACTACCCTTGACTCCCTCTCGCGCCTGAAGTCGTGGAAATTTCGCCGGTTGAAATGGCATTGATGAGAGAGCACTCACAGAAGTCACAGCGTTGCTTACCCCATGCGAAATTCCGGAGTCAATCACGGAGGAGTGAACAGATCCCGAAGTTGAGCGGGTCAGAGATATCAGTTCGACCCCTGATACGGTTTCGATGCTCTAGAGTCAACTTGAGCCGGCGAACATACGCTGAACGCTCCACGTACCATACCGTACACAGAACCAAATACGACGCCGTAGCCGACCAGTGCAACCAAGCTCCCAAGATGCAAGAGGGGCACTTCACTCTCGGTGACGACAGCAAGTGACACAGGGACAGCGAGTAGCCACACACCGACTCCGAGTAAGAGACCAACACCCGCAGTCGACACAGGATCAGTGCGTGTTGGTTCGGGGAGAGCAACCTCTAATAATACCGCACTGACCATACCGAATCCCCCGCCGGCGAGAATCGTCAACAGTCCGCCCGCGAGCGTGCTGGAGCGTCCAACAAGGCCAGCTGCGAGCGGAAAACCACTCTGTATGCTAACGACGATCCAGAGTGCAACCGTCGCGAGGATGCTGGCAAGCCCTGTGGCGAGTACCACGACAAAAGCCTGTTCAAGCGGTCGGCGAGCAACGGGCGTTACACGGCGAACTCGACCTGCAGTCCAAAACCCGACAATTGCGATCAAAAAGATCGTAATGGAGCCGAACACGCTGGCCTCGTACTGTGCTCTGACGGTCGACCGGTCAAGCGTGTAATGGAATGCAAACAGATCTGCCACCGGCGCGTTGTGGAACGCATACAACGACTCCACGAACACCGGCGCGATGTTGTGTACATCGGGGGTGAGTCCCCAGATGCCTCCAAGTGGGACTAGCCACACTGCGTGCTCACGGTCAATTTCGTACCGGAGGATGACTGGCACCGCTACTGTGAGCAGCAGCGCGGCACCGATCAAAAAGTGCACGATGGCGGGGGCCATACGTGATCGTTTACGGGGAAAATTAAAAATCCCCTACAGAATTCTTGCGTAGCGTACCCCCGTGGTATTTTTGTGGTTGATGCACTAACCTTAGCTCTCAATTGACATCCTCCTCCACCTGAAGGCGGAGGAATCCCGAGCGGTGGGAGTTTCAGGTTTGCAACCACGGACGCCGCCACTTCACGGAAACTCGTTTGACCCAGTCGACGTGGTCGGTGGCTGTCTGGCCATGCCAAGTGGCCGTTACTCCTATCCTCAGCGTTAGCAGGGGCACCCCTCGTTTCGTCTGTTCTTCGAGTCTCAGATAGCAGAAATTGGTGAGACACACACCCCTCATTTCGTCTGTTCTTGGGGCTAGCATATGTAGTGACTCGCCTCGGGTCAAGCTCCGGAACACTCCACATGCTCATCTATAGATAGATGGTTCACACCCCTCGTTTCGTCTGTTATCGATGTACTTTCAGCACTTCTTCTTTCGATTTTTGGAAAAGAATATTTGAAAGCGGAACAGATGAAACAGACGAATGCACAAATTTATATACAGATAGGTTGTCGGCAGAAACGCATAATGAACGAGGATCTCTTTTCGGATATCACGGATACCCTCTTCGCGAACAAGGCGATTCTCTCGGAGGAGTATCAGCCGGACGAGATCGTCGAACGAGAAGACGAGATCGATGCCTTCCGATCCGCACTGAAGGACGTCTTGTTCGGCCGAAATCCCTCCAACGTGTTCATCTACGGTAAAACCGGAGTCGGAAAAACCGCCGTCACGGAGTATATCATGACTGCGCTCAAAGCTGAAGTGACGCGACGAGATGATGCAGACGAACTCCACGTCCACTTCCGAAACTGTAACGACGATACTGTCTATCGAACGGTCCGTGCACTGATCAACAGCATTCGTGGAGAGGACCGCGAGCCGTTTCCAGAGACTGGTCATTCGACGGCACACGCACTAGAAACACTCTACGAAGAGATGGATTCAAACGGCGGTACGTATCTATTCGTTCTCGATGAGATAGACCATCTCTCAGATCCGAACACGCTACTGTATGAACTTCCACGTGCACGGGCAAACGACCATCTAACTGCCTCGCGGGTGGGCGTTATCGGGATCAGCAACAACTACGCGTTTCGTTCCTCGTTGAGTCCGAAGGTGAAGGACACGCTAATGGAAAAAGAGATCGCGTTTTCACCGTACGACGCTGACGAGCTTCGGTCGATTCTCACGACACGAGCCGAGAAAGCGTTGATTGAGGATGCGTGGGACGATTCAGCGATCAAACTCGCTGCAGCCAACGCAGCAAAAGACACTGGAAGCGCACGACAGGCCATCGATCTACTCCGAGAGGGCGGTGACGTCGCCGAGGAGAACGGTGCCACCGAGGTCACTGATGAGCATATCGAGGTTGCTGTCGATCGCGTTCAGCGTGGTCGCGTTGAGAACAAACTGCGTGATCAGACCATGCACGGCCAACTAATTCTCGAAGCGCTCGCGAAACTCGAAGTCAGCGGATCGACGCCTGCCAAATCGAAGCACGTACAGCAGGTATACGTTCGGGTGGCCGAGAACAGGCGTCAGGAACCGCTCACTACACTCAAAAGCATTCAGAACCATCTCGCCGACCTCACCATGCTCGGCTTCCTCGAGCGGACTGAGCATAACGAGGGACGCGCAGGTGGCGCCCACTACCAGTACGAGTTGGCACTTGATCCGACCATCGTCCTCGAAACGCGGGACGCGATTGAATCTGAGTCGGCTTGATTTGCGCTTTTTGGACGCAGAACAGACGAAACGAGGGGTGTGTCCGATCGATGTTTGAAGCTATGGACCGTGACGATGTGTCGTGAGACGAGTGGAGGGTATTAGCTGGCGAAGAACAGACGAAACGAGGGGTGTGGGTTCGAGCCTTGCAATCTCGCTCCCTGGAGCTGTGTGGGTGGCTACACGCCTCTGAGCGGAGCAAGCGGTGCTATCGCGATCTCGGATTACTCCTCACAAATGGAGTTTACGACACCTGAGAGCGTTGTTCGTCTGGTCCAGAACTGTTCTGGAGCGGCGTTGGTGTTCTCGTTTCTCGACTAGACCTCACACCACATACCGAGTGTACTACTGGCGAGCGAGCACCCCAACAGTGCGTTTAAGAGACCGGATCAGCCAGTGGACGTGGTAGCTTCGTCTCCTCCCTGTAATCGCCACCGGTGTGTTCACTCTGGGAAATGCACAGATATGCAGGTCGGGTCCTGGGCGGAAGAATTAAACGGAGGTCGCTTTCTGGGCACCAGAGACAGACCGACGAGATTATCCGACGGCCCCGCGGAAATTGGATCAACTAGTCTTCATATGTCGTCGTCAGACTCCGAGTCGGTTTCACGGAGAGAGAAACTCAGCGCCCTCCGTGACGTCGCGAGATACAATCCGAAGTACACTGCCGTAATCGTTCTTCTGGGCATCATCGCTGCGGTCCTGGAGGGTGTGGGGCTGAGTTTCATCCTCCCGATCGTCGACCTCGTCCAACTCGATGACCCCGCCGCGGAGGCGGACGGGTTGCTCGCGGTGTTCGTCACGGCGTACGAGTTCGTGGGGATCCCGTTCTCATTAGGATACGTAGTGGTCGGCGTTTCGTTTGTGATGGTCGCCCGGTACACGACGAGCTTCGCCGTCGCGTGGTTCCGCGAAGCGCTACGGACCTACTACATCCGTGATCTTCAGACGCGAGCATTCCGGAATGCGCTGAACGCGAGGGTCGAGTACTTCGACAAGGAGGGCTCGGACGACATCCTGAACGCGATCGTCACGCAGACGTACTACGCTGGACGGGTGATTCAGCGCGTGATCAAGTTCACCGAGCAGTTCTTTTTGGCAGGAGTGTACTTCCTCGTCGCTCTGATTATCGCCCCGACGCTGACGATCATTACCGGCGTCGTCCTCGGCGGATTCAGCCTCTTTTTCCGCAAGGTTCTCAAATCGGGATACGATCTCGGTGACGAGGTCGCGGACGCGAACGAGATGCGTCAGGAGGCAGTTCAGGCCGGGACACAGGGTATCCGGGATGTCCGAATCTTCGGGCTCGCAGAGGAGTTGTTCGACGATTTCTCCCGTGCAGTGAACCAATACACGGAGTCACGGATCACACTTCGCCGGAACGAAGCGGCGATCGACAACTTCTATAATCTGATTGTTGCGGTCTCGGTCTTCGTGCTTATCTACCTCGCACTGACGTTCGCGAGCCTGTCAGTTGGGGAACTGGGCGTGTTCCTCTTCGCGATGTTCCGGCTCGGCCCAAAGGCGAGTTACGTGAACACCCTGTACTACCAGATCGAGAACGATCTGCCACATCTGGTTCGGACACTGGAGTTCACCAAGGAGTTGGAGGCGTACGAGGAGCCAACCGAGTCGACCCGGGAGGTCCCCACCGAAATTGAGGAGGTCGAGTTCGACGACGTTCACTTCTCGTACAACGGCGAGGAAGACGTGCTCCGTGGGATCGACTTCACGGTCGAAAAAGGCGAGTTCGTCGGGTTCGTCGGCCAGTCTGGCGCCGGAAAGTCGACGATCGTCTCGCTGCTCGCGCGGATGTACCCCGTCAACGAGGGGGAGATTCGAGCGAACGGGGTCCCGATCGACGAGATGGACATCGCCGAGTGGCGCGACCGGCTCTCGATGGTTCGGCAGGACCCGTTCATTTTCAACGATACGCTCCGGTACAACCTGACCCTCGGAAACCGAGACGTCTCTGAGGAGGAACTCGATCGCGTGTGTGCGATCGCGAAGGTAGACGAGTTCATGGGCGAGCTGCCGGACGGATACGACTCGATGTTGGGCGACGACGGGGTTCGGCTTTCCGGTGGGCAGCAACAGCGCGTCGCGCTCGCGCGAGCGTTGTTGGAAGACGCCGACGTGTTAATCTTAGACGAAGCGACGAGCGACCTCGACTCGAATCTGGAGAAACAGGTTCAGCGGGCGATCGAGGAGATGGATCGCGACTACGCGATCGTCACTATCGCCCACCGGCTCTCGACAGTGAAGAACGCGGACCGAATCTACACGGTTGAGGAGGGAAGAGTTACCGAGACAGGGACACACGAGGATCTCGTTGAAGAAAACGGAAAGTACGCAGAATTATATGGAATACAGTCTCAGTCTATCTGATTTGCTCAAAATTCACTGTTTGAAGTAGTAAACAGATCCCTGTGACTCGACCAGTTCATAGCCATTTTCTGTTAATTTCGAGACGTAATAGTCAGTATCTTCTTCTACATATGAATGTAGTTCGATAATTATTGCCTCACAATGCTCCTTTAAAATATCCAACTCATTGTTTATAAGATCGTGCTCAGCACCCTCTATGTCGGCAACCAATTGAATCTTATCAGGATACTCAGTCATGTCTAGAATATTCTTAAGCGACTTTGCAGGTACTTTTGTCTCCTTTTGTTCTCTATTTTCACGATCATACGTACTTGATGACCAGAAATCAGCAGCTACATGAAAGTTGATGTAGTCATCTGTAGAATGATATGCAGAATGTATAATTGAGAACTGTGAATCATTCAATTCTTTTGTCCTCTCAATCACTGGAATCATACTTGGATTAGCTTCAATTCCGATAACAGGTACATCATCATCTAAATGGTTTTCGGCAACACAGCTCGTGTAACCGATACCGACTCCTAGGTCAACAACCGGAACTTGGCTGTTCAAATTTTTCTCAATCAGCTCTGCTTCCGCGTTTTCATAGTGTTTTGTCCGAAGTTTATGTTTCATCGAGTCTGAAATAATATCGTAGTCTAGATCTACTTTTATTCCATTTATACTAACAACCTGACTCCCAAGTATACCTGATTTCAAATTATAGTATACAGACCAAAATTTATCAGTCGCTTTTTCGTTAAAGAAATGAATGGATCTGAAAAACAACTCTTTCGGCCCCTCCTGTAGTAAGATCTCGCCAGCACGAGACACATCTCCCATACCGGCCAGTGATATCTGATGATAATGTATTTATCGATCGAATTAGGTTATTAGATATGCTATATAGCTATATAACAGCTAAAGTTCATAATCTATATGTCTGAATATGAACCAAGAGAGATAAATAACAATTTTTATTTAGATAGATAATGATAGTAAATATCTCTATTACAAATGCCGAACAAAAATAACATCATCATATTAGCAACGTATTGGAATGAAAAACGATGGATCAAGCCTTCATTAGAACAAATTGAATCTATTAATCCGATGGAAGTGATAATCTGCGATGGTTGTTTCGATCCAAAAAAAGAAAATCGGTCTACAGATGGGACTCGAGAGATAATCTCTGAATTTATAGAGGAAACAAAAAATGCAAAAATGATATCAGCCAAACGACCAACGACAACAGGATCAATAAAGAGTTCACTGTTTAATCATCCCTCAAATAATATTAAAAACCTTCTCAATGTTCCCCGAGCAAATTCACTATATTCCATGCTGCGTACTGTTGCGTATCGTCGCAATCAAGCAATTACATTTAATCATATGATATCTATTTCTGACAAGTGGGAACCGGGGAGATGGTTCATGACATACGACGCAGATCAATTCTACACAGATGAGCTGATCGACTCATTTGCTATTACGAACTCTGAAACCGACTTCGGGTTACTAACTGGAACAGAATTAACATTCCTGAAATCGTTCGACGAATATACACTCGACTACGAACAGCGGGAGTACAATAATATGCCTCACAAAATCTATCCAGATACATTTATTTGGCCAACTCGGGATGTGGGACTTGTAGGGAGGTCACGATCTAAAACATCTCTTTCTGATCAATGGGGAAATCATAGATACATTCATCATGTTGATACGGAAGATGTTGGAGAGTACTGCCATTATAAACTTCCAGACTTGGATCCTCAACGCTTCGAACAGGGATACCAGCTTGGGGACAGGGAACCCCCCGACAACGAAAAATATTCCATGAAGTCTTTTGATCGAGATCATCCCAAAATTATAGACTCACATTTCAATGTGTGACTGTCCAATGATATCGGTCGTAATGTCTGCATACAATGAAGAAGAATATATTCAGAATTCGATTAACAGTATCCTTAATCAATCTATCACCGATTTTGAATTGATAATTATTGATGATTGTTCGAATGACAAAACCGTAGACCTAATCAAGGAATTTTCAGACAGTCGAATCTCATTGATACAGAATGACACAAATATTGGTCTTCCAAGATCACTAAATATCGCGCTTGGAAAGGCATCAGGAAAATATATTGCCCGAATGGACGCTGACGATATCTCATTGTCTAACCGACTCGAAAAACAAGCCAAATATTTAGAATCACACCCAGACGTGCATGTTGTGGGATCCTATACTCGCCAGATCGGGACAAATGGTGAATTTTTTGGAGTGGAAACCTATCCAGAAGGTGGTCGCAGCGTAGAACAATTAAAAAATCAGGGTCCCGGTGTCGCTCATCCATCTGTTATGATACGAAGGTCATCGCTAGAGCACGTTAATAATTACCGCGAGCCATTCAAGTATGCACAGGATCTAGATCTCTGGATTCGAATGTCTAGAGAGTTCGGTAAGGATTTTCTGCAAATAATTCCAGAACCCCTTGTCGAGTATCGATTGACGCCCAGTCAATACAGCAGACATTCGGTTAATGATATATATGAGTCCTATGCTGGTGAGTATCTTGGACGAGAAACTGAGCTTGAGGATCGAATCAAAAGAGAAGTTAAACGTCGTAAAAAACAGCACGACTCCTCAAAGGGAGAAGTGATGTATCACTATAGAGCAGGACGCTTGTTACTTGATAGACAAAAGCGATCACGAGCAAGTAAACAATTTCTGTTAGCGATATTCTGCTCACCACTCAGTCCACACGGATGGTACGGTTCTGCACTGGCCTGTCTTCCCAGACCTCTCCAAGACCGAATCGATTCTTATATACAATAATTATGTCCTCAAAAATAACGCTGTTCATTTACAACCTAACCATCGGAGGTGCAGAACGAGTCACAGTTAATTTGGCTAATCAGCTAACTGAGTGTGGCTATCAAGTTGAGGTCCTCGTAGTGACCGAGGATGGAGATCTCATTGACGAACTCGTGCCGGAAGTCGAATTATCCTCACTATCCGTCAACGAAATGCGATGGTCAGCAATCCCGCTTGCTCGTCACCTCCGTCGAACCCGCCCCGATGTTCTAATTTCGTTTATGACTGCAGCGAACGTGATGGCGATCGTCGCCGCTCGCATGGCGAGGATTTCGACAACGGTCATCGCGACCGAGCACAGTACCAAATCGAAAGTTCGAGATATTACTCAGAAACCGGACCTGATTTTAGCGAAATATCTGTATCGCTACGCGGATCACGTCGTTGGCGTTTCGAAGGGGGTCTCTAACGACATACGCGAGTGGGCTCGAGTACCCGACGACAAAGTCGTCACAATATACAATCCGGTTATCTCCGAGGAGGCGATCGCTACGACATACGAGCCACCGTCTCACCAGTGGTTCCATGACGACAGTATTGACGTCGTGTTGAGTGTCGGGCGACACATCAGACAGAAAGATTATCCGACACTCATCAGATCGTTTGCACTCCTCTTAGAAGAGCGTGAGAACGTCCGACTGATGTTACTCGGTGGGGGTGAATTGACTTCGGAGTATGAGTCGCTGATCGCAGAGCTCGATATCGAGGACGAGGTCGCTATGCCAGGGTTCGTGACGCAACCGTATCCGTACATGGCTCACGCAGATGTCTTCGCACTCTCCTCTCGGGTCGAAGGCCTGTCGCTCGTACTCATCGAGGCGATGGCGTGTGGGACGACTGTAGTCTCGACTAATTGTCCAAACGGACCGTCAGAGGTGCTTGTCGACGGCAAGTACGGTGAACTGGTACCGGTTGGTGACCCAGATTCGTTGAAGAGTGCACTCACACGAGCGCTTCTTCATCCGACTGATGAGGGTTTGTTACGAGAGCGAGCAGGTGACTTCTCCATTAAGAAGGCGGCAACGGAATACGAACAGTTGTTTTCCACTACCCAGTAAATTCCGAAAACTCTTGCTGAACGGGAGCTCAAATGGTAGTTGAAGGCTATTGTTCCGTTAACTGACAACTAATAGGCAATCTGCAATTTATTAATTTTGTACCCGTGAATAAGCTCATCGCGAGCGAGCCGGTTCCGACCAGCGGACCGACCCCGTTGGCCACGTTGCTCGCACCCGCACTGAATGCCATGTAACAGGCGACGACAACGGAAGGCAGTGAGGTGGCACTCGGGGAGCGTGATCCTCGAAGCGCTTGTGAAACCCGAAGTTAGCGGATCGTCGCCTGCCAAATCGAAGTACGTACAACGGGTATATGTTCGGGTGGCCGAGAGCAGGTGTCAGCATCCACTCACCACGCTCAAAAGCATCCAGAACCATCTCGCCGACCTCACCATGCTCGGCTTCCTCGAACGGACCGAACACAACGAGGGGCGCGCAGGTGGCGCTCACTACCAGTACGAGTTAGCACTCGATCCGACCATCGTCCTCGAAACGCGGGACGCGATTGAATCTGAGTCGGCTTGATCTGCTCTGTTAGGAAGTGGAACAGACGAAACAAGGGGTGTATCCGGTTGATGTGTGAAGTTTTGGAGTGTGACGATGCGTCATAACACGAGTGGTGGGTATTTTGCTGGATAAGAATAGACGAATCGAGGGGTGTGGGTTCGATACTTGCAATCACTCTGGATCTGTGTGCGTGGCTACACGCCTCCAAACAGGGCGAACGTTGCTGTGTGAGAGCCCGGATTGTCTTTCGCAGACGGATATGGTGACGTGCTCGGGCGGGCTACCCAGTTCTGAGTCGACGATCGATGTGGTTGAGGAGGGCGTCCACGGCGTCGGGGAGGGCGTCGGAACTGCTCGTGAATCTCGTCGGGCGAGACGAACCCCTCGAAGGCGACGTTCGGGAGGGTGGCGGCGCTTACGAACAGACCGACGAGGTTATCCGACGCCCCTGCCGAAATCGGATCAGTCAGCCTTCATATGTCGTCAGACTCCGAGTCGGTTTCGCGGGGGGAGAAACTCGACGCCCTCCGCGACGTCGCGAGATACAATCCGAAGTACACTGCAGTAATTATTCTTCTGGGCATCATCGCTGCGGTCCTAGAGGGTGTGGGGCTGAGTTTCATCCTTCCGATCGTGGATCTCGTCCAGCTGGAGGACCCCGCTGCGGAGGCGGACGGGCTGCTCGCGGTGTTCGTCACGGCCTACGAGTTCGTCGGGAGCCCCTTTTCACTGGGATACGTGGTGGTCGGTGTCTCGCTCGTGATGGTCGCCCGGTACACGACGAGCTTCGCCGTCGCGTGGTTCCGTGAAGCGCTACGGACTTACTACATTCGCGATCTCCAGACGCGGGCATTCCGGAACGCGCTGAATGCACGGGTCGAGTACTTCGACAAGGAGGGCTCGGACGACATCCTGAACGCGATCGTCACGCAGACGTATTATGCGGGACGAGTAATTCAGCGGGTAATCAAGTTCGCTGAGGCATCCTTCTTAGCGGGTGTGTACTTCCTTGTCGCACTAGTCATCGCCCCCACGCTAACGATCATTACAGGAGTCGTCTTAGGGGGTTTCAGCCTCTTTTTCCGCCGTATGCTTGATTCGGGTACGACGTGGGTGACGAGGTCGCGGAGGCGAACGAGATGCGTCAAGAAACGGCGCAAGCGGGGACCCAGGGCATTCGAGACGTCAGAATATTTGGGCTGGCAGAGGAACTGTTTGATGACTTCTCACGGGCGGTCGAGAAGTACACAGATGCGCGGATCACGCTGCGTCGAAACGAAGCGGCGATCAACAACTTCTACAACCTCGTCGTTGCGGTATCAGTGTTTGTTCTCATTTATCTCGCCTTGACCTTCGCAAGTCTCTCTGTCGGGGAGTTGGGGGTCTTCCTTTTCGCGATGTTCCGGCTCGGCCCGAAGGCGAGTTTCGTTAATACCCTGTACTACCAGATCGAAAACCACCTTCCCCATCTCGTCCGCACGCTGGAGTTTACCAAGGAGCTCGAGGTGTACGAGGAGCCTACAGAGTCCACTCGCGAAGTCCCCGACGAAATTGAGGAGGTGAAGTTCGACGGCGTTCACTTCTCATACAACGACGAGGAAGAGGTGCTTCGGGGGATCGACTTCATCGTCGAGAAAGGTGAGTTCGTCGGGTTCGTTGGGCAATCCGGAGCTGGGAAGTCGACGATTGTTTCGCTGCTTGCGCGGATGTATCCCGTCAACGGTGGGGAGATCCGGGCAAACGGGATCCCGATCGACGAGATGGACATCGCCGAATGGCGCGATCGGCTCTCGATGGTTCGACAGGACCCGTTCGTGTTCAACGATACGCTCCGGTACAATTTGACGCTCGGAAACCGGGATGTTTCGGATGCAGAACTGGATCGGGTGTGTTCTATCGCAAAGGTGGACGAGTTTATTGACGACCTTCCGGACGGGTACGAATCGTTGCTGGGTGACAATGGGGTGCGGCTCTCAGGTGGACAAAAGCAGCGCGTTGCGCTCGCACGAGCACTGCTGGAGGACGCCGACGTGTTAATATTGGATGAGGCTACGAGTGACCTTGACTCGAATCTCGAAAAACAGGTGCAGCAAGCTATCGAAGAGATGGATCGAGACTACGCGATCGTCACGATCGCCCACCGTCTTTCGACAGTGAAGAACGCGGATCGGATCTACGCCGTCGAGGAGGGGAGAATTACCGAGACGGGAACGCACGACGAACTCATCGAAGAGAGTGGAAAGTATGCAGAGTTGTACGGGATCCAGTCAGCCAATTGAGTATTGATATATGTATTGCGTGCGAGTTAGCTAGAGGTTCCCAATCTAATACAACGCTATTTGCAATATGACGTGGTGAACGAGTTAGAGAGAAACGCAGCGTCTAGGTTTATCACCAGTTCAGTCGTGAATTGATATCCTTGTCCAGAGTAGTCAGATAGTACATATAGAAATCGTTACAGACTATAGATTGGAATCGGTTCCGTTAAAGATCATGATAAAATTTGATGAGCTTCTCCTCCTGACTTTCCCAGTTGTACTCTGATTCAACCATTTTTCTAGCGTTTTCCCCCATAGATTCGGCACAATCTTGATTGGTAAACACCCACTCAATTTGTTCAGCGATCTCGTAGGGATCCGTCGGATCAACGAAACGTCCACAGGGGGGGTTCTCGATAAACTCCTCCCAGCTCTCGAAGTCAGACGCGATCACCGGGAGACCTGCAGCCATGTATTCAAAGAGCTTATTCGGTAGACCGTTCGCATTATTAGTCGTTGGATGGAACGGGATCAACCCTGCTTTAGAGTGACCCAACAATTCAAAGACCCGATCGTGACTAACCCATCCATGAAAATCTACCTTCTCCCATCCCTCCATAGTGGTGATCTCTTCTTTTAGGTCATCCGTACTAAACTTCCCTGCTATCTGTAAGCGAACATCAAGATGGCTTGGGAGCAATGACATGGCCTGTACCATCTCTTTAATCCCGCGAATCTCTGTTATACCTCCCACATAGACGATAGTATTTGAGCGATCGCCGTAGGGGAGGTGTTCGATCTTATTTACTGTTTCTAGTCTTGGGAAATTAGCTACGGTAACCGACTTTTCATCTGGAAATGTTCCTTTTATCGTCGGCGTTGCAGCCACAATGCCATCAAACAAGAGTGAGGCAGCCTTCTCAAACGAGACGGCCGCGACCGTCTCAGGAATTTTCTGCCAGAGTGGAATCTGAGCGGACCATTTATGATGGAAAGTATGTTCGTGGGCATCATAGATAACTTTCTTACCATGCTTTTTTAAGAGAACACCAATCGGTATGAGTTCTGGTTCATGGATGTGATAAATATCCGCATTTTCATACAAGGACTTTTTATAGAATTCTCTAATTATATTAATATATCTCCGATATTTTTGTCCGTTCATCGATGAGATAGGTTCAACTGTTATATGCTCAAGATCGGATGGTTCTGAGCTTGGGACAATATAGGTTACATTAAACCCGTGGTCACCCAGAGATTGGCATTCCCGCTGGAAAATTCGAGTGTCATCAGCTGGGTGCCTCCAAGCTAGGTGGACTGTCTTCATACTTACTTATTCACCTGTTTCCATTTGTACTCACTGTCTTCCCTCGATAGATTGTTTACCGTGCGTGGGTGAATGAAAATCAATAGTAATAAAAACACTCCAGAATGGTTAACTATCCAAACTAGAATGCCGCTATTTGCAAGAGGTATAATCTGTGCTATAATTAGCATACTTGAGATTCTGAAATCTACGTCAGTTGCCAATGAATCATACACAACTAAAAACATATATAGGATGATGGAAGAGATAAACACACCAATAAATCCAGCCCGGGCAAATCCAGTAGCCCAGAGGTTTGCATTTAGAGAACCGTCAGTTTGGTAGTACTCTTGCATAAGAAAGCTAGTAAAAGGTTCATCATAGGGATAAAATCCAAATGATCTAGACAAGAATAATATTTTTTCATTTCTTAGGAAAAAATCAAAATAAAGTCCAGAATTAGTTCCAGGAGTAATTAGAGATCTCCGAATTAGTGAGACAAGTTGAAAATGATCAGTAAGCAAGTGTACGGATATACCACAGAATATTGACACACTCAAACTAAAAGACATTAGAGATAAAGTATATTCTCTGTACGTAGATACAAAAATATAGAACGAAAACATGACTAAGGGTAATATGAGTGCACTTCGGAAACCAGCGATAACAAATATTATGCCCCACCCCGAAACAGAAATTCCAATATATCCGAGATGTTTGTATAAGAGACCTATTGAGAATAACCATGGTAAAATGACATACATTAATAACGAGGTCAAATTAGATAGTAGTGACAAAGATAGGATAATATCCGAATAAAGAGATCTGAGGTCATAGACTGTACTCAGTGAGATATCCGTAACAAAAAGCAGTTTGAGTGTATCCCTGAGTAGACCAGAATATATTGAAATTGCTACTAACAAAAATACTAATAAGATAGAAATAAATATAAGTTTTCCAATGCCAACGCTGAGATCCGGCAAGCCT
Organism: Halorubrum marinum; assembly: GCF_048381195.1. Lineage (NCBI taxonomy): Archaea > Methanobacteriati > Methanobacteriota > Halobacteria > Halobacteriales > Haloferacaceae > Halorubrum > Halorubrum marinum. The sequence goes on along the minus strand of NZ_JBLWMM010000001.1, from coordinate 474,042 downwards.
TTAATTTTTAGAAACGGGGATCTAGAGATTAGATATAGTCCAGCCGAAATTGTGACAATATACAATAACATCTGTAGTGTAATGTCATTAATGAGAGGAATCATCAATATAGAGGGTATATATACATTCAGAAGAAGAATCCACGTAGCAATACCAGATGGAGATGACACAGAAAATGACATGACTGAATAACAAGAAAATATAACTAACCAAGACAAAAGAATAGCAATGACAGAAATGTTGATGTCAATGATATTAAATGGGTAGAGATCTTGACTAGAGATATATATAACTAATATAGACAAGGAAAAAGTATAAAGTGCTACTGAGATGCCCCGCCAATGCTTCATATACAAACTTGTTGACTAACCAGTATTAGACTAACGATTTTGTAGCTTATACTGGAGACAGCATTGTCTAGCTTAATATCTTCTCAGCTGGCGTTCGTTCATCAATTCATTGATGCGTCGCTAGTGATTATAGTAGTGTGCGTACTGCACAAATAATCTGCGGACGCTTACCCAAATTCCCACCCACAAGTTATGGAAACAATTGATCCGCATGTTGAGGTACGAAACTATTTTCCGTTAGGATTTGGTCGGTATAATTCATCTTACGGTTCAATCCCAGCCGAAAGAGACAGTACTATACCTAATGAACCAATAAGAAACGTTACGACGGAGAGATCATGTTTCTCGTGGAGGCTGGGGGAGAACGCAGACAGTGGATCGGTGTCACTCTGCCCAAACAACTGCACATCAAGAATTAACTTTGTCTCGATATTTATTATACCATATATTAGGATCATTCACCGTTGATCTTGATAACAGTCTCGTCAATAGCGATCCTTGATGACTGCGCGGTCGGTGGGTTGCTAATGCAATCAGCGACATGAGATGCCCACTGAAAGATCGCTTGATGAAAGCGTCCTCCGCCGAAGAGCTGAAGAACCCATTATGTCTCATTGAGAGAACAGCCGGTTGCGAGAAAACAGACAGCCAACGCCCTGACGGGCGTCACTGTCTTTCCCACACCAAATATCCAATATTCGCCGTCCCTAGCGTCTCAGTGACCCGTTCTTGGTTAAGTATAGATATCGAAACCAACGAACTGCTCCTTTCTCAAATTAGCTTAACCAGACAGTTCCTATTAGCTGCATCGGAGATCATTACACCGCGCGTAGTCAAGATCAGGCCGATCTTGGAGATACTCATGTGCCACCTGTGCGAAATACTCTTCCCCGGAGTATTTAGCTAACTGCCGGAATTGAAACACGTGTAATGGATGATAATGCTCTGGTGCGGGATCGCCTGAAGTCAGATCGTAATAACTGAGCTCACCTTCATTCCGCCAATCCATCGCGTGTTTTTCTATCGTCGTCATATAGGCTTGAACAAGCCTCTTTGCGTGTTCATCTCCGGTTATGAGCCAGTATTCAAATGAACCCAAAGGCCGATCACGAACCCATTTAGAACTTTTATTGATCCGTTCGGTTCCGGATACTCCGCAAGCCAGAGATAGTCCGATTCTGCATATGTTACGTACGGGTCCGATCTATTCTCTTTGATGTCCGTGAGGGAATGATACGTTCGTTCCGCATCTGTCAGCCAACTATTATCTCCAGTCGTTTCATACCAGCTTACAAATGCCGAAAGTCCAGTTCCTTGCGTCATTCCAGAGAACCAAGGTGCTGTTCGGACGTGATCCGTCTTCAACTGGTGATCGAATCCGTAATTGAAATAGAACGAATCTCCCACATTCGTGGTATGCTCATTAATTAGTTCGTCTCGAATCAGCTCAGCTTTTCGAAGGTAGGCGTCGTCACCAGTCATGCGGTACCAATCCGAAAGTCGCCCAAGAGATCGTGTCGTTCGCAGAGGATGGTGACCGGTTTGACCTTGTACGTCTGCCATCCAGCTATTCGGCCACTCTTCAACTGACTCCGGATCCGGTGGATCTGAGGGGTACCTAAACGGATTGGAGAACCACTGAGGACGTTCACTATAGGAGATGTTTAATAGGTCGTAATCTTTCGCATAGACATCTTCGGAACCGATCTGTACGATCCGGTCGAATTCAGATGGTGGTTCTTCATTCGGACTATTCTCAGTGCTATTTTTTCCGAGGTTTCCACCTGCGTCTGATGAGTTGCTGGTGGTATTACATCCTGCAATCGCAACGGATGTTCCTAAAGCTAAGAACGTTCTGCGCTCCATATTATTACTCGATATGGCGTACTATTTAAATCCGGATAGTATACCCTCACTTAGTACGTATACTTCCTAAACTTAAAGTAGCGAGATATACCCGTGCGTCCTCAAGATGATTAACGAAAGGATATAGACAATCATGGATAGCCTACACCTGACCACCGCTCACACACCGACCGATACGCGGATTTTCGACAAGGAGGCCACCAGTCTCGCGGAGGCAGGCTTCGACGTCGGACTCCTCGCGCACGACACGCCGGAGGAGGATCGAAACGGCGTCCAGTTCGTCGATCTCGGTTCAGCCGAGACACGCATCGATCGCTGGCGAAGTATTCCACGAGCTGCTCAGGCGGCAAAACGTCTCGACGCATCGATCTATCACTTCCATGATCCGGAGTTGATCCCCGTCGGACTCTATCTCGCCGAGACGACTGACGGCGCCGTGGTGTACGACGTTCACGAGAATTTCGGACATAAAGCTGCAGGACGAGAATGGATTCCGGGTGCGCTAACGCTCCCACTCGCCTACACGATCCCACGGATTGAAGAGTTCGCTGCCAGCCGATTTGACGCGATCGTTTCGGCCACCGACTTGATTGGACGGCGGTTCGTCCAGTCAAACGATCGAATTACCACGTTACACAACTTCCCGCGGATCGGATCCCTTCCGTCGAAAACCGACGCCAAGGCACGGCGTTCCGACGACGTCCTTTGTTACGTTGGTGGGCTGAGTGAACTCCGAGGAATCCACCGATCCCTCAATCTTTTGAAAGAGCTTCACGATCGTGGTCGCGATGTTGAGTTGTGGGCGCTCGGTACGTGGCGGACAGAAACAGATGAACGACGCGCTACGCAGTTTATTCGGGATCACGACTTGGAATCGTACATCGAGTTCCCGGGCTATGTCGACTACGAGGAGATGTTCAGGTATCTGTACGGTGCGGATATCGGCCTCTCGCTGTTGGACACCGCCGAGTTCGAGACAGCCATCCCGACCAAACAGTTCGAATACTTATACGCTGGACTTCCAACGCTGACGACACCATTGGATGCAGCGATCCGATTTCTCCCCGATCGCTTTCGACACGTCGTTCCACAGGACGATACCGAGGCGGCAGCTGACACTGTCGAAGTCGCTCTTGAACGCGACTACGACATCGAAGCCATGCAATCACTTGTAGAAACGAAGTACAGTTGGGAGGCCGAAGCCGAGAAGCTCATTGCCCTGTACGAGGATCTACTCGGATAATTCGTCAAGAACGTCCACAATCTTCTCGCCTGCAGTTCCATCACCATAGGGCTCTGCGTCCGACGACGAGCGCGGCGGGTCAGCTAGTGCCTCTGCGATCGCGTCGGCGTCCGCACCGACCAAGACGTTTCCACCGGCCTCGACCGTCTCGACCCACTCCGTCTCCTCACGAAGCGTGACACAGGGCACGCCGAGGAAGAACGCCTCCTTCTGGATCCCACCGGAGTCGGTCACGATGACCTCCGCGCCCGCCTGTAGCGTGACGAAGTCCAGATACCCGACCGGGTCGATGAGCGTGAGCTCCGACTCTGCCGTCTCCAACAGGTCGTATCGTTCCAACTGGTTGATTGTCCGCGGGTGTGCCGGGAACACCACCTCTCGCGGGTCGGCTGCGAGGACCGCGAGGATCGTTTTGAGCCGGTCCCGGTCGTCCGTGTTCCGCGGCCGGTGGACCGTTGCGAGGAGGTACGCCTCGTCCCCGATGCCGATGTCCTCGTGGACCGTTGACCGCTCCGCCGCCACCTCGCGCGCCCAGAGCAGCGAGTCGTACATCACGTCGCCCACGTTGTACACGCCCTCCGTGATCCCTTCCGATTCGAGGTGCCTGACGGCCCGGTCGCTCGGCGGGAATAACACGTCCGACGCGTGGTCGGTCAGGATTCGATTCATCTCCTCGGGCATCTCCCGGTTGAAACTCCGGAGGCCCGCCTCCACGTGTGCCAGTTCGACATCGACCTTCGAGGCGACGATCGCGGCCGCGAGCGTCGAATTGGTGTCTCCGTAACACAACAGTACGTCCGGGTCGTACTCCTCGACTAGCCCCTCTAGTTCGACCATCATTCGCGCCGTCTGGGTGGCGTGACTCTCCGATCCGATCCCGAGATTGTGATCGGGCTCTGGGAGACCGAGTTCGTCGAAGAACACGTCGGACAGCTCCTCGTCGTAGTGCTGTCCGGTGTGAACGAGCACCTCGTCGTGTTCGACCCGTAACTCGCGCGAGACGACGAACGCCTTGATAAACTGCGGTCGGGCTCCGACCACCGTGAGAACGTCCATGTCGAATACGGGTTTCCACAGATCCCTGATATACCGTTCGATACGGTTTTCCACACTCTCGAATGCGTACTACAGCACTTGAGATACCCGTGATTACGATCGAGTTTCCGAAGTCGTCAGTATCGTCCCGCGATCGAAGTCCCCGTATCGGAAGATTATCGTGCACTGGCCGACTCGTTTCTAAGCAGAGACTGTCATCAACGCTATGGATCACGCTACGATCGGCTACGAGTATACGGACGGATCTGCCGACCCACATATCGGGGCCAACGCGACCGTTCGCGCGGGGACGATCATCTATGACGATGTCGTCATCGGCGACGGGTTCTCGACGGGTCACTACGCGCTCGTCCGGGAACTGACCGAGATAGGTGACGACGTACTCGTCGGGACGAACGCGGTCATCGACGGCCGAACGACGATCGGGTCCGGAACTAGCCTCCAGACCGGTGTCTACGTCCCGAGCGAGACGACCATCGGTGACCACGTGTTCGTCGGCCCCCACGCGGTGTTGACGAACGACCCGTATCCGGTCCGCGAGGACACCGAGCTCCGCGGACCGACGATTGAGAATCACGCTTCCATCGGCGCGAACGCGACCGTGCTCCCAGATGTTACGGTCGGCGAACGTTCCTTCGTCGCCGCCGGGTCGGTCGTTGTTGACGACGTACCTCCCGAAACGCTTGCAATCGGTGCACCGGCCGAACACCGATCGCTTCCGGAGGCCGTCCCACGGAGGAACGATCTATGACGATTCCGATAGCGAACCCCACAATGAGCGACGAGACGAAGGCACGAGTCGAAGACGTTCTCGACAGCGGTATGCTCGCTGACGGGCCCGAAGTCCGAGCCTTTGAAGAAGAGTTCGCCGACTACTGTGGGGTTGAGCATGCGGTGGCAACTGCCAACGGGACAACCGCACTTCATGCTGCGCTTGAAGCCCTCGAGATCGGCGAGGGAGACACGGTGTTGACCACGCCATTCTCGTTCATCGCTACTGCGAATGCGATCCGATTTACCGGTGCTGAACCGGTGTTCGTTGATATCGATCCCGAAACGTACAACCTCGATACCGATGCGGCCGCGAGAGTCGCACATGAACATGACGTCGACGCGATTATGCCAGTCCACCTCTACGGGTTGCCAGCAGCGATGAATCCCCTCCAGGAACTTGCAGCCGATCTCGACGTGCCGATTGTTGAGGACGCCGCACAGGCACACGGTGCGACCTACCACGACAAGCGTGCTGGGTCCCTCGGTGACGTGGCGTGCTTCTCCTTTTACCCAACGAAGAACATGACGACGGGTGAGGGTGGGATGATCGTTACTGATCGCGACGACATCGCGGATGCAGCCGCTCGGTTTGTCAACCACGGCCGTACGGAGTCGTACGAACACGCGACGGTTGGACACAACTTCCGGATGACGAGCATGGCGGCCGCAATTGGACGTGTTCAACTCGATCGGCTCCCAGCGTTCGTCGAGACACGGCGGACCAACGCAGCCAGATTAACTCGTGGGATCGACCAAACAAGTCTGGTCACACCGACTGAACCCGCCAACAGGGAACACGCATACCATCAGTACACGGTCCGTACTGATGATCGAGATACACTTCAAGAATACTTAGACGATCACGGGGTGGGATATGGTGTGTACTACCCAAAGTGTATTCACGATCAACCGCCCTACGAGGGCGTTGACGTGTCGGCCCCGGAAGCCGAAAGGGCTGCACAGGAAGTCCTTTCACTTCCGATTCATCCGAATGTCTCGGACAAAGATGTCGACCGAATGATTGAGGTAATTCACGATTATGACACAAAACAAAACTGATGTTGGTGTGATCGGTGTCGGCTCAATGGGCCAACACCACGCACGCGTGTACAACGAACTAACTGGCGCGAACCTCGTTGGAATCGCTGACGCCGATGTGGAACGAGCGAGAGACGTCGCCGAGAAGCACGCAACAAAAGCGATGGACACTGAGGACCTGCTGGCGGCAGTCGACGCCATCTCTGTCGTTGTTCCGACACAGTACCACTACGACGTGGTAACGACGTGTCTCGATGCTGGCGTCGCGACATTCGTCGAGAAGCCGGTACTTGGGTCGCTCGAACGCAGCGACGAACTCCTCAGGGAGGTCGATAACGCGGACGTTCCCGTTCAGGTCGGTCACATCGAGCGATTCAATCCCGTTGTTACCGCACTCACGGGGATTGTGGACGGGTTATCGATTGTCAGCGTTCGAGCTCGACGCCTCGGACCCGAACCGGACCGCGAGATCAAAGACAGCGCCGTGATCGATCTGATGATACACGATATCGACATCGTATTGTCTCTATTCGGTGAGACACCGACCGCGGTTTCCGGATCTGCAACCAGAGAAGGCCGACATGCCAGCGCACTCCTCGAGTTTGAGGGCGATCGTATGGCGTCCCTCACTGCAAGTCGAAAGACCCAGCAAAAAGTCAGAACCCTTGAGATCACTGCCGAGGAGTGTTTCATTGAGGTCGACTACCTCGACCAGTCCATCGAGATCCACCGAAACTCGATCCCCGAATACATCGAAGAGGACGGTGATGTAAGATTCACACACGAAAGCATCGTTGAACGTCCGGTAGTTCACAATGCCGAACCGTTACAGAAGGAACTCGAATCCTTCCTGGAGGTTGTCGAAACAGATGCTATTCCCGAAGTCACAGTTAGTGATGGCCTCGATGCCCTTTCGGTCGCGTTGGAGATTGAACGAGAGATCAAAGCCGACCCGGTGATCGCTGCCACTGATGACTGAAACCGATACCACAACCCCTGATCTCACGTCTATCTATGGTGCTTCCGTGAGCCAAATCGCCCAAGCTGAAGCGTTCACGAACGGTGATCTACCTGTCGCAGTGTACGGTCTCGGGAAAATGGGACTCCCCTTAGCCTCCGTGTTCGCTGAGACATGCGGGAACGTGATCGGTGCCGATATCGACCCTGATGTCGTCGAGACGATCAACGCTGGTGAATGTCACGTCAAACGTGAACCCGGTCTCGAACCGCTTGTCGCTGACCTCGTTGAGGAGGGAGCACTCCGGGCAACGACGGATCCGCGAGAGGCAGCACGGGTCGCCTCTATCCACGTTGTGATTGTTCCGACACCGATAACCGAGGAGAAGGAGCCGGACCTCGCAATCCTCGACGCAGTGATCTCGGACATTGCAACGGGACTCGATGATGGGGATCTGGTTCTCGTTGAATGTACTGTTCCACCCAAAACAACCGAAGAACGCGTTTTTGAGCGACTTCTTACCGAATCTGACCTCGAACGCGGCGACTTCGGCGTTGCGTTTTGTCCGGAACGGACGTCCTCGGGGCGTGCCCTCGAAGACATTCGGGGTGCATATCCGAAAGTGGTCGGGGGAGTGGATGCCGAAAGCACGCGTGCTGCGAGCGTGATATACGACGAGATCAATACAGAAGGTGTGCTCGCGGTTTCTGATTCGACGACAGCAGAGGCAGTCAAACTCTTTGAGGGACTGTATCGGGACGTGAACATCGCACTCGCGAACGAGCTCGGCCGGTTCACCGACGAATTAGGTATCGATGTCCGCGAGGCGATTGAAATCGCAAACACGCAGCCGTTCTGCCATATCCATGATCCTGGTCCTGGAGTCGGCGGCCACTGTATCCCGTACTATCCGTACTTCTTGATCAAACCCTTCGAGACACCATCTCCACTCCTCTCGACGGCTCGCGATGTGAACGATTCGATGCCATCTTTCACCGTATCCAAGGTCCGCGAAGGCCTCCACGCCAATGGGATCGATGTCAAGGATGCCACAGTCATTGTCCTTGGATTGACGTATCGTCCGGGTGTCGAGGAGATTCGAGCCTCGCCGTCTATCGAAATTACGCAGGAGCTCTCGGACTCCGGAGCTAGCGTGTACGGGGTCGATCCACTACTGGATTCGTTCGACAGCTTCGACGTCCATCCGATAGACCAAGCGAACATATACGACATCGGTGCGGATGCGATCGTCCTCGTCACCCCACACGAGGAGTTTGAATCTATCCGATGGGATAACCTTGACGCGGATCCTGACGGACCCTCAGTTTTCATCGACGGTAGAGCGACGCTTGAGAATCTGGAACTTGACTCGTGGACGTACACTATCGGAACAGGAGTCAAATCCCGATAGCGGATCCCAATTTAATCTGAGAGAGATGAGATTGTATCCAAATACTCCTCTGCGATCGTATCCCAGTCAAACTTCTCAGTGACGTAATGTCGCCCGGATATTGCATACTGTTGCCGTTGTGATGGGTTGTCGCGGAGTTTTCGGACTGCTGTCGCGAGCGATTCACCGTTACCCGGCTCGAATGCAATCCCAGCGTTCGCTTCTTTTAATATGCTCTCCGCGTCACCGTGCACTCCAAGCACGACAGGAAGTTCAGCTGCCATCGACTCAAGCAACTTCGACGGCAGTGCTCTAGTGAACAGCTCGTTTGGTCGCAGATGGACGAGCGCGATATCGGATTCAGAGAGAATCTCTGGAATCTCTTCTTTGGGCCGGCGGCCGGTAAACTCGATGTTGTCGTAGTTTATTGACTCTCTTTCAAGCCGCTCTCGTTCGGCACCGTCACCAACGATGCGAAATTGTATTCCGTCCAGTTTTGGTGCTGCATCTAACACGACTGAGAGTCCATGTGCCCGCCCAATCGTCCCGACATAGGAGACTGTGACATTCATCTCGTCATCTGCGGTGGTGTTTGATGGAGTTTGAGATACCTGATAGAAGCTTGGATCAATTCCATTTGGATGATATGATATCTTCGTCTCGTCGATACCGTACTCTTTGAGCGGGTCAACGAACGATGGAACCACAATAATTAGCTGATCAGCTCGTCGATAGAGAAACTGAACTGTTTGATCTAGCAGCCAGAGGATAATTTGGTTATCGAAATCACTGATTGCCGTGATAGATTCTGGCCACAAGTCACGGACTTCGAATACGAATGTCGCACGTTTAGTCTGTGCAACTATCCAGCCAGAAAGTCCTGTTAGCGGTTGCGGTGACGTCGAAATAACTACAGAAGGCGAGGTGTACCCGATCCCAGCAAACATCGACATAAGCATAAACCAGACAAATTTTAGGCTTCGCCGAGGTAGGTTCCCGCTTGGCGACGTAATCGTCTTCGTGTACATGACATCAACGTTTCCACGTTTCTCGCGTTGAAGCCAACTGTTGTCGTAACCGTCGTATAGTTTTCCTTCCGGATAGTCTGGTGCAGATGTGATGACGGTAACTTGTCTTTCCTCTGACCAGCGCTTTGTCAGCTCATCCCAGCGTGCCGGACCAGCGCCCGTTTCTGGAGGAAAGTTTTGCGTAATGACGAGAATTGAATCAGAGTCGTTAGCCATTCAGTGTGTGTTATTGATTGTGGCCTACTCGGCCTAGGAGGCCAGTATTGATCGATTGACTGTAGTAGACTATTTGCTTAACTGTCATTAGTTCGGACGTTTGATCTATCCAGAGGATGTGGATTATTTCAGTTTACTCGCGGTCCCCATAGGAACGTTGCGATCTGTCAGAGCGGACAGTAATCTGAGTGCATAATTAAAAAGTGTTAAAAAAGTAGGAATACAAGATTAACGAGACGGGATCGTCGACGCAACCGATCCGCCCATTCAGTCGGACTAGACTACCGACGCGTTCGAGCTTGGCAGCTAATGGATCGACATCGACTACCCAGAAAACTGCAATGAAATAGAAAGGTGTTTTATTGGAACTAAAAATAAGCAGAGTAGAGCGTAGGCACTACCGCCGAATCTGGTGATGCACTCCTAAGCAGCCCTGCTGAAAGGGTGGTCTCTACCGATACATTGGACTACGTCTCTCACACCCCACCGTGTCGAGTGTTCTGTCGCGAGTGCTGGGATTCTCTTACGGGTTCTACGGTTAGTGAACAGACCCACCCCACCGTGTCGAGTGTTTCTCCATTAGCTCCCCATCGACGACGCTTGAACTGAACGTGCGACTTTCTTGGGGAGTGCAATAGCGTCGAATTCGCCGACGGCCTCAATGACTAGTTCGAGGTCAACTCCAAACTCGTATTCGTAGTATTGTCCGCCCGATCGACCTTCGTTACGGCCATGCCGGTTCAGAATTCCGAGCATCGCTAAGTCGGCTAGGTGATCATGCATCCGGCGCCGAACAAGCGGATCGACGTCTGAATCCTCGGAAATCGTTCGATATCGCGGGAAAATATCCCGAACACGCACGGGTGTCTCACACTGTAACGCGAGGTCGAGTGCGGCGACGAGCGCCAAATGCCCATGCTTTGTCAGCTCACGCATGCCGTGTTCGATCTGGCTCTGCTCGAGTTTCTCGCGTGCATCGTGGACGTCTTGTTCGACGATTTGCACACGATCCTCGCCGCGTGCGAGTTCTCCCGCATTATACAGAAGGTCGAGCGCCTGTCGTGCGCTGCCCGTGTCTTGAGCTGCGGTTGCAGCACACAACGACAGAACGCCAGATCCGGTTGCATCATCATACAGTGCGGCCTCAGATCGCTGGTTGAGAATCGCTCTCAACTCTGGAGCGTTGTACGGCGAGAAATGAATCTCTTCTTCGCAGAGTGTATCCTTGACTTTCGGCGAGAGTTCATCGCGGAAGCCGAAATCGTTGCTGATTCCGATGATGCCCGGTTTCGCGTCGCTCAGATATCCGTTCGCTCGTGCACGCGGCAGCTCATAGAGAATCTCGTCGTTGCTCCCGATATGATCAATTTCATCGAAGACGAGCAGAATCGTGCCGCCAATAGCTTCCAATTCGTCGTACAGCAAATTGAATATCCGTTGTTGTGGGTAACCAGTCGTGCTAATTTGTTTGTCCGTAGATCGAAGCGTGTTAACCAAATTTACGGCCACCTGATACGACGAGGATAGATTAGTACAATTCAACCACACGACAGACAGATCGACATCGTCGTACTCCGCAGTATCTTGTTGTAGTTGTTTGAGAAGATATCGAGAGACAGCGGTTTTTCCGACACCGGTCTTTCCGTATAAGAAGATATTTCGCGGCTGTGCCCCGTTTACAACCGGTTGGAGTGCCGTTTTGTATGCCGCAAGCTCATCTTCTCGAGCTGTAATGGTGTCGGGTTGGTAATCTTCACGAAGGACATCCTCGTCACGAAAGATATCCGTGTCTCGAGTGAACGTCGGCATCTCTAACTACCACTCTTTCTGCGTTTCTAATAAAACCACCACGTCGAGTGCGTCATATGAAATAAGAAGCGAATCGAATACGAAGCACTCGACAGGGTGGGAAGTCACTCATCCTGTGCCATTTGGACGAACAGTTGAGTTGAAAAATGAGTGAACGTCTAGCGTGCTCTGTTTTCAAATCGTGAGATGTAGTGGGCATAGCGACGTTCACACTGACTCTTCTCTATCCCGTGGAACACTCGACACGGTGGGGTGTGGGTGTATCCAGAACTCAATGACCTAGATACTCAAAACACTCGACGCGGTGGGGTGTCATAGGACACCTCACGACCCGCTAAAACACTCGACACGGTGGGGTCTTTCATCTCAGTCCAAGAGTACACACCTCACAAGAACACTCGACACGGTGGAGTGGGTCTGTAGTGACGGACTCTTCCCGTTCGTCAGTCCGTCCAGTCCCTCGCACAAACCTAATTTCGAACCACAAGCGACTCCAGAGTCCACACGCGACGCCACCAGCCACCCGCAAATTGTCGCTATCACATCAACGTCGACCTTCCACAGCTGTCGAACGACGAGGTTCAGATCGAATGTCAGCGACTGCTGTTTGACGTACTGCAGGTCGTACCGTAGCTTCTCTTTCGGGTTTGTACTCTTTGCGTCATTCACTTGCGCGAGTCCCGTGAGCCCCAGCTTGACGAATCATCGCTTGCGTCACGAGCGTTCTTGCGCTTCCAGTAACGATTCTTCCTCGGTCCACACCGCTCGCGGCCCAACGACGCTCATGTCCCCAACGAGTATCGACCACAGCTGTGGGATTTCATCAAGATGCGTCTGTCGTAACAGCCGTCCGACACGGGTGATTTGACTGTTTTTCGCGTCGTCAACGGGCTTGACGGATTCACCCTCGGGAACCATTGACCGGAATTTGAACGCCTTGAACGTCTCCCCGAACACCGCTGTGCGCTTCTGACTGTATAGGATCGCCCCGAGATCGTCCAGCTTGATCGCTGCCGCAATCAAGAGGATGATAGGGCTCAACGCCACCAGCCAACCAGCGAGAACGCAACATCAAACCCACGCTTAATCATGTGATCTTGAATGTCCCATGGCTCAAGCTCAACGTTGACTGAGCGAGAAGGTACTCTCAAAGATCCTGACGCCCTCACAGGTCGGCTCCGAGTTTGAGACGCTCCATGACGACCCTGATCACGATGTCGCACGTCTCCTCCGCCGTGGCCACCAAATCGGCTGGTACAGCGACGATGAAGCCACCTACGGGGCGTGGCGCGAGCGGATCACGACCGTTCGAGATCGACTCTTGTCTCGTGTCGCAGAGCTCTCGACCAGCACCGATACAGCCGCCCGCAGCGAGCTCTTCGAAGATCTGCATGGGTTCATCGCGTCGGCCACGCAGCTGTACCACGCAGCCGGAATCGATCTCACGACCACCATCAGAGTTCCCGATACCGAGTCACTCGCTCGGAACCCCACGCAACTGCAGGATCTGTGTGAGTTTCTTCGCTACACCGTCCCCAAACAATCCGTTTACGGGATTCACTCAGGATATCGGATGCTGTTCGAAGACCGGCCCGCAAAGTTGCGGCGGCGGCTTCCCTACGAGGTCGAACCACACTCACAAATGGATCTTACCATGTCGTGGGTGCTTGCCGGCCCGACAGTCACTGCGCTCCGCGATCAGATCACGAGTGCACTCACCGAGGAACTCGCCACGGTCCGTGAGGCAATCGCAGACGGTACCGAACAAGCACCCACTCTTGCGATCCCTGTTCGAGACGGTACGACGTACCCCGCCATCCGGCGGGTGATTGACGAGGTCGCGACAACTCACGACGTCGCATGGACGCCACGTGAACGGCGGCGGCTTGTACGCTTGTGTCTCCGCTCGTTTGGCACATCAGACACATCTCAGAGAGCGTGTCCGTACGACGCTGTTGAGAGCCTCCTACGAGCGTTGAACAAGTCTCGAACGCCGACGCCGACTGCGGTTGAACGCGCAGCGGCCACCCTCCCACCCGAGCGCTTCCGGCCGGACCTCACGCCGACAGCCACGAAGCTGTACGCAACGCTGCTCCGTGCAGACCAACCACTTGGCCGCTCAGCGCTGATCGAGCGAGCCGGCATCTCTGCAAGCAGCGATGACCGCCGATTAGGCGACGTCCGAGCACTCGACCGCGTGACCGCTACTCGCGTTGATGGCCACCGGCGGTGGATCACTGAGGACGTCATAACACCGGCCACGGCATGTTCGCGATCCATCGCGGCATGGCCTTCGAAGAAAGAGTGTGTCACCACAGCGCCGTTACGACACCCAACCACGACTGTCCGAGAAAGCGCTTCGACCACCGTCTGTAGCGGGTGTAGCCATAGCGACACACCGGACTGGACATTGAGTCCCCTGTTTTCCACCAAGCTGATCGCGGTCCATACTACGTACCGGATCGAAAGGGCAACGACGAGTACGTCAACGCTCGCGACACTGACTACGAGTTTGGGCAGAACACGTTCAGTCACGGAGGAACAGGGAGAAAGCCACGGTACCAACCTTGTTCCTCCGTGAGACCGGCGCTTCCTTGCCCACAGACACCAGTCGACATCGTTTCTCCTGAGAGAAACGGTTATGTATCACAGTGTACTACTGTGTATACATGCCTTCGATCAGTGCCCGGGTTCCCGATGATGATGAAGACGAGCTTGAAGCGGTGAGTGAGCTGTTAGACGAAGACAAGAGTACAGTCATTCGCAAAGCACTCTCAGAGGGTCTCTCATCCATCCGTCGACGTGTCGCCATTGAACGGTACCAAAGTGGTGAACTCTCGGTTAACGAGGCAGCTCGGCTTGCCGGTGTGAGTCTCGCAGAGTGGCTCGAGATCGCCCGTGAACACAATCTCACAACCCAACTGTCTCCAGAAGATATCGAATCTGACGCTGCTGCTGCGCGTGAACTGTGACGCGAATTTTTCTCGACGCGACGACCCTTATTGCACTCGGTACCATCGGCGAACTCAAACATCTTACAAGCTTTACTGGCGAGCTTATTATCCTCCCCACAGTCCAAAATGAAGTCACGACGGAACCCGCACAGACAAATTTGAGTCGGTTCATTGATCAGTATGCGGTTGAGACGACCGATCCAGCTGCTCAAGACCGAGTTCAGCAAGCCAAAGAGGTCCTCGGTGAAAAAGAACAGAATGGAGACGTCTCTCTGATTGCTGCTGTCTTGGCCTATACTGCTGAGGATCGACCGGTCGGCGTCGTCTCAGATGACCAGCGTGTTCGGACCACGGCCCGCGGGCTTGGCGCGACAGTCACTGGGACGGTTGGTGTTATTATCCGGGCTGTTGAGGAAGGATTGGATCGAGAAGAAGCGTACACTCTCATAAAACGGATTGACTCCCATGGGCTTCACATGACTGGGAATCTCCGCGAAAAAGCCTACTCGCTCATTGATACCGCCGCTGAATCGACGTCGTGAGGACTTGATCAAGGAAGCCTGCCGGTCGCATTCGACCCGTGAAGCTAAAATCCTTATTCACTTTCAATCAGAGAAGGTCGACTGTACCAACTACCAAACAACCACCAACGCAACACGATCCCCCCAACAGCAGTCATCTACGGATCGTCGCGATAACGTCGATCACGACCGTCCAGATCTGGCGAACGACGAGTTTCATGTCGAGCGTGAACGACTGCTGTTTGACGTACTGGAGGTCGTACCGGAGCTTCTCCTGGGGGTCCGTGCTTTTCGCCTCGTTCACCTGTGCGAGTCCCGTGAGTCCCGGCTTCACGAACCACCGTTTCCGCCACGACTGCTCTTGGGCTTCCAACAGCGACTCTTCTTCGGTCCACACCGCTCGCGGTCCGACGACGCTCATGTTCCCGACCAGAATCGACCACAGTTGGGGGATCTCATCGAGGTGTGTCTGACGGAGAACGGCCCCCACCCGGGTGATCCGGTCGTTGTCCCGGTCGTCGACGGGCTCGACGGAGGCGCCCTCCGGCACCATCGACCTGAACTTGTATACCTCGAACGTCTCGCCGAAGACCGCAGTGCGCTCTTGGCTGTACAGGATCGACCCGCCGTCGTCCAGCTTGATCGCCAGCGCGATCAGGCAGATGATCGGGCTCAACGCCACCAACCCGACCAGCGAGAACGCCACGTCGAACCCGCGCTTGAGCATGTGGTCTTGGATGTCCCACGGCTCGACGTCGACGTTGACGAGCGTCCCGACCTCGGTGTCAGCTGTCAACACCCGATCGGCGTGGTCGCGGTGGACGAAGACGTCGACGCCGTGCTCGTGACACGCGTCGAGCGCGCCGAAGAACTCCGCGCGATCCGTCTGCTCGAACGCCAACACGGCCGTGTCGATGTCGTGCTCGACGAGGATGTCCTCGATCCGCGAGAGCCCGCCCAGCCGATTCAGCCCGGCGATCTGGAGTCCGCCGTCTGCAATCGGTGCCGCCGATTTCTGTGGCGCTCTCGTGTTGAAGACGCTCGTCGGACAGAGATAGCCCGTCAGTGGGATGTCGACGTCGGCTGCAAGCTCGTCGATCGTATCCGGGTCGTCGCCCACGATGATCGCCCGCTTCGCCTCGCCGTTTGGCCGCGACCGAATCCACACGAACCACGCGGGGAGGGTGACGAGCAGTATCGGTGTAATCGCGAGAACGGTCATCCGCGGCAGCCGATACGTGTAATCGAAGTAGCCGATCGCGGCGAGCGTGAGCACCGCCACCATGACCCGTTTTTGCGTCAGAGCGACCGTGTCGAGGATGCGTCGCGGCCGCGGCTTGTACAGCGGGAAAAACGCGAGGGTGACGACGACCACCGTCGTCGCGATCTCGAACAGTAGTTCGGCGCCCAGTGGCGCATCGACCGCGAGCCGTCCGACGATCGGAAGTCGGGCGAAGAGCGCGTGGACGGGGGCGCTGTTTGCGACCGTGACCGCGAGCGCAGTAATGACTGCGACACCGCCGACGCTACGCAGCCGATACTCCCACCCGGAAAGCATTAGCTACCTGTTACGAGGCCACGATATAAATGGACAACGATGTCCGTGACGGCAGCATGATGAGACCGAATACACCGCACACCGGCTACTGACATCGGAAGGCCGGTGGCAGTCGAGCCGACACCGCTGGTACGTTCAGCATACTTCGAGGTAGAGCCTCCGGCCTCAAGTCGTGCGGGACCGAAGGTCCCGCTGACCATCCGAACGGGCCTGCGGCCCGTGAGGAGAGAGCGACCGAAGGGAGCGAGTAGGCCGGAGAGGAAACCGACATGATACTGTGCAACGTTTAATTTGCACCCGACCGTATCGCTAGGTAGTGCTGTGCTGGCGCAAGTCCCGCGCAGTACGGGTCGCAGTAGCCCGGCCCCGAATGGTGGGTTCGCCGACCCCGAAGGGCGTTCGGTAGGCGGGGCGCACAAAACGCCCCGTCGCGTCAACTGACGGCGAGGACCACATCAAAGCCCCATCACCAGAAATCGGAGATTTCTGGTTAGCAGTCAGAAGCTTCGCTTCTGACGACACCCTCAACGAGCGAGCCCGTCAGGGCGAGCGAAGTAGGGTGGGGTCGGTTACAGCGCGTACGTCTCACCGGAGTGTACTGCGTCGTCCGTGACCGAGATCGGCGTCGCGTCTGACTCCGAGACCGGACCGTCGATCTGGTAGTCACCTGCGTAGCCAACGGTGATCTCGAACGTGCCGTCGTCATCGGCGGTGGTGCGGCGCTCGTAGGTGAACGTCTCACCCGCCGCGGTCACGTTCGCCTGCACGGAGACGGTCGCACCGGGATCGGCCTCGCCTGTAATCGTCGCCCCCGCAACCGGTTTGAACACCTTGAGCGTCTCGTCGGTCGAGGTGAACGCCAACTGGAACCGTCCGGATCCGTCTGCCGCGCCGGTCGCGCTGCCGTGCGCCTCGTACAGCTGCGCGTAGCCGGACGCTGGGGGGATGTCGGTGTCGACGTCGTCGAGAACGACGTAGCCGACCCGATCGCTGAACTCCCCGGCGTACGAGTCCGGATGTGTATCCGAGATAAACGACCGATACGTGCTGAACGCGTATCCGTACCCGTCGGATTCGCCGTTCACGCCGTAGTTGAACATGCGACTGCGTCCCCAGTCGTTGAGCACGTATGTCGGCCCCTCGCTCTCGGCGGCGTCCGCGTCGATCCACTCGATGGTCTCGACTTCCTCGTCGCTTGCGGCGACGGTGTCCATCATCGCGGGCACCATGAAGAGGCTGAGACTCGACACGAGCAGCACGATACCAACTGCGTACCCGATCTGATGCCATGAGAACCCGGTCGGCCAGAGATCGACCTGCACCCGCGTCGATCGCTCGCCGAACGGGGAGGGTCGCTCGGCCACGTCGATAATCGCGAGCAGGTAGACGAGTCCGACCCCGGCGAAGACGGCAACGACCGCCGCGGCTTCGCCCGCAAAGCGAATCTGTACGAGCGCGAGCGTCACCAACACGACGCCGTAACTGACAGAGACCAGCCACCGCGGCTCGTGAGAGCGCACACACTGCCAACCGACCCACCCGAGCACGGGCAGCGCCAAGAAGAGGAACCAGCCGAAGTGGTCGATCGGGCCGAAGATGACGCCGAAATCGGCTGCAAAGAGGCTTCGCGTTTCAGCGATCCCCTCCCGGCCGAACAGCGAGCCGCTGATCCGGTCGAGAAACCGAGCGGCGATATCCGGTCGGAACGTCGTCAGACCGGCCCACAACGGGAGAATACTCGCTACCGAGACGCCGAGATGGACGGCGGGGTGAGCCCCGAGACGCCGGAGTACCGCGGCGGCCCCCGAGACGAACACGGCCCCGAGAGCGACGAGCAACAGCGCGTAGACGGCGAGGGGTTCCTGCCACCCGGCCCGGGTGTGGAGTAGCGACGCGAGCCCGAAGCCGCCCCCCAGCGCCGCGACGATCGGCGTGGTGGCGACGAGCGGGTTCCACCCGGCCCGGAGATCAGCGGTCGCCCGTACGGTCACGTACACCGCGAGTCCGAGGAGGAGGATCGGTGAGCCGTTCCAGGAGTGAGCCATGACGGCGAACACGACTGCAAGCGCCCCGACCACCAGCCACGTGGCTGGTGACGTGAGGTGCCCGAGCCGCCGAGATGGCTCTCGCAGTTCGTGATCACGGGCCAGCCAGACGACGCCGACCATCGACAGCGTCAACCACAGGTAATCGAAGGCGTGATGGTCGAAAAAACCGAGTCCGGAGTACAGCGCGTGGCCCGGCAAGAGCGCGAAGACGAACATCGCTGCGAGCCCGACTCGCTCGTCGTTTGTCGTCCAGACGGAGATCAGATAGACGCCGAGACCGACCGCGAGCGCCGCGATCACGGGTAACCATGCGACGACTCGAATCACATCGCCGGTCCCGCCGCCGACGAGCTCAGTGGCCCACCACCCGAGCGTGTACACGAGCGGCTCACCGGTGGCACGGCCGCCGAGCGCGTCAGCGATGGCATCGAACGCGAACGGATCGATATCCGCCTCGGTGAGCCGCTCGGCCCAATACAAGTAATGGTACGGATCGTTGCCGGGGAGCACGGTACGATCGTCACGAAACACGCTCCCAAACGCTGAGATCCGGAACACGAAGAGGAACGAGAGCACAGCCGCCAACCCAACGAGGAGATCGCGGTGGAGTGCTGCCGTCCACGTGTCGAACGTCGATTGAACGCGGCTCTGTGTACCCTGCAGCGCCGTCGTACTCGCCGTTGACGAAGCGGAGGTGTCGTCACGCGTCTCGCCAGCAACGGCGGCACGCACCGCGTCGGGATCGGCGACACGGTACGTGTTAGCGTCCGTCTTGCGGACGATCCCACGCGAGACAAGCTCACCAAACGTCCCGGAATCGGCCTCGATATCCTCGAACGTCCACGGCCCTTCCGTGTCAACAGCCAGCATATCCTCGACCGCTTCCTCGACGTCGGGACGCTCGTCGAGGAGGGCCCGCGTTTCCGCATACGGATCCGGCATTGTTCGACACCTGTGTGGCGGTCGGGTAAAATCCTCCGTTGCGTACCCGAGCAGCGAACGCCACCTCTCACAGCGGGTCCGACACCAGACCAACACCGAGCGCCGTGGCTCGCCAGAGACGACGCACAGACGATGACAGCAAAGACACACGCTACGGGCGCTGATCCGAGCCGGAAGGCGCGTGGTATCAAAAAAACGAGTGTGTTCACAGAACACGGTACGACGCGGTCGGAGCGAAGGGATGTGGCCTTCCTGCCAGTTACATCGCACCGCCCATGCCGCCCATCCCGCCCATGCCGCCCATCCCGCCGGGGGCGCCGCCCTCGTCGTCGCCGCCGGACGTCGACAGGTCACCCGCGGAGATGATGTCGTCGATTTTCAACACGAGGTTCGCCGCCTCGGTGGCGGAAGCGATGGCCTGCTCTTTCGCGTGGGCCGTCTCGACGACGCCCGCTTCGGTCGTGTTCTCGACTTCGCCGGAGAAGACGTTCAGCCCGGCGTCGGTCTCACCGGCCTCGTGGGCCGCGCGGAGGTCGACGAGCAGGTCGATGGAGTCGAGCCCGGCGTTCTCAGCGAGCACGCGCGGAATCAGTTCGAGCGAGTCGGCGAACGCCTCGACGGCGAGCTGCTCGCGGCCGGAGACGGAGTCGGCGTAATCGCGGAGCCGACTCGCGAGTTCGACTTCGATGGCGCCGCCGCCGGGGAGCGTCCGCCCGTCGGAGACGGTCGTCGCGACCACGTCGATCGCGTCCTCGATACCGCGCTCGATCTCGTCGACGACGTGCTCGGTGGTGCCGTACAGGAGGAGCGTGACGCCGTGGGCGTCCTCGCCCTCGACGTAGAACAGCTCTTCTTCGGTGTCACGGGTGATCGACCCGACCGCGAGGTCCTCCGCCGTGAGCGAGTCGAGATCGCTGACGATCGGCGCGCCGAGGACGTTCTTGAGGAACGCGAGGTCGGACTTCTTCGTGCGGCGGATCGCGAGGATGCCCTCCTTCGCGAGGTAGTGCTGTGCGAGGTCGTCGATGCCCTTCTGACAGAAGACGACGTCGGCGCCCGAGTCGACGATCTGGTCGACCTTCTCGCGGAGCTGCTTTTCCTCCTGATCGAGGAACTTCTGGAGCTGGTCGGGGGAGTCGACGCTGACGGCGGTGTCGACGTCGGCCTCCTCGACCTCGATCGGGTCGTTGAGAAGCAGAACGTTCGCCGCCTCGAAGTCGGTCGGCATGTCCTCGTGGACCGGGTCCTTGTCGATGACTGCGCCCGAGAGGAGCCGAGACTGCCCGGCTGCGCGGCCGGTACGGGTCTCGATGTTGAGGTTCGCCAGATCGACGACGTGCGAGCCGTCGTCGGCCTCGACGGTGACGCCCTGAATCGCGCGAACGACCAGGTCGGCGAGCGTCTCCTTGTCGAGCTCGGCGCCCTTGCCGGTCATGGACGTCTCGGCGACGTTTTTGAGCGTCTCGGTGTCGTCGGGGTCGACCGCGGTGGCGACCTCGTCGACCTGCTCACGGGCGTACTCGCTCGCGAGGTTGAAGCCCTTGATGACGGCGGTCGGGTGGATATCCTGTTCGAGGAGATCCTGGGCGTTCTTGAGGAGTTCGCCCGCGATGGCGACCGCGCTCGTCGTACCGTCGCCAGCCTCGTCCTCCTGGGTCTGGGCGACTTCGACGATCATCTCGGCGGTCGGGTTGTCGATGTCCATCGTCTGCAGGATGGTGACGCCGTCGTTCGTGATGGTGACGTCGCCCATCGAGTCGACGAGCATCTTGTCCATTCCCTTCGGCCCGAGCGTCGAGCGTACGGACTCGGCGACGCCGCGCGCCGCGGAGATGTTGTACTCCTGTGCGTCCTTGTCCTTGACGCGTTGGGCATCGTCGCCCATAATGATCATCGGCTGACCCTGCTGCATTCGCTGGCTCATACAGCGTTTGATTGTTTGTGATTCTATATAAATCCACCGTTGCTGAACGGGGACGGTGCATCGGCTTCCCGACTCAGTCAGGCCACAAAACCGCACGACTTGACGGCTATCGCCAGTCTCTCATGCGGGTCGTTAGCACAAACCGCGTCGCCGCTCGAAGCGAGTAGATAGTCCTATTTATATATCCGATCGCCGGTGAACGCGTGCAGCCCGTGGAGCCGCGGGGCCGACCATCGCGGCACACGTGGTGAGGGTGCGCGGCGAGGACGCGGAGCGAGGGTACACAATGAGGAGGCGTAACGAAGGACCGCTGCGAGAACCCGTAACGCGGACGTATAACGAGGACGCGCCGCTACCGAGAGCGCCCGGCGCGAGCAGCGCACACCACCCGCAATCCGCGCGTGGCGGTCGTCACCGCGCGCCCGCAGCGCGTCGGTCCGCGACTTCGTGTACCAGCATCTGTTCGGTAAGAGAGTTCGACCGGCCGTGAGTTCACCAGTCGACTTCGGCCGCCTCGTCGACGTCGGAGAGATACTCGGTGTCGAGGTCGTCGAGCGTCGGCTCCGGCGGTTCGTCGGCGGCAGCGAGCTCGCGTCGATTGAGGTGGCTTTCCAGCTGTCGGCGCTTGTTTCGCCCCTTCCGCTCGCGGCCCGATTTTGTGTCTGGCATCGTCAGCCGTGTCAACAACACCCACACTAATGAATCTTCTGTCAGTGTGCGAATGCGTCGGGTTGGCAGGACGGGGCGTGTGGCGGCGGCTCAGGGAAGGAGAGTCACAGCAGGAGACGCCAGGAGAGGGATTTGAACCCCCGATCCCGGAAGGGAACACGCTTTCCAGGCGTGCGCCTTACCACTCGGCCATCCTGGCTCATCCCGAGATAATCCGGTGAGACTGTTAAGTCCTTCTTTTCGCCCGGAGTCGGTACTCCGTCGCGTACGCGAGTCCGCCCGACACGACGGCGATCGTCCCCGCGATCGGGAACAGTCCGGCGTACGCGAACGGCAACGCGCCGCCGACGAGCAGGTACCCCTGTGCGAGCACGAGGAACGCGAACCCGCCTACCAACCCCCACAGCACGGCCGACTTGGCTCGGACACGTCGTGTCAGCGGAGCACCCGGAGCCTCTCGAACTGCGGCCGCGTTCGACTCCGGAGGTCCCTCGCTATCCCCGTCACTCACGCTACTCAACGACCGCGACGGCCTCGATCTCGACGCCGGCGCCCTTCGGGAGCGCCCCCGCCTGTACCGCCGAGCGGGCCGGCGGCGACTCGTCGAAGTAACCGGCGTACGTCTCGTTCATCTCGTCGAAGTCGTCGATGTCGGCGAGGAAGACCGTCGTCTTGAGCACGTCCGCGGGCGACGCGCCTGCCTCGTCCAGCACGGCCACGAGGTTGTCGAGCGCCTGCTCGGTCTGCACCGCCACGGACTCGTCGACGAGGAGGTCGCCGTCGGGCGTCAACGGAATCTGCCCGGCGGTGAAGACGAGGTCGCCGTTCGTCGTCGCCTGACTGTACGCGCCGACCGCTTCCGGGGCCGCGTCCGTGTGGATCGTCTCTTTCATGCAGGTCGGCGTTCGGCGGGCACCACTAAGAGTGCGGGGGACTGCGAGCGGCTACGCGTGCCGACCGCGACAGGAGACGAGCTCGACTACCGCCCGCCTCTCGATCCGATTCGTGTCGAGTGGTATCACGCACCGTTGTGTATATACGGATCAGTCTCTATGGTTCACCTATGACGGGAGGCCACCTCGTCCCCCTGCTCGCGGTTCTCGGCACGGTGGTCCTGCTCAACCTCGCGATCACCTGGCTGTTGGTCCGGTGGGACCGCGACCCCGCCGAGCTGCTGGGGTCCGCCCGGTACGCCCCCGAAGACGCGACGGCCGACTCGGAGCCCGCTGAAGACGGCGGGACCGACGCACGCGACAGCGAAGCCGCCCGGTCGTCAGAGGGGACGGAGCCGACCACGCTCAGGACCTCCGCGGGCACCGAGCTACGGCTCTCCGGTCCGGGATCCGACGGGGAGAGCGACCCTCCCCCGCTCGATGTCGCGGGCGAGGCGGTGATTTGTCGTCACTGCGGTGCTGAAAACCGCCCGGGATACCGGTACTGCCGGTGGTGCGTCCGCTCCGAGTTCGTCGACGAGGAGTCGGGCGTCGCCGCGGGGGCGACGATGACCGAACGATCGCTGTGAGCGGCGGCACGGGACCGATCGACGCCGACGCGCGTCGGCGTCGCTGCGAGCCGGTATCGATGCGAGCCCGCGTCGCTCCGAATCGATGTCGATGCGAGCCGATGTCGACGCGAGTCGGTCGTTAGTCCGCGTCGATCCGGCAGCCGCCCGCGTAGTCGATCCCCGCTATCGTCTCGATGCCCTCCTCGCCGCAGACGGGACAGTCCGGGTTGCGTCGGTACGAGACGGTCTCGAAGCTCATGTCCATCGCGTCGTAAAACAGGAGCCGACCGCCGAGCGGCTCGCCCGCGTCGAGCAGGAGCTTGACGGCCTCCGTCGCTTGGATGCAGCCGACGGTCCCCGGAAGCACACCGAGGACGCCCGTGGTCGCGCAGTCGGGGACCGTTCCGGGCTCGGGCGGCTCCGGGAACAGACACCGATAGCAGGGGCCGTCGGGGACGAGCGTCGTCGCCTGCCCCTCGAACTTGTAGATGGCGCCGTGGACCACGGGGACGCCCTCGATCCGGGACACGTCGTTGACGACGTAGCGGGTCCGGAAGTTGTCCGCGCAGTCGACGACGAGGTCGTAGTCGCCGATCAGCTCGCGGGCGTTCCCTTCGTCGAGGCGCGTCTCGTGGGGCTCCACGTCGATGTCGGGGTTGAGTCGGTCGACGTACCGCGCCGCCGACTCGACCTTCGGCTCGCCCACGTCGGCGTCCCCGTGGATCACCTGCCGCTGGAGGTTCGAGCGCTCGACGACGTCGTCGTCGACGATCCCGAGCGTTCCGACCCCCGCGGCCGCGAGGTACTGGATGACCGGCGCGCCGAGCCCGCCCGCGCCGACCACGAGGACGCGGCCGTCGAGCAGACGCTTCTGGCCCTCCGGGCCGACCTCGTCCATGATGACGTGTCTGGAGTAGCGGTCGAGCTGCGTCGCGTCGAGGGAGAGACTCATGCGTTGGTGTGGGCGGGCGCAGCGTATAATCGTGTTCCCGGCCCAGTGGGTCGGCGGCGACGAAGCGGTGCGGCGACGAAGCGGACAGACGACGCAGCGAGCTGGCGACGCAACGAACTGACGACGCCGCCGACGCTCTGGCGACGCCGTCGCTCAGTGTGTGAAAAAACTGAGAAATCGTCGCGCTCGGCGCGGTCCGGGCGGTCAGGGCGGGCTTACTTGCCCTGTCGGTCGTTACCGGTGACGCTCGGGCGGGTCTTCTCCGTGCCCTTGCCGCGTTTCCGCTGACCGCGGCCCTTCGTGCCGGCAGAGGTGAGTCCGCGGAAGGCGCGACCCTTGTGGTCGTCCGAGGCGATCCAGCCGAGGTCGCCGTCGTTCTCGATCGCGGGGTGTGCCGGATCGACGAGGATCACTTCGTGCCACTTCTGGGAGCCGTCTTCACCGACCCAGTAGGAGTTGAGCACGCGGAGATTGCGGTACTTGCGCGAGGCGCGCTCCTCGGCGATGCGCTGGATCGACTTGCGTCGCGAGAGGCGGTTGACACCCTGACGCTTCGAGCGGCGCCCGGCCTTGTGGCGCTGCTTGCGCGAGCCGCCCTTGCGGACGCTCACGCGGGCGACGATAACGCCCTGCTTGGCCTTGTAGCCGAGCTCACGGGCCTTGTCGAGACGGGTGGGGCGCTCGATGCGCTCGATAGCGCCCTGGTCGCGCCAGTCCTGTTTGCGCTGCCACTGCAGCTCCGCGAGTTTCCCCTCCTTGGGGGACTGCCATGCCTCCTTGATGTGCGAGTAGAAACTTCGTGCCATGTGTTGTCCGCGGACGGTTGCGATTCAGCCGCGAGGCGGCCACATTTCGTCTCGTCCCGGAGCGGGGCGAGCGGAGCGACCTCCGCGTCGCGACCCGGCTCCGGCGGCGAGTGCCCGCTGTGTCCGCACCAGCGAGTTGCCCGTACTTCCCGCGGTTCGCCCTTAACCGCTTCGCTACGGGGCTCGCGTGGGTGATGGTGGCACGGACGGGGCGGGGCGATCGAATGCGGTGGCCAGCGATCGAGTATACCACGCTGTGCGACTGTGGTCACCGCAACGAATACGTGAATTCGACGAGAATTGTCTATTTGAAGACGACATCCAGTACCGATTCAACGACCCCGAGCGATGACGAGTTTCACCGTCTGTACGAGCGGTTCCGTTCGACCGAAACCGACGAAGAACGTCGTGGGATCGCACTCGAAACGGGCGCACTCGACAGGCAACGCCACGCAGAGACCTACGAACGGCTCGGAGCCGAGTAGCGCCGCGGCCCACAGCGAACACGTCGGAGGTTCAACGTCGCCGAATCGAACTGTAATGAGCGAGGGCACCGACTTCGGGCCGCGTTGGTCTCATCGGACGCATCAGTGGAGTTAGTCACGGTCAGTTGAACGGGTTATGGGGTGTCTCCAGTCGAGTAATACCCTCGATTTCGTCGAAGTTGTCATCGAACGAGTACAGGTACTCGATATCCGTCCGACGCATATACGCAGCGATGGTTGCATCACCGAATGAGAGATTCGTGTACGTCTCGAAGAGTTCCGTAGCGTTGGTGAAGTCTTTTTGTGCACAGTGAACTAGCTCGAAGCCAGCCGAATCAGCGAGACGGCGCTTCAGGTCTTCGGCGATTTCGTGTCGTTGTCGCTCGTGGATCCAGTTCAGCGACTCCAATAGCACGTAGTTTGTAACTCGGGCAGTCGGGAGATCACCGCTATCGATGGCATAGATGATGCGCTCCGCCCGTTCATGGCGGGTGCCCGGACTGGTGTCTTTGTAGTCGATGAGAATGTTGGAATCGATTACCGCGACCGTCATTCAGGGATTCTCCGCAAATGCGGGATCTTCCTCGTTCCCAGCGAGATCGTGTGTTTCGAGGCTGTCACCGCCCATCGGGGCCTTCATTTCGTCATCGTCGAACGCGCCGTATCGCTGCTTGACGACCTCCACGGAGAGGGTGCCCGCTTCATCGGTGTTCCACCGGAGTTTGTCGCCGGGCTCGATGTCGAGGCGTCGACGGAGCTCCGCCGGGATCGTGACCATACCCCGGTCGCTGACTGTGGTTTCTTGGGAGGTATCCTCAGTTGCCATACGCAGCGGTACACGCTCGCATGCAATACATGTTGCGCCGCATGTGTGAATACGGAAGACCAGTCAGTCCTCGATTCCCAACCGCTCACAGGCACCTTCAACGCCCATCCGAACGGGTTCGAGGCTGCGCTCACGAACAAACTCCTCCCTCAAAGCGTCGAAGGCGCTCGGGGTGAGGTAGTTGACACGAGATACGGAGCAGGTGATCGACCGAGTTTTTCCGTAGATCGATTCGAAGGCCCGCCGAGCCGTATCGAACGATCGCGGTCGCATTCGCGGTAATCGGTGACTGCAGCCGTCACC
This sequence comes from Halorubrum marinum, assembly GCF_048381195.1. Taxonomy (NCBI): domain Archaea; kingdom Methanobacteriati; phylum Methanobacteriota; class Halobacteria; order Halobacteriales; family Haloferacaceae; genus Halorubrum; species Halorubrum marinum. The sequence continues at coordinate 446,822 of NZ_JBLWMM010000001.1, read as the reverse complement.
GTCTCCGTTTTCAGTCGTCGGAATCACGCGCGTCGTGGACCAGCCGTGTCACGTCGTCCAACGAGAGTGCGGTGTCGTCGGCTCGCTCGGAAATACACGTTCTCGGAACTCCGTGACAGATGAAAGCTCGGTTGTTTTCAACACGAGTCCGTACTCGATCGGTATCACCAGTGGTTTCGTGCCCCGTTCGAGGCCGAGCCGCGCGCGGAGGCGGCTCGGGGTCGTGATATGTTCGTACGTGACCGGTCGAAACGACCGGAGTCCCACCGAGCGGGCCGCACGGCTCACGGGCGCGGCACGGCGCAAAAACGTGGGGTCCTCTGTCGTCGGGCGGGCGGCGCACCGGTCTCGATGCCAAGTCGGGATAGTGGCGCGCTCGCGACTCCACCGTCCAACGACAGATCATGAACCGCGAGCAACCGGCTAATAGTTTCCGGGCGTGGCAAGCGTTACTGTCTGTAGTCATGTGGGTGACAGTACCTCGGAGCGCGGCGCCGTCGCTGGCCGAGCAGCCCGATAAAGAAAAACCGCAAGGAGTCGGCCCGTGAGGGCCGATGGTTAGTCGACGCGTGTCGCGTCCGTAGTAGCGACGTTAGTCGTTACGGCGGGTCGCGAGCAGCGCGGCGGCGATGAGCGCGACGAGTGCGACGATGGCACCGAAGCCAGGCGTCGTGTCGTCCGTCTCATCGTCGTCGGCCGTGTCGTCGTCCGCTGCGGTGTCGTCGTCGTCCGCGGCGGAGTCGTCATCGGTTGCGTCGTCATCGTCTGCTGCGTCGTCGTCGTCCGCTGCGTCATCGTCATCGGCAGCGTCGTCGTCGTCCACAGCGTCGTCGTCGTCGACGTCGTCATCGTCGTCGACGGTCGACTCGATGACAAGGCCGTCTTCTTCAGCGTCGAAGTTGGCTCCACGGACGCGGACCGTGAACGTGTCGTCCACGGAGGCGTCACTGAAGTCCATCTCGCCCGCGAACGTACCGTCACTGTCGACGGTCACGTCCTCAGCCGTGATGGTGAAGCGCGGCGAGACTCCGGTGTCGGAGCGGACGCGCAGGTTGAACTCGTTGCCGGGCGCAACGTTCGTGGTGCCCGAGATGACCTGACCCTCCTCAGGTGCGACTTCGACCGGCGTGTCGAATTCGCCGTCAGCCTCTTCGTACGTGAAGGTTGTCTCGATCGACTCGTAGAAGTCCGAGACATCGTTGTCTTCGAGTTCGTCCTCGTCAACGTTGAGGAGCTTCTCGTCCTTCAGGCGGAGGCGCACTTCGAATTCGTCACCGTCTTCGATGTCGCGGTCCGCAGCGTCACGGTTGTTGTCTGCGATGTTGGCCGTGAAGGCGTCAACGTCGAAGGCGATGAAGTACGCGTCCTCGCCCTCAACAACGGTCAGCTCGTCGGCGTTAGCCGAGACGTTGAACGTCTTGCGCGGCTGGTTCGGCGATGCGGAGGCAGACGTCTCGCGGATGCGGACGTCGATACCTTCCTCATCAACATTAAGGTTCGTGAGTGCACCAGCGAGGCCGTCATTGGCGCTCGAGATGCCCTCAAGACCGGACGCGTCAAGCTCGTGGATGATGACGTCACCGTCAGTGACGGTGTCCGTCTGAGTCACCGCACCAGCGTCGACGGCGTCGAGAACGGCGTCAGCCTGTTCATCTTCGTCTTCATCAGTAACGTCACTGAAGTTGTCGGACGAAGCGGTCCAGATGTTGAACTCGTTGAACGAGCGCTCTTCGAGCTCGAAGTCGCCGATGGCGTCACCGCGATCGTTCGCGATCGCCTCGTGGCTTTCAGAGTCGACTTCCATCGGGTAGTCACCAGTCGCGAGGAGCTGACCACCGAGGTCAGTCTGCGCATCTTGGTTACCACCGTCAGTGAAGAGTTCGACGCTCGGATCGATGTCGTCGTCGTCGTGCTCGCTCTCAACGGTCACGAGATCGTCTTCGTTGTCAACGTCGCCAGCAAGGTACGTGTTGAAGCCAATCGTGACTTCCTCAGCACCGTCGGATTCGACTGTGGCGTTGGCCTCGTAGCCAACCTCGTCAAATTCACCGAGGCGCAGGTACGCAGTCTCCTGTGCTTCGGAGAAGGTGATTGTAATCTCGACAACGTCACCCTGCTGGTCAGCGACGAAGCTGTCAGCGAAGCCGACGTCGCCTTCGCCAACGTCGATCACTTCGATCGAGTCAGTGTCCTCGCCGGTCGAGTCGAAGGCCGTCACTTCGAACTCGTAGTCGTCAGCATCGATGTCGTCGAAGTCAGCCTCTTCGAGGTTCTCCGCGTTGGAGAGGATGATGGACTCATCGTCCTCGTTGAGGATGTACTCGTTGTCGTTGGAGCGGAAGTTCTGGTGGATAGCGAAGCGGTCGAGGTCGCCCTCGGACGTTTCGAAGTCACCAGTGCGGTCCGTGTGGCTGACGTTGAAGATGCTTTCGAGATCTTCTTCGTCGAGGCCGTCCGCGGTTACCTCAACCGCGTACGTGTTACGGATGTCGGAGTTAACGTCGAACTCAACGGTGGTGTCGCCCTGGTTGTCGACACTGCTTTCGTCGAAGCTGAACTCAAGGTCCTGAACAACGTGCTCGAAGACGAGTTCGCTGTTAGTGTCCGCATCGTCGCCCCGCGTACCGTCCGTAATGGCCAGCTGGCCTTCCGCACGGTTCGTGGTGTCAACGAGGACGTGATCTTCGCCCTGGTAGGTCTCAATCGATAGGACCGGACCGGGGCCTTCAAGGTCACCGTCTTCGTCGACATTACGGATCTGAAGGTCGTCATCGTCGTAGGCCGAACCATCAACATTCAGAATGAACGACTGTCCCTGATAGACAGTCGGGTCCGACGCAGTGCTCAGATCGCGATCGAAGTCGCTCTCGTCGATCGTGTCACCAGACGTGTCTGCTCCGAGAGTGTATGCGTTGGTCAGCGTATCAGACGTCTTGGCAGCGGCAGGGGCACTGCTGCCATCGTCCTCGTGGAGTCCGAGAGTGACGTCGTAGTCACCAGCGGTGTCACCGTTTGTGACATCCTGGATGATCACGTCAAGGCTATTGGTACTCTCGAACGTCTGCGTACCGTCCAGTGCAACGATTACCGTATCACCAGCGGTGTCGTAGAGTGCGTTCGAGTCTGCCTCAACGTTCGTTCCATCGATATTGACTGAGACATCATCGTCATTGATGTTGCTCAGGTCGATGTTAGGCTGATCGCTAAGATCAACCGAAACGAACGCAACGTCACTTGTTGTCGAGTCTACACTAAATTCGGTTGTGTAGTCGACGTTGTCAGCATTTGCAGTATCATCACTGATGCTGACATCGTCGACAGACACGTTACCGGCTGCTGCGACAGGCGCAGCTGCGAAGCCGACTGCGACCATGGAGACGACCATGACCGCAGCGAAGAAGACCGCATTGGCCTTCTTGCGTGTTGTATTGTCGTTTGTCATTGTTGTTGTGTGTTGTCTGCATCGACCACAGCAGCTTTCCCGTCACCTTCGAGTCGCGCCCGATCGTCGTCGCCGCCAACATCATCATCAGAGTGCGACCGGACTCGGTTCTCGGTACTTAGTACTGCAGTCATTTGGGTAGGGGTTGCAAGCGAAACATGAGGCGGTCGATATAAATGCTTTGTGGGGTGTTCGGCGTGTGTGAACCCGTCTCAAAGCAGCGTTGCGGGCTGAGACGCCCGATCTGCGTCTGTCGGATGTCAGACGTACTCTCGAAGACGGATATATAAGTCGACAATCGTCGACAATGTAGGTCGACATGGAGGTCACGAGGTAACCTGGGGGTCGCGCGCGGATTGAATACTAACGTTAATACTGAAAGAAATTCAGGGAGTTATAGGAAACCCAAGCCGTACCGAGCCCCCGCCCTCCTACTCAGGGCCGACGGAGCAGTACGACTGCGGCCAGCAGTGCGATCACCGCGACGGGAACGCCGAAGCCCGGAATGTCCAGTCCGGTATCCCTGTCCTCAGACGCGGTGACCGTCTGAGATTCGGTGCCATTCGTCTCTTCATCGCTCGACTCTTCGCTCCCGTCTCCTGGAGCCTCCGCGGCGAGCGCGATCTGCTCGGCCGTCGTCGTCTCGAGCGTGGCGACGACCACATCCCCTTCCACCGCGGTGTCGAGCGTGATCCACTCACCATCGACGCGCTGATACGCCACAAATTCATCCACGGACGCACCTTCGGGGAAGGCGTCGTCACGAACCGAAAAGGAAACCCGCATCTCCGCGACCTTCCGCTCCTCGACGCCGATCACGTCCGCAGTGAGATACCCCACCGGAGTACCAGCGTCACTCGGCAGGGCAGACCCGGGCGCGTCGACCCGTGGATCAGTCGTCTCGATGCGGAAATCAGAAGGATCGAACAGGAAATCCATCCAAATCCCCGACACTTCGAAGGGCGTACCGCTGACGACCCCGTCGGTGTCGATGTCCGCCTCACTGCTCCGCGGGATATCCGACAACCGAATCGTAGCTCCGCCGTCGGACTCGAACATGTCGACCGTCAAAGACGCGTCGTCGCCACTCTGTCCACCACCGCCACCACCTCCGTCACCTCCACCGCTGGCGTGGGCCAGCGGCTCAGTGACGGTAACCGTCCACGTCTCATTCCGCTCGTTCCCGTACGCGTCGGAGACGCGCAACGAGATCGTGCGATTACCCGGGTCAACTGGCGTCGAGACGTCGAGTGAGGCGTTAGTGAGCGTCTCCGCGTCGTTCAGATCAACTGACTCTCCGTCTATCGTAAGCACCGTCGCGTTGGGATCGACGCCGATTCCCTCGTCCTCGAACGACGCGCGGATCCGAAGCTCGTTCGCTTCGACCTCGCCCGTGGTAGACGGCGAGTCGATGGTGACGTTGGGAGCCGTGTCGTCCACGTCCGAGCTGACGGCGAACGTCGAGTAGTGCGGCGTCTGAACGCGATACGCGAGCTCCCCGTCAGAACCGTTAAGCGCCTCGCCATCGATCGACCGCCACCCGTCCGTTGTCTCGTTGAACACCCAGAACTCGACCGACTCGGGGATCCCTCTCGCTTCGCGTAGGTCGGCAAGCGAGACGGTCGCGTTGAAGTTGCCCCCCTCGGTCTGATCACTAGAGACGTTGAAATCATGTTGCGGATAGTACACGACGTGATCATCGGGTACGGGCGTATCTTCCGGATTCTCCGTCGTGACTGCCGAGGTGAGTTCGATATGTGAACCGTTGATCGCTGTGCCGTTCTCGTCGGTCGCGATCTGGATCGTCACGTCGTCGACCGCATCGTCGGGCGATTCTCCAGTCGCGAGCCCGGACTCAGTGACTGGGACCGTCTGTTGAAGCCCGACGTACACCGACAGATTCTGCTGTTGGACATTGCCAGCCGCGTCGATAGCTCGGATCTCTATTGTCCTATTCCCAATGCGTAGGGGGGCAGACGTACTTCCGGTCCAGCTATCGCCGTCGGCCGCGAGTGTTGAATCCCGCGCGAGGACACTACCGACACCCGTTCGGTCGTCGGTGGCGTTGACGGTCACCGGGACCGGATCGGTTGGGAGCACAGTCCGGTTGTTGGCATCGTGGAGGTCGACGTCGTCTATCTCTGGGGAAACCGTGTCTACGACGAACGATTCGGTCACCTCCCGCGAGTTGCCCGCGCGATCCACCAATTCGACTGTGAGTTCGTGGGAGCCGTCGGCGAGACTTTCACCCTTGACGGAGAGTGTTCCGTCATCGTGATCTCCGTCTGCGGGTACCGATTGACCGTCGATCCGGGCCGTCGACGCGGTCGCCGTCTCGTTCATACCCGCGAGATTATCGGAGACGCTGAGAACGAGCATCGGATCCGTTTGGTTCGTCGCGCCCGGACCGTCACCTCCACCGACTCGCCCGGGCTCTGCGAGGCTACCGTTCGGAGGCATCTCGTCCCGTCCGATCGAAACGGCGAACTCCGCGGTGTTCCCGGCACGGTCCGTAGCCTCGATAATGATGCGGTTCGATCCGAGACTCAGATCGACCGTTTCGTCGTAGTTACCAGATGCGCTGAGCAGGTGCAATTGCCCGCTCTGGCTCGATCGGTTGGTCGTTAACGTTGCTGCGGTGAGGTTTCGGTCCGTGACCGTCCCGGAGACGTTGACCGCAGATGCGTTCGTGTACCGCGGTGCGATCGCGTTGACCGAGGGTGGTTGATTATCGACATCGTACGAAATGCTGGTCTGATTCACGTTGCCAGCGGCATCAGTGACAGTTATCAAGGCAGTGTGCGTGCCGTCGCTCGTGTCGGGATCGAAGGTCCCGTCCCACTCGTCGGAGTCGGCCGAGAGGGCGGCAGTACGGTCGGTATCGGCAGCGTCAACGACCTCTACATCAGCGACGCCGGACTGTATCGTACCAGTGTCCTCCGCGGCCACCGAGACCTCCAGTGGCGTCGAAGCGTTGACATACGTGTCCGCTACGGTCACGTCGTTGATATTCGGGAGAGTCGTGTCGACCACGATCTCCGCGTTAGTGCTCGTGTCCGCGCGACCAGACTCGTCCTCGACCGTGACCTGGATGTCGTACTCTCCGTCAGTGATGTCATTTGGAAGTCCGATCGAAACCGACTCTGACTGCGTCAGCTGTCCGCCCTGGACGTTCGACACTGTGCGGGAGGCGACCTCGGATCCGCCCTGATCGAGGACTGTCACGGTCGCCGATTCGGGGAAGCGGGTTTCGTGAGTGAATCCGACCACGATCTCCGTGCCGGGCGCACCGTACTCCGGTACCTGTGAGTTGTCCGTGTCGACGACCGGAGCCTCCGAACTGACGCGGACTTCGTGTTCGGTCTCGTTCGTGTTACCGTGGATGTCCTTCGTCCGGACCTGCACTATGTGCGTGCCGTCCTGAATCGTCCGTGTAGTCGACCAAGTCCCGTCCCCGGATGCGATGGTCTCGTAGGAAGAGCCGCCGACGCTGATCTCGACCGACTCCGTCTCCGTTTCGTCGTCAACGACGGATCCGTCCAGCGTGACCGAGTTCGACGTGTACGGCGTGGGGCCGAACGAGGTCTTCACTTTGGGTGGAAGTTTGTCGATTCCAAACTCGGTGTAGACGACGTCGAGTTCGGCTTCACCGCTGTCGTCCCACATCTGGTAGAAGTCGTCTATTCCCTGCGGGTTCCGTTCGATGATATCCGCGATTTTACTGAAGGAGTACGGAAGCGGCTCCTCGCCGTCACTGATCGCCCAGAGGATACTCGCGACGGATCCCTCGACCTGAAGTCCGTCGTAAGATCCGTCGCCGGGATTGTTCGCACATCGACCGTCGTAGTGTGTGTCATAGAATTCGTTCGATTCGATATTCTGTCCGCCCCAGTAGACGGCGTTTGGATTACCGGAGACCGCGGCTTCGTAGTAAGCAGCAAATCCCTCCATCAGTGCGTAAGATCTATCTGTTTTACTCACATAGGTGTGACATTCATACGTACCTGTGCTTAGGACACGGTAATTTATTAATTGGAAGTGGACGCTGTGCCCGTACTCGTGGTAGACCGTATGATCGTCCCAGTAGTAGTACGAGTGGTCCGGTAGGTCGATTCTCTCGTTACCGCTGGTGGTGTACCGGTAGTATGCCCAATCTCCAGTTGGGTATCTAATGGGAAGTTGTGTCTTCTGAACGCCGTTCGTGGACGTGAATTCGTATGCGTCGTACGCCCAGTCGGCCGCTTGATACGGCGCGTTATCACCGGCGGAGATGAGCTCTTTTGTCCCGTCGCCGTTCTGGTCCGAGCCAAGAGTGACTTCATCACCTGCGGTCAGGGTTCCGCTATCAGCGTAAAAGCTATACACTCCTGAGTTGGTCACGTAGACGGCATCATTCTCCGCGTATATGACGACTCTCGCAGTGATCTCTCCGTTACCGCTTGACGCTTCACTCGGATCAACCGAAAAAGAAAACGTGCCGTCGTCGTTGGTAGTCGATTCACGGAGAAGCTTCGTGGATCCGTCGATGTCGTAGAGCTCTATTCTTGCACTCGATAATTCGTGCACCGTACCCTCGTGGTCGTACGCGGCTTGACCGTTCACGAAGATGGTCGAATCCGCTGTTCCGATCGATTTATTCGTTGAATCGGAGTCCTCCGAGTCGCTCGTGTCATCGGAGTCCACGTCTGCGGGCGCGGAGGTCGTAGTTTCGTCATCGCTTCCGGTCGTCGGTATTTCAGAGCCCTCCGGCAAAGCGTCCACGGTGAATCCGATTCGTTGCGTCCGGATCGTGTCCTGACGCGTGCCCTCAACGACAACGGTTACTGTCCGAGTCACGGCTCGCTCAGCGGTTATCGTGACGTCGTACTCGATCGTTTCTCCGGGATGTATAGTATCGGCTTCGAACGATCTCGCGTCAACCGTTACTCCCGACGCACCGATTGCAGAGACTGTGACGTTTGAGACGTTCTTCTCCCCAGTAAGTTCAAACGTCACAGTTTTTCTCTCGCCAACGGACATATTCCCATCAAATGACGTGTTCGCGGTCACGAGCTCCGGAGGCCGCGACGCATCGATCTTCTGGCTTTGGGGGGAGTTATCTCCGCTACTCGTACTGCCAAGAGGTTCGCTTACCGTCGGGGGTTCATGTTGTAGGTCTTGAGAGTTCTGTGACACGGACGCGCCTCCCTCTGAGAGTTGAATTCCCGCTCCGAGAATGGCTACAGACAGTACGACAATGGCAAGCAGAAAACGGCCACGTTTTCCTACGGTCGACATGAAATATCGCTCACATAGGACATTCAAAAATGATTGGGATCATTACATTATCGAAAGACAAAATTACAACTTTGAGAAACATTCACGAATATATTAATGTTAGGATTTTTGTCTTTTGATACAAAATATCAATATTCATGTTTCATAATGCAGAACTTATTAAATTCCTGAGATTATTGGTACGGTTGAGGAATATTCAGTGGCGTTTTACAGTATCTGTCGACAACGACCTCGGCCCCCGGTCGGTCACACGCGGGTAGCGTGAGAGTGACGAGCGCGTCCCGAGACGCGCGATCGGTGACGAGCACCCCTCGACCAGTCCGGTGGCGTCGCCGACCACCGGCACCCGTTCGTACCGCCACGATCCCGATACCGATCGTCCCCTGGCAGCGCGGGCCTTTTTGCGTGCCCCCGGGCCCTGTGCGTCCGACTCGCCCACCCGCCGACGGTTTAGGCCGCTGGAGCGCGTACACTCGTCCGGCGCGAGGGCACGTCCACCGCCTCGGGTAGGGGGTCGTGCCCGCCCGCGCCTCCCCCGACCGGTCCCCGCTCCGCGCGCCGCCGCGCACTCGGATTGCCGCTGGCCCGTCGTCTACTCAGAGGCACACTCGCGTGCACCCGCACGCGACCCGCCAGACGACGCGGTCGAGGCGGGGCGGGACCGCGGAGCCGACCTCCGACCGGCGACGAATTCTCGACGGAGCCCCCGCACATCCGCTCCGGATGGAACCCGATACTCTTCGGCGAATACTCGGATATTAACGCTCTTATACGACCGTCGTCCACGGAGCGATATGCCAAAGATCAGCGTCGAGATCCCCGGCGAGCTCTTAGACGACCTCGACGAGCACGTCGGCGACGACGGGAAGTTCGTGAACCGCAGCGACGCCGTCCGCGCGTCCATCCGCAAGACCCTCGACGTGCTCGACGAGATCGACGCCCGCCACGACCGCCTCGACGACGAGTCCGACCGCGACGACACGAACGATGAGTAGCGGGTCCGAGACCGCCGACGGCCCCTTCGCCACCGACCCGCTTGACCGCACCGCGCTGGCCGCCGTCGGGCTCGTCACCCTGTTCGTCGTCGCGCTGGCGACCGCGCAGGTGACCGCCGCGAAGGTGATCGCCCTCCCGCTCCCGGTCGGCCTCCCCGTCGTCGGCCCCGAGATCGTCCTCCCGGGCGCGGCGCTCGCATACGCGCTCACGTTCCTTGCGTCCGACGCCTACGCCGAGCTGTACGGCCGCCGCGCCGCGCAGGTCGTCGTCAACGTCGCCTTCCTCGCGAACTTCCTCGTGCTCGCCCTCGTCTGGTCGACGCTCGCCGCCCCCGGGATCGACCCCGAGATCAGCGCCGCGTTCGACACCGCTCTCGGCCCCGCGACCAACATTGTCGCCGGGAGCCTGCTCGCGTACCTCGTGAGTCAGAACTGGGACGTGTTCGTCTTCCACGCGATCCGCGACCGCACCGGCCCCCAGATGCTCTGGCTGCGCAACCTCGCGTCCACCGCGACAAGCCAAGCGCTCGACACCGTGATCTTCGTCGGCGTCGCCTTCTTCCTCGCGCCGACCCTCTTCGGCGTCGGCGACCCCCTGCCGCCCGCCGTCCTCGTCTCGCTCGCGCTCGGCCAGTACCTCCTCAAGCTCGCGATCGCCGTCCTCGACACTCCCGTCGTCTACCTCATCGTGGGCGCGGTCCGCCGCGAGTAGACGGCCCGCCGCGAGTGGGCGGAACGGTCCGATCCAACCGTCGGCGCGGCCCGATTCAACCTTAGCGCGGCCCGACGGCCAGCGCTCGCGCGGACTCCGCGGGCAGGCTCGCGGGCACGCGCTCGAACGACTCAGCTCCGTCCCGAGTCCGGTACAGCCCTCGGTCGTTGAGCACCCACAACTCTCCACCGGTCTGCCCGCTCGCGAGGGCCGCCCGGTACGTCCCCTCGCCGGTGGGGATCCCCCTGTCGTCGAGCCGCTCGAAGCGCGCCCCGGGAGACCCCGCCGACGCCGACTCCGCCGAGACCGATCCCGAACCGTCGTCTTCCGCGTCGCCGCCCGCGTCGCCGCCCGCGACCCGTCGGTAGAGGTACGCCTCGCCGCGTCGATGCGCCGCGCTCGCGCCCGACGCCGCGCTGACGATCGCCCGCTCCGGGTCGCCGGGATCGACGGCGAGCCCCCAGACGTAGCCGTGGTCGAGCCCCTCGCGGACGACCCGCCACGAGGCCCCCCGGTCGTCGCTCTCCGCGAATCCGTCGCCCGCGGCCGCGTACACCCGATCGGACGCGTCCGGGTGCGTCGCGAGCGCGTGGGTGTCCCGCCGGGAGCCCTCCGGGCGGTCGATCCACGTCGCCCCGTCGTCGGGCGTGACCACCAGCGCGCCCGCCTCGATTCCGACGAACCACCGCGCGGGGTCCGCCGGACACGGCTCGATCCACCGGACGTGGTGCGTCTCCGGCCGCGGCGGAAACGACCACGACGACGCCGAGGGAACGTCGGTGAGCCCCGGGACGCGCTCGACGGTTCGGCCGCCGTCCGTCGACCGGTACACCCGCGAGGGCTCCGTGCCGACCCAGACGACCGACGGGTCGTGCGGGCTCGTCGCGACCGCGGTGACCGCGTCCGGCCCCGAGCCGCCCGGTCCGAGCGTGTCGCCGGCGACCCGCTCGAACGTCTCTCCGCCGTCGACGGAACGGAACAGCCCCGCGTCGAACGTCCCGGCGAGGACTCGGACGCCGACGGAGCCCCCGACCTCCGAGGAGACCGAGAGACACTCGACCGGGCGGTCCGCCAGCCGAATCGCGACGTCGCCGCTCCGCGGGTCGACGGTCCGGAGGCCGTCGTCGTACGCCGCAAAGACACGTGGACACATGCCACACGGTTCGACGCGCGGCGACAAAAGCCTTCGACGGGCGCAAGAGACTTACCGACCGCACCCGTGTGAGATGTACGCATGGATCTTCGCGTGCAGGGGGACGTTCCCCCCGACCCGTTTCTCGGCGCCGCCGACCTGTTCGAAACTGAGTGCTCTCTCGCCGACCCCGTCTACGTCAAGGTGCGCGAGGACCCCGACGAGCGAACGTGGGCCGGCCACTACGAGGGGTATCACGTCCTGAACGTCTCGAAGCGCGCCGCCACGAGCGCGATGGCCCGCGAGCTGGCCGTCCACGAGCTCTCGCACATGGCTCGCTACGAGGAGGGCCACGCCTCTCACATTCAGTCGACAGAAGAGGCGCTGTACCTCGGCCTCGCGGGCGAGCAGGTCGAGCGCCGCAAGCTCGCGCACTGTTACCAGATCGCGAATCACATGAAAGACATCTACGCCGACGACATCACCCTCTCCGTCGCGCCCGCCGACAAGCTGCTGGGCTTTCTCGAGTCCACGCTCGCGGCCGCCGTCGCCGACCGCCCCGCGATCTCCCGGGACGGCTCCCCGCCCGTCACCGCGGGCGCCGACCCGGAGATCACCGCGGTCAACGCCGCCTTCGCGCTCGCCCTCGTCGAACGACACGACATCGCCGGTACGGACCACCGCATCTACGACCTCGCGCGCGCGGCCGGAAGCGACACCGACGCGGTCGACGTCGACGCGTTCAAGGAGCGCTTCCTCGCGCTCGGCCCCGACCCCACGGAGAGCGACTACCGGAAGGCGCTCGTCGACGCCGCTCGCGCGTACGCCGTTTAAAAAGCTCAAAAGAAACCCGCGCGGAGTGTCGGCTATCGGACCCAACTTGGTGGAAGAGTAACCGATAGACAGCAGTAGGCACTTATAAGCTGAATTGCGGTGGCGCGCGCCTCCGAGCGCCCAAAGGGCGCGAGGAGCGTCGCGCGAGGTCGCCGGCGCTACGCGCCGGCTGCCAGAGAATCTTCGATTCTCGCTGGACGCGGCGACCGGAGGGAGCCGCGAGGCTGGGGAGGTGTGAGGCTGTGGTCGCGGCTGGGGCTTTGGAAGTGTTCACCGTCGATCCGCTATCAACAGCTTATAAGAATCCGATCGCAACCTCACAGCACCTATTCCTCCGATCCAACCGAAACTCCGAACCCTAACCGACTCACTCCTCCAGCGACAGCGCGGCCAACAGCGCCTCCAGCTGCACCTGCTCGTTCGCCCCCTCGGCGATCCGGTAGTCGGCCTCGCCGATCCGCTCCATCAGCTTCACCGCCTCGCGCTCGCTCAGGTCGAACTCCCAGACGGAGCGGTGCAGCTGGTCGATGACGTCGCCGCCGGCCATCCCCGTCTCCGTCAAGAGCGTGTCGAGCGTCGCCCGCGCCTTCGCGAAGTCGCCCGCGAGCGCGTCCGTCACCATCGACTCGATCTCCTCCGGGCGCGCGGTCGCCGTGATGGCGTACACCGCCTCCTCGTCGACGATCTCGCCGGTCGTCGCCGCCGCCTGCAGGGAGTTGATCGCGCGGCGCATGTCGCCGTCGGCCGCGTACACGAGCGCGTCCACGCCCGCGTCGGTCACCTCGATCCCCTCCGCGGCCGCGATCTCGCGGGTCTGTGCCGCGACCGCCTCGTCCGAGAGCGGCGCGAACCGGAAGACGGCACACCGCGACTGGATCGGATCGATGATCTTCGACGAGTAGTTACACGAGAGAATAAACCGGGTGTTGTCGGAGAACTGCTCCATCGTTCGGCGTAATGCTGACTGAGCGTCATCCGTGTTGTGCGTCAACACTCCGTTCGCGAGCATGAAGTTTGGAGTGTCCTCCATAGTAATGTTGTACGCCTTGCCGCGATGGCTGTACTCGATGCTGTCGATCGCGACCGTCTGAACGCTTTGCAGCCCACCGTCCGTGACGACCGCCGGTTCGAACTCCTCTTTCTCGTAGTGCTCGTGGTGAGGCATGGCGCCGTCGCCGACGACGACGTAGGTGTACTCGTCCCCGTACGTTTCGAGGAACTCCTCGACTTTCTCGGTCTGCCCCCACAGCTCCGCGACTCCCTTGACCTCAATTACCGTGTCTCCGAGTAGGAAATCGGGGTGGTATACGGAGTCAGACAGCTCGAATGCCGGTTCGTACTCGTACTCGATGCCCGCCTCCTGCAGCGCCTTCGCGACATCGTACTCCCAGTCGGATCGAACCAGGTGTCCGAGTTCGTCGCTGTGTCTGATGTTACCGCCGGTCGGTTCGTGGCCTTTTAGCGCTTCGGACACCTTCTGTGCGACTTCCGGATCACGCATCGGGTTATTGTCGCCGCTGATGTCGCAAACAGGGTAGTCACAGTTTTCGACGCTCTTTTCGATTACCGCTTGTCGCTCCTCGTCGTCCAAGCTTTCCCACCACTCGACCGTGGCCGCACCGATGTCTGCTTTCACCTCGTCGGGATCCGCGTCGACGACCCACTCCTCCCACGACGTTCCCGACCGCATCTCGCTGATCGTCTCGCGAAATTGTTCGACCGTCTCTTCGTCCATTTCCATGACGTGGACTCCGTGGAAATCCCCGCCGTAGTTCGGGTTGTTACGTCCGGCAAAGCGACCGTCTGAGAGCTTTTCGACGATCTGTTTCCGTCGCTCGTCGGACCACTCGGTCCCATACATCGGATTCCCGTCCCCGCGCATCTCCTGACTGTGGCCCTCATTTTTGCACTCAATGGAACAGAAGCGTCCCGCCGTCCACGACTCACAGATTTCGCACTGAGACACCGCTATCTCGTCTTTGAAGTCCGCGATTTCGTCCCCCGGCGACAATTCTCTGAGTTCCTTCTCTACGAGCCTCCCGTCTTCGCCGACCACGAAGAACGGGTGGGTTGGACTTGCGATCGTGGTTCGACCGTCCTGCAGTTCCAGTTCGAGGAAGTCCGCGGTACCAGAGTCGACGAGTTTCCCCTTGTCGGACTGTATCTCGTTGGTCTCGAAATCGACGGACGGAATCGGTTCGCCCTCCGCGCTCACTTCCTCGATGGGTTTCACTTCGGGCTTCGACGGATACCCCGTCACAACCTCGGTTCCCGGAGGCACGCACAACGAGTCTGCCTCATCAAGAAACACGATCCGGAAGTCGCCGCCGAACGACGACCGCGCGAACCCCTTGATCCGATCGCGCACCACGTCGATGCCGCGCTGATCGGAGGCGTTGAGTTCGAGGAAGTTCCCCCGCCAGTTGTCCTCGCCGTACACCTGGCGAGCGATGGCGGTGGCCGCGGTCGTCTTTCCTACTCCCGCAGGCCCACTGAAAAGAAGGTGCGGAATGTCGTCTTGCTCGATGTAGCTCTGGAGCCGTTCGACGATCGCCTCCTGGCCGTGGATGTCGTCGAGCGACTGCGGTCGGTACTTCTCGATCCAGATCTCCCGACCGGTCGCGGTCGCAGCCGTCTGCTCGTCGGCCTCGCTCATGTAACGATGGGAGGTGCGGCGGGGTCATAAACGCCCCGAGAACGGGCGGACGCACCCCTCGAGAACGGGACGAACGTGGACCCCGAGAACGAGGCGGACGCGGGGCGAACAGGAGACGTCTATTCGTGGCGGAGCTTCACCGCGCTCCGTCGGCGAAGCGTGTCGCGGAACAGCGACAGGATCGCTTCCTCGGCCTCCACCCGCCGGATGCGACGACGGGTCCGCTCGTCGATCCGCGGGGCTAACACCAGCGCGGCGGCACCGGTCGAAAGGGTCCGCACGCGCCAGCCGACGTATCGCTCGCCCGCCCACGCCGGCAGGTCGGCGAGCAGCACGGCGTTCCGCCACGCGAACTCCCGACTCCCCGCCAGCCCGAGGAGCGCGAGTCGGTCGTCCAGCGGGTCGACGAGCGCGTCGATCCCGCGCACGCCGATCGCGTCGTACACCTCGATCAGCGTCTCCTGAACGACCGCGGTGAGCCGTGCGAGAATCGCGTTGACGCGGTCGTGGTCCGCTCGCTTTACGTCGCGGTCGGGGTCGATTCGCACGTCCCGGAGCGTGTGCGTCAGGTCGTCGTTGATGTGCGCGTTGATCCCGAGCAGCGCGTCCTGCGCGACGAGCGTCTCGCCGCGCTCGGCGGCCCCGAACGCGAGCAGCCACGCCTGCGGCACCGACGCGAACGCCCGTCGCTCGAACGCGAGCAGCGCCCGTCGGTAGTACTCGGCGAACGTGACGAGGTACGCGGTCACCCACGCCGGGTCGTCGAAACCGCCCTCGTCGAGCGTCGCTGAGACGGCCGTGGTCATCCGGGCGTACACCGTGAGGAACACGGACCGACGGTCTCCGTCTCCTCGGAGGTGCGCCTCGATACGAGTCAGTCGGTCGGCGACGTCGGCGACCGAGTCGAACGGGGTGGACGCGAGGTCGATCAGGGTCGCGTCCGGCTCGTCGTCGGCCAGTTCGGCCGCGAGTACCGCCGTGTCGACCCGCGTTCGTCGTCGGTACGCGGCCAGCAGCGCTCTGGTCTCTGCGGGCGTCGGTGCGGCGAAACGAATCGGGATCATGGGTAATCGACAGTGCGTCGACCGTCAGATTCGGTCGGACGACAAGAAGGTATCGCGTCCGGCGGTTCGGCTCGCGGGGTCACCGGTCCGGATCGTTGGATCGCTAGGTCGATGGGTCGCTAGGTCGCTAGGTCGATGGGTCGCTAGGTCGCTGGATCGCCGATTCGGCTCACCAGCCAGTTCGACCGGCGACCTACGCGAACTCGTCGATGAGTTCGGGCACCACGTCGAAGAGGTCGCCGACGATCCCGTAGTCGGCGATGTCGAATATCGGCGCGTTCGGGTCGGTGTTGATAGCGACGATGATGTCCGACCCCTTCATCCCGGCGACGTGCTGAACCGCGCCCGAGATACCGACCGCGATGTACACGTCGGGAGTGACGACCTTCCCGCTCTGTCCGACCTGCCGGTTCTTCGGCAGCCAGCCGTTGTCGACGATCGGCCGCGACGCGGAGAGGGTCGCACCCAGCGCGTCCGCGAGCTCCTCGACCAGCTCTAGGTTCTCCTCCTCTTCGATCCCGCGACCGACCGAGACGAGCACGTCGGCGTCACCGATGTCGACGTCGCCGCCGCCGACCTCTTCGAAGCCGGTCACGCGTGCGCCGGACTCGGGGACGTCGATGTCGACGGTCTCGACCGGCGCGTCGCCCATCCCCCCCGCTGGCGACCACTCGCCGCCGCGGACCGTGAGGACGAAGCGGTCGCCCTCGACGTCGACGGTCGTCTCCACCTTCGAGCCGTACATCTCCCGAGTGACGGTCAGCCCGTCGTCGTACGCGAATCCGACGGCGTCGGTCACCAGCGGGAACCCCTGCGCCTCGGCGACGGCCGGGGCGTAGTCGAGCCCGTTGACCGAGTTCGGGATCAGGACCGTTCCCGCGTCCGTCCGGTCGAGCAGCGCCGCGACCGCCGCCTGGTAGACGTTGTGGTCGAACTCCTCGCCGTCGCCGACGGTGTAGAGCGCGTCGACGCCCTCGCGGTTCAGGTCCTCCGCGAACCGCTCGACGTTCCCGGCTATCACCGCGACGTGGAGGTCGCCGTCGCGCGCGTCGGCCAGCTCGCGGCCGGCCGTGATCGCCTCGTGAGACACGTCGCGCAGCTCTCCCCGGCGGTGTTCGGCGACGACGAGCACGTCGGACATCACGCGCCCACCCCCTTCTCCCGCAGGACCTCCGCAAGGCGACCCGCGGCCTCGCCCGCGTCGCCCTCGATGAGCTCCGCGTCCGACTCGCTCTCCGGCTCGTACATCGAGGTGATTGTGAGCGCGCTTGCGACGTCCTCGGGAGCGAGGCCCAAGTCGGAGAGGTCCATCGCGGCGATCTCCTTGCGCTGGGCCTGCCGAATGCCGCGCAGACTCGCGTATCGCGGCTCGTTGAGCCCCGTCTGGACGGTCAACACGGCCGGGAGGTCGACCTCGGTCAGCTCCTCGACGCCGCCCTCCAGCTCGCGGTGGACGTTCGCGATTCCGGCGTCCGCGTCGACCTCCAGGTCGTTGACGACGGCGGCGTGCTCGAACCCGATCCGCTCGGCGAGCGCGACCCCGGTCGCGCCGAACCCGGTGTCGGCCGCTTGGACGCCGCCGAGGATCAGGTCCGGGTCCTCGTCGTCGACGACCGCCTCGAACGTCGACACCTTCGCGGCGACGTCGGCGAACCCGTCCTCGAAGGCGTCGTCCCAGACGCGGACGGCTCGGTCGGCGCCCTTCGCGAGCGCCATCCGGATCGTCTCCTCGGTGCGCTCCGGACCGATGGTGACGGCCACGACCTCGTCGGCGACACCGGCCTCGGCCAGTTGGACGGCCGCCTCGATCGCGTAGTCGTCCCACTCGTTGAGATCGTACTCGAGGTCAGACGCCGCGATGTCGGTCCCTTCTATCGCGAAGTCGTCGTCGACTTCGCCGACTTCCTTGACGGTCACCAAAATCTTCATGATCGATACTCCGTCTCACCACCTGTAATGATTTTCGGAACGCGTCACCGCGAGCGCGCGGTTTCCTCGCTCGCTTCCGGCCGTGCGATCGCCGGTTCGGTCCACCGGCTCCCCGCCGCGGTCGATCCAGTTCGCCGACTATCGATCCGCGGTTGCGTTGTCGGCTTTCCCGCCATCTGGGCCTGAGCCGTCCGAGTCGTCCGATCCGCTAGAGTCGCCCGAGTCGCTCGCGTCGTCGGGCAGCGAGATGAGGTTCTCGCGGCCGAGTCGGAGCTTCTCGACGCGCCCCGCGTCCGCCATCGCCGAGAGGAGCTGTGAGACCTTCGCGTCGGACCAGCCGGTCTCCGAAACGATGTCTGCCTGCCGCATTCGGCCGCCGTTATCGACCAGCAGTCGCTCGACGCGCTCCTCATCAGAGAGCAGCGAGAGGTCTGGCTCCGTTTCCGGCTCCGAGCTGCCACCGTCGTCTGGACTCGCCCCGGTCGGCGCGTCGCCGTCGGCGTTCGCGCCGACGGCAGCGGCGCCGCCGACGCCCGCGCCACCGCCACCGCCCCCGTCGACGCCCCCGCCGTTCGTCGGCGCCCCGTCGTCATCCATGCGACGGTATCCGACGATGCTCCCGGCGATGAGCAGTGCCGCGAGCACGATGGCGGCGGTGAGCATCGTCCACGGCGGCCCCACGGCGCCCGTCGGCGCGTACACGACCGCGACTCGCTCGTCGTCACCGAAGGCGCGCGGCCCCTCGATGATCACGGCGTTGTCCCGAAGCGGGACCGTCGCACCGGGGGTTCCGGTGACGGTGTACCCATCCGGCGTCGCCACCTCGAGCGTCTGCCCCTCCTCCAGCGAGCGAAGCCAAGTCCCGTCGTTCGGCGTCGTCAGCGCGTCACCGAGCACGAGATTCTCGCCGTCCTCGGCGAGGAACCCCGTCCAGACGAACGTGAGTCGGAGTTCGCCGACGGCGACGGCCTCGTCGCCCGCGACGTCGAACGCCGAGGGGTTCTCGTGGACCGTCGTATCGCGGTCGACGGACTCGATCCGCATCGTTCGGTCGACGTTCCGGCTCGCCTCACGGGCGAATCCCTCGAACAGCGACGCGTCGGGACCGATTTCTCCCGCGAGGAACTGGTCGGCCGCCGTCTCGAACGCGGTGCGCTCATCCGAGTCGGTGAGCTCGTACCGAACCGAGACCTCCCATCGTGCGTCGCGGTCGGGTGACGGCTCGATCCGGATCCGCGTCTCCGTGTTCGGATCGAACCCGTCGTCGAGCTGTGGGGTCTCGGTCATCTGTGCGGCGAGCGACGGCGTTGCCGACGCGTCGGCCGTCGCTCCGTCGGGGGAGGAGAGCAGCGTCGAAACCGCGTCTCCAGCGACGGGTGCGCCGGCTCCGGCGACGAGCGCGACGGCGATCACCGCGACGAGGAGAACGCGGAGAGCGGGGTTCCGCATACAAACCACGCCTCTCGTGCGCCGCTCAAAACGCTTTCCATAGCCGGTTTCGACGGTGTCGTGGAACTGTATTGTCACTCCGGCCCGTCGTTGGGCGCTGCGTGGACGGCGGGTCGCTCGCGCACGTGGTCATTGAGGTGGATTTTTTATATCGGGAGGCGAACCGATGAGTGATGAGAGCCCTCCCGGTCGTCATCGTCGTGGTGCTGTTGATCGCGCCGATCGCCGGTGCGATCGGTCCCGTCGCCGCCGGTGGGGTTGGTACGGCGTCTACCGATGCCGGCGCACAGGACACGCACACGGCGACCGAGGACACCCCGACCGTCGTCTCCGCTGTCGGCGCTACCGCCACCGAGCGTGGCGCACTCGGCGAGCCGGACGAGTCGGCCGATCGACCGCAGGTCGACGAGGCGAACCTCACCTTCCGGACCCTGTCGACACCGGCTGACGCTGAGGCGCGCGTCGGCATCAGCCGCCACGGCGCGAACCTCGGATCGTCGGTCTCCTTCGCGGTCGACGAGACCGACGCGGCGATGGAGACCGCGGCGGTCGTCCGGCGGATCGAGAACGCCGAGACGAGCACCGCGCGCCAACAGGAGATACTCGCCGCGGTCAACCGCGTCGAGCGCAACGAGGTGAGCCTCAACAGCCGACAGACCGCGGCCTTTGACGCTCACGCAGCCGGCGACATTTCCGACCGGGAGCTGCTCGACGAGCTCGTACGCATCGCGGCGACCGCTCGGGAGTACGACGAGCGACTCGACGCCCTGAGCGAGCTCGCCGACGAGACGGACGGATTCAGCTCGCCGACCCGACTTGACGAGTTGCAGGTCGCACTCCAAGTGTACGAGGGCCCGGTCCGTGACCGCGCGCTCGCGGCCGCCCGCGGCGAGATTCCGGCCACCGACGTCCACGTCGAATCGAGCCGAGGCGCGCTCGTGCTCGCGACGATCGTCGACGACGAGTACGTCCGCGAGGCCTTCCGCACGGACCGATGGGACCGCGGCGGCGGCGCGATCAGCAACGACGAGGCGATCGAGTCGACGGCGGCCGCGTACCCGGAGACGGCGGCGCTCCGCGAGCCCGACGCGTTCGGTGCCGGGTCGGTCCAGCGGATCACCATCCCGCACGAGTTCGGCACGCTCCGGACGTTCGTCAGCGGCGGGACCGACCAAGTGTTCGTCGAACACCAGCGGATCGACCTCGACGCGTTCCCCGACACGGAGCCCGTCAACGCCAGCGGAGACGGATTCAACGTCACCGTCGACCGGAGCTATCCGGGGGGTCCGGTGACCGTCACCGTCCTCGACGAGGAGGAGCGCGAGCCGGTCGGTGGCGTCACCGTCACGAAGAGCGTCGGCGGCGACGACAGCGAGTTCATCGGCACCACCGACGGCGACGGGGTCGTCCGGACTCTCTCACCGGCCGAGACCTACCGGATCACGGTCGTGGACGAGCCGAACGTCGTCGTCGTCACGGGTCTGGAGCCGATCGCCACCCCGCGGCTCGCTGACGACGAGCAGGCCTCGCAGCCCGACGACGACGGGTAAGCCTCACAGCCCGACGGTTTCCGTCCGAGACCCTTTATTCGATAGCGCCGCAGTCGGCCCGTGCGCATCGACACGTTCGTTCGGCCGCAGCCGTCGCAGCTTTCCGCCTCCGAGCACTCAGCCCGCGCTATCGCCCCCGTTGCCGGCGTGCTGCTGCTCGCGATCACGGTCGTCCTCGCAGGCGGCGTGGTCACCGCGGCGCTCGACCGGCCAGCGGAGCCCGCGCCGTCGGCGTCGCTGTCGCTGTCCGCGGTCGACGACCGCATCGCGATCGACCACCGCGGCGGCGACGCACTCGACGCGGATGAGCTGACGGTCCGCGTCCGGGTCGACGGCGAGCCGCTCGCTCGACAGCCGTCGGTACCGTTCTTCTCGACGGCGGGGTTCCGTCCCGGACCCACCGGGCCGTTCAACGCCGCGAGTGACGACCGCTGGCGAGTCGGTGAGACGGCCTCGTTCCGCGTGGCGGGGACGAACGACCCGACGCTCGCACCGGGACGAACGGTCACGGTGTCGATTTCGGTGGACGATCGCCCGGTCGCGACGCTGGAGACGGTCGTCGAACCGGGGTGACGGTCGGGGATCGGCCCGGCTTTTGGGCGCTGAATTCCGCCCTCGACGTTCGACCCTCGGCGGTGACTACTCCTCGGGGACCTGTGCGACCGTCGTGATCGCGCGAGCGCTTCGCGGGCTCGCCTGCTGGATGTGGTGTTCGAACGTCTCGTAGCCGGCCGCCTCGAACATCCGATCGGCCTCGTCCTTGTCGTAGAAGAGCATGATCGCGTCCGCGACCCGCTGGAGGACGCGGTTGTGCGGGTAGTCGGGGCCGACGACGAGCACCTGCCCGCCGGGTTTCGCGACGCGACGGATCTCCCGGAGTCCCTCAACGGGGTTCGGCCAGTACTCGATCGAGCCGGACGACCAGACGATGTCAAAGGTGTCGTCGCGGAACGGGAGCCGCTCCGCGTCGCCCCGGTAGAAGTTCACTCGGTCGCGCTTCCCGAACTTCCCGAAGGCCTTCTCCATCTGATGGATGCTCTGGTCGAGGCCGTGCACGTCGTCGGCGTGGTCGAGCAGTCCCTCGGTACCGAATCCGGTGCCACAGCCCACGTCGAGCACTTTCGGGTCGTCGCCGAACTCCAGCCACGAGAGCGCCTCCGTGCGCATCTCCTCGGTCCAGGTGAACCGATTGACCTGGTCGTACACCTTCGAGAGGTACTTGTAGAACAGGCGGGCGTTCGACTTATTCTCGAGGATCCCCATTTACCGTTCCGTTGGGTCGCCCGCCCCATAACGACACGGATCCGCCGATGGCTTGGTCACGACGGGCGCCCGGTTCCGACCCGCTTATCCGCCCGCCGACCGATCTGCCGGTATGGATCCGACGACGAGCGGCCGGTTCCGCGTGCACGACCGCCGCCCGCGCCCGGATATCGGCGGGGACGGCGCGGACGGCGACGACGGTTCACGCAACGCCGCCGACGCGGACGGCAACACGCCCGAGGAGTTCGTTCTCGTCGAGCTCCCGGACGGTCCGGTCGACCCGACCGATCCGGACGCGGCGGATCAGTTCGATCCGCTGTACGCGACCGCCGAGGGATACGCGGACGACTCCGCGCTGGCCGAGCGCGTGGCCGGGCTAGAGCCCGGAAACGTCGTCGAGGCGACGCTCGCGTGGGCGGACGGATCGGCTCGGTTCGTCGACTTCGACGTGGTTCGCGAGAGCCGATTTCGCTTCGCGGACGACGTGGAAGGGATGTTCGAGGCGGCCGTCGAGACGTGGGACCAGATCCGCGCGTCGGGGGAAGCGGTCGGCTCGATCACGACCCGGTCGAACGACGGCGAGCCGAACGGGGCGCTGTACCTGTTCGCCGACGCGCCCGGCAACGACACCTTCGCGGAACTCCGCGCGGGCCGACTCCCGATCGAACCGCTCGTCGCCCGTGTGAACGACTCGCACGACGGCGACGAGCCGCGCGAGGTGTTCGTGCTCCGCCCCGCCGCCCACGAGTTCGTCGCCGTCTACGTGGTCTTCGATCGAGACGGCGTCCTCGCGCAGACGGTGCGGGACACGTACGGGCTCGGCCCCGGGCTCGCCGCGGGGCTGGAGACGGGAGCGTTCGAGGCAGGGGAGGACACGGCGAACGACGACTCACCCGACGACTTCGACCCCCTCGACCGGCTGTAGCCGTCCCCGGCTTGACCTCGCACGGTGGCCTCCTCCCACCTCGCGCGCGCCGGTTCAGAGCCAGTCCGCGTCGGGGTCGACGCGCCCCGCGGGCGTCTCGCCGTTCAACACGGCGGCGACGTCGGCGGCGCCGCTCCGGTTTAAGTCGTCGCGCGCCTCCTCGCTGTACCACGCCGCGTGCGGCGTGACGAGCGTGTCGTCGCGGCCGACGAGCGGGTCGTCCTCGGGCGGCTCCTCCGCGAGCACGTCCAGCCCGGCGCCCTTGATCGACCCCGACTCCAGCGCGTCGAGCAGCGCGTCGGCGTCGACGACCGGTCCGCGACTCACGTTGACGACCACCGAGTCCTCGTCGAGCCGGTCGAGCGCGTCCGCGTCGACCATCCCTCGGGTCGCGTCCGTCAGCGGCGCGTAGACGCCGACGTGGTCGGCGCGGTCGAACAGCTCGTCGAACTCGGCCTTCTCGACGCCGTACTCGGCCATCTGTTCGGCCTCGACGAACGGGTCGTAGGCGACGAGGTCCGCGTCGAACCCGGCGACCTGCTCGGCCGCGCGCCGCGCGATCGGGCCGAACGAGACGAAGCCGATCGTCGACGCGCTCACGCGGCGGATCGGTCGCCCGGCCTCCCAGCTCCAGCCGCCGTCGGCGACGTCGTCGTCGTACCCCTTCAGCGACCGGAGACAGGCGAGGAGCAGCGAGACGGAGTGGATCGCCACCTCGTCGGTGCAGTAGTCGGGGACGCGGGTCACGGTGACGCCGTTGTCGGCGGCGGCCCCGACGTCGACGTTGTCCACGCCGACCGCCGACCGAACGACCACCTGAAGGTCCAGTTCGTCGAGCGCCTCGGCCGTGACCGGCGTGTTGATGTCGGTCACGACGGCGTCGGCGCCGTCGGCCGCTTCGATCAGGTTCTCGGTCGAACCGAGCTCGGCGACCGCGATCTCGACGGGTTCGTCGACCGCCTCGTCGAGGACCTCGCGGTACGTCTCCGGGTCGATCATCGGGAACGCCGACAGCACGACTCTGTGCATGTCTCCCAGTTCGTTCTCTCACCACTTGATGGCTGGTACTAACACAGTTAGGGCCTGAAACAGTCATTTTCGATCGTGGAGATCGCTCTGAGTGCTGCCGATCCCGACCGACCCGACCGATCCCGATCGGTCCCGACCGACCCGACCGACCCGACCGATCCCGACCGATTCGATGGCTCTTTGCTCGCTCGCCCGCTACGCGGGGGCGTGAGCGACGACAGTTCGACGAAGCCGCCGATGCTCGTTCTCCTAGAGTCGCTGGCGTTCTACCGGAACGTGCGGATCGGCCTCGTCGCCGGCGCGGTGCTCGCCGTCTTCCTGTATCTCGTGCGGGTGCTGGAGCTGCTCGGCCCCGTGATCGACGCCCGGGAGTATCCGCTGTTCGGTCCCGACGTGTGGTTCCTGTTTCTCGCGTTCGTGCTGGCGGCGACGTTCGCGCTGTTGGTGGCGATCGGGCTCACGGTCGCCGAAGCGATTCGCGGGGCCCGCAGCGTCGCGCCCGAGCGGACGAAGTAGAAGCGGAACGTCGGAGAGCGGAAAATCGAAGACAGCCGTCAGTCAGCAGTCAGCAGTCAGTCGGCCGTACAGGAGGCGTCCTGCTCGTCGCTGGTGAACTCCTGTGCGGGCTCGGTGAGCTTGTAGAGGTTCTGACGAGCGTCAGCGAAGTAGACGTCCTCGTCGACGACGCCGATCCCTTCGAGGCGTTCGAGCGCGTATCGGACGGTCCGCGCGGACAGCATCGACTCTTGGACGATCCCCTTCTGCGTCAGTGGGCCGTTGTATTCGAGCACCTTGAAAACGAGTTTGGCGCTCGGCGGGAGGTCGTCGAGTCCCTCCGTTTGGGTTGCTTCCATCAGTACGAATCGAAACCGTACATCGCCATAAATGTTGATGGACGACCGGTCGTTTTCGGCCCATTTGTCGCGCTTACCGGTGATTTGTGCCGGTTGTCCCGGCATGTACCGGCAAGAATATCCTATTTTTGGCCGACAGACTGACCAGTCAGTCAGCGCCGCGGCTCGCGCGCGCTCCCCGAGCGGATTTCGCTCGCGAATCGATCGTCCCGCGTTGCGACCGGAACGAACGGCTTTTCACGGGCGCTCGCGGATCCGATGGTATGAGCGACGACTCGGGGATAACGGGTCATACCCGAAGCGTAGTCGTCACGACGATCACCTGTCTCGCAGGGATCGCCGCCGGCGTCGTGTCGGCCGTCTACGTCGGGACTGACCCGGTCGACACCGGGAGCACCACCGCCGTCCTCGTGATGGGCGCCTTCGTGCTCGCGCAGTACCCCCTATACAAGGTCATCGGCGTCGACGACTTCGGCGTCAAAGACAACCTCTACGTGGCGTTTCTGACGTTCACGCTTTGGTTCATCAGCTACACGATTCTGGCGACGTCCGCCGTCCAGCTGGGGGTCTAACATGGCGGATGACAGCATCGCCGTCGTCGACCTCGATCGATGTCAGCCCGACCGGTGTAACTACGAGTGTGCGAACTACTGCCCGCCGAACCGAACGGGCAAGGAGTGCATCACCAAGCGCGGCGAGGACACGGTCGAGGGCGACCCGGACCAGATCCACATCTCCGAGGAGATCTGTCTCGGCGAGACGTGTGGTATCTGCGTCGAGAAGTGCCCGTTCGACGCGATAGAGATCATCAACCTCCCCTCCGAGCTCGACGAGGAACCGGTCCACCGCTACGGGGAGAACGCCTTCTCGCTGTACGGGCTCCCGACGCCCGAGCCGGGCAACGTCACCGGGATCTTGGGACCGAACGGGATCGGGAAGTCGACGGCCGTTCACGGACTCGCCGGCGAGATGATCCCCAACCTCGGCGACCACGAGACCGAGGCCGACTGGGAACGCGTGCTCGACCGCTTCCGCGGGACCGGGCTACAGAACTACCTCAAATCGCTGAAAGACGGCGACGTCTCCGTCGCCCGCAAGCCGCAGTACGTCGATCAGATCCCCAAGCAGTTCGACGGCAACACCCGAGAGCTCTTGGAACGGACCGACGAGCGCGGCGCGCTCGACGAGCTGATCGACCGGCTCAACATCAGGCCGGTGATGGATCAGGACATCGACTCCATCTCCGGCGGCGAGCTGCAGCGCGTCGCCATCGCGGCGTGTCTCGCCCGCGACGCCGACTTCTACTTCCTCGACGAGATCACGCCGTACCTCGACATCGGCCAGCGGATGATCGTCGCGCGGCTCATCCGCGAGCTCGCGGACGACGACGACGCCGAGCGCTCGATGCTCGTCGTCGAGCACGACCTCGCCATTCTGGACCTGTTGGCCGACACCCTTCACGTCGCGTACGGAGAGCCGGGCGCGTACGGGGTCATCACCGATCCCAAGTCGGTCCGAAACGGGATCAACGAGTACCTGAAAGGGTACCTCAACAACGAGAACATGCGGATCCGCCCGTCGGCGATCACGTTCGAGGAACACGCGCCGCGGGTCACCTCGCGGAGCGAGACGCTGGTCGAGTACCCGGACCTCTCGAAGTCGTACGGCGAGGGGGAGTTCGAGCTGCACGTCGAGGGCGGCGCGATCAACCGCTCGGAGGTGCTCGGTATCGTCGGCCCGAACGGGATCGGGAAGTCCACGCTCGCGAAGCTGTTCGCGGGCTCGCTGGAGCCGGACGAGGGCGAGCTCGACTTCGCGCTCGACATCGCGTACAAGCCGCAGTACATCGAGATCGACCAGCCGATGCGGGTCGACGCGTTCCTCGCGTCGATCACCGACGAGTTCGGGAGCTCCTACTGGAACACGGAGATCGCCCAGCCGCTCCAGCTCGACCGGATCATGGAACAGAACCTCACCGACCTGTCGGGCGGGGAGCGCCAGCGCGTCGCCATCGCCGCGTGTCTCTCCGAGGACGCCGACCTGTACCTGCTCGACGAGCCCTCGGCGCACCTCGACGTCGAACAGCGGGTCCGCGCGACGACCGCTATCCGCCGGTACGCCGAGAACCACGACGCGACCGTGATGGTGATCGACCACGACATCTACATGATCGACCTCTTGGCCGACCGCCTGATGGTGTTCGACGGCGAACCGGCCAAGCGCGGCCGCGCGGCTCCGCCCCAGGACATGCGCGACGGCATGAACGAGTTCCTCGCGGACCTGGACATCACGTTCCGCCGCGACGAGCGGACCGGTCGCCCGCGGATCAACAAGCCGGAGTCGCAGCTCGACAGCCAACAGAAGCGGGACGGCGAGTACTACTACTCCGGCTAGTCGTTCGGATCGACCGGCTCCGATTGCGGCGGGTCGCTCACCGCTCAGCTCGTTATCTCGTCGTGCGGTCTAATCCCCGGATAGCGAGTGCCTCGCGGTCGTTACGGTGCGTATACTAAACCCACTCTAGCGTGTCCTATCCGCGAATGCAGTTGGTCCTCATCGAGTCGTTGCCGAGTAGCGGCTGTCAGTCCGTCGCGTCGTCCCTCGCGTTATGAATCGGTCACGACTCCTGCCGGCGCTGATAGCGCTGTTGGCTATCACGTCGTTGAGCGTCGCGTCGACGACGCTGGAGACGAGCCTGACGACCGATCCGGACGACGAGATAAACCCGGACTGGGACAGCCTGCCGATAGACCCGGGTGAGGCGGCCGCGATTCAGGAGTCTATCGAGGGCGGGGGCGAGGAGCGCGACGATCACGGAGACCCAACTACGGGAGACCCCGACGACGGAGACCCTGACGGTGAGGCCGGGGGCGACGACGGCGCCGCGGCCGGTGGCCCGGGAGGCGATGATTGGGCCGGTAGCGGTTCCGCCGACGGCACGGGCTCCGCGGGCGACGAACGCTCGCTCTTCGACCGCCTGATCGCGCTGTTGGGTCTGCTCTTGCGTTACCTCCTCCCGATCGTGGCGGTTCTGGCGGTGGCCGCGCTGGCGTATCGGTACCGAGCAGTTCTGGCCGACTTCTTCGGGCGCGACTCCCGAACGACCCCCGCCACCGAACCGCGATCGGCGGCCGGACGCTGGCCCGGGACGGCTCCCGAACACGACGTGGACCGGGCGTGGGTGGAGATGATACAACGGCTGGACCCGGATCGGCCCGAGACGACGACCCCGGACGAGGCCCGGGCGCTCGCTCGCGTTCGAGGCGTCGACCACGACGCCGTCGAGTCGATCGCCTCCGCGTTCGAGCGCGTGCACTACGGCGGACGCTCGGTCGACGCGGAGATCGACCGGGCTCGCGACGGGCTCCGCGCGCTGGAGGGTGGCGTGAGATGACCGACCCGAGCGACGCGGGGAGCGAGACGGAGACACGCCGAGTCGGCGGCGGAGGGCTGCTCTCTCGCCTCGGTCGGGTGGCTCGCGTCCTGCTCCTCCTGGTGGGGGTCACGACGCTCGGCCTCGGACTGCTCGTCGTCTTCGATCCGGAGACGGAGGACGTGCTCCGGGTCGACGCGGCGATCGAAGCCCTCGGGAGCGACTACGTGGTGCTGGCAGTGCTCGGCCTCGTGGCGGTCGGCCTCGCGTTGCTCCTCGTGGCGGCCCGACGCGTCCGCGGCGTCAGTGAGGCGACACCGCCGGCCGTCGAGGGCGTCCTGACGGCGACGTATCCCGGCGCGTCGTTCGACCGCGCCGGTGGTGGACGACTGAGTCGGTTCCGCTTCACTCGGGCGGCGACGGACCGTCGCGATCGGCTCCGAGAGGCGGCGGTCCGGGCGACGATGCGCGCGGAGGGCTGCTCGCGGACCGACGCCGGACGCCGTGTCGACGAGGGCGCCTGGACGAGCGACCCCGTCGCCGCGCCCTACCTGTCCGCCTCCCGACGCGGAGTCCTGAGCGGTACCCGCAGCGGCGATCCGGCCGACCGAACCGTCGACGCCATCCTGGCGAAGACGACCGGCGAGCGATCGGTGGTCCGGGACGGTGAGCGGGCCGGAGACGAGGGCCTGAATACGGCGACCGTTCGGAACTCGGATCGGGACGCGAACACCAACCCGGACACCGACCGGAACTCGAATCCGGGCACCGGCCGAGCGTCGGGCCGCCACTCGGACGGGCGGTCGGCGACTCAGGAGGGAGTCCGGTGACGCCCGGTCTCGCCGCGCTCCGTCGCTGGCTCGATCGCTCAGCGCGTCCCGAACGGACCGCGGTCGACGGGGGACTCCAACGGGGCTCCGTGGCCAGAACCGACGGCGGGATCGCGGCCGAACCGGCCTCTCGGACGGCCCGACCCTCGTCGGTTCGGTGGACCGGTCGCTGGCGAGGGATCGCCGCCGTCGCGCTGCTCGCGGTGGCGGTCGGCGTCCTCGCGAAACGACCCTCGCTGTTGCTGGTCGGCGCTCTCGCCGGCGCGTACGCCGCCTACCCGCGTCTCACCGCGGTTCCCGACCCCGACCTGTCCGTCCGACGGGACATCGATCCGGCGTCGCCGGCGGACGGGGAGCGGGTGTCCGTGCGGACGACGATCACGAACGAGGGGGACGGGGCGCTCGCCGACGTCCGGATCGTCGACGGAACCCCCGCGATGCTCTCGGTTTCGGACGGATCGCCGCGACGTGCGACGGCGTTGCTCCCGGGCGGCGAGGTGACGATACGCTACGAGCTCCGGGCGCGCCCGGGTCGCCACGTGTTCCAGCCGACGACCGTGCTCTGTCGCGATGCGAGCGGGTCGGTGGAGGTCGAGAGCTCACTCGCCGCGGCGGACTCCTTCGAGTGTGAAGCGGAGGTCCCGACCGTCCCGCTGCGGGCACAGAGCGGCCACCACCCGGGTCCCCTGGTCACCGACGACGGGGGCGAGGGGATCGAGTTCCACTCCGTCGAAAAATACCGACGCGGGGACCCCGCGAACCGGATCGACTGGCGCCGATACGCGCGGACGGGCGAACTCACCTCGATGACGTTCCGCACCGAACGGCTCGCGGAGGTGGTGGTGTGCGTGGACGCGCGACCGGAGTCGTATCGGGCCGCGGACGCGACCGAACCCCACGCGGTCGCGCTCGCCGTCGACGCCGCCGACCGCATCGGCGACGCGCTCTTCGACGCGAACCATCGGGTCGGTCTGGCCGGGTTCGGACGGCAGGTCAGCGTGCTTCCGACCCGAAGCGGCCGCGATCACGCCAGCCGGTACCACCGTCTGCTGGCGACGGATCCGGCCTTCGGTCTGAACCCACCGGAAACGGCGCTCACGGCCGGGCGTGAGGGCGGGGCGGCCCCGTCCCGACTCAGCACTGGAGACGCCTCGAACAGCGGTTGGGCACCGAGTGACGACGCGGGCGGCGCCGCCGACGGGGCCGTCCCGATCGACACCCAGCTGTCCAGGATTCGGACCGAGTTCGGGTCGAACACGCAGGTCGTGTTGATCACGCCGCTGTGTGACGACGAGGCCTCCCGCATCGCCCAGCGGTTCGAGAGCGGCGGGACCGCCGTCACGGTCGTGAGTCCGGACGTCACCACGGCGGAGACCGCGGGCGGGCGGCTCGCCCGACTGGAGCGGGCACATCGGCTGAGCGTGCTCCGGAACGCGGGTATCCCCGTCGTCGACTGGACGCCCACCCAGCCGCTGGGTGCGGCGATGACGGCCATCGAGAGGAGGGGCCGATGACGACGCCGGACGCGACGGAACCGAAGACGGTACCCGACGGGGCGGCCGCTCGGTTCGTTCGCCGACCGACGGTCGCGAGCGGCGTGGTCGCCCTCGCCGCTGGCAGCGTCGCCGTGGCGCTCGTCGCCGACGCGACCCTCCAGCGGGAGATCCTTCGGCTGGCCGTCGTCGGCGTCCTCGCCTTTGGGATCGGCGGGCGACTCGTTCGTCGCGGCGGGACGGCCCTCGGGGCGCTGGGCGCGCTGGTCGCGCTCGGCGGGGGTGTCGTCGTTCTCGTCGCGATGGGACAGGCGGCCACGCGGCCCCCGCAGGTCACCCACCGGATCGAGTTACTGCCCGGGATAGCGGGTCTGTGGACGCTCTCCGCGGCGCTTGCGCCGGTTCGGTTCCGGTGGAGCCGGGCCCTGATAGACGTCGGCGCCGGCTTCGTGTTCCTCGGCGTGCTCGTGACGGGAGTGACACAGGGAGCGGGCACCACCGCGCTCCTGCTCGCGACGCTCGCGACGATCCTCGCGTGGGACGCGGCCGAGAACGCGGTGTCCGTCGGCGGGCAGATCGGCGTTCAGCGCGGCGCGAGGACCGTTCGGGCCGAGCTCGCTCACGCGGGGGTCGCCGCGAGCGTCGGCGCGGGTGCCATCGCCGTCGTGATCGGGGTGGCTCGTCTCGGCATCGACGGCCTCCCGTTCGGCGCGCTCGTCGCGCTCATCGTCGGCAGCGTAATCCTCGTCCTCGGCTCCAACCGGTAGCCCGCGTTCGGCGGTCGGTGTCACGGTAGGGAGTGTCGGGTCGCGAAACTCAGGCACGCAGCTGCGGCACCGGCAGCTCCGAGAGGATATCGTCGACGATCTCCCTCGTCGAGACGCCCGAAACGCGCGCGTCGGGGGTCACCACTATGCGGTGGGACAACACGGGCGGCGCCATCGCCTTCACGTCGTCCGGCGTCGCGTAGGGCCGACCCATGAGCGCGGCGTGGGTTCGCACGACCTCGAAGAACCGCTGGATACCCCGCGGTGACACGCCCGTGTTCACGCGCTCGTCCGTTCGCGTCGCGCGGGCGACGTCGACGAGGTACTCTCGAACGCCGGTCCCCACGCGGATCGACTCCGGAACGCGTCGGAGCTGCGTGAGCGTGTCGAGCGAGCAGACCGTGCGGACCGACGGCGATGAGGCCTGGCGACCCGCGCGGCGGTCGATAAGTTCGAGCTCGCCGGCTCGGTCGGGGTAGCCGAGGCTGGTCTTGACTATGAACCGGTCCTTCTGGGCGGCCGGGAGCTCGAAGGTCCCGTCCATCTCGACGGGGTTCTGCGTGGCGATGACGACGAACGGGTCGGGAAGCGGGTAGGTCTCGCCGTCGACGGTGACTTGCCCCTCCTCCATCGCCTCCAAGAGCGCCGCCTGGGTCTTCGGCGGGGCCCGGTTGATCTCGTCCGCGAGCACGACGTTCGCGAACACCGGCCCGGGCTGGAACTCGAAGCTCCGAGTCTTCTCGTCGAAGACGTTCGAGCCGATGACGTCGGACGGCAGCAGGTCGGGGGTGAACTGGACGCGTGAAAAGGAGACGTCGACCGCGTCCGCGAACGACCGGGCGGTGAGCGTCTTTCCGGTTCCCGGAACGTCCTCGAGGAGCACGTGGCCGTCGGAGAGCAACCCGACGAGAACCGTCTTCAGCGTCGACCGCTCGGTGACCACGGCCGCGGCGATCCCGTCGAGGATCTCGTCGCTTCGTCGCTGCACAGTCGCAGGATCCATACCGGCCGAATGGGCGTCGACCCGTTGGTTATAGCCCTGATAAACGCGGGTTTGGTCAGCGTAACTCGCCGTGTCCGTCGAGCGCGTGGTCTCACACGGCCTCGCCTCGGACGGCGAGTCGGCGCGTAGTCTCAGCAGTTTCCACGGCCACGGATCCGCCGTACCGAAGCGATTAAGCACGGAACCCGCAAACGACGGAGTATGCAACACCTCATCATTCGCGGCGACCCCGGAATCCGGCGGGATGCGGTGATCGAGCACGACGGCGAGGAACTGGTGTGTTTCGGCATCAACGTCCAGGGCGGCTGGCACGGCCCGGACGAGCCCCAACTCTGGTGTACCGTCGGCACCGAAGACGAGCGCGAGGCGTACGACAAACGCGAGTACGTCCCCCACTGGCTCGACGTCGAGTCGGTCGACGCCGAGGCGGTCACCGTACTCAGCGAAAAGGGCGACCTCGCGGTCTGATTCCGTCGGAGTCGGCTCTGTTGAACCCCGCTTCTCCAGACAGATCAGCGTCCGAAATAGCTGGTCGCTGAAGCGTGCTTACTGAAGAAAAGGCTCGAGATCGTTGATGTTAGCGCTGTTTGTGATTATTAGAAGTATCGTGTGGATTGATACCAATCAACGTGCATAGGGGTCGTGGGTGGAAGTCGTCTCGTTCGCTACGACACTCGCTACCGACGAACGCCACCCGATCATCCCTCATACACACACCGATCACGAACGGTCGACGTCGGTACTGCTCGTTTTGAGCACCCGGACTGGAGTTTCAGGTATCCACCGTCCAGTGGCGTGAGTTCGATGCGAAAGAAAGAACTCATTCAGATGCACGCCCTGCTACTGGAAGTCACTCGGTATGTGATCGA
This sequence comes from Halorubrum marinum, assembly GCF_048381195.1. Taxonomy (NCBI): domain Archaea; kingdom Methanobacteriati; phylum Methanobacteriota; class Halobacteria; order Halobacteriales; family Haloferacaceae; genus Halorubrum; species Halorubrum marinum. The sequence goes on along the minus strand of NZ_JBLWMM010000001.1, from coordinate 413,376 downwards.
GACTGAAAGCGTGCCAGTTGAGGAGATGTCCGCGTATTACGCACTTGGCGTGACTCCGTTGGGCGTTCACAAGTCGAAATCGGACCATTACGAAGCGATCACCGTTCTCTTCGACGTACTCGAAGGGGAGTTCGAACGGACGCAGATGCCTCCCGTTTCCCCTTGAGCTCCCTCCCGCGGATTCGGCTCACGACTAACGCCGGGGATTTTCGCCTCGCGTCTTCGGAATTCGCCAGACGTGGGGGTAAGCCGAGTCTCTCGGAGAACACGTCGGTCTCTTACCCCATCTGATGGCGCTGAGCCGATAGCTTCTCCGTCGGCAGTTCACCTGTGACGACTCAGACGGGTGACGACTCAGACGGGTGACGACTCAGACGGGTGACGGCTCAAACGGGTGAGTCCTCGAGCCACGCCTCGATCGCGCCCGCCATCGCGCCGCGGCGGTGGATCGTTCGCTGTTCGGGGTCGACCACGGTGCTCTCCGTGCCCGGCGTCTCGCCCCCGTCGACGATCGCGGCGACCCCGTCGCGGATCCGCCCGTCGAGGTCGGCGACGCGAGTGACGCTGCCCGACCCGGAGACGTTCGCGCTCGTCGCGGTGAGCGGGCCGGTCTCCGCGAGCAGCGCCCGGGCCACGGCGTGGTCCGGAACCCGGATCCCGACGCGGTCGCTGCCGGCGGTCAACGCGTCCGGGACCGCGTCGCCTCGCTCGACGATGACGGTCACCGGGCCGGGGAGGAACGCGCGGGCGAACGCGAGCGCGAACTCGGTCGGGCGGGTGTAGCGCAACGCGGCGTCGACGCTCGCGACGCCGAGGGAGAGCGGATTCTCTCGCGACCGGCGTTTCAGCTCGAACACGCGCTCGACGGTGTCGGAGTCGAGGGCGTCGCCGCCGAGCCCGTAGACGGTCTCCGTCGGATAGACGACGAGGCCGCCGCCGGCGACGGCCGCGGCGGCTCGGCGGACGTCGTCGCGGTCGGCGAGCGCATCGAACCCGCCGGACCGCTCGTCGCTGTCGTTCGTCACGCCTCCACCTTTGGAGTCAGTCTGAAAAAGGGTGACGAGTGGGTGCGTCGCGTGAGCCCACCCGTCGAATGGAGTCGAGCGGAGCGGAGAAGCGAATTCGGAGACGCGTCAGTCGACGAGCCGGTCGATCGCCGTGTTGATCGCTTCGGCGTCGGGGAACTCGGGGTGTTCGCTCGCGACCCACGCGAACTCGACGGTGCGATCGGCGTCGAGGAGGAACACGGCGGGACGGCTCTCCGTGATCCCGGTCATGCCGTCGATGTCGTGTGCGAGGCCGTACTCCTCGACGACGCCCGCGCCGGGGTCCGAGAAGAGTCGGACGCCCTCGCCGCGCTCGGCGAGCAGGCGCTTGTGGGCGTACGGCGAGGAGATCGAGAGGCCGAGCACCTGGACGTCGTCGGCCCAGCCGTGGTCGTCGACGGTGTTGTACAGGTACGTCGCCTGAAACGCGCCGTCCATCGGGTGGAACAGCAGGAGCGTGGGCTCGTCGACGACGTCGTCGAGCGCGCGGTCCTCCCAGAACTCCTCGTTGACGAGCGGGCGGGTGAAGTCGGGGGCGGTGTCGCCCTCGGCGACGTGGTCGGTCTCGGGCAGCGAGACGACGTCGAAGTCGACCATGTCAGGCACCTCCTTCCGCGTCAACTGCGCGGCCCCCATCGGTCGCCGCGTCGCCGTACGTCCCTTTTAAGTATTCGACGATGTTCGCGCTCTCGGACATCGTCACGCCGGTCTCGCGGTCGACGATGGCGGGGACGCTCCGGGCACCGGAGACGCGCTTAACCACGTTGCGCTCGGAGTGCATCGGCTCGACGTACCGCGACTGGTACTCGAGGTCGAACTCGTTCAGCGTTCGGACGACCCGCTCGCAGTACGGACACGCCTGGAGTCGATACAGGGTGATCTGTGGCTCGGCCATAGCGTTCGTTGTGTCGGGTGCCTCGTAACCGTGTCGCCGGCGGCGGTAGCCGCCGACAGCGTCCAGCAGTGTCCCGCGCCGCGCCAGTCGCTCACAGTGATCGTGCCGTGCCAGTCGCTCGCGGGTCTCGCGACGCGGTCGCCGCCCGTCGTACCGGACCTCGTCGCGGCCCGCACCACGCGCGGCCGCGAGCGGAGAGTAACGCTTTAACAGCCACCCGACAGAGACTGAAGGGTATGGGCTTGTGGTCGATCGCGTTGACAGCCGGGATTCCGCAGCTGCCGCCGATGGACGACCCGCTGGTCACAGTGCTCGGGATCGCGACGATAGTCGTGTTGATCGGACTGTCCGCGTTCTTCTCCTCGTCGGAGATCGCGATGTTCTCGATCCCGAAACACCGGGTCGACAGCCTCGTCGAGGAGGGCGCTCACGGCGCGACCCTTATCCGCCGGCTGAAAGAGAACCCGCACCGGCTGCTGGTGACGATCCTCGTCGGGAACAACCTCGTGAACATCGGGATGACCGCGATCGCGACGGCGCTTATCGGCGTGTACGTCGAGAGCGCGCTCGCGACCATCTTCCTCACCACGTTCGGGATCACGGCGATCGTGCTCCTGTTCGCGGAGACGGCACCGAAGTCGTACGCCGTCGAGAACACGGAGTCGTGGGCGCTGCGTATCGCCCGCCCGCTGAAGCTCTCCGAGAGCGTCCTCTACCCGCTCGTCGTCGTCTTCGATTACCTCACGCGCGCGGTGAACAAGGTCACCGGCGGCCGAGCGGCCATCGAGTCGACGTACGTCACCCGCGAAGAGATCCAGAACATCATCGAGACGGGCGAGCGCGAGGGCGTCATCGAAGAGGAGGAACGCGAGATGCTCGACCGCATCTTCCGGTTCAACAACACCATCGCGAAGGAGGTGATGACGCCTCGCCTCGACGTCACCGCCGTCGCGAAGGAGTCGTCGGTCGAGGAGGCGATCGAGACGTGCATTCAAGCTGACCACGAGCGCGTTCCCATCTATGAGGGGAACCTCGACAACATTATCGGCATCGTGACGGTCCGAGACCTGGTCCGCGAGCTTCGCTACTCCGAGGGCGAGCCGTCCTTGGAGCGCGTGGTCAAGCCGACCCTGCACGTTCCCGAGTCGAAGAACGCCGACGAGCTGCTCGCGGAGATGCAGGACAACCGCCTGCAGATGGTCACCGTCATCGACGAGTTCGGAACGACCGAGGGGATCATCACCCTCGAAGACATGGTCGAGGAGATCGTCGGCGAGATCTTAGAGGGCGACGAGTCCGCGCCCGTCGAGTTCATCGAGGAGAACATCGCCGTCGTGCAGGGCGAGGTGAACATCGACGAGGTCAACGAGATGCTCGACATCGACCTCCCCGAAGGCGAGGAGTTCGAGACGCTCGCCGGCTTCGTGTTCAACCGAGCCGGTCGACTGGTCTCCGAGGGCGAGGAGATCGAGTTCGACGGCGTCCGGATCCGGATCGAACGCGTCGACAACACGCGGATCATGTCGGCGCGGGTGACGGTCCTCGACGCCGAGGAGCTGGGCGACGAGAGCGGCGAGCCCGAGACGCCGACGGACGACGCGACGTGAGGCGGTCGGCGACGACGAGGGTCCGGAGCGCGGTTTTTAAGCCCAGTGCGTGCCGACGGCGGGTATGCTCGTCGTCGTCTCCGACACCCACTCGCGCGAGGAGTCGAAGCTACAGGGGCGGACCGCGGAGGCGGTCCGCGAGGCCGACCTCGTCGTCCACGTCGGCGATTTTTATCAGGAGCCCGTCTTGGACGCGTTCGAATCCGCCGCGCGGACGCTCCGCGCCGTGTACGGCAACAACGATGACGCCGCGATCCGCGATCGGCTCCCCGAGGTCCGGACGGTCGAGTACGAGGGCGTCCGGTTCGCGGTCACCCACCGCCACCGCAGCGGCGACACGGGCCTCGTGATGCTCGGTCGCGGACGCGACGCGGACGCCGTGATCTGCGGCCACAGCCATCGCCCCCGATTCGATGACTCGGCGGGGCTTCCCATCCTGAACCCCGGCAGCCACGCGCAGCCTCGGGGGAACCGACCGGCGCATGCAGAGCTGAAGCCGGCGGGAGACGGGAGTCTCGACGGCCGCCTCGTCACCCCGGACGGCGCGGCCTTCGAGGAGTTTCGGATCGACGCCTGAAAAATCGCGATGCCCCATACACCCCGCGTCGGTGCTCGGAAGCGCCGGTTAAGCGATGAGAAGGCCGTCGATGAGGTGATCGACACTGAGAGGGCCGAAGCGGGGACGCATCGAGACGTTGCGTCCGTGATAGCTTATATTCGACTTACGGACAAACGCCCGTTTTAGTTATCGAGCGGCGACGGTCTGATCGGGAAGTGAGTGAGGACACGAACCGGACGCGCGCCGTGCTGCCGAAACGCATAACCCCGTTCCGACGGATTCGAGTGTATGCTCCCGGTCCAGCCGCTGTTCGTCGTTCTCCTCGTCGGCCTACTTGGGCTGTTCTTCTTCGGATTTCTCCTCGTCCGTCGCACCCTGACTGGGCTGCGTGAAGGATACGAGGACGGACAGCAGTAACATGGTCGTCGTCACGGTCGCCACCCTCGTCGTCGCCGGCGTCGCGAGCCTCTTCATGGCGTGGTCGATCGGCGCCGGCTCCTCGGGATCGACTCCGTTCGCCCCGGCCGTCGGCGCGAACGCGATCTCCGTGATGCGCGCCGGGCTCGTCGTCGGCGTCCTCGGCCTGCTCGGCGCGGTGCTCCAAGGCGCGAACGTGACGGAGGCAGTCGGGACGGAGCTGATCGGCGGCGTCACCCTCACGGCCGGCGCGGCCATCGTCGCGTTGATCACCGCGGCCGTGCTCGTCGCGATCGGCGTGTTCGCCGGGTATCCGATCGCGACCGCGTTCACCGTCACCGGGGCGGTCGTCGGCGTCGGTATCGCGATGGGCGGCGACCCCGCGTGGGCGAAGTACACCGAGATACTCACGCTGTGGGTACTCACGCCCTTCGTCGGCGGCGGGATCGCCTACGTCGTCGCGCGCAGCCTGATCGGGGAGCGGTTTCCGGAACGGGCGCTCACTGCGGGGTTGGCGGGCGTCGTCGGCGCCATCATCGCGAACGTCGGGTTCGCGCTGCTCGGGCCGGACGGCGAGCAGGCGTCACTGGCGACGGCGATCGGGCCGGAGCTCGGCGTCGGAACCGCCGGTTCGGTCGCCGTCACGCTCGCTCTCGCCGGGGTCGTCGCCGTCGCGGTATACGCCGACCTCGGCCGGAATCGGGAGGGCGCTCAGCGGCGGTTCCTCCTCGCGATGGGCGGGCTCGTCGCGTTCTCCGCCGGGGGGTCACAGGTCGGCCTCGCGATCGGGCCGCTGGTGCCGATCTTCAGCGACGTCGGCGTCCCGCTGTGGGCGCTGCTCGTGGGCGGCGGCGTCGGGCTCTTGGCCGGCTCCTGGACCGGCGCGCCCCGCATGATAAAAGCGATCGCGCAGGACTACGCCTCGATGGGGCCGCGGCGCTCGATCGCCGCGCTCATCCCGTCGTTCGCGATCGCACAGACCGCCGTCGCGTTCGGGATCCCCGTCTCGTTCAACGAGATCATCGTCTCGGCGATCGTCGGGGCCGGGTACGCCGCCGGGGACGCGGGCGTGAGCCGAGCGAAGATGGGGTACACCGTCTTCGCGTGGATCGCGTCGCTCGTCGGTTCGTTCGTGCTCGGGTTCGGGGTGTACTCGGCGGTTCAGCTGGCGGTACAGTCGGCGACGTAGCTGTCCGGTCCAGAACCGGACGGCTAGCGCTCGGGGTACGTCGGAAGCCGCGCGGACCGCGCGCTCCCGTCGACGAACGGGAGCGCTTCGTGAGACGCGGCGACCTCCGCGCCGTCGACGCGCACGGAGACCGCGTCGAGGGCGGCGTCGAACCGAACGAGCGCTAAGGCGATCGGATCGCCGGACGCGGGACCGACCGCCGCACGCGTCACCTCGCCGACCGCCGCGTCGCCGTCGAACACGGCCGCGCCCGGCGTCGGGAGGACATCGTCGTATCGATCCGGCTCGGCGTCGCCGTCGATCTCTCCGATCGCGTCCGCGAGTCCGTCGAGTGCGAGCCCAACGAGTCGGCGGCTCGGTCGGCCCTGATTCTCGACGCGGGAGACGACCTCTTGACCGACGTAACAGCCCTTCTCGAAGTCCAGCGCGTTGCGGAGCCCGAGCACGTTCGGGACCGTTCCCGCCAGTTCGTACTCGAAGAGCGGCGTGCCGGCCTCGGCGGAGAGCGCGTCCCACGTCCGGTAGCCGAAGGTGGCCGCGTTGAGCCCGCGGTTGATCAGGGTGTCGAACACCTGCTCGGCGTCGTCAGCGGTACAGACGACCTCGTACCCCTCCTCGCCGAGCGGCGCGTCGGTCGCGATCACCGTGACCCCGGCGTCGACCATCGAGCCGCGGACGAACGAGAGCGGCTCCTCGGGGGCGCCGGGGCCGCCGAGTACTGAGGCGACCTTTTCGGTCGATTTCGGGCCGTGAACGCCGAACACGCCGAACTCGTCGGAGACGTCCTCGATTTCGACGTCTTGGATGAACACTTTGCTCGACCAGTCGTCGGCGACCGACTCGGTGCGCTCGGGCGGGAGGAAAACGAGCAGGCGCTCGTCGGCGTGGTACACGTACATGTCCGTCTCGATGCCGCCTTGCGGGTCGAGGAGGAGGGCGTACACGCCTCGTCCGTCGTCCGCGGGGATGCGGTTAGAGACGGCGTTGTCGACGAACGCGACCCGGTCGTCACCGGTCACCGACAGGATACCGTACCCCATCTCGATCGTGCCGACGACGTTGCGGACCGCCTTTCCGACGCGCTCTGGCTTGCCGTAGTGATCGACGACCTGTCGACCGCCGCGGTCGCGGTACGTCGCGCCGTGCGCGCCGTGGGTGCCGGAGACGAGCGTCATACCCGAACGGAGTCGGGGCAGCGGCAAAAGGTCGCTGGGTTCCGTCGGTCCGCGGACGGGGTCGGTCGCGAACGTCAAAGCTCGACTCAGTCGCGAACGGCTACAGTCCGAGTCGATCGCGAACGGCGTCGACGAGACTCTCCGGACCGGTATCCGTCTGTTCGTCGGGGTCGGGAACCACTCGGTCATGCGGGTAGACGCGAACCCGCTCGGTGCTCTCGACGGTGATGAGCGAGTCGGCCTTCAACGACGAGAGCGCCTCCTCGATGGCGTCGATATCGGCGTCGACGGCCGCCCGGAGTTCCAAGACGGTCATTCCTTCGTCGCCGCGGTCAACGAGCGCGTCGAGCAGCGCGACCTCAACATCGGGCCGGTCGCGGTATTCCGCCTTTGCGGCCATACTCGCTACTTGGACAGGCCGGGGTTTACTTCTACCGGCAGTTGAAGCGGTAAGGGGTCCGATCGCGGTGAAAAGCCGAGTCAGCGAACGAGACGAGAACAGGAGCCACAGAGGTTCTCTTCTTTCACGTCGACTTCGCGGACAGTGGGTGAAAAGGACATCACGCACTTGCTGTTGTCGCAGTGTTCGAGCCCGAGCGTGTGACCGATTTCGTGGACGACTTCCTTGCGGACGCGGTCGGCGAACACGTCGACCGCGGGCTTGGTGGAAACGCCTCCATCGGAGGAGGTACGAAGCCGATTCGTCGAGATGACGGAGCCGTTTCCGTTGAGGTACGCGAGGCCGAACACGTAGTTCCGACGGCGGTAGTACAGGTCTTTCGGCGTGATACCGATGTTTTTCTCGCCGCTGCCGACGCGGCTGACGGTCTCGATGAGGTCCTCGGCGCGGTACTGGTCACGCCCTTCGTCGTAAGCGGTTGCGGGGATCGGCTGGTCGTCGTGGACCGCGACATCGCAGTCGTATACCGATCGGAGCGCAGCGGAGGCCTCCCGTTTTACGCGGGGGGTGACCTCCCCGACGGGAACGATGTCCACGAGCATGAAACGGCTTTTGAACGCCGCGGTCATAAAGCCCGCGCCGTGGTATCATCCGTCCGTCGTGTCCTCGTCCCGGAACTTGCCCGCTACGATCGACTGCTCGAAGTCGGGGTCGGCGATCGACCGGGGGTTGCGAGCGCGCTCGCCGCGCGCGGCTGCGACGCGACCGCGATCGATGTCGACGTCGGCGAGCGCACGCGAGAGGCGGCAGACGAGACTGTCGCGTGCGAGACCGCCGAGTACGAACCCGCCACCGCCTCGGAGGCAGGTGTCGGCTCGCTTCGAGCGATCGAAGGGGACGTGTTCGACACCGACCTCGTCGAGCGGTTCGAGGATCGGTTCGACGCGGTGTACGGGTTGAACCTCCCGGCGGAGCTCCAGCGTCCGACGGTCGAACTCGCCGCGCGGCTCGACGCCGCCTGTCTGTTCACGACGCTCGGCTTCGAGGAGCCGATCGTGGCGGTTGAACGACGGTTTCTGGACGGCACGACGCTGTACGTCGCCCGCACACGAGGCGAGAGGGGAGGCGGCGGTCATCGGTGATCGCCGCTGGTTCGGAGCGGTGACGGCCGAAGCGGCGAGAAACCCGAACGTTCTTTCCCGCTGCCGTCGGGCTACGAGTATGCAGGTCGACGCAGTCGTTCTCGACATCGACGGGGTGGTAGTCGACGTCGCGGACTCGTACCGACGGGCGATCATCGAATCCGTCGACAGCGTGTGCGGGAAGACGATCGACCGCGAAGCCGTTCAGGCGTTCAAAAACGCCGGCGGGTTCAACAACGACTGGGAGCTGACCGACGCGGCCGCCCTCTTCGTGTTGGCGCGCCGCGAGGGGCTCCGGATGGACGTCGACGAGTTCACCGACCGTGTCGCCGAGGGCGGGGGCGGGCTCGACGCGGCGAAGGACGTCGTCGGTGACCTCCCCCGAGTCGCACAGGCGCGGGTGCGCGATCAGTGGGACACGGAGCGGCTCCGCGACACCTTTCAAGCCCTCTATCTCGGCGCGGAGCTGTACCGCGAACTGGAGGGCGGCGAGCCCCCGTTCGACGCCCCGGGGTATATCCACGACGAACCGACGCTCGTCACCCCCGAGACCATCACCGACCTGACCGAGCGGTTCGACGTCGGAGTGTTGACGGGGCGGCCCGCGGGCGAGGCCGAAATCGCGCTCGAGCGCGTCGGGCTCGACGTTCCCGACGAACATCGGTTCACGATGGACGACTGGGAGGAGGGGAAACCGCATCCGCGGGCGCTCGTGACGCTCGCCGAGCGGTTCGGCGCCGAGCGCGTCGCGTTCGCCGGCGACACCCTCGACGACGTGCGGACCGCGCGCAACGCCGACGACGAGGACGAGAGCCGCGTCTACTACGGAATCGGCGTGCTCACTGGCGGCCTGACCGGCGACGAGGGGCGCCAGAAGTTCGCCGAGAACGGCGCCGACGCGGTCATCGAGGACGTGAACGAGCTGGTCGACCTCCTGGAGTGAGAAGATGGGCCTTACCGGATTCGAACCGGTGATCAACTCGTTATGAGCGAGTCGCTTTAACCAGACTAAGCTAAAGGCCCGTACTTCGGGGTAGTCGAGACGAACCCTTTAGCGTACCGGATTCACGCGATCCGTCGAAGCGATTGACAGACGCTGTGACCCCGGCGGCAACGCTACGGAGCGTTAGAACGGAGAGGCGCCGAAGCCAGGACTCGAACCTGGGACCGCCTCGTTAACAGCGAGGCGCTCTACCAACTGAGCTACTTCGGCTCGATTCAGCGTACTCGATTCGTTTTGATAGGGCTTTCGTTTCCGCCCGACTCGGATGCGATCGGTTGGCGCGGTACACCGATCGTCTCGGCTCGCCACATCGCCAAGTTCGTGACGACGTCGAATTCGTCGCGCTTGACCGCAACGCAGGACCGCTGCGCTGGACCGCGCCGCCGCGTCCGGTGTCCGCCGGACGACGGGGGTACCGACACGTTTTCGGCCGGACCGCGAGAAGGGCGGCCATGGACGATCTCGAGGCCGTGTTGGCGCGCGTCCGCGACCGGTTCCTCCCGGAGCCGGACGAGCGCGACCGCCTGCGGACCGTCGCCGCGGAGCTCACGGCGCGGACCCGCGAGGCGATCGGCGACCTCCCCGTCGACGCCGACGTGGTACAGGTGGGCTCGACGGCCCGCGGCACCTGGGTCGCCGGCGACCGCGACATCGACCTGTTCGTCCGATTCGACGCCGACCTCGACAGGGAGGAACTGGAGGAGTACGGCTTGGCGGTCGGCCACGCGGTGCTCCCGGACGGCCACGAGGAGTACGCGGAACACCCGTACGTGAAGGGGACTCACGAGGGGTTCGACGTCGATCTCGTCCCCTGTCACGACGTCGAGACCGCGGGCGCATTGGTCTCCGCGGTCGACCGTACCCCGTTCCACGATGCGTACCTCTCCGCGCGGCTCGACGACGAGCTCGCCGACGACGTCGTGCTCGCGAAGGCCTTTCTGAAGGGGATCGGGGCGTACGGCAGCGATCTCCGAACCGAGGGCTTTTCGGGATATCTGACGGAGCTGCTCGTCTTGGAGCTCGGCGGCTTCGTCCCGCTCGTCGAGTCGGCTCGGAGCTGGCACCCGCCGGTCGAGTTCGACCTCGAGGGCCACGCCGAGCGGACCTTCGACGACCCGCTCGTCGTTATCGATCCCACCGACCCGACGCGGAACGTGGCCGCCGTCCTCTCGGCGGCGAACCTCGCACGCTTTCAGCACTACGCCCGGGAGCTGCTCGCCGCACCGAGCGAATCCCTGTTCGACCTCGCCGAGAGGGATCCCCTCGACGCCGACGACGTCCGGGACCACCTCGAACGGCGCGCGGCGACGCCGGTGGCCGTGGTGTTCGAGGCGCCCGACCTCGTCGATGACCAGCTGTGGCCGCAGCTCCGCCGCTCGCTGGACGGTATCGTCCGCGGGCTCGACGGCCACGGGTTCGACGTGCTCCGCGCGCAATCGATGATCGGGGGCGATGAGCCCGAACGCGCGGCGCTGTACGCCGAGCTGGAGGTCGCGGAGCGACCGGCCGTCGAGCGCCACGAGGGTCCACCGGTCGCCGTTCGGAAACACGCCGCGAGCTTCTACGAGTCGTACGCCGACGACGTCAGCCCCGACACGTACGGGCCGTTCATCGACGGCGACCGATACGTCGTCGAGCGAGAGCGTGAGTTCACGACCGTGCGAGCGTATCTCGAAAGCGACGCCGCGACCGACGTCGCGCTCGGAGCGCAGGTCGAGCGCGAGTTCGGCGAGCGCGACGTGCTGGTCGGCGACGCCGTCGCGACGCTCGCAGACGAGTTCGGACGGCCGCTTCGAGAGTTCTACGAGCCGTATCCCTGACCGGCAGTCGCTGCCCGTTCGCGCGATTGTACTCCCGTGCTCACCGCGAGAGCCGAGCCGAGAGAGCGTAGACGAGCGCGACGAGTGCGGCGAGAACCACGCCGATCACCGACAGAAACGCCGCAACCCGAGGAAAAACCATCCAGAGGGCCACGTAAAACGAGAACGCGAACGCGAACAGACCGACGATCACGACGCCGCGAGTGGGGTTTTGTACCGCCGCAACGAAGACGCGCTGCGGGAGCGAGAGATCACCGAACTCGGCGCGGGCGTCGACGTTCGAGGGAGATCCCGCCTCCGGATCGGGCGAGGCGTCCGAATCGACTGCCGCGTCGCCCTCGGTGCCGCCTTCGACCCGAGAGTCAGCTTCGTCCGTCACGGAGATACGTACGCCCCGGAGGTGCCTGTACCTGTCGTTCACGCGACGGGCGGCGGCGCCGTCGGTCACACGAGACGGCCGATGAGAACCGACCCGAGAAGGAACGCGCCCAGCGCGGTCACCAGGTTCGTCACCGCGAAAGCGATCGCGGGACCGGTCTCGCCGTCGAGCGCGGTCGAAACGGTTTCGACGGCGAACGAGGAGAACGTCGTGAACGCTCCACAGAGACCCACGGCGGCGAACAGGGTCACCTCCGTACTCATCGGAGCGGCGACGACCCCGCCGAGCGCGAGGCTTCCGAGGGCGTTAACCGCGACGACCGATCGGCGCCCGGCCACGCGGAGCCCCACCGCGTGACGAGCCGTCGCGCCGACCGCTCCGCCGAGGCCGACGAGGACGGCCGCGAGCAGCGGGTCGGTCACAGCCGCCTCCCGAGGAGGATCCCAACGAAGGCCGCGGCGAAGCCGACGAGGTAGCTCACGCCGACGTACGCGGTTCCGGCCGCCGTGCCGAGCGCGACCGCGTCAGCGGCGAACGTGCTGTACGTCGTGAACGACGAGAGCGCGCCCGTGCCGACGAACAGCTGCGTGCGGGTGGTCGTCGCCCGCGTGAGCAACACGCCGAGTGCGAACGAGCCGACGACGTTGACAGCGAACGTGCCCACGCCGGTCGCGTCCCCGAGCGCGACGTCGATTCCGTATCGCGCGACCGCCCCGACGACACCGCCGAGCGCCACGAGCAGGAATCCGAGCGGAGTCCGTTCCATGACCGAGCGGAACACCCGCGCTACGTTGTATCTTCGGGATCGGTCTCATCGGGGCCGGGAGCGCGACGGGCGGCGGGGGTCTCGCTCGCACGCGGACTTCCCCCCTCGTGCGGCGTCCGTCGCTCTCGGATCCGAACCGTGTGAGCCGTCTCGGTCGCGTCGTCGGCGACGAGCGCCTCGCCCGTGCCGGTCGGGAGTCGGGAGGCGAGGTCGCCCGCGAGATACGTGGCTTCGGCTTCGGCCAATCGGTCGACGTCGCGCTCGGCGGTGAGCCGGTGGGCTATCAGCAGGTCCGACTGCGAGACCGCCACGCTCGGAACCGCGCCGGGACGCTGAGTGGCGCAGACGAGCGAGACCCCCGGTGCCCGTCCGCGCGTGAGCAGCGTCCGGAGCGCCGGGTCGGCGACGGTGTCGAAGAACGCGTGCGCCTCGTCGACGAGCAGCCACGGCAACCGGTCGAGTTCGTCGGCGACGCAGGCGTCGTAGAGCCCCCGAGCGACGGCTTTGACAACGGCAGCCGCGGCGGATTCGGGCGCTTCCGCGAGATCGAGCACCGTCGGCGTTCCGTCCGAAGCGAGCGCCGAGACGGGCGTCGCGTCCGCCTCGAAGACGCCCCAGGAGCTCGCGAGTCGGAGGTGGTTCGCGACCGCTCGCTTGTCCTCGGTCGGCGCGTCGCTCTCCTCGACGCGATCCAGAAGCCCGGCGATCGAAGGCGAGTTCGTGGTGGCATCGGCGTCCGGAGACCTACCGGCCGTCAGCCCATCTGTCGCGTCGGTCGCGTCGGTCGCGTCGGTCGCATCTGTCGCGTCGGTCGCATCTGTCGCGTCGGTCGCATCTGTCGCGTCGGTCGCATCTGTCGCGTCGGTCGCATCTGTCGCGTCGGTCGCATCTGTCGCGTCGGCGACGATCCGCCAGAGCAGCCCTCCCGGCCCGTTCGTCGGGTCGAGACCGAGGAGGTCGGGCCACGCGGCGGGCGGGATAGCCGCCGGACGGACCGTCGGTTCGACCACGCGTCCGCCCGCGTCACGGAGCCCGTCGAACACACCCATCGGGTCCACCACGACGGGTGCGACTCCGGGGGCGCGAGCGAGTCCCTCCGCGATGACGCCGAGCGTGTACGACTTGCCGGTCCCCCGCTTGCCGAAGACGACGCCGGCGTGCGGCCCGTCGGCGTCGACGCCGACCGCGGCTCCGTCGCTCCCGTCACGGGCGAGAAACGAGCCGAGCCGGACGGTCGGAAACCGGTCCGCTGGCCTCGTGGTGCCAGAATCGTCCGCGCGCTCGCGACCGCGTCCGAGGACGTGCATGCCGGTCGTGGCCGCGGTATCGTACAAAAGGCTCGGGGGAGAAAGCGTCCGACTCTTTATCAGTGATACCGCGGCCAGGAGGCGTATGTTCGAGTCGACACGGGACGGACGCACCGCGAACCGCCGGTCCTTCCGCGCGGACCGCCGCGCGATCGAAGGGCTGCCGGTCAGACTAGTGATCGCCTTGGTCGTCGGCGTCGCGAGCCTCAGCGTGATGATGGGGATGATCGGCGATATCGAGGGGCTCGCGTCGACGGAGCTCGACGCGCAGCCGCAGCCCGAGGTGACGACGCCGGGACAGCAGTCGATCGACGTCGCCGTCGTCGATCCCGACGGGAGCCGCGTCGCGGACGCGACCGTGATCGTTCGGAGCGGCTCCGCACAGATCGACGGCGTCGCCACGGCGCGGACGAACGCGGACGGCGTCGCGAGCGTCGATGTCGCGCCCGAATTAGGGCCGAATCAGCCGGACGGGACGCTCTCGATCGACGTGAAACCGCCGGCGAGCGGCGACTACGTTGACGACCGCGAGAACACCGACGTGCTGGTCGTCGCGGAGTGATCAGATCCGGTCGTCCCAGTCGATCCACTCCTGCTCCCAACCGTGCCCGGCGAAGCGACCCTGTTCGGCGTACTCGGCCTCCTCTCTGCGCGTCCGATTCCGCTCGACACCGGCCTGCTCGCCGTCGACGAGCATCGGTCGGAGCGCAGCCGGTCCGGCCTTCTCCACGGTGACGAAGCCCGGCGGCGCGTCGTCGTCTCCATCGGCATCCAACGGAGACGCCCGGTCGTCGTCGGGCTCGATCGCGACGATCGTCTGCGTCGTCGTCCCGCGGGGGTAGACGATCCGGCCGTCGTCCGCGAGCTGTGTGCCGAGCGCTCGCGGCGGTTCGAGAACGGCGGCCTCGATCAGGATCCGATCGTACGGCGCGTACTCGGGGAGACCGTTGGCCCCGTCGCGCCGGTCGACGAGAGCCGCGTCGTAGCCGGCCGTCGAGAGGTTCGACCGCGCGATTGACACCGCCTCTCGGTCGATATCGACGGCGTGAACGTGCCGTGCCCCCGCGATTTCGGCGAGCATGGCGACCGAGTAGCCGACGCCCGCGCCGACGACGAGGACGTCGTCGCCCTCGTCGACGTCCAGCGCCGTGATCAGTCGCACGACCGTCTCCGGCGCGAGGACCCGCGTACCGGCGTCTTCGCTCGCGCCGTTCGCGTGCGGAGCGTCATCGACGAACGCGTCTCGCGGGACGCGCTGAAGGGCGGTGAGCACCGACGCACCCAAGGGCTCGCCGAGTTGGTGTTCGAGCCCCTCGATCATGTCCACTTGAATCGATGCCTCGTCCATGTCCACGTTCAGTGGTCGGACCTCTAAAACCGCGCGGTCGGTCGAGGGTCATCGCATTGGAACGAATCGAACGCCGCCGTGGTCCTCGCGTTCGATTCCGTCCTCGCGGAGCGTCAGCCTGACCAGCCGCTGTCGACCGCTACCGTCGTCGACCGGTGCGACGATCCGTCCCCCGGTTCGGACGCGCTCGACGACCGGCTTCGGGATTTCGCCGTCCGCCGCACACGTCAGGTAGGCGGCGTCGAACGGCGCCTCGCTGCGATACGCCGTTCGGCCATCCCCGGCGCGAACGGTGACATCGTAGCCGAGGCGGTCGAGGCGCTCGCGCGCGACATCGGCAAGCGCGGGGACGTACTCGACCGAGTACACGTTTCCGGGGCCGACGATCTCGGCGGCGACAGCGGCGTGGTACCCGCAGCCGGTGCCGACTTCGAACACGCGGTCGCCGTCCTCCAGGTCCAGAAGGTCGATCATGATCGCGACCATGTGCGGGGCACTGATCGTTTGGCCGTGCCCGATCGGCAGCGGACGGTCCGCGTACGCCTGCTCGCGACGAGCTTCGGGGACAAACTCGTGACGGGGCACCGAACCGATCGCCGACAGCGTCTGCTCGGTGACGTCGAGTCGTCGGCGGAGCGTCGCCACGAGATCGCGTCGGGCCGTCGCGTAGTCACGATCAGTCATGTGAAGTGCTAACAGGCGGGTGGTGGAGAAGGTATCGGCGGTCGAAAAATGGAGTATGTGAGAAGTCGGCGAATAACCTCATCAGACGGAGAGTCAGTAGGCTGAGACATGATAATATAAAACTAGGAGGGAGCGGACCGGCAGCTCGGGCGGCGTCCGCCTGATGTCGATCCGGTCTACTCGATGTCGATCCGGTCTACTCGATGTCGATCCGGTGGCCGTCGTCGTCCTCGCCGTCCGTTTCTTTGGGAAGCGTGACGGTCAGCACGCCGTTCTGGAACGTCGCGCTGGCGTCGGCTTCGACGACGGACGCGGGGAGGTCGACGGATCGGGTGACCGACTCGTGGCGGCGCTCGCGGCGGAGGTACCGTCGGTCGGCGTCCTCGTGTTCGGTGTCGTGTTCCGCGCTGATCGTGAGTCGGCCATCGGTGGTCCGCACGTCGATGTCGGCTCGGTCGTATCCGGGGAGGTCGGCCATCACGACGAGCTCGTCGTCGTACTCGGCGACATCGACGTCGGTCGTCCGCATGTCACGACCCCACGCGCGGTCGCCGCCGAAGGGAGTGCGGCCGAAAAACTGCTCGATCTCGTCGAATGGGTTCGATCTGTTCATAATACTCAGCCACTAGACGCTCGCTGAGCTATTAAATACAGTAGAATAGTTGTTATCTCGCGGCACGCTGGCTGTGGTGGCGCAGCGATCGATCAGCTCACGTCGATACGGTGACCGTCGTCGCCGGAGGATCGCTTCGGGAGGGTCACCGTGAGTACGCCGCCGTCGTACGACGCGCTCGCGCCCTCCGGATCGACGGGTGCGGGGAGCGGGACGCGCCGGGACACCGACCGGGTGCGTCGCTCGCGGCGGTGGTAGCGGACGTCGTCGTCGTTCACGGTTGCCACCTCGTGACCGGCGTCGTCGCTGTCAGCCTCCGCGGTGTCACCGTCGTCCGCCTCTTCGCCACCAACGCGCACGTCGGTCGTTTCCTCGCGAGTCGCCGCGATCGACAGCGCGTCGTCGTGGAGTTCGACCTCGATCTCGTCGTCGTCGAAGCCGGGGAGGTCCGCGAGCACCGTGATCGTCTCGTCGTCCTCGATCAGATCGACGGCGACATCGCGGCCGCCCGGGAGCGTCGGCGGCGTTCCGGGCGTGTCGAGCGTTCCGCCGAGCTCCTCGAACTCTCGGCCCATTCGTTCGATCAGCTCCTCGATCTCGGTGAAGGGATCGCGTCGGGTCATACGGGTCAGGATTCGCGGCGGAGCAACTTGAACGTACGGGCGGAAAACGGGAAGATCGTGGGGGCTACAGCGCGCTCAACCCTAGACGAACGGGCGCCAGTAGTACGGACTGACGAACCCCTCGATGAGTCCGGCGACCGCGAGCAGGACGCCGATCCCCATCAGTACCCAGAAGGCGGTTTCCAGGGCGTCGGCGAACGCCTCACGCGAGCGGCGACCGCGGAACGCCCCCCACGAAACGAGACCGAGGTGGACGCCGAGCGCTCCGGAGATAAACAACGCGGGAATCTCGAGGATCCCGTGGGGCGCGACGAACGCGAGCAGCGCGAGGAGGTTCTCTTCGAGGGCGGCGGTGGCGCCGAGTGCGAACCCGTTGAACGCGATCGACGACAGGGCCGGGATCACGAGGGCGACGCCGCTGAGTGACGTCGCGATCGCCACCGACCAGTTGTTTCCGAAGAAGTTCAGCGCGGCGGTGGGCGCGATGTGTCCGACCAGCCGCGATTCGATCGACGTGGTAACTGCGCCGACGAACGGCTCGACCGCGAGCCAGCCGAGTGCGCCGAAGCCGACGCCGATGACGACCGTGAGCGCGTGGAGCCCCGGCGCGCGGCGGACGAACGCGAGCAACTCGCGCCACCCGCGCCGGATCCCGCCGGTGAACTGGTCGCGAAGCCGGATCGACGGCGGATCGACCGGATCGACCGTACCACGGTAATCGCCGTACAGCACGGTCTTCAGGAGGTCGAGCGCGGGCGCGACGACGACCGCGCTCACGAGCGCCACGGCCGCGCCGCCGCCGAGGAACGCGAGCGCGGAGGCCGCGGAGGAGATGCCGACGAGCACGCCGACGGAGACGACGAGGTACGCGGCGGCGTCGGCGGGATTCGAACGAACGAACCCGACGGCACCGGAGAGCGATCCGGCCACGCCCGAGTCGTCGACGACGACCGCCGACGGCGCGAACGCGAAGAGGATCCGTACGGCGAGTAGCACGACGAAGCCGACGAGGAGCGTGACGAGCGCGACCGCGGCCCCGGCGAACGGATTGACGAGGAACGCGAGCGCGACGGCGACGGAGGCGAACACGAGCACGGCGATCCACAGCAGGAACTCGGCGAGGTACAGCCCGAGGAACGTGAGCCATCGTCGGCGGACGCCGGCTATCCCCGCCGTGAGGCCCCGCTCGTCTCGGAGGCGGGCGACGACGGCGGACATCTGACCGGCGGAGACGGCGGCGTACGCCAGCAGCGCGATGACGACGGTCGCGGCCGTCCCCGCGGTGATCAACAGCAGCGCGGTCGGCGACGCGAGGGGTTCGAGCGCCGGGGCCAGGCTCTCGCCCCACGCCTGTACCGCCTCGGGATCCTCGACGTCCGGAGGCGTCAGGTCCAGTTCAGCGAGGGCCTCGCGCGCGGTCGCGAGGCGGCCGGTCACCTCGAAGTGGAGGTACACGCCGGCGAGCGCGACGAGGAGTCCGAGGCGGGCGATAACGGGGACGGCCGTGCCGAGGAGGTAAAACGGGATCAGGTCGGCGGGACGCCGCCGGAGGGTCGACACCGTGGCGGTGACGGCGGATGACAGATCCATGCGAATCGGTTCGGTCGTCCGATACTTAATCGGTCCGAGTCATCGAGCGAGATCCCCTGACTCCGTCGGTAACGACGCAGTCACTCCGCAGCCTCGTCGGCGCCGCCACCGCTGCCGACTTCGCCGCTCCCTCGCTCGGCCATCATCGCCGCGGCCCTGTCGGCCCATCCCGAGTATCGGAAGCCGACCGCGACGACGAGCGCCATCCAGGCGTACGCGAGGAAGACGCCGACGTACGCCCCGTCCGGGCCGAGACCGGCGGTCCGCCCGAGCAGCCACGAAGCGCCGAGGAAGAGCCCGAACATCCCGGACACTCGCGCGACGAGCGGGATCCGCGTCTCGCTCGCGCCCTGTAGCGACCCCGAGAGCGCCGAGAAGCAGACGAGTGCGGCGCCGGCGACGCCGTACACGCGGGCGAAGTCGACGGCGTACCGGACCGTCGCCGCGTCGTCGGTGAAAATCGGGACGAGCCGCGGGGCGAGCGCGACCAGCGCGAGCCCGATCGTCCCGACGGTGAGTACGCCGAGTCCGGCGACCGCCCAGCCGTTGAACCGCGCCTCGTCCGGGTCGCTGGCGCCGAGCGCCTGTCCGACGAGCACCGAGGCGGCGACGTTGTAGCCGCGGGAGAGCGGCCCGGTCACCTGTTGGTACACCCGACGACCGATCTGGAATCCGGCGTTGACCGCCTCGCCGAAGCCCAAGAGGAGAGCGTTAAAGGGGAACTCCGCGAGCTCGGAGCCGAATCCCTCGACGACTCGAGGCGCGCTCACGCGGAGGAGCTGTTTCGCGATCGTGAGGTCTCGGGGGCGCGCGAAGTTCGCCTCCGTCCACGACCCCCAGATCGCCGCGCACAGGAGCCCGGCGGTGAGGACGTTCGCGCCCGCGGTGGCCAGCCCGACGCCGACGATCTCCAGCCGCGGAAGCCCGAACAGCCCGAGCCCGAGCGCGACCGACCCGGCGATGTTCACCGAGTTGGCGACGACGTTGACGTACATCGGCGTGCGGGTGTCCCCCGTCCCCTGTAGCGCGCGGGCGCCGACGAGCGCGACGTGACGCGCCGGCGCGGTCGCGAAGACGATCGCCAGGTACGTCGAGCCGAGCGCGACGACCGTAGACGGGGTCTCCTGCCCGACGAGTCGGCCGAACACGTCGATAGCGTACTCGCCGAACAGGAGCCCGAAGAACGCGAACGGGATACCGGTGAGGAGGCCGATGAGGATCGCTTGGGTCACGGCCTCGTCCCGCGTCTCCGTCGCCCCAGCGCCGGTGTCCTGCGAGGAGAGCGCGATCGCGCCGCCCCCGAGCCCGAGCCCGATCCGCAGCGGGAACCGCGCGTACAGGTCCGCGAGTCCGATCGCGACGACGGCGGCGGGCGAAAAGAGGGCGGTGACCAGAATGTCGGTCGTCCGCATCGCGGTGCGGAACGTCTGCTCGGCCATCACCGGCCACGCGAGCGCGAACACGCGCTTCCAGACGCGCCGCAGCCGCGGGAAGTCCATACGTCAGGTCACAGGAGCGCCCCGGGTTTTTACGTACCGGAGGCGGCCGGGCCCGCCGGAGCCGAGCGTGGATCGCGTAAACGGCCAGTGGCGGAGCGGGAGATCGAGGGGAACGTTAAAGCGTGTTAACAATCCACAGGAGGTATGGACGTGTTCGTGTACGGAACGCTCACCGAGCCCGAGCAGGTGGCTGAGGTACTCGACTCGTTCGTGTTCGTCGGGTCGGCGACGCTGACCGGGCTCCGACCCGTCGAGGGGCGGTATCCGACGCTCGCGCCGCCCGGACCGGACGACACAGAGATCGAGACGGCCGGTCGACTGCTTCGCACGAACGAGATCGCAGCCCTCGATGCGTACGAGCGCGTTGACGACGGGCTGTACCATCGCGTTTCGGTCCCGCTCGACGCGCCCACGGAGGCTACGGGTGCGAACGCTGCGGAGGCGAAGGCCGCGGACGCACCAGCGGATCACCCGGATGAGGCCGCGGTGTACCTCGGCGACCCCGAGCGACTCGGCGCGGCGGCGACCTGGCCGGGCGACGGCCCGTTCGGTGAGCGGGTCTCGGCGTTCCTCGACGAGGCGGACGTCCGGGTACGTGTGGCCCCGCAAGATCCCGTCTGACGGAGCGATGACGGCGCCGCAGTCGTGCGGTTTCACTTTCACTCCGCTAGCCCTACCTTTTTGTATGCAGCCCCTCTCATCTCATCTGCACGTCACACGCGTGCATTCCCCCTTTCACAGACGGCGAGCCGTCGGCTCGGCTCTGGCGCGTCACGAATCCGTGCTCCGCGCGTCGCGGGACCGGTCGTGGCGCGTCGCCGGTCCGCGGTGTCGTGGACCGGAACCGATTAGCGCTCGGCGCGGCGAAGTCGGCCCATGATAACCCTCTCCGACATTCGCGACGCGCGCGAGCGGGTCGACGGCGTGGCGCGACACACTCCCTTAGAGCGCTCGCGGACGTTTTCCGAGATGAGCGGCGCGGACGTCCACCTCAAGCTGGAGAACTTCCAGCGCACCGGTGCGTTCAAGATCCGCGGTGCGATGAACCGAATTTCGACGCTTTCGGCGGCCGAGCGGGACGCCGGAGTCGTTACCGCGAGCGCGGGCAACCACGCGCAGGGGGTTGCGCTGGCGGCCGACCGCGCCGGCGTCGACGCCACGGTCGTGATGCCGAAGTTCGCGCCCGTCTCGAAGGTGAAAGCCACCCGCGGCTACGGCGCGAGCGTCCGACTGGAGGGCGTCGACTACGACGAGGCGCAGGCGTACGCGCACCGGCTCGAACAGCAGGAGGGGCGGACCTACGTCCACGCGTTCGACGACCCGATGGTCATGGCGGGGCAAGGGACGCTCGGGTTGGAGATCGTCGACGACTGCCCCGAGCTCGACACGGTCGTCGTCCCGATCGGCGGCGGCGGGCTCATCTCGGGCGTCGCGGTCGCGATCAAAGAGCAGCTCCCGAACGTGCGCGTCGTCGGGGTACAGGCGGAGGGCGCCGCCTCCGCCGCGAAGTCGCTGGAGACTGGGGAAGTGCACGAGATCGACAGCGTCGACACGATCGCCGACGGGATCGCGACCCGATCGATCGGCGAGGAGACCCTCGAAGTGATGTCGGAGTACGTCGACGAGGTCGTCGCCGTCGACGACCGCGAGATCGCCTACGCGCTCACGCTCCTCTTGGAGCGGTCGAAGACGCTGGTCGAGGGCGCCGGCGCAGTTGCGCTCGCCGCGGTCCTCTCGGAGGCGTTTGCGTACGACGACGACGAGACGATCGTCGCCGCGCTCTGCGGCGGCAACATCGACCTCAACCGGCTCGGCACCGTGGTCCGGCGCGGTCTCGTCCAGATGGGCCGGTACCTCAAGATCACGATCGACTTAAAAGACCGGCCGGGCGAGCTGGAGCGCGTCTCCAGCATCGTCGCGCGCACCGGCGCGAACGTCTTCGCGGTCCACCACGACCGAACCTCCCGAGATGTGGCCGTCAACGCGGCGGAGCTCGAACTGGAACTAGAGACCGACGACGCCGAGCACGCCGCCGACATCGTCGACGCACTCGAAGCCGACGGGTACGTGGTCGAGATCCTGTCGTAGTGTTGGTGTGACAGCGACGACGCACG
Organism: Halorubrum marinum; assembly: GCF_048381195.1. Lineage (NCBI taxonomy): Archaea > Methanobacteriati > Methanobacteriota > Halobacteria > Halobacteriales > Haloferacaceae > Halorubrum > Halorubrum marinum. The sequence continues at coordinate 391,200 of NZ_JBLWMM010000001.1, read as the reverse complement.
TTACTCATAAACGAAGAAGCGGTGCGGTCGGCGCGTGCCCGTGAGCGGGCTTCGGCCCGCGAACGGCACCGCGCGAGGGAGTCAGTCGCTCGGAGCGAAGCGGAGGGCGACTGACGAGGCTGGGGAGGTGTGAGGTGCGGGGCTGTGCGGAGCGGGGTTGGACTCAAGGCTGGGGCTTTGGAGGTGTTCGCCGTCGATCCAGTATCATAGAATTATAACCGAGCGGCTGGGGCTTTGGAGATCGTCACCTCGACGACAGTCAGTTATAACCCAACAATTGAAACACAAACCCCGAGACAGTCGGAAACGCCGCGATCCTAGTCGTCTGCGGCCGCGGCGTCGACCGCATCCTCATACAGCTCGCCGGCTCGTTCCCGCTCAGAGAGGTAGTCGTCGGCGTCGAGCGCGGCTTCCACGCCCATCCCGCCGGCGGTGACCGCCTGCTGATAGTGGTGGTCGACCACGTCGCCCGCGCCGAAGAGCCCCTCGACCGCGGTCGCGGTCTGTCCGCCGTCGCGGCCGCCCTGCGTGATGAGATAGCCGGCGTCGTCGAGTTCGACGCCCGTCTCGGCCAGATAGTCGGTGTTCGGCGTGTGGCCGATGGCGTAGAACACCGCGCCGACGTCGAACTCGTACTCGTCGACCTCGTCGGCGGTCGCGGGGTCGTCGAGCTTCTCCGTGGGGTGGCCCTCGGGGTGCTCGACGAGCGTCACGCTCGTGATCCCGTCTTCCGGCGTGCCGTGAATCTCGGTGAGCTCCGTGTTTTTGAGGATCTCGATCGCACCGTCGTCGACCTTGTCCATCACGCGGTCGATCCAGACGTCCTCTGCGCGGAACTCCTCGCGTCGGTGGGCGATGTAGACGGTGTCGGCGAACTTGGTGAGGAAGTTGGCCTCCTCCATCGCGGCGTCGCCGCCGCCGACGACGAGCATGTCCTCGTCGCGGAAGAACGCGCCGTCACACGTCGCACACGTCGAGAGTCCGTACCCCATCAGCTCGTCCTCACCCGGCACGCCGAGCGTTCTGGCGGAGGCGCCCGAGGCGGCGGTCACGGCGTCCGCGGTGTACACGTCGCCGTTCGTCAGCTCGACGCGGAAGTGACCCGCGGGCTGCTTCTGTACGTCGGCGACGATCCCGCTCTCGAACTCCGCGCCGAACTTCCCCGCCTGCTCGCGCATGTTGTTGATGAGCTCCGGACCGGAGATCCCGTCGGGAAAGCCGGGGTAGTTCTCGACGTCGGTCGTCAGGGTGAGCTGGCCGCCCGGCTCGTCGCCCTCGATCAACAGCGGCTCGTTGTTCGACCGGGCGGCGTAGATCGCCGCGCTCAGCGCGGCGATTCCGCTCCCGGCGATCAGGAGTCGTCGGTGGTCGAGTATTTCATCACTCATACTATACTGTTCGGCACGACAGGATATGTAGGTTGCGCCCTCGGGCGCGGAGAACGGAACGGGGGACGCGACTGGAGGCGAGCGTCAGTCAGTCGGGAACTCCGGCACCGTCCCGCTCGGAGCGGTCGGGGCGTCGGCGAGCGCCTCGAAGAAGCGCCCGGAGACGAACGCCTCGACGACCTCGGGTAGCGACTCCGACTCCGACACCTCCTCTAAGATTCCGAGCGGCACCTGCGCGCCCGCCATGGTCGCGTGACCGCCCGCAGAGCCGACCGGATCGAGCGCGTCACGGAGGAGTTCGCCGATGTCGAGATCCGCGCCGCGAGCGCGCGCAGAGCCGTATATCACGCCGTCCATGTAGCCGTACACGAAGGTCACCGTGATCCCGTCCAAGGCGAGGAGACGCTCGGCCGCCTGCGCCAGCGCGTCGCGGTCGGCGATCTCCCCGGCACAGGAGGCGACCGTCGACCCCCGCACGTCGCGTGCTTCGATGGCGCTCGCGAGCACGCGGAGCGTCTCCGGGCTCACGCTGGGGCTTTCGACGCGTTCGAGCGTCGACTCGTCGGCGCGGGACGACAGCGACGCCGCCGCCTCGAAGTCCGGGATCGCCGTCAAGCGCGTGAAATCCTTCGTGTCGATCCGAATCCCGTACAACAGCGCGGTCGCCAGTTCGCGCGTCGGCTCGATTCCGATCCGGTCGAGGTACTCCGTGATCAGCGTACTCGTCGACCCGATATCGGGGCGAATGTCGACGAACGACCCCGCGACCGGGCCGCGCGGGGGGTGGTGGTCGATGACGACGTCGACCGGGTATCCCTCCGGGAGGCTGTCGTTGATACCGGCTCGCGAGTGGTCAACGAGGGCGATTCCATCGTAGTCGTCGAGGTCGATCCCGTCGAACGTCACGAGATCGAGGTCGAGTACGTTCACCATCGCCCGGTTCTCTTGGTGGGCGATCTCGCCGCCGTAGCAGGGGTCCGCTGGGACACCGACGGACTCGGCGATGCGCGCCAGTCCGAGCGCGCTCGCGATGGCGTCGGGATCGGGGTTGTCGTGCGCGACGACGAGCAGCGGCCCGGACAGCTTTCGAAGCGTCGACAGCAGACGGGCCGGCCGCTCCTCGCCGTCGAGACCGGTCGCCTCGCGGACACGGTCGACGATCGCCGCAACGGGGTCGACGACGCGGTCGGCGACCGCGGCGACCGCGTCCTGTTGTGCCGCGGTCGGATTCGTTCCGACGTGTGCGACGATCATCGCGTCCGGGTATCTCCTCCGCGCCGCCTCCGCGGCGGCGACGTTGCGCGCCGGGTCGTCGCTCGCGACCAGCACGACTGCGGCGTTGTCGGGGTACACGGACGGATCTGTCGGGTCGGCCTCGATCGTGGCGATATTGCGATCGCGCAGCGTCGACACCCACCCGGTGTCGTCGCTGATCGCCGCGATCTCGTCGCGCTCCTCGCGGGTGCGCTCGACGAGCGTGTTCCCGACCGCGCTACAGCCGAGCAGCAGACGCCGGGCCATACCGACGCGAGGGGTCCACGGATGAAAACGCTGCCGTCATTCGTTGTCGCTGGGCTTCGGGCCGCTCGGGCGGGTCCCGTCGCCGACCGCTGTTCCGTCGCCGACCGCCGCCGCGACGTCGACCGCCGCCGCGACGTCGACCGCCGCACGGTTCGCCGCGATATCGTGGACGCGAACGATGTCGACCCCGCGATCGGCCGCGAGCGCGGTCGCGGCGACAGTTGCGTGCTCGCGATCGTCGGGGCCGCGGTCGACCGCGGCGAACATCGACTTGTGCGAGTGGCCGATCAGCACGGGGCAGTCCAGCGCCGCGAACTCGCCGATGCGGTCGATCAGTTCGAATCCCTCGTCGGCCGACTTACCGAAGCCGAGCCCGGGGTCGACGATCACCTTCTCGCGGTCGATCCCGGCGGTGTCGGCGAGCGCGAGCCGCTCGCGGAGGTCGCGGATCACGTCTGTGACGACGTCGTCGTACTCGGGATCGTTCGAGGGGTCCACCGGCGCGTCGAGGCTGTGCATCACGACGACCGGACAGCCCGCAGCGGCGACGACCTCGCGCATTGCCGGGTCCTCCAATCCGGTCACGTCGTTAATGACGTCCGCGCCCGCCTCCAGGGCCGCCTCCGCGACCTCGGGCTTGCGCGTGTCGATCGAGACGAGCACGTCGCCGTCGGCGACCGCCGACACCGACCGGATCGCCTCGACGGTCGGGACGACCCGATCGATCTCCTCTTCGACCGGGACCGGATCCGCGCCCGGTCGCGTCGACTCGCCGCCGACGTCGACGATATCGACCCCGGCCTCGACCATCCGCTCGACGCCGGCGACCGCGTCGTCGAGGCCCGCGTGGCGACCGCCGTCGTGGAACGAGTCGGGGGTGACGTTGAGCACGCCCATCACCGCGGTGCCGTCGGTCCACGGGTAGGCGGCGGCGCCGTCGTCTGCGGCGCCGTCGTCGGTCGTGCCGTCGGCGGCCGCATCGTCGTCGTTCTGAGGAGTCTCGCCACGGAACCCCAGCCGGTGAGCGATGTCCGCCGCGATTCCCACGAACCCGCCGTCGTCGAGGCCGCGGAGCCGACCGAGCAGCTCGCGGAACTCCGCGACCGTCGCCGCCAGCGTGACCGGAACGTCCTCGCCGCCTGGGACCTGACCGCGACCGGCGCCGAGCCCGCCGAGTGCGGCGTCGCCGCCGACAGCCCGGAGCTCGGCCGCGATCCGCTCCGCGCGATCGCCGCGGAGCCGGAGTGCGAGCACGCGGTGGTCGAACCCGTCGCGTCGGGCGGCGGACACGTCGCCGGTCCGAGCGGGCGACTTCGGGGTCACAGTCCGCATCCGGGCCGCCCGGGCCTCGGCGACCGCGAACAGCGACCCGACGAGCAGCACGCAGTCGTCTGGGGCCGCGCGGTCGACGGCGTCGTCGAGCGCCCGGGCCACGTCCTCTCCGGCGACCACCTCGTCGACGCCGGCGTCCCGAAGCGCGACCGCCAACACCTCCGGGTCCTCCGCGCGGTCGAGCGCCGGCCGACAGGTGACCGCCGAGGCGGCGTCGGGGAGCGCGGCCGCCGCGCCCGCGTGGTCCTTGTCGTGCATCGCGCCGTACACGAGGTGGAGGTCGTCGTACTCGTACTCCGCGAGGGTCCGCGCGAGCGTCCGGCAGGCCGCCGGGTTGTGCGCGCCGTCGAGGACGGTCAACGGCGCGGTGTCGAGCACCTCGAACCGCCCCGGCCACGTCGCCCGCGCGAGCCCGTCGCGGACCGCGGCGTCGGCGAGGGGGGCACCCTCGACCGCTGCGCCGTCGTCCGCGCCCACCGCGGCCGCCGTCCGCCGCGCCAACGCCACCGCGATACCGGCGTTCGTGGCCTGGTGCTCGCCGACGAGCGGGACCCGGTAGGTGCCCGTCACCTCGCCCGCGAGGGTCACCTCGGCGTCGGTCGGGCTCACGCGACCCTCGTAGGCGACGGAGAGGGCGGGGTCGGTCTCGCCGTTTCCGCTACTGTCGCTCGTTCCCGCCACCGTCGCGACCGGGGCTCCTGCGTCGTTGGCGACCTCGCGGACCACGTCCAGCGCCTCGCCCTCACAGGCCGTCACGAGGGGCGCGCCCGGGGAGGCGATCCGGGCCTTCGTCCGGGCGATCTCCGCGATCGTGTCGCCGAGCACCGCGGTGTGTTCGAGCGAGACGTTCGTGACCGCGGCGGCGACGGGGTCGACCGCGCTGGTCGCGTCGTACTCGCCGCCGAGCCCGACCTCCAAGACGGCCACGTCGACGTCCCGGCGGGCGAAGTCGCGGATCGCCATCGCCGTCACGACCTCGAAGAAGGTGAGCGGCTCGCCGGCGGCCGCGCGCTCCACGAGCCACGGTTTCACCTCGGCGACGAAGTCGGCGATCGCCGCCTCGGTCATCTGCCGCCCGTCGACGCGGACGCGCTCGGCGAGCGCGGAGAGGTGCGGCGAGGTGTAGAGCCCGACGGAGAGCCCGGCCTCGCGGAGGATCGACTCGGTCATGCGCACCGTGCTCCCCTTCCCGTTCGAGCCCGCGACCTGCACGAACGGCACGTCGTCCTCGGGGTTCCCGAGCCGGTCGAGCAGCGCCGCGATCCGTTCGGTCCCCGGCTTGACCGAGAAGCGGCGGAGGTCGAAGAGGAACGCCGCCGCCTCGTGGTAGTCCATACGCCGTGGGTCGGCGTCGTGTCGCTTAGGCGTGACGGACCGCGGCGAACTAAGCGACGAGTCCAGCGCGAAGCGAACTGAGCGACGACCCCGCCGCGAAGAGCAACCCTTACGCGCGCGGCAGCCCGACCCGTTCGCATGAACGAGACCGCGGCCGCGTCGGCGGTCGAGGAAGGGGAACGCGGACGCGACACCGCCGCGGACCCGGTCCTCGTCGGCGAGGGCGTCCGGAAGTCGTACGGCGACGTCGTCGCGCTCGACGGCGTCGACCTCGACGTGCCGTCCGGCGAGGTGTTCGGACTCATCGGCCCGAACGGCGCCGGGAAGACGACCCTCGTCCGCGCGCTGACGGGCACGACCGAGGCCGAAGGCGACCTGCGCGTGTTCGGCGTCCCGCCGCGCGAGGTCGACCCGCAGCGCATCGGGCTGCTCCCGCAGTCGTTCGACCCGCCGGAGCGACTCACCGCCCGCGAGCTGGTCGACTACTACGGCGGGCTGTACGACGAGGCGCGAGAGACGGGAAGCGTGCTCCGCGACGTGGGGATGGCCGACGACGCGGACGTGTGGTACGAGACGCTCTCGGGCGGGCAGAAGCGGCGGACCTGCGTCGCGACCGCCATCGTCAACGATCCCGACCTCCTCTTTTTAGACGAGCCGACCACCGGGATCGACCCGGCCGGGCGTCGCTCTATCCACCGCCTGATAGAGCGGCTCGCTGGCGGCGGGACGACCGTCTTCCTCACGAGTCACGCGATGGACGAGGTCGAGCGGCTGGCCGACCGCGTCGCCCTGCTTCGCGACGGCGCGGTCGTCGCGGTCGGCGCCCCCGATCGACTGATCGCCGAGCACGGCGGCGATCCGCGACTGGCGGTGACCCTCGACGAGGCCGCGAGCGACGAGGTGGTCGAGGCGGTCACGGAGCGGGTCCGGGACACGCTGTCAGCGGCTCCGACCGTCGAATCGACCGAGGACGGGCTCCGGATCCTCGGCGTTCGACCCGAAGGGATCGGCGCCGCGGTCGACGCCCTCGACGCGGCCGGAGTCGCGTTCGAGTCGCTCGCGTGGTCGGAACCCTCCCTGGAGGACGTGTACCTTCGGCTCACCGGGGAGGAGTACTCGCCGCGAGAGGGGCAGACCGCCCCGACCGGCGGAGGATCAACCGCCCCCGACGGAGGATCAACCGCCCCCGACGGAGGCGACCGATGACGCGGCTCGGTCGGATCGGAACGGAGACGACCGCGGCCGCGCGGTCGTTCCTCCGGCGTCGAACCGCGGTGTTCTTCACCTTCTTCTTCCCCGTGATCCTCGTCGTCATCTTCGGCGCGCTGGTCCGGACGCAGCCGACCGGCGGCGGTCTCTTCGCCGAGCCCGCGGGCTATTACATCCCCGGCTATCTCGCCGTCGTCGTCCTCTTTACCCCGCTCTCGCGGGTCGGCTCCGAGATCGCGCGCCACCGCGACGGCGGGAGATTCGAAAAGCTGGCGACGACGCCGCTCTCACGCGCTGAGTGGCTGTTCGCGCACACGCTCGTCAACGTCGCGATCATCGGCGCGGCGAGCCTCCTCATCCTGGGCCTCGTATTAGCGGTGACCGACGCCGAGCTCGTCGTCTCGCCCGCGCTGGCGGTTCTCCCCATATTTGTCGCCGTCGGCGTCGCGCTCTTCTGCGGGCTCGGAGCGATACTCGGCGCGCTCTCAGACTCGCAGGACGGCGTGATCGCCGCGAGCAACACGGTCGCGCTTCCGCTGTTATTCCTCTCGGAGACGTTCGTCCCGCCCGCGCTGCTGCCGGAGTGGTTCCTCCCCGCCGTCGCCGCCTCGCCGCTGACGTACTTCGCTCGCGGAACGCGGGCGATCACGTTCGACGGCGGCCCGTGGCTCGGCGACCTCGCGGTCCTCGCGGTCCTCGCGGTCGGGTTCCTCGCGGTCGGCGCGTACGCCGTCCCGCGAACGGACTGATCCGCTGATCCGCTGAATTCGGCGTGGAACCGGCCATTTATATTACCCGACACCCTCCTCGTGAGACGAGAGAGGGCCAGTGTTGACGACCGTCCAATTCACCTGTACTGATTGCGCACAGACCATCGAGGTCAACGACGAGATGCGAGAGACGATTCTCGAGACCGGCTGTCCGGTCTGTACGGCCGAAGCGAGCGACGACGATTTCGCCGACGGCGAGTAGGGAGGAGGAAGCGCGGCCGGTTCCGTTTTGTCTGCGCGCCGAGACGCCCGCCTATGGACGACACACCGAACGCAGGGCCACACCGCGTCGCCGAGATGACGTGGCGCGAGATCGACGCGGCGCTCGACCGAACGCGAACCCTTCTGATCCCCGTCGGGAGCACCGAGCAACACGGTCACCACCTCCCCCTCGGCGTCGACGCGCTCATGCCGGAAGCGATCGGCGAGCGCGTCGTCGAACGAACGCCGGCGCTGCTCGCACCGCCGATCTGGTACGGGGTCAGCCCGCATCACACGTTCAAGCCGGGGACGTTCACCGTTTCGACGGAGACGTTCCAGCGGTACGTCTTCGACATCTGCGACTCCGCGAGCGAGTGGGGGATCGAGAACGTCCTCCTGCTGAACGGCCACTACCTCGCACAGGACCCCGAGCTGGAGGTCGTCGTGCGCCGCCTCCGCACGGAGAGCGACGTGGACGCCTTTCACGTTCCGCTGGTCGAACTCTTCGCGGACGTCGCCGCGGAGATCCGGACCGGCGACGTGTCGTTTCACGCCTCGGAGTTCGAGACGAGCATCATGCTCGCGCTGTTCCCCGAACTCGTCGACATGGACGCGGCGACCGCGGTCGACCCGCCCGAGGAGTCGCTGCCGCTTACCGACTACGACGCGCTCGGCGACAACCGGGTCGGCTGGTCGCTCACCGCGGAGGACATGGAAGCGATCACCTCCAGCGGCAACATCGGCGATCCGACCGTCGCGACCGCGGAGAAGGGAGACGCGCTGGTCGAGGCGGCGGTGTCGGGGATAACGGAGCTCGTCGATGCGCTGGAGGAGCCGGAGGAGTAGTCAGAAAAACAAATTCGGCGAAGCGCTCCTCACTCCTCGTCGCGGTCGATAACGACGGTCCGTCCGGTGAGCCGCTCGGGCTCGAATCGGTAGAGTTCGATGTCGAGGTCGGATTTGCCTTCGGCCCAGATCTCGAAGAGCGGTCGGCGGGTCTGTCCGTACTGCGCGATCGATTCGGGCGTGAGGTCGTCGAGGTCGACGCGGTGAAGCGTCCCGACGCCGACGACGCTCGCGTACTCCTCACCGTCCTCCTCGTACACCACGATCCGCGCCTGCGGGTCCGACGCGAGGAATTTCCGTTTCTCGCTGTCGGGCGTCGACACCAGTCGGAGGTACGCCTCCCGCGACTCCTCGTCGAACCCGTAGGAGATCGGAATCGCGTACGGAGCCCCGTCGCGCGCGAGCGACAGAACGCCGGTCTCGTGTCGAGACAACAGCGCGTCGATCTCCGCATCAGTCATCTCGACCTCGCTTCTCGTCGCCATACGCAACGGTGCGGCGTACGCCCGGATAAAGGATACGAGAGCGATCGAACGGCGACTGCGAGGCGAGCGCGCAATCGAACGGCGGACGCGGGGCACGCGGGCGAGTGAAACCGACTCCGGAGCAATGTGGAGGACCGATCGAAACACCCGATAATCGACCGGAACCGACACGAGAACCCGCTACGCAGTCTGCGAGTCCACGATGTCGCCCTCTGTGACCGGCGCGCCGCAGACGACACAGCCGACATCGAGCAGCGTCGCTCGCATCGCGCCGTCCACCTCGATCATGCGATGACACTCCGAGCAGACGAAGGTGTGTATCCGTGGACTCGTCATAGCATCGAGTACGACACCAACCCACATGAAGGATGGATCGGATTCCAGCGGTTTCGGAATCCGACCGCGCGCCGGTCGGGACGGAATCACCCCGCCAACCGGGGGCGAACCGCCGTTTCCGGTCGGACGGCTCAGTCGATCAGCGTCGACAGCAGCTTCCGCTGGGCGGCCGCCATATGCTCTGAGAACGTCGACCGATCGATGCCGAGCGACGCCGCCACCTCGCCGGCGTTGGCCCCCTTCGGATGATCGAAGTACCCCGCCTCGTATGCGGCCGTGAGCACCTCGCGCTGACGCTCCGTCAACTCGCTTCGGTCGACGGTGACGAAGTCCGACTCCTCGGGCGTCGACGACGACTGCAGCAGCTGTAACACTCGCATATCGGGACACGACTCCCGAAACGCGTCGAGCACCGACCGGAGGGTCGGCAGGTCCGTCGCGTGGAACGTGACGATCAGCCGCCCGTCTCGGATCGTCGTCTCCGACACGGGAACGCCGTGGCGGTCGAGCACCGCAAAGGGCGACTCGTCGCAACACGGGACCGAGAACCGGTAGGCGGTCTTGCCGCCGTAGTCGAACACGACTTCCACTCCCTCGGGAACCGGCAGGTCGGCGTCGGCGATGAACTCGAAGACGACCTCGTCCGCGTCACCGTCCGCCGCACTGCGCGCGACGCTGTAAACCGGCGTCGAGCCGTCGAGCACGCCGTCGAACGGGGACGGCGCCGACGTCGGCAGCGAGACTTCCGCTCTGATGCCGGATCCCATCTTCATCCGTTCGTACCCGCCGCCGGGCAAAACGTTGGCGGGAGCCGGATCGTTGACAGCGGCTTCGGGGTCGGGTGAGGCCGACGACGCCCCGACCCGCCGGGATGGTTATAAAACACCCCACATATGCAGGGAGGGTGTTGGGGTGCACGGAGGGGGTATCTACGTCCATGAAGCGAAACGTGGCCCACACGACCGGCCCGACGACCGCGACGGAAGGAGACGAGACGCTCGACGCGACGTTCGAGGCGCTTGCAGATCCTGACTGCAGAGCGATTCTCGGTGCCGCGGACACGCCGATGACGACGGGCGAACTGGCCGACGTGTGCGACCTCGCACTGTCGACGGCCTACCGGAAGGTCGAGCGGTTGAGCGAGACGCCGCTCTTAGCGGAGGGCGTCCGCTTCGACCCGAACGGCGACCACGCGGCCGAGTACACGCGCGCCGCGACTGACGCCACGATCGCGCTCGCCGACGGCGAGATCAGCTTGACGGTCGAAACGGCAGCCGAATCGCCCCGGGCAAGCTTCGAGATGCCCGGCGTCTCCGCCGACTGAGCCGGACTCCCCGTTTCGCTGTTGATAATCCGACGGACACGTTTATGACATCCCCAAGAAGTCGGTCAGACATGTCTCGCGTGCCGGATCTCGATATTCTTCTGGATCTCACACAGGACAAGGTCGCCGTCATCGGCGCCGACGGGATCTACCGGCACCTCAACGCGACGGTCGCGGACCTCCTCGGCTTTGAGCCGGACGAACTCGTCGATAGCGACGCGTTCGCGCTCGTTCATCCCGATGACGAACTGCGGATCCGGACCGCCTTCGATGCGATCGTCGACGGCGACCGCGACACTGAAGCGCCGCTGGAGTACCGCTACGGCACCGCCGACGGGAATTGGGTCTGGCTGCGAACGCAGGTGTACACGCCCGCTGAAACCGACCTCGACGGCTACGCGATGTCCTCGCGGGACGTGACCGCGGAGGTCGAGACGCGCCGTCGGCTGGAGACGATCGCGGCCGCTTCCTCGGACGTGTTCTGGATGTACTCCGCCGACTGGAGCGAGTTGCTGTTCATCAACGACGCGATCGAAGACGTGTTCGGCATCACGCGGTCGGCGCTCAAACGGGACCCGACGATGTTCGTGGAGTCGATCCACTCCGACGACCGGGCGTACGTCGAGCGCGCGATGGAGCGGCTCTCAGCCGGCGAATCGATCCTGATCGATTATCGCGTCAAGACGGAGCAAGGGACGACGAAGTGGCTCCGTGTGCCGGCCGAACCGGTGATCGAGGACGGACGCGTCGTCGCCGTAACCGGGTTCTCGCGCGACGTGACCGACGAGTACCGGCGCGAACGACAGCTGACCGTGATGGACAATCTGCTCCGGCACACGATCCGCAACGACATGAACGTCGTCGACGGCACCGCAGAGCGGATCACCGACCGGGTGGCGGCGGCCGTCGACGACTCCGCGAGCGAGCAGGGCGACGGCCTCCCGAGCGACGCCCTCGACGCCCTCGCGGCGGACCTCCACGAGCAGACGGAGACGATCCGGCGCGTGGCCGACGACCTGTTGACGACGGCGGAAAAACAGCGCGGCGTGATCGAGCTGCTCCGTCAGCGAGGCGCTCCCGAGCCGGTCGAAATCACGCCACTCGTCGAGAGCGCCGTCGAAATCGCGATCGAGGGCAAGGCGACCGCCGACGATGTGCTCGTCTGCTGTCCGGACGGTCTCCGGGCGTTCACGCACGCGGAACTCGACTACGCGATAGCCGAGCTGATCGAGAACGCCGTCGAGCACGCGGAGTCGACGCCCTCCGTGCACGTCGTGGTCGAGACCGACGGCGACGCGGTCGATATCGCGGTCCGCGACAACTGTCCCCCGATTCCGACCGAAGAGCGGCACGTGATCACGGATCGCTGGGAGATGGACGACCTCCACCACACCGACGGTATGGGGCTGTGGCTCGTCTACTGGATCGCGGACCGGTCCGGCGGCAACGTCACGTTCGGCACCCACGCGGACGGCAACGTCGTGACGCTGTCCGTTCCGAGCGCCGACTGTGACCAAAGCGAGACGGAGTCGAGCCGCGCCGCTGTGGTCGATAGCCGTCAAACGGGACTGCGAAAGGGAGAACGCGCGGGCACGGACTGAGATCGGCCGATGACTTTCGGCCACAGATCGAGGGACAGAAAAGACACGATCAGCAGATGAATCCCCGTCGAGATAGCGACATGTGGACTGCAGACAGCGTGTTCAGATCGATCGTTTATTATTGACTCGGCTACCGAAAACGCTCCCACCGATCTTAAAACAGTGGTTTGCGTAGATACTCGTTGATGGGTACGCTCAACGAGCTGTTCGACCCGGATCGGGTCGCCGTCGTCGGCGCCACGGCCCGCGAGGGGGCCGTCGGTCGCGCCGTCACGTCGAACTTACTCGACGATTTCGACGGTGACACCGTTCCCGTCAACCCGAACTACGACGAGGTGCTCGGGACGCCCTGCGTCGACGAGGTGTCCGAGGCGGACGCCGACGTCGCCGTCATCGTCGTGCCACCGTCGATCGTGTTGGACGCGATCGAGGCCTGTGGCGCGGCCGGCGTCCGAAACGTCGTCGTGATCACCGCCGGATTCGGGGAGACGGGAGAAGACGGGGCCGCGAGGGAACGTCGCCTCGCGGAGATAGCCGACGAGTACGACCTGAACCTCGTCGGCCCAAACAGCCTGGGGATCATGTCGACGCCCTCGGGCATGAACGCGACGTTCGGCCCGGAGAACGCCTTACCCGGCGGGCTCTCCTTTATGAGTCAGTCGGGGGCGTTCGTCACCGCGGTCCTCGACTGGGCCAACGACAACGGGATCGGGTTCAAAGACGTCGTCTCGCTCGGCAACAAGGCGGTGTTGGACGAGACCGACTTCGTCGACCACTGGGGCGACGACGAGGAGACCGACGTGATCATCGGCTACCTCGAGGGGATCGAGGACGGCCGCGAGTTCATCGACACCGCCCGCGAGACCGCACGGGACACGCCGATCGTCGTCGTGAAGTCCGGGCGAACGAGCGCGGGCGCGCAGGCCGCCTCCTCGCACACCGGGACGCTCGCCGGTTCCGACAAGGCGTACGAGGCCGGTCTCGATCAGGCGGGCGTCATCCGCGCGGAGTCGGTCGACGAGCTGTTCGACTCCGCCGGTATCCTCGGGAGCCAACCGCTGCCCGACACCGACAGCGTCGCGATCGTCACGAACGCCGGCGGTCCCGGCGTGATGGCGACCGACGCCGTCGGCGACGCCGACCTCGACATGGCGTCGTTCACGAGCGAGACGAGCGGCGCGCTCGCCGAGTCGATGCCGGCGGAGGCGAACATCCACAACCCCGTCGACGTCATCGGCGACGCCGACGTGGAGCGGTTCCGCGAGGCCCTCGAAATTACCGTCGCCGACGACAACGTCGGGGCCGCGCTGGTGTTGGCCGCGCCGACGGCGACGATCGACTTCGCCGACTTGGCCGACGCGATCGAGGCGGTCAGCGAGGAGATGGACGCCCCCGTCGCCGCCTGTCTGATGGGCGGCGACCGGACTCGCGAGCCGAAACAGCAGCTCCAAGCGAAGGGAATCCCCTGTTACTTCGACCCGGCGCGGGGGATCGAGAGCCTCGCGACGCTGGCGGAGTACCGCGACATCAAGGAGCGCGAGTACGACGCCCCGATGTCGTACGACGTCGATCGCGATCGAGCCTACGATATCCTCTCGTCGGTCCGCGACCGCGACGACAACCGTCTGGGCGTCGAGGCGATGGACTTACTCGACGCGTACGGAATCCCGACGCCCGACGGCGAAATCGTCGACTCGCCGGAACGCGCCGCCGAGGTCGCCGAGGGAATCGACGGCGACGTCGTGATGAAGATCGTCTCGCCCGACATCCTCCACAAGTCCGACATCGGCGGCGTCGCCGTCGGCGTCGAGGACGGCGAGGTGGCCGACACGTACGAGGACCTGATCACTCGCGCGCGAAACTACCAGCCGGACGCGACGGTGTTGGGCGTGCAGGTGCAGGAGATGGTCGATCTCGACGACGGCGTCGAGACCATCGTCGGCATGAACCGCGACCCGCAGTTCGGTCCGCTCCTGATGTTCGGCCTCGGCGGGATCTTCGTGGAGGTGATGGAGGACACCACCTTCCGCGTCGCGCCCGTCTCGGAGCCGGAAGCCCGCGCGATGACCGAGGAGATTCAGTCGGCGCCGCTACTGCGTGGCGCCCGCGGCCGTGACCCGGTCGACATCGACGCCGTGATCGAGACGATCGGTCGGCTCTCGCAGCTCGTTACGGACTTCCCGGCCATCCTCGAACTCGACATCAATCCGCTCGTCGCACTGCCCGACGACGACGGCGGCACGAACGCCGCCGCCGTCGACGTGAGACTTACGGTTGACCCGGAGGAACTCGACCCATGACAGAAACCACCACGACACTCGTCACCGCGACCGGAGAACACACCGGCAAGACAGCGATCACCGTCGCCCTCGCTCGGCTGGCCGCCGACCGCGGCCGCAGCGTCGGCTACATGAAACCGAAGGGGACTCGCCTGCAGTCGAACGTCGGCAAGACGCTCGATCAGGACCCCATGCTCGCCCGCGAGGTGCTCGGGCTCGACGCGGAGATGCACCAGATGGAACCCGTCGTCTACTCCCCGACGTTCGTCGAGGGGGCGATCCGCGGCACCGAGGACCCGGCCGCCCTGCGCGACCGGATCCGCGAGGAGTTCGAGGAGTTGGCCGCCGACCGCGACCAGATGTTCATCGAGGGCGGCGGCCGCTGGACCACCGGCGGCGTCGTCGACCTCACCGACGTCGACGTCGCTGAGGCGCTCGACGCGCGGGTCGTGCTCGTCGCCGAGTACGGCTCGCCGAACGACCTCGACGAGGTGCTCGCGGCCGCCGACGACTTCGGCGACCGCCTCGAAGGCGTCGTGTTCAACAAGGTGTCCGACGACGCCTTCGAATCGCTCGATCAGGACGGGATCCCGTTCCTCGAATCGAAGGGAATCACCGTGCTGGGCGCCATCCCGCACGAGAAGGAGCTCGCGGGCGTCACCGTCGGCGAGCTCGCCGACGAGCTCGGCGCGGAACTCCTCACTGACGCCCCGACCGACGCCTTCGTCGAGCGGTTCCTCGTCGGCGCGATGGGCGGCGACGAGGCGCTTCGCTACTTCCGACGGGCCCGCGACGCCGCCGTCATCACCGGCGGCGACCGCGCCGACGTGCAGACGGCCGCCCTCGACGCCTCCGGCGTCGCGTGTCTCGTCCTGACCGGCGGCCACCGACCCTCCGGTGCCGTGCTCGGGAAGGCCGCCGACGCCGGCAAGCCCGTACTCGCCGTGAACACCGACACCGTCACCGCGATCGACCGCGCCGAGAACGTCGTCCGCGGCGGGCGGACTCGCGACGCGCGCACCGTCGATCAGATGGCGACGCTGCTGGAGGCGAACGTCGACATCGACGCGCTCATCTGAGCCGATAGACGGTCGCCGCCCGCTCGGACGCCGTTCGCGCGGCGACCGCCGCATCAACGGACCCGCGCGGCGACCACGAACTCGACCGCCGCACGGAGGGTCGAACGGGAGCGTCTGACATACTGTTTTCAGGGAGGACGACGTAGGCCACGTATGACCAGTCTCTCGGAGGCGTACGGTGGACGGGGACGCTCCGAGGTCGACCCGCGCCGACTCTATCTCGGCGTGGGGTCGTTCGTCGCCGGAACCCTGCTGCTCGTCGGCGGAATCCTCGTGGCCGCGGAGGTGCTCCTCCCGAACGGCTACAGCTCCGGCGCCGCCAGACGGCTCGGCGGGATCCTCGGCGGCGTCGCCGTTCCCCTCCTGTTGCTCGGCGTCATGACCGTTCTTCCGGCCGATCGGAACACCCGAGCGGCCGCCGTCGTCGGTGCAGCCGTCATGTGTCTCGGCGTCGCGTTGTTCGCACACGCGTACCCCCACCAGTGGGTGGGCGGCCCGAGTCCGGAACTCGCCGACCTCACGCTGCCGACCGCGGGACTGTACTTCCTCGGCGCCGCGACGACGCTGTGGAGCGTGTTCGTCGGCGTCGCCAACTTCAAAACACGCAACGACCCCGGCGGCACGGTCACGATGGAGGTGACGCACAAGGGCGAGACGAAGATCATCGAGGTCGAGCGCGACCAGCTCGGCGGAATGGGCGGCGTCGGCCTCCTCGGTGGCACCCCTGACGGCGAGGTGGAGACGCAGACGAACCGCCCGGGCGCGAGCGAGGCGACCGCGAGGGACCCCGCCCGCGACGGAACTGGTGGCACGGCCCGGTCGACGTCGACCGGCGCAGGGGCGAGCGACGAAGCGGGGACCGGAACCGCACCGAGCGGCGGGTTCGGCACCGCGGGCGTAAGCGACGGCGGAGAGACCGCGACGAACCTCCGTTCGCCGCTCGACGCGGAAACCGACACGTCCGGACCGGGCGGTTCGGATCGCACGTCCGCGCCGACCGACCCGTCGCCGGGGGCAGGGAACGCGGCGGCTCGCGACGGCCCCGGAGACACCTACTGCGGGAACTGCGCGAAGTTCGACTACGCCCGAACCGAACAGGGAATGCAGCCGTACTGCGGTCACTACGACGAGCTGATGGACGACATGGACGCCTGCGACGAGTGGACCCCGCGGTAGTCGGACGAAGACACGTTCATACCGGACTGTCGCCGCCCGCGACCGCTCGGTACTTACACCGGCTCCGCGGACGGCAGCTGCGACTCCGCGACCGCGAACGTCAACGTGCTCAACACGCCGATGAGCGTTCCGACCGCGAGCGCCATCGCCAGCTCCGGGAGGTCGAGCGTGGTCACGCCGGGCGCGGCCGGGAGGAAGAACCCGGACACGGCGTACAGCACGACGGCGATAGAGAGCACGTAGAACGGGGCGTTGAGGTATCGCCACCGGAACCGTCCGGCGAGGTACTCGTCGGTGATCTGTCCGAGACTGGAGGTGACGCCCGCGACCGCGAGCCACTGGACGAAGCCGTGGACGAACGCGGCGACGAGGGTGCCGACGCCGGCGACGCTGACGCCGCGAACGGTATCGACCGTGTCGAACCCCTGCACGACGCCGACGACGATCAGCGCGAGCGCCACGACGTAGGTCACGAGCGTCACCCGCCCGGTGTACAGCACGTTCCGGACGGTCGCCGCCGCGCCGTCGACCGTGTCCTCCAAGCCGAGCCCGCGGAACAGCGAGTAGAGCCCGACGATCCCCGAGAGGATTCCGAGGACGGCCGCACCGGCGATATCGAAGAGGTTCGCGACGACGACGAGCGGGTAAATGAGGAGGACGACGCCGAGGGGGACTAAGATTGTGCCGCGGGTCTCGGGGTCGGCGAGCACCTGCTTGATCGTGTAGTACAGCGATTCGAGGTCCTGCGCCTGTCGGACGACGACTCGGCGCATCCCGTCGATCGGCATCCGTGAGCGGATCACCGGGAGGACCGACTCGTCCTGTGCGCCGTCCGTGATGACGACCGCGGAGACCTCCTCACCGGTCGACAGCTCCGCGAGTACGCGGTCGACCTCCTTGCCGACCGCGCGGTTCGCTTTCACGTCGGAGCCGTCGACGCCGGTGACGGCCGCGACCTCGACCGTCTCGCCAGCGGCCGCCAGCTCGTCGTGGACGTTGACGCCCTGAAACAGGACGTTCACGTCGGAGTCCTCGGGGTCGGCCGTCGCGAGCGCGACCGCGGCCTCGGTGACGTCGTCGACGCCGATGACGGGCGTGGGGATCCCCGTCTTGCGGCCGAGGTCGTCGTCGAGGTCGACACAGAGGACGAGTAGCATCGTGGACTGCTACGCGATAGCGGGGCATATGTTTTCGGCTCGCGGCGGGCCGCTCCGCGCCACTCGCGACACGGGGTTTCGCCGCGCGCATCGCCGTGAATCGGACCAGAAGACGCGCCTACTCAACGCTGTGTTCGATCCCGTTTATCATCCGGCGGACGGACTCCCCGTCGCCGAACCCCTCCGGATACGCCGCCAGCGGGAGTACGAAGTCGTCCCCGGCCTCGACGGGCGCGCCGACGTGGAGCTCGATATCGACGTCGAGGCCCGTTCCGGCAATTTCGCCGCTCGCGGTGTAGACGGCCACGTCGACGTCGCCGTCGAGCATCGACGTGGTGTACTCGGAGCTACGTTCGAGGTCGTCGACGTCGTCGTAGCGGTTCAAGATGAGCTCCGCGCGCTCCTCGTCGTCGAGGTCGTCGATCGGGTTGAACGCCTGACCGAGCACTTCGACGCGAGGCGTCGCGAGGGCGGCGAACACCGCCGCCTGATAGCGCTCGCCGAAAATCTCGACCGCGCGGTCGTACTCGGCGACGCGGTTCGTCACGCGGACCTCGCGGGTCGACCCGGCCACCTCGAACTCCCGTGAAACGGTTTCGCTCGTGACCTCGTTCAGTTCGTAACCGGTGTCGGCGAGCGCCTCGTCGGAGACGGTGGCCGTTCCGGCGGCGAACTCGGCTGGCTCTCCGGTCGCGACGTCGAGGGCGGTACAGCCGGCGACGGCGGCGATTCCGGTCGCACCACCGATTGCGAGCGCTCGACGACGGGTGAGCGATTCGGCGGCAGGCGTCTTGTCAGCGGACGCTCGTCGATCCATGCCCGTGTTCGCGGAGCCGACGGTACATACTTTGTGCTCCTCGCTGCCGAGCTCGGCGGCGCGTGCCAACTAATCACCCGGGAACGCGGAGTTCGGACACTTTTTGAGGCCGGAGCGGGTATACAGGCATAGATGATCTCCAAGGGCTGTGAACAGTGCGCCAAGGGCGGGAAGATGGTGCTGTTCGTCTACGGGTACTGCGACCAGCGGGACTGCTTCTACTGCCCCCTCGGAGAGAACCGGAAGAACGTCACCGACGTGTACGCCAACGAGCGCAAAGTCGAGTCCGACGAGGACGTGATCACGGAGGCCAAGCGGATGAGCGCGCTCGGCACCTCGATCACCGGCGGCGAACCGCAAGAGGCGATGGCGAAGACGTGCCGGTACCTCGAACTCCTCAAAGACGAGTTCGGCGAGGACCACCACACTCACCTCTACACGGGGATCACGGGCGGTCGCGAGAACATGCGCCGGCTCTCGGAGGCCGGTCTCGACGAGATTCGCTTTCATCCGCCGGTGGAGCTGTGGGGCGACATGCACGGCACCGAGTGGGAGGAGATCCTGTACATCGCCCGTGAGGAGGGACTGACGCCGGCCTTCGAGATCCCCGGTATCCGCGCGGAGACCGAGTTCTTGGAGTTTTTAGACGAGGGCGCCGCCGAGTTCTGTAACGTCAACGAGTTCGAGATGAGCGACGGGAACTACCGGCGGATGCAGGAGGAGGGATTCGAGCTTCAGGACGGACACATGTCCGCCGTCGAGGGGTCGAAGGACGCCGCCATCGTCGAGGAGATGGCCAGCCACGAGAAGGTGTACTTCTGTACGTCCGTGTTCAAGGACGCCGCCCAGCACCGGAACCGCCTCAAGCGGATGGCGAAGAACATCCGCCGCGAGTTCGACGAGGTGACCGACGACGGGACCCTCGTCTACGGGAAGTCGTTCGCCGAACCGGAGCAGTTCGAGGCGCTCGGGGTGCCCGAGGAGTTCTACACGGTCAAATCGAACCACGTCGAGATCGCGTGGTGGCTCCTCGAAGAGATGATCGAGGACGGCGACCTCGATCGCGGCGAAATCGTGGAACAGTACCCGACCGTCGACGGGACCGTGGTCGAGCGGACGCCCGTCGCCTGAGTCGGCTCCGCCGCGTCGCGTTCATCGGTATGCGGTTCCGTCGCGGCGAACCCGCGAGTGTGCTGTTCCGCCGCACGTTTGTTCGGTCACGTTTCGGTCCGCCAGATGTCGACTGCTGCGTAGATAATGCTACGCCTTCTCATACCATACTTATCATGGATCGGCACGTATAGCCCCGCATGGTCGCCGAAGAACCCGTATTCGCCGACATGAGGATCGGCCAGCCGGTGTACGACGAGGACGGCGAACGGCTCGGGACCGTTCGGGGAATAGACGACGACGGATTCTACGTGTCGTCGCCGTCCGGATCGGAATCGCTGACGCTCACCAACGCCCGCGACGTGTTCGGTACCGCCTACGTGATGTGGCGGTGCTGGGAGTGCGGCGAGATGGGTGAGATTGGAAAAGAGCTCCCCGCGAACTGTCCGAACTGCGACGCGCCGCGGGAGGATCTGTACTACTGGGCGGAGGACTGATCGAGAGCGTCGGGGCGAGAGCGTCGGGGCGAGAGCGGGTAACGCGAGTCGACGGAACCCTGTGGAGAAGTGACCGATATCGCGGGAGCAATCTCCACCGACCCAGTCGCCAGCCGCCAGCGGCTACTTATAAAGAACCGTCGCCGTCGCGGTCGCTCGGTTGGTCGTCCACCTTCTCGCGGAGCCGCGCGACCTCGGCCTCTAACGCCGCGATCCGGTCGACGTCCGCTTCGTCATCATCTGTCTCCTCGCCGTCGGAGCGCAGTTTGAGGAACGCTACCACCGCCGCGATAACGATTACCGGGGCCGCGAGCAGCGCGAAGACGAGAAAGATGATCAGTAGCTCTGGACCGGCCGGGATACCGCCGAACGCGGGGACTGTCGGGACCATATGCGCACCACTCAACGCCGCGGTAAAAACGATCGGACGAGGCGGGAGCCCTTCTCACTCCGCGTCGACGAAGTCGCCGAGGTTCGCCTGCAGTCCGGCCGCCATAGTCGACTTTCGCCGCAGGCGACCGAGCGACACCGGGAGGTGACTCGCGACGCCGCGAACCGCCTCGCCGAACGTCTCCGCGGTGCCGTGTTCCCCGTCGAAGGCGTTCCGGACGGCCTCGCGCACCTGCCAGACGCCGACCGGGCCCCAGTAGTCGTCGGAGACGTGGCGGCAGACGAGCGCCTTCGCCTGCCGTCCGCGGTCGTCGAGGTGCTCCAAAACCCCCACCCGGGCGGCGTAGTAGGCCCCGGCGGTCTCCTCGACGTATCCGGTCCGACCCTCGCGGCCCTCGCTCGCGGACGCGAGATAGACGCCGGCCTCTGGGTCGGGGTTCCAGATCGATCCGGGCGATTTCATCTCGACGAGCTCGTACTCCCACCGCCCCGGCACGAGGATCACCCAGAAGGCGTTCCCGAGGTACTCGTTGCGGTGGACCTCGATGGTGTCGACGGTCGGGTTGTCGCGGATCGAGCCGCGGAGGAACCGGCCGACCGTGTCGTCGACGGCCGTGATCGACCAGCGCGTCGGGACGAGCCGACGGTTCTTCCCGCGGCCGAGCGCGCCCGCGGAGAGAATGGTGTTGATGTCGTACACGTCGAATCCGCGGCGGTAGAGGTACGTCATCGCGCCCTCGGCGCGCCAGTCGTCGTCTTCGAGCGTCTTCTGTACCGGCCGTGGAACGTACGGATTCTCGCCGAGCGTCGCCTTTCGGGCCGCGGCGCGGGGGCCGGTCGGCGTCTTGATGTCTTCCGTGCCGACCTCGAAGTCGAGGTCGGGCCTCCCGTCGAGTCCGATCTCGACGTCGACCGGTCGGTCCGCGATCGCGACCTCGCGTTGGACGCCGAGCCAGCCGTCCCACGCGTCGTGGACGGAGTCAGCGGGCGCGGGGTCGGTTCCGACGCTGACGCCGCTCCTCCCCGCGTCGGCCACGTCGACTCCGCGGGTCGAGTTGAGCAGGCTCGTCCGCCGGTCGAACACGTCGGTGATAGAGACGCCTTCGTCGTACCACGCCGCGGAGGTCTCGAACCGCTCGGCGCGTTCCTCGCGGCCGACGGGCGAGAGCAGACCGGTCGAGACGGTCGGGTAGTTCGCGCGACCGACGAAGATCGAGGGCGAGACGCTCCCGACGATGGCGTCGTCGGAGACGTGTTCGTCGAAGCGCCGCTCGAACGAGTCGAGGTGGTCGAGAATGGCGTAGTCCTTCTCGGCGGCGAGTCGCCGGCGCTCGGCGCGCTCGTTCGCCTCGAACTCGATGAACTCGTCGAGTCGCATTCAGGAAGACGTTGTCGACGCGACGGCTTGAACGTTGCTGGCGGCGAACGCGGGGGACCGATATCCCCTAGCTGTGAATGCCCATCGCCTCGATCTGCTCTTGATACCGGTTGCGAATGGTGACCTCGGTGACCTGTGCGACATCGGCGACCTCGCGCTGGGTCTTCTTCTCGTTACACAGGAGCGAGGCCGCGTAGATGGCGGCCGCGGCGTAGCCGGTCGGGGACTTTCCGGAGAGCAGTCCCTGCTCGGCCGTCGTCTCGATGATCTCGTTCGCCTTCGACTGGACCTCTTCGCTTAATTCGAGCTCGGACGAAAAGCGGGGAACGTACTTCTTCGGGTCGACGGGGCGCATCTCTAACCCGAGTTCTTGTGAGATGTAGCGATACGTCCGGCCGATCTCCTTGCGGTCGACGCGGGAGACCTCGGAGATCTCTTCGAGCGAGCGCGGAATGCCTTCCTTCCGACAGGCGGCGTAGAGCGCGGCGGTGGAGACGCCCTCGATCGAGCGTCCGCGAATGAGGTCCTCGTTCAGGGCGCGTCGGTAGATGACGGAGGCGACCTCTCGCACCGATCGGGGTACCCCGAGCGCCGAGGCCATCCGATCGATCTCCGAGAGCGCGAACTGGAGGTTCCGCTCGCCCGCGTCCTTCGTACGGATTCGCTCCTGCCACTTGCGCAGGCGGTGCATCTGCGACCGCTTCTTCGAGGAGATAGAGCGGCCGTACGCGTCCTTGTCCTTCCAGTCGATCGTCGTCGTCAGCCCCTTGTCGTGCATCGTCTTCGTCGTCGGCGCGCCGACGCGGGACTTCGACTGCCGTTCGGAGTGGTTGAACGCTCGCCACTCCGGGCCGGGATCGATCTGTTCGTCCTCGACGATGAGTCCGGTCTCCTCGTGAATCAGTTCGCCGTCAGCCGTTCGGGTGAGCTCTGCCGGGTCGAAGTCCTCGGGGTCTAGCGCTTCGGGGTCCGCCTCCTCGACATCGACCCCCTCAGCGTCGGTTTCGGTCTCATCGGCCTCCTCTTCGCGCATGCGCTGCCGGTCGTGATCCCGTTGCCGGGTTGGCCGTGTCATCGCATTTATATACTATCCCGGGGGATTGACTTAAAAGTTCGTGAGGGAGCGGGGTTGTCACACGAGTCGCCAGCCGGCGATCGCTCCGCTGCGGCTGCTCGGTGAGCGTACACCCCTCGAAGAGTCTCGAAGTACCCCGCGTCGACGGCCTCCGAGAGCAGGTCCCGCTGCGCATTGGTGAGCGTGCGGAGCGGCGACGATTCGTCGTCGACCGGTTCGACGGACTCGACGTCGACGCCAGCGGCCGAGAAGCGACGATCGAGAAGCGACGGCCGAGCGCGAGCGAGCCGTCGCCTCCACTCCCACTCACCCGTCGAGACGAATCCCGAATCGCCGGGATCGGCGCTCAGTTCCGTCACGGCGGTTCGACACACGGGAGCGTCTTCCCTGTCGACTGCGTCTCGCGTGTTCGGTCAGTTATATACGGCGGGACGGACGGACAGCCCTTTGCCCCGTGAGCGCGGAGCGCGATCGAATGCCGACGATCGACTGCGATCCGGCGACCGCGCGGGAGCGACTCGAAGCGTCCGGCGTCCGGATCGAAGACGGGAACACGGCCCATGAGCGGTGGCGCGCCGAGCGCGAGGGAGCCGTCGCCGTCGCCTACGACGACAAGGTCGTGGTGCAGGGGAGCGACCCGACCCGCCTGACCGCGCTGCTAACCGAGGGCGGCGGACGAGCCCACGTGTACTTCGACGGCGCCTCGCGGGGAAATCCCGGCCCCGGCGCAGTCGGGTGGTGTCTCGTCACCGCCGACGGGATCGTCGCCGAGGGCGGTGAGCGGATCGGGCGCGTCACGAACAACCAAGCGGAGTACGCCGCGCTGATTCGATCCCTGGAGGCGGCCGACGAGTACGGTTTCGACGAGATCGACGTGCGCGGCGACTCCGAGCTCATCGTCAAACAGGTGCGCGGCGAGTGGAACGCCAACGACCCGACCCTCCGCGAGAGGCGGGTTCGCGTCCGCGAACTGTTGGAGCGGTTCGATCGATGGTCGATCGGTCACGTTCCGCGAGAAATAAACGCGCGCGCGGACGATCTAGCGAACGAGGCACTCGATGACGCGAACTAACGACGAGCCGCCCGAATGGGCGAAAGAGCAGGCACGGGAACTGATGGCGGCCGAAGACGCCTCCGACGCGGGCGGGGACAATGGCGACGAGGGAGGCGACGGAGATCGGGTCCCGGACGTCCCGATCGACGTCGTCGACGAGGCGGAGCGGCTCACCCGGCTCGCGCGCGAGACGGCGGACGACGAGGCGGCGGCGTTCTACCGGGACCGGCGCGACGCGCTCGTGACGGAGCACGACTACGTCCCGCGACTGCGCGAAGACGATGACACCCTCGTGTTGTATCCCGACGAGTGGATGGACGACGGAACCGTTCAGCTCGACCAGATAGAGACGACCGAGCGGGCGGTCGAGGTGTCGCTGTCGGGACCGGGAGACGCCGATCGCTTCCGCGAGATCGCCGCCTACAACGACGCCGTCGCCGAGGCGGTCGCCGACGCTCACGGCGAGGTTCACGCGGACACCGCGCGAACGTTCGCGGCGTTCATGAGCAATCACTACGTGCGCGCCGTCGACGACGCGACACCCGACATGCGCGCGGAGTTCCGCGAGGAGTACCTCCCGCGGAACGGCTGGCCGACCGACGAACAGCTGGCGGTCCTCGACGAATCGCTCGCCGTGATCGAGGAAGTGGCAGCCGACGTCGATGGCCCGGAGTCGACGTAGTTCGGTCGATTCAGAATCGTCGGTGGCACAGAGCCGTCACTAGGCGGTGTAGAATGCGCGGTTTTCACCGCGCCGTGTGCCAAGATTGTGTCGTCTGTATGCCGGTGCGTCGTGCGGGGTCGCGTTACGCGTCGAGGAGCGCGCGGATCTCGTCTGCGCGCGTCTCATCGGTGACGAACCGATCGAGAACCCACTCGATCTGTCCGAGAACGGTATCGTGGCCGGCGTCGGTGAGCTCGTACTGATTCGTCCGTTTGTCGAGTTCGCTCTTCTCGACGAATCCGGCCTCAACGAGATCGTCGAGGTTCGGGTAGAGTCGACCGTGGTTCACTTCGGAGCCGTAGTAGCTCTCAAGCTCGCGCTTGATCGCCAGCCCGTACATGGGCTCCTCGGAGAGGATGGCGAGGATGTTCTGTTGGAACGCGGTAAGATCGGCCGCGGATCTGGTTACCTCATCATCAGTGACTGATTGTGCCTCTGACATAGTTGGGTGAAAGGAACCCGAACTTATAACCTTTCTCAAGATTCGTCGGTTTTTAAATACGTAATCGTCTGCGAATCCGGGTGAGCGGCCCGTAAATACAGGTGTCAAAGGCGGTTCCGCTCGTTTACGACCCAAAAACAGACCGAGTGATTACCAGTGGTTCCGGCTGAGGCGCGATGATCCGTCGGGAAAGCGGCGTACACAGACGGGATCCCTCATCCGATCCGTCGGCAATCGCTGCCGCAACCGCGGCGATGACGCGAACAATCGGACGCGGGAGTCATCGGGAACCCGAAAGGATTTTGCGAGGCATCCACGGAGTACAGCGCACATGACGAACCTCTGGGAGGATCTCGAGACGGGACCGGACGCGCCGGACGAGATTTACGCGGTCGTGGAGTGTCTCAAGGGCGAGCGGAACAAGTACGAATACGACAAGGACATTCCCGCGGTGGTCCTCGACCGCGTGCTCCACTCGAACGTTCACTACCCGTACGACTACGGCTTTATTCCGCAGTCGTACTACGACGACGGCGACCCGTTCGACGTGATGGTGCTCGTCGAGGACCAGACGTTCCCCGGGTGCGTGATCGAGGCCCGCCCCGTCGCGCTGATGAAGATGGACGACGACGGCGAACAGGACGACAAGGTCATCGCGGTACCCACCGAGGACCCGCGGTTCGACCACATCGAGGACCTGGAGGACATCCCGCAGCAGATCCGCGACGAGATAGACGAGTTCTTTTCGACGTATAAGAACCTCGAGGCCGGAAAGGAAGTCGAAACCCTCGGATGGGAAGACAAGGCGACCGCGAAAGAGGCGATCGAACACGCGCAGGACCTGTACGCCGACGAGTTCCAGTAGATCGGTCGTCTCTCGAACGCGCCGAATATAATCTCTGAACATCTCACCCACCGTCGGCATGCGTTATGCCCATGGGTAATTTTTAGACGGGCGAACGGGTACACTCACGTAGAGCAATGAGCGCGAAATCACCTGCGGTCGGGATCGACCACCACACGGTCGTCCCGGCGAACGTCGACCGCGAGAGCGACGATATCGAGAGCGACGATATCGAGAGCGACGACACAGAGAGCGACGATATCGAGACTACCGCGACCGGAACCGTCGGTGAGAGCGACGAGTCCACCGACGGCTGAGCAGACCGAGGCGCCTCAGGCGTTGTCCACGATTTCCGAGAGCCGGACCGCGTCAGCGGCGAACGACTCGAATTGCTCGTCGACCCATTCGAGAACCGTCGAGTCCGTCGATTCGAGCACGCACTGCGGGTTGTTTCTCCGATCATACGCGGTCACGCACGCGATCTCGTCGTACCGAAATACGCCGTACTCGATGGGTTCCGACGCCACGTAGACGGTCGCGTCGTCGTCTGTGAGCGCGCGCTCGGTCGCCGGACCGAACTCCGAGACCGACGTCTCGACCACGTCGCGGTCGATGATCAGCTCGATGGTCGCACCGGCGTCGAGCGCGTCGGCGGCGGCTTCGTTGAACTGCTGGATGACGACCGGCGAGACCGCCCGCATCTCGGCGCCACACCCTTCACGGAGGAGTTCTGTGAGGCGATCGACCGCCGCCAAGGGGTTTCGACCGGCCGCAACCGTTAGCTCCCCGGCGGCGAGCGCCTCCGGCGGGAAATCGACGCCGGCGCGTTCGAGGTCGGCGGCGAACTGCCCGTACCGATCCGCGCGCTCCACTTCCTCCAAAAGCGTCTCGTAGGCGTCGTGAACTCGCTTTCCGGTCGGTGTCACGCGGTAGACCGCACCCCGTTTGACGACCCAGTCGCGCTCGCCGAATCCGGCGAGGATCCGCTGGATCGTCGTGCGCGTGGCGTCGACCGTCGCCGTCAGATCGGCCGGACGACGGGGCTCCTCCCGGAGCGCTCGGAGCATCGCCACCCGAACCGGCGATCCGGCGAGGTACTGTGCGCCGTCGTGACCGCGATCGGACGTCATCGTGTGAGCGCGAAGTACGACCGTGTGGCTGTTAACCGTATCGCGTTACAGTCGTGGTACGCGAGTTCCAAACGAGACCGATTTCCGTCTCGACAGACCGCCCTCACGGTCGGTACTGGAACGAGACGACGGTCCCGATCGTGTCCTCACCGTCGAGGGTCTCGGTCGCGACCGTCGCGGCGACGACGGCGTCCGTACCGAGCGCTTCCTCGATCACGGCACGGAGCGCGTCGGGATCCGCGCCCTCCTGTAGCACCGGAACCCGGACCTGCTGACGGTTGACCGCGACGTCGCCGAGGTCGTAGTCGGTGTGCTCGAACGCGTCACGGAGTGCTGTTTTGACGTCAGTCATACGGTGGACTCACTCACGCGGGGGCAAAAAACGCCGGGGCGTGGATATCCCGCTGCGGTCACCGCAACGCTGAACTCAGGCGTACGCCTCGTACTCCCGCCCGAACGCCGCGAAGTACGCCACGCCGACGATTCCGATCGCGCTGGCGAGCCCGAACGCGAGGACGGGGCTCCCGGTGAACGCGAAGTCCGTCCCCGGCACCCCGAAGCCGCCGTAGAGAAGCCCGCCGAGCGCCGCGCTGGGAATAACGATCGCGTTACGCACGAGGTAGTAGGAGCCGGAAACGCGTCCGCCCGCGTCGCGCTCGGCGGGCCCGACGATAAGCGCCTTGTGCGCCGGGAGGCCCGCGAACCGGAGCCCGGAGAACGCGAAGAGGAGGACGACGAGCGGCGCGGTGAGCGCGGTGTCCGCGGGGACGCTGATGAGGAGGATCGGGAAGACCGCGTACACGAGGAAACCGAGCGCGACGACAGGCTTGAGCCCGACCGACTCGGCGGCACGCGCCGCGGGGGGCATCGAGACGAGCGCGACGAGCATCTCGATCGCCAGCAGTACGCCGAAGAAGGCCGCGGGGGACAGCGACACCGGGCCGACGTCGAGCCCGACCTCCAGGAACTGGGTGATAACGATGACGAAGAAGACGTACACCATCCCGTTCGCGAACCGGACGAGGACGTCGCCGACGAGCAGCGGACGGAGCTCCGGCGGGAGGTCTCGGAGGTCCTCGGCGACCTCGCGAACGCCCTCGAACCGCTTGCCGATGGTGTCCTCGCTGGCGTCGTAGAGGACGTGCTGGAGCGCCGTGGCGAGGACGCCGAACAGCAGCGCGATCGCGAGGACGTACTGGAAGCTCACGGCGAAATCTCCGACGTACTGGATCACGCCGGCCGCGATCAGCGGCCCGACCAGGAAGGCGGTCCGGCGGAACACCTCCGTGCTCGCGAACCCGCGCGCGAGGCGTTCCGGCGGCACCGACTGCTTGACGATGGCGAACGTCGCGCCGAGGCCGAACGACTTCCACGCCTGCGCTAAGAAGAGGCCGACGAAGATCCAGATCCACGGCTCGAAGACGACGCCGCCGACCGTCACCGTCCCGAGCTGCGGCGCGACGAGCCACACCGCGAACCCCAGACTAGACAACACGCCGAACAGCGTCAACGCGACGCGGGACCCGATCCGATCGGAGAGCCGACCCCCGGGGTACGGGTACACCGCGCCGATGACGTTGCCGACGGTCCCGAACATCCCGATGACGAACGCGCTCGCCCCCAGCGCGCTCAGGTACTCCGGGACGTACCGGTTCGTCATCTGGAAGCCCAGGCTGAACGCGAACATCGCCAGCGACAGCACGAGCACGTCCCGGCGCAGCGAGAAGAACTGTCGGAACGGGTCGAGGAGGTCGACGTCGTCGCCGGTGCCCATACGCGTCGCCACCGGCGAAAGGCGCTTTAACGTACCGGTCAAACGCTTCGGCGTGGCCGCGGGTCGCGTCGCCTGAACGCGAGGAATTTAGTTCACTCTATCTGAACATTCAAATAATATAAAATGATTACCGCACAACAATCTCTGATTTTATTACATGCGATTTCTTGTGTAATATGCACGAAAGTGTTGCAGATTACGTGGCACAGCACCCGAAGATGGCCGGCGTCCTGTTCACCGCGCTCCTCCTGCTGACGCAGGCGGCGCCCGCGGCGGCGGGCGCAGTTGCGTCCAATCCAGGTCCTTAATTGAGTGAAATACTGTCACTCCAATCTAACTCATCGTTAACGAATATCGGTAGAACTTCTAAATTAAAGAAATCGGTCAGTTCCTTTTTTGTAACATCAGTGGCATGAGCACTAGCTGGAACGTAATAATTTGACCTAGCAGAATCCAAATTTGGTGTCGTCAATGTGCCAGCGCCATATGGTCCGTTTGGATATATATTAGCAACAAAATTCCAGTCACCAGAACCGCCCGATTTAAGATTAATTACTACTGCGGAACCACTCCGACTCTGACAGATCGTCGTCCCTCCGTCCCCAACGACGATGTACTGCTGGCCGGTGAGTAACTCCCGCTTGGCGACGTGGAGCGCGGTTCGGAGGTTGAAGCCGCTGTTCATCAGGCGGGCGATGATCCGTCCGAGCTGGGTCGCCGGGGAGTTGGCCACGTCGGAGAGGGTGACGATGCCGCCGCGGGAGCCGCGGTGGACCAGCGCCTCGCCCTGCCGGTACGACTGGCAGGCGTTCAGGAGGAAGGCGCTGACGCCGACGTCGAGGTCGTCGTCCGTGAGATCGAGGTACTCGTCGGTACACTGCATCCCGCGCTCGTCGACGTGCCCGACGTAGTGGAGGAAGTCGACGTCGGACTGAAGCACCGCTCGCATCTCCTCGCGGGTGAGGTCGTGGCGCACCTCGATGTCGAACTGCACCATATCGCGGAGCCCGTATAAGTCGGCGACCTTGCCCTCCTCGCGCATCTGCTCGTCGTTGCAGACGACGAGCACGGAGATCCGCGACTGCTCGGCAGCGCCGGCCTCGAGCCGGCGGTGGTACGCGTCGAGGGTGGCCTTGTTGGCATCGAGCGGGACGCCGTCGCCGACCCACGCGTGCTCGACGGTGTCGACCGGCTCGGGCCGTACGAAGTCGGCGGCGGCGGGCACCGCATCGCGGTCGGCCGCGGCGTCGGCACCCCGAGAGACGCCGGCGTCGGTGGCGCCTCCGGGACAGGACCCGCCGGCGTCCGTCGCGCCCCGAACGAACTCGTCGGGACCGAGCAGCGCCGAGCGCGGGGTCGCGTCGGCGCCCGGACCGCGGAAGAACCCGACGCCGTCCCCCTCGCTCGCGGCCACCGGGGTGACCGTCTCGGGGGACCGGACGATCGACAGCTCCCCGGCGACGAACGGGAGCATCTCGACGTTGTCGGGGTCGGGCCGCACGTCGGTCGTCAGCGTCCACTGCGGGAGCTCGGGCTCGACGCGATCGAAGGGCACGTCGAGGTACTCGCCCAACCGCTCCGCGAGCGGGAGGTCGTACAGCCGCGCCCAGTCGAGGTCGACGTCGGTCGTTTCGTGCTCGTGGAGGTCAACCGGATAGAACCCCTCGGTGCGGGCGAGGCAGTCGAAGTGGAACGACTGCCGGAGCACCTCGGCGCACTGGCGCTCGAAGTCGGGCTCCAGCGGGTAGATCCAGCCGTCACCCTCAATCCGGGGCGCGTCCCCGGGGACGACCTCAGCGGCGAAGTAGTACGCGAGCGAGACGACCGTATAGAGGTAGCGGTATTCCGGGGGGACGACGATCCGGACCCCGGAGTCGAGCGGCTCGATCTGGTCCGGTACGCAGAACTCGTCGCCCGGTTCGATGAGCGGCGGATGTCCGCGGAGGGTGGGAAACGACCGTTCGGGACTCGTCGTCTGGAGCGCGGAGCCGAGCAGCGACACGGCCCGCATCAGCGACTCCGGGTCGGTGGGCGTCGTGATCGTCCCCGCCGGCACCTGGTGGAGCGACCGGAAGCCGAGCGTGACCTCGCTCGCCGCGTCGAGGTCGATCCGGGTGGTTCGGTCCGTCGTCGACACCGAAAACCCCGACTCGAAGGCGAGGTACAGCTTCGTCGGCGCGGGGTCGATCCCGACGTGATAGGTCCCGTCGGGCATCGCGTAGGAGTCGCCGCGCGTGAGCAGCGTTCCGTCACCGCAGCGCGTCTCGACGATGGTAACCCGCGGAATTTCGATCGAGCCGGTTTCGACCGTAACGCTCGCGTCGACGGGGAAGTAGTGGGCGGACTCGGGGCTCTGACGAGGGGCGACCGATCGGTCCGTGTACACCTCGAACTGCGTGTTCTCGATGTGGTCCGTGACGGTGAGTCCGGCCGCCTCGGAGAGGGGGTCGATGTCGATGCTCATGTGAGGTGACCGCGTTCGTCAGTCGTCGGACCCGCCGGAGAGGGGCCGACACGCGGTCGTCAGTATCCGTAGGTTGACCGATACAGCGATAAAGCTTGTGTCGGGGAGCGTCGGTAGTGTGTAGTCGGAGCAGTTTGAGAACGGCGACGCTCGACGCGTAGGCTGTCGAACGACTCGCTCGATGGCATCTCTGTTTCCCTTCCGTTCCGTTTGCAATTGGAGTGTTGCACCGGTCAGCGTAGTTTGGCGTGTTGAGCGCCGTCAATCGGAGAGACGGCAGATTCGACGTCGTGTTTCTGGCGGAGTTCACGCGGAAAGAGCACGCCAAACACCGGTCTCAGACGTTAATTAATAGATAACGATACCCTAGCCGAGAGAAGGCACGGGCATGCCGACCGATTTTACGCGTTGGGCCAGTGAGATGGGGTCTGCGGCAGTGAAAGGCGATGTGAGCGGTGTTGTTACGGGATTGTTCTTTCTCTATGCCGGAGCGTGGCTGTCGGTGACCTCCCGCTACCCGATTGGTACGAACGTGTTCGAACGCGAGTGGGACGCCCTGATAGTTCTCGACAGCGCTCGCGTGGACGCGATGCGAGAGGTGGCGCCCGAGTACGAGTTCATCGAGACCGTAGACAGCATCTGGAGCGTCGGGAGTAACTCACAGGAGTGGTACGTAAAGACGTTTGATGAGCGATACGCAGACAGCATCTCCGAGACCGCACTCATAAGCTCCAATCCGAACGCGAGGGCCGTGTTAGAAGAACACGACTTGGAGCCGAGAGGTACGACTCCCTTCCTCTTCGCGAACTGGAACACGGTTGACGTGGACCGTTTCGATTACGTGGAGTTCACGAGAGATCACAAACGACCGTTCGAGGACATCTCCGATCGTACGGAGACTGTCGGAACGATACAAGGACCGTCCTACGTCACCGAACGCGCGATCGCTGCGGGAAGAGGGGAGTCCGATCGGCTCATCGTACACTACTTTCAACCGCACAGGCCGTTCGTACACGGCCTCGTCGCCGAAGATCGAGACATGACGATTGCTGAGGAACGCCCGTACGAGACGATCGCTTCGGGAGGGGTAGATCGCGAGGAGCTGTACTCGATGTATCTCGATAACCTCAGAGTCGCCCTTGACTCGATCGAGGAGTTGCTCGAGAATCTCGACGCCGAGAAGGTAGTGATCACCTCAGATCACGCAGAACTGCTCGGAGAACTGGGACAGTACGGTCACTTTCTCGGCGTGCCACATCCCGCGTTGAAGAAGGTTCCGTGGGTCGAGACGACCGCCGAGGATCACGGCACCATACATCCGGACCCGGAACCAGAGATAACGCAGACGTCAGACGTGCGAGACCAATTAAAGGAACTCGGATACTTGTAACGCGGTCAACGGCGAGCTACAAACGAGAAGCAGGCGGTAGAGACTGCTCGAAGTGTCACGAATCGGGTCTCGTGCGAAACGATCACTTGCAGTAGGGCGAAACACGACCGGAGCGTCGGACCGAACGGATAAAGGGGCCGCCGACCCACGTTCGCGTAATGATTACGCTTGGAACGGCTCGCGCCCAGCCGGGTGAGACGGTGACGGGCCGTCTCGAAGTGGGCGAGACGCGGGACGGGAGCCCCGTGCGCTTGCCGGTCGCCGTCATCAACGGTGCGGCAGATGGGCAGACGCTGTACATGCAGGCGGTCAGCGACGGCGACGAACTCAACGGACTTGGAGTGATCAACCGCGTCGTCCCGCGGATCGACCCGATGGAGCTATCGGGCGCCGTCCTCGTCGTCGGCATCGTCAACTACTTCGGATTTCAGGTCGCGGAACACCGGAATCCGATCGACGACCGGAAGATGAATCGCGGCTACCCCGGTGACGAGAACGGGACGACCAGCGAGCGGATCGCTCATGCAACGTTTCAGGCAGCGAAGCGCGCCGATCTCATTCTCGATCTCCACCAAGGGTCGACGAGCCGAATGATAAACGAGACGCGGGTGCGGTGCGGCGTCCGCCACCACCTCCACAGCGACTGTCTGGAGCTCGCGAAAGTGTTCGGCTGCGGACACGTCCTCGACATCAAAGGGCCGGACGGCCAGCTGGCGCGGACCGGGCCGGAACACGGAATCCCGACGGTGGACCCCGAGCTCGGCGGCTGCGTCGGCTGGGACGAGGAGTCGATCCGGTACGGCGTCGAAGGGGTGTTCAACGTGCTCCGGTACTACGGCTTCCTCGACGGAGAGGTCGCCACCGAACAGCAGGTCAGGGCGCGCGGCTTCGACCAGTACGGCGCCCCGGCTGGCGGACTCGTCCGCTTCGAGCGCGACCTCGGCGAGCGCGTGTCGGCCGGTGACGCGCTGTTCGAGGTGACCGACGTGTTCGGCGAGCTGAAGGGCCGAGTGACCGCCGACGCCGACGGCATATTCTGGCGGACCCGACGGCTCCCGCAGGTCGCGGCGGGCGAGTACGTCTGCTCGGTCGGCACCAACGTCGACCGGTACTGATGCGCCCGGACCCCGACGGCGGAGACGAGCCGGGACGCCCCCGTTCGCTCGCTTGTCCCGACTGCGGGACAAGCTACCCGGACCGCTGGCGCTGCGAGTGCGGGTCGCCGCTCCGATTCGCCGATCCGCCGGTTCCGACGGATTCCCGCCCCGACGAGACGTTGGCCGACGCGGCGGCTCGCGACGGGCTTTGGGCGTTTTCGGCGTTTCTTCCGGTCGGCGACGACCCGACTGATCGGGTGACGCTCGGCGAGGGGATGACGCCGCTCGTCGACGCAGACGCACACATCGGTGCGAATAGGTGTACTGACCCGGTCGGCAGGCCCGACGATACGCGCTGGAACGCCGCGTTCAAGCTGGAGTACGTGTTCCCGACGGGATCGTTCAAGGACCGCGGCGCGACGGCGACGCTGACCCGCGCCCGAGAGCTCGGCGTCTTTCGCGTCGTCGAGGACTCATCGGGCAACGCCGGCGCGGCGATCGCGACGTACGCCGCCCGCGCGCGGATCGACGCCGAGGTGTACGTCCCGGCCGACGCGAAAGACGCCAAGCTCCGGGCGATCCGCCGCGCCGGAGCGGAGCCCGTCCGGATCGAGGGAACACGCGCGGACGTGACCGACGCCTGCGTGGCGGCGCTCAACGACGGGGGGAGCGAAGGTGGAGACCGCGGCGGCACGGAAGGCGGAGACGACCGTGCCGACGGCGCCTGGTACGCCAGCCACGCGTGGAACCCCGCCTTCTTCGAGGGAACCGCCACGTTCGCATACGAGACCGCGCTCCAGCGCGGCTGGAACGCTCCGGACGCCGTGGTGACGCCGCTCGGGCACGGCACGCTGTTTCTCGGCGCGTACTGGGGGTTCCGTCGGCTTGAGCGAGCCGGCTGGATCGACGAGGTGCCGCGGCTGTTCGGCGCGCAGGCGGCCGGCGTGGCACCGATCGTCCGCGAGCTACACGGTCCGGACGCCGCCGACCCGAACGGCCGGATCAACGAGGCCGCCGACGGGATCCAGATCGCCGAGCCGGTCCGGAAGGCCGAGATCATCGATGCAATTGCTACCAGCGGCGGCGACGCGGTCGCGATCGCCGAGTCGGCCGTCGACCGCGAGCTCGACCGGCTTCACCGTGCGGGATTCTACACCGAGCCGACCTGTGCGGTGGCTCCGGCCGCGCTCCGGGAGCTCCGCGATCGGGGGACGATCGCGCCCGATGACGATGTCGTCGTCCCGTTGACGGGAAGCGGTCTGAAGGGGTGACTGGCGGCGCGCGGGTCGGATGGAGCCGTCTCGCCGCTCGCACCGCCTCACCGCCATCCCTTTTCAGTCTCGACGCGTGTGAACGCGTATGGAAGTCCTCGTCTACGGCGCGGGCGCGCTCGGGAGCCTCGTCGGGGGGCTGCTGGCGCGGGTTCACGAGGTCACGCTCGTCGGCCGGGACCCGCACATGCGGGCGGTTCGACGGGACGGGCTCCGGATCGACGGCGAGCTCGACGTCCACGTCCGACCGCGGGCCTGTACCGACGGTGCCCACCGCTCCGCCGACCTCGCGTTGGTGACGACGAAGGCGTACGACACCGATGCGGCCGCGAGGACGCTCGCGACGGGCGAGTACGGGGCGGTCTGCTCGCTCCAGAACGGGCTGACCGAGGAGCGACTCGTCGCGGCCCTCGACTCGACCGTGCTCGCAGGTACCGCGAGCTACGGTGCGCAGTTCGCGGAGCCGGGGCGAGTGACCTGCACGGGAGTGGGAGAGATCACCGTCGGTGCGCTCGCCGGGGGGCCGGACCCGCTCGCCGGACGCGTCGGCGCCGTGTTCGACGAGGCGGGAATCGAGACGACCGTCGCCGAAGACATGCCCCGCCGCCGGTACGAGAAGCTGGCCGTCAACGCCGGAATCAACGGCCCGTCGGCGCTCTCTCGACTCTCGAACGGCGGGACGGTCGCCGGACCAGCCGGCGACGTCGCCCGGGAGGCGGCTCGCGAGGTGGCGGCGGTCGCTCGCGCCGACGGCGTCGCCCTCAGCGCTGAGCGGGCGGTCGACGCGCTCGACCGAGTTGCCGCTGACACGGCCGTCAACCGCTCATCGATGCACGAAGACGTCGCCGCCGGTCGGCGAACCGAGGTCGACGCCATTTACGGCGCCGCAATCGAGCGGGCAGACCGACTCGACGTGCCGGTTCCGACCTGCCGGACGCTCGCGTCGCTGATCCGGGCGTGGGAGCGGGGCGCTGGGGTGCGTAAATAACGGAGCAAGCGGCGGCGGCGGACGGTATCTACGAGCGGTATCTACGAGCGATATCTACGAGCGACGGTGACCTCGACACGACACCGATCTCAACACCACTCTTCGAGGACGGTCGCGTCGGTCTCGTCGACCGAGACCCACGCGTCCTCCCGGGAGACGTCCGCGATCACGAGTGCCGGTCGCGACGCCGAGGAATCGATCGACGCCATGATGTCCGACGATTCGCCCGCCTCGAGCGTCGGATCCGTCGGCAGCGCCGTCCGGCGGTGATCGGGGTCCGGGTCGTCCCAGGGAGTGGAACTCCGTGACATGGTTGTGAATAGTTCACAGTACGTATAAGCGTTCCGAACCGAACCCGACCGGTGTCGGCGGATCGGCGATCCGACGAGAGTATCGACGCCCGTGAGGCGCTTTTCCCGTCAATTGAACGGCGAGTATCGCTCGTGGGCGACGATCTGACGGAGTAGTCAGCGGGCTGTCCTCCGATCCCGAACGCGAACGCGGAGATCCCTCACCGGGCACCTCTGCCGCACGTCTCCGCCGACCCGCTTCTCGAAAGTCCCTCGCCGACCACCTTCGCAGTATACAAGAGGTGCCACGGTGAAAGACGGTGCATGAACGTATCTGACGCCATGACGCCGCGAGCGGATCTCGTCGTCGTCGAGATCCCCGGGAGCCGAAACGACGTGCTGGAGTACATCCAAGAGTACGGCTTCTCCTCGGTCCCGGTCGTGAAAGACGTCGACGGCGATGAGGTGTACCGCGGGCTCGTCTCCCGCGACGACCTCATCGACCAGCCGGACGAGGACCAGCTCGCGCTGTTGATGCGCGAGGTTCCGACGGTCGCCGCCGGCGACGACATCGTCGACGCGGCCGCGACGATGGTCACCGAGGACTCCCGGCGGCTCCCCGTCGTCGACGGCGACGAACTCATCGGCATCCTCACCGTCACCGACGTGGTGCGAGCGATCGCCCGCGGCGAGATCGACGGAGACACGGAGGTCGGCGGGCTCGCGACCCGCGCGGTCAACGCGACGCACACGGAGACGCCGCTGCCGGTCGCGGAACGCGAGATCGGACTGGCCAACGTCCCGTACGCGGTCGTGCTGGACGACGACGCCGCGATCGCCGGCATCCTCACCGAGGTCGACATCCTGGAGGTCGCCCGCGTCGTCGAGGGCGAGGCGAGCACGGGCGACTCGATCGCCGAGCAGGACTCCGAGTGGTCCTGGGAGGGGATCAAGGCCACGGGCGCGCGCTACCTCCCGACCCGAAACGTGGAGCTACCCGCGGAGGCGACGCGCCACTTCATGACCGAGGATCTCGTGACGGTCAACGCCACCCGGACGGCGAAGGAAGTCGCACAGGAGCTCATCAGCAACGACATCGAACAGGTTCCCCTCGTGAGCGGTACCGACCTCAACGGTATCGTCCGCGACGTCGACCTCTTGGAGGGGCTATAGATGGCGGCGGACGAACTCGCCGAGCTGGCGAAGCGACGCGGGTTCTTCTTCGGTTCGAACGGGGCGTACGGCGGCACCGCCGGCTTCTACACGTTCGGCCCGCAGGGCGCGGCCCTGAAAAAGAACGTCGAGGACGCGTGGCGCGACCGGTTCACCATCCGCGAGGGGAACCGCGAGATCGAGGCGCCGACGATCATGCCCGAGGCCGTCTTCGAGGCGTCCGGCCACTTGGAGGGGTTCGACGACATGCTCGTCGAGTGCCCCGAGTGCGGCGAGTCGCACCGCGCCGACCACCTCGTCGAGGCCGTCACCGATATCGAGGACGCCGAGGCGCTCCCCGGCGAAGAAGTCGAAGAACTCATCGCGGACAACGACATCGCCTGTCCCTCCTGCGGGACCGCGCTCGCCGGCGAGTCGGTCGAGGCGTTCAACCTGATGTTCGCGACCGACATCGGTCCCGGCGACGGCCAGCCCGGGTACCTCCGACCGGAGACGGCGCAGGGGATCTTCGTGGAGTTCCCGCGGCTCAAGGAGTACGCCCGCGGGAACCTCCCCTTCGGGATTACCCAGATCGGTCCGGCCTACCGCAACGAGATCTCGCCGCGCGGGGGCCTGCTCCGGCTCCGTGAGTTCACGCAGGCCGAGTTAGAGCAGTTCATCGACCCCGAGGAGGACGAGCCGCCGCTGGACCGCGTCCGCGACGTCGACGTTCGGCTCTATCCGGCGACGGCACAGGAGGCGGAGGACGGCGACTACCTCGACACGACGATCGGCGAGGCGGTCGACGACGGCGTCATCGGCTCCCCGTGGGTCGGCTAC
The DNA here is from genome assembly GCF_048381195.1 of Halorubrum marinum. Lineage (NCBI taxonomy): Archaea > Methanobacteriati > Methanobacteriota > Halobacteria > Halobacteriales > Haloferacaceae > Halorubrum > Halorubrum marinum. The sequence continues at coordinate 352,434 of NZ_JBLWMM010000001.1, read as the reverse complement.
TACCTCGGCGTCGCCCAGGAGTGGTACGAGCGGATCGGCGTCGACCGCGACCGCTTCCGGTTCCGCCAGCACCTCGCGGGCGAGCGCGCCCATTACGCGGCCGACTGCTGGGACGCCGAGAGCGAGATCGACGGCGACTGGATCGAGATCGCCGGCTTCGCGTACCGCGGCGACTACGACCTCTCGAAACACGACGAGTACGGCGACGACGCGTTCACCGTCTTCAAGCGCTACGACGAGCCGAAGACCGTCGAGCGCGCGACCGTCGACCCCGACATGTCCGTCCTCGGTCCCGAGTTCGGCGGTGACGCCGCCGCGGTCGCCGACGCCCTCGAAACGCTCGCCGAGCGCGATCCGGAGGCGTTCGACGGCGAGACGGTGTCGGTCGAGGTGAACGGCGAGACTCACGCAGTCGACGCCGACGTGGCGGACTTCTCGGTGGAGGAGGTGACGGAGAGCGGCGAGCACATCACGCCGCACGTCGTCGAGCCCTCTTTCGGCGTCGGTCGGACCGTCCAGACCCTGCTCGTGCACGCCTACGAGACCGACGAAGTCGACGGCGAGGAGCGGACGTACCTCTCTCTCGAACCGGAGATCGCACCGCAGGACGCCGCCGTCTTCCCGCTCGTGACGAACGACGACCGGTTGGTCGCGCTCGCCGACGAGGTCGCCGCCGACCTCCGTGCCGCGGGACTCGCGGTCACGTACGACGACTCCGGCTCGATCGGGCGGCGCTACCGCCGCCAGGACGAGGTCGGCACGCCGTTCTGCGTCACCGTCGACCGCGACGGGATCGAGGGCGATGGCCCCGAGACGGTCACGGTACGCGAACGCGACTCCGCGGCGCAGGTCCGAGTCCCCGCCGACGGGCTGGCCGGGAAGCTGGCCGCGCTCCGCGCGGGCGAGGAGTTCGACGCGGTGTTCGACGGCTGCGAGCGCGTCGAGACCGACGTGGAGACGGACGCGGACTAACTCCCCGTGGCGCTTCCGGCGGCCGACTGGCGCGAGCGCGTCGAGTTCGAGCGGCGCGTGGTCCACGCGGGCGGAACGTTGTACCCGGTCCCGTACCTGCTCGGCTGGCTCTCGTGGACCGAGACCGGGTACCTCCTCGTCGCCGCGCTCGCCGTCGTCACCGCCTTGGAGACGTTCCGGCTCGTCGGCGCGGCCGGGCCGCTCACCCCGCTGTACGACGCCCTGGTCCGCGAGTACGAGGCCGACGGGGTCGCGGGGTACGCGCTGTATCAGATCAGCATGACCGGTGCCGCGCTCCTGTTGGAGCCCACCCTCGCGATCCCGGCGATGTGGATGCTGTCGCTCGGGGATCCGATAAGCGGCGCACTCGGAGATAACGAGGCGACGGAGCCGAAGCGACCGGTCGTCTGGGTCGTCATGTTCCTCGTCTGTAGCGCCATCGCGGCCCCGTTCACCGTGCCGGCGTACGGGACCGGCGTCGGTCTCGCCGCCGCCGTGGCGGGAGGCGCGTTCGCCGCGGTCGCGGACGGGCTCCCGCCGGTCGTTCGGGGCGTCGCTATCGACGACAACCTGACCATCCCGCCGGCCGGCGCGGTCGGAATGCTGCTCGCGCTGGCGGTGTTGGGGTAGGGCGCGAGCGGTGGGCGGGCGGAACAGTGGAGGGTGTGAAGACGGACGTGATACTCGATCATTTATAAGCGAGCAGCGGTGGCGCGAGGAGCATCGCGCGAGGGAGTCGGTGGTCCGAAGCGAAGCGAAGGATCACCGACGAGGCTGGGGAGGCGTGAGGCTGCGGTGCTGAGTGGGGTGGGACTCAAAGGGGCAGTCGCGAGACTGGGGCTTCGGGCGTGTTCACTCCGTCGACGACGACCGACATCCAACCGACTGATCCGCCGCACCGATCTAGTCCCAGAACGACTGCGTCCGCGCGTACTCCCGCTCCTGCCGGAGCACGTCGCGGTAGAACTCGTCTTCGTCCTCGCGGAGCTTGTTGATGATCCGCGCCGCGTTGTGCGGGCCCACGCCTCGCGCCGCGAGGGCGATCACCGCCCGCTTCCCGTGCGTCTGAACGAGGCTCGCGGCCCGGTGCGCGCGCTTCGTCCGGCGCTCCTGCTCGTCGTCTTTCTCGGTCGCCCGGACCGCGGCGACCGTCTCGTCGTCCCACGGGTTCAGCGCGGCGACTCGGGTCGAGCCGCACTCGGGACACTCCGGCTGGTCGCGGACGCGACGCACCTTGGTCGTGTGGTTCCAGTCGGCACAGTGGAGACAAAAGCAGATCACGCGGTCGTTCCGGATGCGCTCGCGTATCGTCTCGATCACGTCGGCGTCGGCGTTCTCGGGGACGAGGAACTCCGTGCCAGCGGAGCGTCCGGCCGTACCCAGTGGGGTCCGCTCCCGGGCGATCGCGAGGCCGAGCGAACCGTCCTGCACGGCTTCGAGCACCTCGGCGGTCTCCTCGACCGCGAGGTCGGCGTGGAACACCTCTCGGAGCGCCTCGTCGTAGACGGGCGTCCCCTCTAGTGCGGCGAGCAGGCGATCGCCGCCGAACCGCCCGCGGCCCTCGCGGTAGCGCTTGACGGAGCCGAACTTCGCGGCGACCTGCGCGAGCGTGAATTTGAGCGCGTCGGAGTTCTTCAAGGCGAGTTCGAGATACGCCTCCAGCCGGTCGGGATCGGTCGTCTCTAGCACCTCGCGAAAGGTGCCGGGGTCGACGCCGTGCGGCACCTCGAACTCGATCCGGTACGGGTCGACGTCCATCCCGATCGACGAGCCGGTGCGCTGGCCGACGAGCGCCGCGAGCAGGCGCGCGAGCGTCTCGTTCACCTCGTGGCCGAACGCGGCGTTGACCGCGACGGTGCGAGCGCTCCCCTCGATGACGATCCGCCGGTCAGTGGGGACCGGATGGCCGGCGTCGACGTGGTCGACGACCGGCGTGAGGGCGGCCGCGATCGTCCCCTCGTCGGCGGGGTACCGCGCGGCGAGGTCTCCCGCGACCGCTTCGGGCGTCGAGCCCGCGTCGAGCGCCGCGGCGGCCTCGCCCCGGATCCGTCCGACCTCCTCGGCGACGGGCTTCGGGACGGGGATCTCTCGGCCGATCCACGAGGGGACCTCTCCCGTCGGGTCCGGAATGGGCGTGACGTTCACGCGCTCTTCCTCCTCGTCGACCTCTGTGATCCGCCACAGCTCGCCGCGCTGGATGAACGTCTCACCGGGTCCGGCGAAGTTGACGACGAACCGCTCGTCGAGGGTGCCGATCTGCCGCCGCGAGGACATGTCGTACACCTCGTACGTCGACTGGTCGGGGATCATCGAGAGGTTCGCGTAGAAGTACTGCCACGTGCCGCCCGACTTTTCGAGGGTGTCCGTCTCCTCGTCGAGCCACAGCAGCCGGTTGCCGTCCAGTTCGCGGACGATCTCCTGAAACCGCGGCTCCGAGAGGTCGCGGAAGGGGTAGGCGTTCGTGATCGTCTCGTACGCCTCGCGGGCGTGGACCTCGCCCTCGTCCATCACGACCCCGACGATCTGGTTCGCGACCGTGTCGAGGCTGCCGTGGTGAATCGTCGCGGGCTCGACCAGTTCGGCGTCGGCGCGGCGGGCGATCGCCAGCGCTTCGAGGGTGTCGTCGCCGCCCTGCGTCACGACGGTCCCCTCCGACACGAGGTCGCGGCGGTGGCCCGCCCGGCCGACGCGCTGGAGGAGCCGAGCGACCTCGCGGGGGCTCCCGTACTGAACCACGTGGTCGACGCGCCCCACGTCGATCCCGAGCTCCATTGATGACGTGCAGACGAGTCCGTCGAGATCGCCCGATTTGAACCGGTCTTCGACGTCGATCCGCACGTCCTTCGAGAGCGAGCCGTGGTGAACCTCGATCTCGGTGGGATCAGGAGTCCCGTCGTCCGCAGGTCCCCGCTCCCGCTCCGCGAGCGTCTTGAATCGCGAGCCGAGCGCCTCCGCGGTCTGTCGCGTGTTGACGAAGATCAGCGTCGACTCGTGGGCGGCGACGATCTCGCGGATCGTCCGGACGTGGCTCGCCGTCGTCTCGTCGACCGCCAGTTCCCCGGCGAGAGTCGTGTCGCGGTCCGTGATCGGTGGATCGAGCACCCGCACGTCGGTCCGGCTGCCAGCCGCGACCTCGACGATCTCGAACTCGCGGTCGCCCTCGCGGGTCGGGTCGCGTCTCCCCGCACCGACGAGGAATCGACCGACCTCCTCGGGGGTCCCTACCGTCGCGGAGAGGCCGATCCGCTGGAACGGGCCCGCCACGCGGCGGAGGCGTTCGAGGCCGACGGTAAGCTGCGCGCCGCGCTTCGCGGAAGCGAGCTCGTGGACCTCGTCGATCACGACGTGCGCGACGTCTTCGAGACCGACCCGCATCTTCGAGCCGGTCAGGATCGCCTGGAGGCTCTCGGGCGTCGTGATCAACACGTCCGGCGGGTCGTCGGCCTGCTTGCTCCGCTGGTACTGGGTGGTGTCGCCGTGGCGGACCGCGACCTCGACGTCGAGCCGGTCGCCCCACCACTCCAACCGGTCCATCATGTCGCGGTTGAGCGCCCGGAGGGGCGTGATGTAGAGGGCCGAAATTCCGTCGCGGGGTTGGTCGCCGGGCGAGTCGCGGGCCGCGACGATGGCGTCGAAGACGGGTAACATCGCGGTCTCCGTCTTTCCGGTGCCTGTCGGGGCTAAGACGAGCGCGTTCTTGCCCGCGGCCAGCGGCGGGATCGCCTCTCGTTGGGGTTCCGTGGGCGTGGTGAAGCCCTGTTCGGAGAGGGCCGCACGGACCTCGCTCCCGAGGTGCGCGAACGCGTCCATGCCCAACGGTTCCGCCATTACCTGATCGTCGAACGTTGGGCGCTCAGCCGATTAAGGCCGTCGTTGTACGAAGTTCGTGTAGTAGAGAGTGTCACCGATTCGGACCGAACTGTCGCCAGATTCCCAGTCGCCGGCGTCCCTACGTCCCCCCGCCCTCGCTCGTCGCGTACCTCTCGTGAGCCCCGCTGTCGAGGATCGCCTCGATCTCGTCGACGACTTCCAGCACGTCGGCGAAAGCCGTGTATGGCGCAGCCGGGCAGACGCGAACCACGTTCGGCGGCCGGAAGTCGACGATCACGCCGCGGCTTTTTAAGGCCACACTCAGCCGCTCCGCCTCTGGGTGTTCGAGAGCGACGTGGCCGCCGCGGGCCGCGTGCTCGCGGGGCGTTCCGACCGCGACTGCGGGGAGGCGGTCGTCGACTAAAGCGATCAGGAAGTCGGTGAGCGCGAGCGATTTCGCGCGGAGCCGATCGATCCCGACCTCCCGCAGGAGTTCGACTGACCCCTCCAAGGGCGCGGCGGCGAGCAGCGGGGGCGTCCCGATCTGCCACGCACCCGCGGAGTCGGCGGGCGTATACTCCATATTCATCTCGAACTGCGTCGCCTTCTCGTGGCCCCACCACCCGGCGAGCGCGGGCGTGAGCCCGTGGTGGCGCTCGGCGACGAACAGCGCCCCGATCGAGCCCGGTCCGGCGTTGAGATACTTATAGGTGCACCAGACCGCGAAGTCGACGCCGGCCGCGCCGAACTCGTGCGGGACCGCCCCCGCGGAGTGGGCCGCGTCGAACCCCGCAAATGCGCCCGCCTCGTGAGCGGCCTCGGTGATTCGTTCGATGTCGAACAGCTGGCCGGAGCGGTAGAGCGCGGTCGGCATGAAGGCGATCCCGATGTCGTCGTGGGAGTCGAGCGCGGCCTCGATATCCCGCGGGTCGATCGTCCGCCCGTCCCTGCTTTCGACGACCCGGAGCTTCTCGTCCGGGTCGATCCCCCGCTGTCGGAGCTGTGCCCGGATCGCGTAGTGGTCGGAGGGGAAATCGAGGTCGTTGACGAGGACGGCGGGGGTCGTCGCCGTGTTCCAGTCTCCGTCTGCGGCCGCGGTCCCCGTACGCTCCGGCCCGTTCCCCGCCAGCAGCTCGTCGAGGAAGGTGCCGATCAGGGTGTGGAGGTTCACCGTGATCGAGTTGCCGACGACGACCTCCGCGGGGTCCGCGCCGACGAGGGGCGCGAGCGCGTCGCCGAGCCGCTCTCCCACCTCGAACCACGGCGGGTCGGCGTCGGTCCACCCGCCGATCAGCCGCTCGCGCCACTCCTCGACGACGCGGTCGAGGCTCGCGAGGGCGGCGTCGCTCGCCGGGCCGAGCGAGTTGCCGTCCATATACAAGACGTCGTCGGGGACGTGATACCGCTCTGCGAACGAAGAGAGGGGGTCGGCGTCGTCGAGGCGGGCGGCGAGGACGGCCGCGTCGGAATCGTCGAAGTCGGCCGGGTCGCCGTCGACCGGCCCGTCGCCGTCACCCGCGCCGCCGACCGGTCCGTCGGCGTCGAGGGCGTCGCGGGCGGGGGCGTAGGGGTCGTCCATACGCGATCCGGTGTCGCCGCCGACTAATCGCTTCCGGGCCGCCGATCCCGGTTTAAAAAGGAGCGTCGGGTCGCTACTCGACGATGTCGATCGCGGGACGGCCCGGCTCGGCCTTCCGGACCACCGAGTCGTCGGCGTCCGCGGCGCGCTCGACGCGCACCGGCGCGTCGAACTCGCGCTCGATCAGCCACGCCGCCGCCCGAAGCGCGTCGTACTCGTCGTCGCCCGACAGGGTCTCCCGGAGCGCCTCGCGGTTCGCCTGCAGGTCCTGCCCGTACGAGGCCGCGTCGTCGCCCCGCTCGCGGATGTGCGGCTCCCCCATCAGCTCCGAGATGAGGTTGTCGGCGTCGCTGTCGATAGCGATCGCCAGCGCGTCGTACTTCCAGTCGGGCGCGACGACGACGTCGATCCGCTCGGGGTCCTCGATGCCGGCGACCTCGACGATGTCGCGCACGTCCTCGCGGGTGTTTTCGACCAGCCGCCGCCGCTTCTCGACCGTCTCGCGGTCGACGGTCGCGGTCGGCCAGTCGGCCTCGACGACGAAGCCGTCGCGTTTCAGGGTGTTCCACAGCTCCTCGGCCAAGTGCGGAGCGACGGGGGCCAGCAGGCGAACGGCGACGTCCAGCCCGCGTTCGTACGTCTCTGGGTGCGGGTCGGCGTACTCGCGGTAGCTCCGGAGCGTCCCGACCAGGTCCTGCGCCTCTCGCAGGGCGACGTTGAACGTCAGGTCGTCGTACTCCGCGCCCGCGATAGCGACGGCGGCGTCGACCTCGTTCGCGACGTAGTCGTCGACCGTGTCGCGGTCGGCGTCCGAGTCAGCGGTTTCCGTCCCCCCCTTCGCGTACCCCTCGACGAGGTCGCTCAGGCGGGTCAAGAATCGGTGCGTCGACCTGACGCCCTCCTCCGACCAGTCGAAGTCGCGCTCGGGCTGGGCCGCCTGCATCATGAACAGGCGGGCCGTGTCGGCGCCGTACTCCTCGACGATGCGCTGCGGAGAGACCGTGTTCCCCTTCGATTTGGACATCTTCTCGCCCTCCAGTTGGACCATTCCCTGCGCCAACAGGTTCGTGAAGGGCTCGCGGTGCGCCAGCTCCTCTTCGTCGGCCAACACCTTGGTGACGAACCGCGAGTACAGCAGGTGCATCACGGCGTGTTCGATGCCGCCGACGTACTGGTCGACCGGCATCCAGTCGTTCGCGCGGTCCAGATCGAAGGGCGCGTCGTCGAGGCCGGGCGAGACGTACCGCAGGAAGTACCACGAGGAGTCGACGAACGTGTCCATCGTGTCCGTCTCGCGGGTGGCGGGCTCGCCGCACTCCGGACAGGTCGTCTGCTTCCACTCCCCGGCGGCGTCGAGCGGGTTTCCGGTCGTGTTGATGAACTCGGGCAGCTCGACGGGCAGGTCCTCCTCGGGGACCATCACCGAGCCGCAGTCGTCGCAGTGGACGACCGGGATCGGGGTGCCCCAGTAGCGCTGCCGGGAGATCCCCCAGTCGCGCAGCTGGTACTGGGTGCTCTCCTCGGCGCTCTCGATATCCGCCGTCAGGCGCTCGCGCGCCGTCTCGCTGTCGAGCCCGCTGTACTCGCCCGAGTTGATCAGAACGCCGTCGTCGGTGAACGCCTCCTCGCTCACGTCGGGTGCCTCGGGAACCGTCTCGCCGTCCCAGTCGTCAGGCACGGGGGCAATAACGGGGCGGATGTCGACGCCCATCTTCTGAGCGAAGGCGTGGTCGCGCTCGTCGTGAGCGGGCACCGCCATCAGCGCGCCCGTCCCCACGTCCGAGAGCACGAAGTCGGCGACGAAGACGGGTATCTCCTCGCCCGTGGCGGGGTTGGTCGCGGTGAGCCCGGTCTCGACGCCGTTCGGCTCGTCGCCCTCGGGGTCCGCCTCGTGGTGGACGAACTCGTGGACCGCGTCGTCCTCGGCGGCCAGATCCTCGCTGATCGGGTGGTCGGGCGCGAGCGCGAAGAACGTCGCCCCGTGGAGCGTGTCGACGCGGGTGGTGAACGCCTCGACGGGGCCGTACTCCCGCGGCTCGGTTCCCTCACCGCGTCCGTTCGAGGCGCTCCGCGCCTCGCTTATGTCGAAGTCCAGCGTCGTCCCGTACTGTCGGCCGATCCAGTTCCGCTGCATCTGCCTGACCGAGTTCGGCCACCCGTCCAGGTCGTCGATGGCCTCCAACAGCTCGTCGGCGTAGTCGGTGATCGACAGGAACCACTGGTCCAGCTCGCGGCCCTCGACGGGAGTGTCACACCGCCAGCACAGCTCGTCGTCGCCCTCGACCTGCTCGTCGGCGAGGACGGTCTCACAGGAGGGACACCAGTTCACCTCGGCGTCGCGGCGCTCGACGAGGCCCGCCTCGTGGAAGCGCGTGAACAGCCACTGGTTCCACCGGTAGTACTCGGGGGTACAGGTGGTGATCTCGCGGTCCCAGTCGTAACCGAACCCCATCGACTTCATCTGGCCGCGCATCGTGTCGATACAGTCGAACGTCCAGTCGCGGGGGTTGGTGTCGCGCTCCTTCGCGGCGTTCTCGGCCGGGAGGCCGAACGCGTCCCACCCCATCGGGTGGAGCACGTCGTCGCCGCGCATACGGCGGTACCGGGCGTACGCGTCCGTGATAGTGTAGTTCCGGACGTGGCCCATGTGGAGCTTCCCCGACGGGTACGGGTACATCCCCAGCACGTAGGTGGGGTCCGTAACCTCGTCCGGCGTGTGATACACGGAGGCGTCGTTCCACGCCTCCTGCCACCGTTCTTCGACCGCCGTGTGGTCGTAGCCCTCCTGAGACATCTGCTTATATACTCGTGGTCGGGTCGGCGTCGTATAGCTTTCCATCCAGTGGTGCGCCGTCTCACAGGAGCCGTGGTCGGCGGAGGCGGGCGAACAGCGGATCCAGCTACAGCGTCTCCGCGTCCTGCGCCTGCTCGGCTCGGCGCGTCGCCTGCTCGATCCGTCGGTCCGTCGCGTTCGCGAGACCGGGTGGGATCCCCTCGCGCGCCGCCCCGAGCCGCTCCTGGATCCGGGCTATCCGTTCGAGCACGGTCTCCAGTTGACGGTCTGTCCCCGCACCGTCGCCCGCTCGAGCCCGCTCCTCCGCCCGCTCCGCGGCCTCGACCGCGGCGGCGAGGGCGCGTTCGAGTCCGTTCACGGCGTTCGACGGGCCGCCCTCGGAGCCGCCTCCACCGCTCCCGTCGCCGGAGTCGTCGGTATCGTCATCGTCGGTGTCCACGTTTCCATCGCCGTCGCCCTCCGCTTCCGCCGCGGCCGCGACCTCGGCGCGGGTCTCCTCGGCGATATCCGCAACGAACCCGGCAAGCGAGGCCGCTCCCGTCTCGGGTCGCTCGATCCGGATCGGCCCCCTCGCCCCCGCGTCCTCCGAGGCCGGGTTGACCCGATAGGCGCCGACCTCGTCGGCGGCGTCGCGAACCTCGGTCGTGTACGCACCGCCTGCGTGGACGTACACGGCGTCGCTCCCGTCGACCGCCGAGTCGTATATCCGACCGGCGAAGTCGTCCTCGATCGCCGTCCGCGTCACGTCCGCGTCGCTCTCGGCGTCGGAGAGTTCGACCTTCCTCGCGTGCTCGCGGGCGACGAGCGGAATCTCGCCGTCGGCACCGGCGACCGTGACTGGCTCGTCCGCCGAGACCGCGAACCGCTCGCTGTGAGGGGCCTGTCCGGCACCGTTGACGGTGAGCCGGTGCTCGCCTTCGGGCACGCCCTGCGCCACCGCGATCCCCCCGCCGAACGTCGGGATCGCTTCCGGGTCGCTCTCGATCAGGACGAACGATTCGATGCTCGCGTCCGTCGTCGTCAGCCCTTCTCCGTCCGGGGCCTCGTCGCTCTCGGTCGCCTCGGTCACGCGAGCGACGACGCCGTCGAAGGCGTCGAGCGCGTCACCGTCGAGGCCCGCCGAGTCGGCGATCGCGTCGTAGCGCTCCGCGAGTTCGGCGCGGTGGTTCCCGGCCGTGATGTCGGACGCCGGATTGTCGTATCGAGGCTGTCCCCACGGGGTACCGGTCGTCGTGATATGCCCGGCCATGGCGTTCTCAGCGATCCCCGGAACGGTGAACTCGAAGCTCAGCTGTGGGCCGGTGAACGCCGCGATATCCTCCAGTTCGGCGCTCTCGACGAGGTCGTACTCCACCACCGACTCGACGGTCCCGTCGACCGCCGCGGGCCCCGGATCGCCCTCTCTACCGCGGTAACGAAACGCGAGTCCCGTCTCCCGCAGCGGGAGGTCGGTCGGCGGCGACTCCAGGGCGTCGAGCGAGCGGACGGTGAGCGCCCCGTCGACCAACGCGTCCGGGGTGACCGAAGGGAGTTCCGGGTGCTCGTACAGCGGTTCGCCCTCGTATTCCGGAACGACGAAGGGGAGTCGCATCCCCTCGTCGCGGGGGAGCCCGTACGCGAGCGGGATTCCGAGCAGGTCCTCGACGGTGTCGACGGTCGTGTTCGTGATGTCCGCGAGGAGTTCCTCCTCGCCGACCCGCTGGAACCGGTCGGGAGCGTCGTTGATCGAGAGCGTACTGGAGTGCGAGCCGAGCTCGGGGAGGATGCGGGGAACCACGTCGGGGTCCGGGTCGAGGAACTCGTTGTTCGGGACGCTGCGGGAGTGCGAACTGGCGACGTACAGCTGCGGATCGCCGGATTCGAGGTCGACGAAGACGTGGAGCACCTCCCAGTCGTGCCAGTGGAAGTTGGCGGTGAACTGGTCGAACGCCGAGTAAAACCAGAACTGCACCACGCCGAGCGACGAGTCCTCGTACCGAACCCCGTTGTAGAAGACCGTCGGGTCGGGGGGTTCGCCCGTCGCCTCGTAGCGCTCGTGGTAGCCGTCGAACGCGAGGAACCCGTCGACGACGGTCTCGCTGTCCTCCTCGGCCGTGTAGGGGCGCGGGTCGGTGGGAAACCACGGCTCGGCCGCGTCGAAGTACAGGGTGGGCGCGAACCGAGCCGCGAGGTCGTCGAGCGTTTCGCCGTCCATCGAGAGGGTCTCCGCGTCGTCGGGATCCGAGCCCGAACAGCCCGCGACCGCGACGCTCCCCGCGCCAGCGACCGCGCTGAGGACGGTTCGGCGATTGATTCCGGAGTCCGAGGTCCGGCGCTCGATACCGGAGTTCGAGCCGTCAGTCACGGGCCCACCTCGGGCCCGAGTGCTGTGCGAGCGCAACTCGGCTGTGACGACGGCTCGGGGCGCATTTCATTCGGTCACGGTCACAGCGCCGAATAAGTCTTCTGACGGAGAACGTCGGTTCCGTCGCGGTGCGGCTCAGTCACCTCGGCTCAGACACCTCGACGGAGTCACCTCCGGCGGCTCTGGGAGAAGGTATTTGCCGCCGGGAGCGCGATAGCGGACTATGAACGGGAAGAAGGCCCTCTACTACGCCGCGATCGCGATCGCGATCCTCATCGGAGTCAGTATCGTGGTGTCGGTGCTCTCGGCGATCGTGAGCCTCGCGTGGGCGGTTATCTCCGGTGTCATCACGCTCGCGGTCCTCGCCGGACTCGTCTACGTCGCGTACAAGGCCGGTACGTGGCTCCTCGGCAGCGACGATGATGACTACGCAACAGCCAGCACGAGCGCGTCGACCGGCGGCTCACGGAGTCGCCAAGACCGGCTCCGGCAGCAGTACGTCGAGGGACAGATCAGCGAAGCGGAGTTCGAGCAGCGCATCGCGAACGAGCTCGAAACGGAGGAGCTCGACGAGATCGATCGGGAGTTGGAGCGGGAGCGGTAGGTCCGATCACGCCGGAAGGAGACTGCGTCCGGTCGCTCAGAACCGCTCGCGGAGCTCCTCGCGCAGGTCGTCGAGGTCCAGGTCCTTCATCGCGAGCAACACCAACAGGTGGTAGACGAGATCCGCGCTCTCGTAGGTGAGCTCGTCGAGGTCGTCGTCTTTCGCCGCGAGGATCGTCTCCGTCGCCTCCTCGCCGATCTTCTCTAACACCTCGTTTTCGCCCTTCTCGTGAGTGAACAGCGAAGCGGTGTACGATCCCTCGGGGAGCTCCCTTTTGCGGGACTCGATGGTCGCGAACAGTTCGTCGAGGACGGCCTCGGGCGGGACGTCGGGATCCTCGGCTTCGAGCGGGACGTCAGGATCCTCGGCTTCGAGCGGGACGTCGGGATCCTCGGCCTCCGGGCTATCGGCGTCCGGGCCCTCGGCATTCGCCCCGTCCGAGTCGCTCACGCGATCACCTCGCGCTCGGGGAAAAACGCGAGGTCGTGGAGCCGCGAGTCGTCCGTGAGTTCGGGGTGGAACGCGGTGGCAATGACGGGACCGTCCCGCACCGCGACCGGCCGCCCGTCGACTCGCGCGAGCACCTCGACGCCGTCGCCGACCGCGTCGATAGCCGGGGCGCGGATGAAGACGGCGTGGAAGGGACTCTCAAGCCCCTCGATCGGGAGCTTCGCCTCGAAGGAGTCCTTCTGCCGGCCGAACGCGTTGCGGTCGACGGAGACGTCGACGAGCCCGAGCGGGTCGACCCGGTCGTCTTTCGCGTCCCGGGAGCAGACAATAAGTCCGGCGCACGTGGCGAGCACGGGTTTGCCGCTCGCGACGTGCTCGCGGATCTCGGTGGCGATCCCCTCCCGGTGGATGAGCCGCGAGATGGTCGTCGACTCCCCGCCCGGCATCAGTAGGACGTCGCAGTCGGGCACGACACCGGAGTCTCGCACCTCGACGACCTCCGCGGGCTCGTCATGGGCGGTCGCGGCGGCCTGGACGGCCCCGGCGTGCTCGGCCACGTCGCCCTGTACGGCGATAACGCCTGCTTGCATGGCTGTCGTTCGGACGGGGACGTGCAAAAAGGGCGCGCTACGGGACGGGGACGGACGAACTACCGACCGAAGGCGATCTTACGCGACCGTCAGCGAGAGGATCTGGACGAAGACGCCGAAGAGGACGCAGAACGCGAGGACGGTCTTCGGGTCCATCGAGATGGCGTTCCGGTCCTGGGCGTCGAAGTAGCGGACGAGGCCCGCGCTGGACATCAGTCCGCCGGAGTTGGAACCGCTGCTCATACGCACTTCTGCGCCGCGCGACATGCTAAACGTTTCGCTCTCGGTTCGCCGCCGGTCGGTCCGGGTAAGCGGCGAGACGCGTCTACGGCAGTCCACGCGAGCGGCTCGCGGCGACCTGCAGTCCGGTCTGGTTCCGCCGCGCGCACGAGTGGGAAACTCTTATGCGCCGCCCGACGGTAGATTGCGCCGGATAATGACTGTTCGACTGCTGGATTTCTACGCTGACTGGTGTGGCCCGTGCAAGACGCAGGACCCGATCCTGGAGGAGATCCAGGAGGAACTCGGCGACGCCTTCGAGCTGCAGAAGGTGGACGTCGACGAGGAGCAGGACGTCGCCAATCAGTACCAGGTGCGCTCGCTCCCGACGCTCATCGTCGAGAACGACGACGGCGTGGTGGACCGATTCGTCGGCGTCACGCAGCGCGAGGACATCGAGGCCGCGCTCTCGGAAGCCGGCGCGTAGAGCATCCGTCGCGACCGCGACCCGACCGCGCTGTTCAGCGAGGGCCCGCCCCCGCCGCGTCTCGCAACCTTTTACAGCGTCGCCCGTGCAGTACCCGTATGGCCAGTTTCGACGCCGCGGAACGCCGCAACCTCGACCGACAGATCTGTATGCGCTGTAACGCTCGCAACGCCCCCGGTGCGAAGCGCTGCCGTAAGTGCGGCTACAAGAACCTCCGCCCGAAGGCGAAGGAACGCCGCGCGACGTAATCGGTCGGTCTTTTTAAAAAGATCTCCCACGGCATGAGCGACGGGTGCGTCTCACTTGGTGAACGTGATCGAGCCGCGGATGTGACCCGTTACTCGTCCGGATATTTCGGCTCGCGGCGCTCGGCGCGCTCGGTGGCGCGCTCGATGACTTCGCGGACGGTGTCGTCGCCGTCGGCGGCGCGGTAGACGCCGCCGTGGCCCGGGTACATCGCCGTCACGGTGTCGGGCAGCTGGTTGAGTAGCGTGTGGAGGCTCTCGATCAGCTCCTCGCGCGACTGGCCCGCCATGTCGGTGCGGCCGAACGACCCGTCGTCGAACGCCCCGTCGTCGTAGACGACGACGTCGCCGGAGTAGAGCCGCTCCTCGCCGACGAACGCGACGTGGTCGTCGGCGTGGCCGGGAGTGTAGACGACCTCGCACGGCTCGTCGCCGATCAGGATCTCGTCGCCGTCGACGAGCGCGACGTCTCGACGCGGGTGAGACGCGTGGGCGTACAGCGTCGCGTCGAACCGGTCGAGCACCGCGTCGAGCTCGCCGACGTGGTCGTGGTGCTGGTGGGTCAGGACGACGCGATCGAGCGCGTCGACCCCGGCGTCGGCGAGCGCGTCGGCGATGACGTCGTCCACGCCGGGCATCGTTCCGGCGTCGACGAGCGTCGGCGCGTCGCCGGGCACGAGGTAGGCGTTACAGGTGAACTCCTCCGCGTCGGCGGTGACGGTGATCGGCTCCATACGCCAGGCGACGGCTCCATCGGGTAAAAACGTGTACGCCGACGCGACTCGTCCCGGCGGTGTCCTCGGACGCGGATCTCAGCCGGGGGTTTATTACAGATGGTCTGTTAGTCTTACACACATATGGGCTTCGGAAGCTACGATGAATCCGAACAGGAGAACCAGGACCTGGACGCGGATTTTGACGACGAAGACGGAGTCCAAGCCGCCGAAGAGGTACACGACGGCTCCGTCGACTACGAACCCGGCGCGTCGAACGACGAACTCCTCGACCGGCTCCAAGAGATCAAATCCGAAGAGAACTGAGTCGGCGACCACCGAAGAGAACTAAATCGGTGATCACCGAGGAGCGCTGAATTGGAGATTCCACCCAGCCGGACGCTCGGAGTCGCGTTTTCCGACAGTGACCGCGTCAGTCACGTAGCCGGTGCCGTCGTCACCGCCGACGGCGTCCTCGACGGGCTCGGCTTCGAGCGGTGTACGGTCGGCGGCACCGACGCGACCGACGCCGTGATCGACTTGGCGGAGGCGCTCGGTCGGGAGGACGTCCGTCACGTCGCCTGTGCCGGGATCGCACCAGCGTGGTTCAATCTGCTCGATCTGCACGCGATCCGCGCCGCGCTCGACCGGCCGGTGTACGCCGTGAGCTACGAGGCGAGTCCCGGGCTCGAACCCGCGCTCCGCGAAGCGTTCGACGGCGACGCCCTCGATGGGCGGCTCGAAACGTACCGGGCGCTGCCGCCGCGGGTTCGCGTGGATTCCGCCGACGTGATCGAGAGCGACGCAGCCGAGAGCGACGCAGCCGAGAGCGACGCAGCCGAGGGCGACTCGGGTAAGAGCGGTCCGCCCGCCGGCGGCCCCCTCTTCGTCCGAAGCGTCGGGATCGACGCCCCCGACGCCGCCGCGGCGGTTCGCGGGTCGGTACGAGAGGGGTTCCGTCGCCCCGAGCCGCTGCGTATCGCCGCCATCGCCGCAAGCGCCCACCGCGAAGCGATCGCGGGAGACTGACCTGACCGTTAGTCCCGCGTCGATGGCAGCCGCGCGCCGGATGACAGTCGCAGGCCAGAGGACAGTCGCGCGCGCCGGATATATGTCGTCGCGGGGAGACTGACCGGACATGACCGACGCCGAGCCCACTGTCGCCGTCCGCGACCGCGAGCGGATCGTCCGGACGCCGGCTCACGCCGTCGCGCTCGACTGCCTGACGGCCGGGATCGAGGCCGCACTCCCCGCGCACCTCGTCC
This sequence comes from Halorubrum marinum, assembly GCF_048381195.1. NCBI lineage: Archaea > Methanobacteriati > Methanobacteriota > Halobacteria > Halobacteriales > Haloferacaceae > Halorubrum > Halorubrum marinum. The sequence goes on along the minus strand of NZ_JBLWMM010000001.1, from coordinate 336,362 downwards.
CCGCCGCCGTTTCGGTGCGGGCGGAGAGCCGGACCCTCCGTGTCACGGATACGAGCGGTGAGACTGCCGAGTACGACCTCGACGACTACGAGCGGGTGATTCTGCTCGGTGCGGGCAAGGCCGCCGCAGAGACCGCCGACGCGCTCACGGCGGTGCTCGACGGTCACGCCGCGGTCGACGCGGGAGCCGTCGTCACCGACGAGACGACGGAGGGGGCGTCGCCAGTCGGCGTCGAGGTGCTCGCCGGCGACCACCCGCTACCGAGCGCGCGTGGCGCGGAAAGCGCACGGCGGGTCCGCGAGCTGGCCGCCACCGCCGGTCCAGACGATCTCGTGTTCGTCGTCATCACGGGAGGCGGGAGCGCGCTGCTCGCGGCGCCCGCTGACCCCCTCTCGACCGACGACCTCCGCGCGGTCACCGACGAGCTGCTCGCCTGCGGCGCGTCGATCGACGAGATCAACGCGGTCCGAAAACACTGCTCGGCGGTCAAGGGCGGGCAACTCGCGCGCGCCGCGGCCCCGGCGACGGTCGTCACGCTCGCGATCAGCGACGTGATCGGCGACCCGCTCGACGTGATCGCGAGCGGTCCGACGGTCCCCGACCCGTCGACGTACGGCGACGCGCTGGCCGTCTGCGACCGGTACGATCTCGACGTCCCCGCGGCGGTCCGCGAGCACCTGCACGCCGGAGAGGCGGGCGAGCGTCCGGAGACGCCGACCGCCGACGATCCGGCGTTCGAGCGGGCGCAGGCGTTCGTGATCGGGAACGGACGGACCGCGCTCGACGCGGCCGAAAGTGCCGCGGCCGATACGGGATACGAGCCGCTCGTCCTCGCGGCCGGGGTCCGGGGCGAATCGCGCGAGGCGGCCGTCACCCACGCCGCGATCGCCGAGGAGTGCGTGGCGCGCGACGCGCCGGTCGAGCCGCCGGCCGTGCTGCTCTCGGGCGGCGAGACGACGGTGACGCTGGGCGAGGACCCGGGGAACGGCGGGCCGAACGCCGAGTTCGCGGCGAGCGCGGGGCTCGCGCTCGCGGAGGGGCCGCTCGACGCCGAGCAGCGGGGTCGAGTCGTCGTCGCGAGCGCCGACACCGACGGGATCGACGGCCCCACGGACGCCGCGGGCGCGGTCGTCGACGGCACGACGCTGGACCCGGAGGCCGCCCGTGACGCCCTCGATCGACACGACGCGTACCCGCTCCTCGACGACGCGGACGCGCTCCTGCGGACCGGTCCGACCGGGACGAACGTCAACGACCTACGGGTAATTGTCGTGGAGAGGCGGGACTGAGCGGAGGGAAGCACGCCGGTCGTTTATAAGGAACGGCGGTGCTGTGGCGTGCGCCGGTGAGCGGCCCTGCGGGCCGCGAACCGACCGCACGAGGGACGCGGCGACCGCAGGGAGCCGCGAGGCTGGGGAGGTATGAGGCTGTGCGGTGCTGTGCGGAGTGGGACTCAAAGGGGCAGTCGCGAGGACGGCGCAGGCGACGTAAGGACCGCAGGGAGCGAGTGAAACGAGCGACTGAGGACCGCAGCGAGCGTGCGCCGTCCTCGCGACTGGGGCTTTGGAGGTGTTCACCGACAGATACCAACTACCCGCGTATAGCCGAGCGACTGGGGCTTTGGAGGTGTTCACCGCAGAGCAGTCGATCGTTTATAAGCGGATTTCTGTAGGTTCAGTGGCGCTCACCGCAGATACGCCGGCGCTTGTTTATAGGTGTCCGACACCGGCCACACAGCGGCGATCTCGATCCGAGGCGGACGGACTTATGTCGCGGCCGCTCCGACTTCGATCTATGAGCGAGAACGGGGACGCGCTCGACGAGGACCTCCGGGTGCCGTCGTGCGAGCGCTGTCCGGCGCTGGTGGAGTCGCGGAGCCGGATCGTCGACGGCGTCGGGCCGACGGACGCCGATCTGGTGTTCGTCGGCGAGGGGCCGGGCGCCACCGAGGACGAGAAGGGCGAGCCCTTCGTGGGGCGCTCCGGCGACGTGCTCGACGACGCGCTCCGGGACGCCGGCCTCGCGCGGGCCGACGTTCGGATCACGAACTGCGTCCGCTGTCGGCCGCCCGACAACCGCGACCCGACGACCGAGGAGTTGGCGAACTGCCGCGGCCACCTCGACGCCGAGATCGATCGGCTCGATCCGACGCTGATCGTGACGCTCGGGAAGGTGCCGAGCGAACACCTGCTTTCCCGGTCCGTGGCGATCACGAGCGAGTCGGGCGACGTGGTCGACGCGCGGATCGGCGGGGCGGCGCGGCGCGTGCTGCTGTCCGTGCACCCGGCCGCGACGCTGTACGACCGGAGCCAGCGGGACGGCTTCTTCGAGACGATCGCCCGGGCGGGCGAGCTGTCGGGCGTCGGCGGAGTGGACGGCGCGGCGAACGGCGGCTCGGGACAGTCGCGGCTCGGCGAGTTCTGAGCCCGGAGCCGCCGCGGCGGCGCGGATCGCTGCGGGCCGAAATCGGCCGGGACACGCCCGCTCTCGGTACCTATATAGAAAACATAGAAAATGATTAGTTAGGTGAGTCGAATTTTTGCCTGTATGTCCGACAACAGGTGGTCGGCGAACCGGCGAAGATTCGTACAAGCAGCGGGCGCGGCTGGTATCGTCGGGCTCGCGGGCTGTTCCGACGACGGCGGCGAGACCGGAGACCAGTCGGGTGACGACGGCTCCTCCGACGACGGCTCCTCCGGCGACGGCGAGACGGCGGGCGAGGTCGACGACACCCCGGAAGTCAGCTGGGTGCTCAACCCGGCCGAGGCCGACGTCGACATCCTCGAACAGTACGCGCCGCTCTTCGAGTACATCGAGAGCGAGGTCGACGTCGAGCTCGACACGATCCGCGCGTCGAGCTACTCGGCGACCCTCCAAGAGATCCGCCGCGGAAGCGGCGACCTCGCGGACACCTCCCCGTCCGCCGCGGTCGCGGGACGCGACATCGCCGACGTGGTCGGGATCCGCGTCGCGTACGGCGCCGCGCAGTACTTCTCGCTCATCACCACGATGCCGGACAGCGAGATCGAGGACTTGTCCGACCTCGAAGGCGAGAACGTCGCGATGGGCGACACGCTCTCCGTCTCCGGCACGCTCGTCCCGATGACGATGCTGCAGGACGCCGGGCTCGACGTCGGCAGCGCGCCCGACGGCGACACCGTCGATTTCAACGCACAGTACTCCGATCACTCCACGGCACGCGACCAGCTGATCAACAACCCCGACGTCGCCGCCGCGACGACCGGCGCGTTCTCCACGGGCCCGCACGTTCCCCAAGAGCAGTTCGACGAGATGTCGCAGGACTTCGTCGACATCTCCGCGGAGTACGACGGGGCGGGCAGCGAGGAACCGGAACTCCAGCTGCTCGGCGTCTCCGACCCGATTCCGCGCGCACCGATCATGGCGCGGGCCGACTGGGAGGACCCGATCCGCGAGGAGATCGAAGAGGCGATCTTGAGCGTCGAGAGCGAGGACCTCCAGCACCCCGACGACTACGACGGCGAGGAACTCTGGTTCAGCGGCGTCATCCCGGGCACCCACGAGGACTTCGAGCCGATCCAGCAGGTGCTCGACGAGCTCGGCCTCGAGTTCGGCGACATCTCGTAACGCCGTTTCTCTCCCTCTCCTCCATCTCATGAGCGATATTCGAGTCGAGAACCTGACGAAACGATACGGTGAGACCGTCGCGTTGGACGACGTCTCCTTCGAGATCCCGAGCGGCGAGTTCGTCATCGTTCTCGGCGTCTCCGGATCGGGGAAGTCGACGCTTCTCCGCTGTCTCAACCACCTAACTGCACCGACCGAGGGCTCCGTGTACATCGACGACGTCGAGGTGACGGCCCCGCGCGACGACGTCGCGATGATCTTCCAGCAACACAACATCATCGGCCAGATGACCGCCTACTCGAACGCTCTCACGGGAACGCTCAACAGCTACAGTCTCGTGAAGAGCCTCCTCCAGCTACAGGACGACGCCGACAAGCGCCGCGCGCTCGAAGCGCTCGACACCGTCGGGCTGCTCGACAGCGCGCAGAGCCGCGCCCGCACGATGAGCGGTGGCCAACAGCAGCGCGTCGGGATCGCCCGTGCGCTCGTCCAAGAGCCGGAGGTGCTGCTCGCCGACGAGCCCGTGGCGAGCCTCGACCCCGGCAGTTCACAGGAAGTGATGCGGTTCCTGCTGGAAGCGGCGAACGAACGCGGCCTCACGGCGCTCGTCAGCCTGCATCAGGTGAACCTCGCGCGGAAGTTCGGTCACCGGTTCATCGGGCTTCGGGACGGGCGGAAGGTGTTCGACGGGTACCGCGACGAGCTGACTCTCGACGTGATCGACGAGATCTACGGGTCGATCGACACCGAGGGGATGTTCGCGGAGACCGACAGCGACAGGGGCGCCGGGGCGGCGGGTCCTGACGCCGGTGCCGACGCTGACGCGGATGCCGACACCGCGGATGCCGACACCGGCGTCGCCAACGCGGAGGGTGACGCCTGATGGCGTCGGATCGAATGGCCGCGATCAACGAGACGTACGAGAACATCAAACGGGCCCGACGCGTTCGGGCCATCGGCGGAACCGCCCTGGTTGCCGTCGTCTTCGGACTGTTCTTGCAGGCGCTGGCCGCGGCGAACATCTTCGAGGAGTCGTACCAGTGGGACTTCTTCGCGCAGTCGCTGCGCGATTTCTTCCCGATCACGACGTACTTCGGCTTCCTCCCGTTCATCGATTTCGGCCGGTACTACGCGTTCATCACCGAGCGGAACCTGCTGTTCCAACCGAGGGTCGGCGACGTGTTCTTCAGCGATCCGATCGCCTTCTTCGTCGACGAACTCGGGCTGTTCGCCATCTTCGGTGAGGCCGGTATCACGCTCGCAATGGGCTTTGCGGGTACCGTGATGGGGTTCCCGTTCGCACTGCTGTTCGGGATACTCGGGTCCGAGCGCGTGACCCCGTTCCCCTTCAACTTCATTTTCCGCGGCACGATGTCGGCGATCCGGGCCATCCCGGCGCTCGTGTGGGTCCTGATCTACGTTCCCCTCGCCGGGCTCGGTCCGGCCTCGGCGACGCTCGCTATCGCGACCGACACCGTCGGGAACCTCGGACGGCTGTTCGTCGACGAGCTCGAAGAGATCGAGGAGGGGCCGATCGAGGCGATGCGAACGACCGGCGCCAACCGACCGCAGACGATCACCTTCGGGATGCTCTCGCAGGTGACGACCTCCTTCATCGCGTGGACCCTGTACATCCTCGAGATCAACGTCCGGATCGCGGTCACCGTCGGCGTGTACGGCGCCGGCGGGCTCGGACAGGTGCTGGAAGTCCAGCAGGGGCTGTTCCAGTTCACGAACACGATGGCGACGCTGCTGTGTATCTTCCTGCTCATCATCTCGGTCGAGCTGTTCAGCCAGCGCGTCCGCGCCCGGCTCCGCGCCGACGAGGAGCCGATGGGGCTCGTCGAGCTGATCCGCGGGTTCCCGGAGCGGATGGCGCAGTCGATCTTCAAGTGAGTCGGTTCGGTCGACCGCGGCGTTTCCGCGGTCGGCCGTCGAATGTGACGATCGGCCATCGGCCTGCCACAAGGGAAACCGACTTTTCCGTCCCCCTCGGAGAAGACGTATGAGCACCTTCGAACCGCCCGCGGAGACGCTGGCGGACATCGTTCTCGTCGATTACGGCCTCGGGAACCTCCGATCAGCGACTCGCGGGCTCGAACGCGCGGGCGCGTCGGTCGAGATCACCGACGACCCCGAGGCGTTCGCCGCCGCCGACGGCGTCGTCCTTCCGGGCGTCGGCGCGTTCCGCGAGGGGATGGAGAACGCCGGTCCGCTCCGGGAGGCCTTGACCGACCACGCCGAGGCGGGCCGACCGCTGTTCGGAATCTGTCTCGGGATGCAGATGCTCCTCACCTCCAGCGAGGAGGCCGACCACGAGGGCGAGGGCGAGGTGACCGGGCTCGATCTGGTCCCCGGCACCAACGTCCGGTTCGACGTGGACCGGAAGGTCCCGCACATGGGCTGGAACGAGCTGGAGGTCACGCGCGACCACCCCATCGTCGAGGGCGTGGCGGGTGAGTACGCCTACTTCGTCCACTCGTACTACGCCGAGCCCGACGACCCCGACGCGGTCGTCGCCACCGCCGACTACGGCATCGACTTCCCGGCGGTCGTCGCCAACGACGCGGGCAACGTGTTCGGCACCCAGTTCCACCCCGAGAAGAGCGGGGAGACGGGGCTCCGGATCCTGCGGAACTTCGTCGAGTACTGCGCGGAGCGGTAGCTCCGGTCATGGTCGACGACAGCCGTCCGGTCCGTCTCGGCGTCGACGTCGGCGGCACGTTCACCGACGTGGCGCTCGTCGTCGGCGACGGTCTCACGACCGCGAAGGTTTCGACGACGACGCCGCAACACGATGGCGTCCTCGACGGGATCCGCGAGGCGTGCGACGCGGCCGACATCGACCCCGCCGCCGTCGACGTCTTCGCGCACGCGACGACGGCCTCCGTGAACGCCCTCCTCGAACGCGACGGCGCGCGGACCGCGCTCGTGACGACCGCCGGCTTCCGAGACGTCCTCGAGATCGGGCGACAGGACCGCCCCTCCTTGTACGATCTCGGAGCCGAAAAGCCGGCACCGCTCGTCCCGCGACGGCGGCGCTTTGAAATCGACGAGCGCGCGACCGTCGAGGGGATCGAGCGTCCGGTCGCGCCCGACGCGGTCCGCGAACTGGCGGACGAGATCGCGGCGACGGACGCCGAAAGCGTCGCCGTGTCGCTGCTGCACGCGTACGCGCACCCAGAGAACGAGACCGCGGTGGCCGACGCCCTCCGCGAGGAGATCGACGTGCCGGTCTCCGCCTCCAACGACGTGCTCGCCGAGTTCCGCGAGTTCGAGCGGACGGCGACGACCGTCGCCGACGCGTACCTGACGCCGGAGCTTGACGCGTACCTCGGTCGCGTGATCGAGGGCGCACGAGATATCGGGCTCCCGGAGCCGCGGGTGATGCGCTCGAACGGCGGCGTCGCCGACGCGGAGATCGTGCGAACGAGCGCGGTGACGACGGTGCTCTCGGGGCCGGCCGCGGGAGTCGTCGGGGCCGCGGCCGTCGCGAACGGGGCGACGCTCGGTGCGGCGAATCGGAGCAGAACCGACGACGACGAAGACAGCGAAGACAGCGGAGACACCGCCCCCGCCGCCGTCACCTTCGACATGGGCGGCACGTCGAGCGACGTGAGCCTCGTGCGCGACGGCAGCGTGGAGCGAACCGCGGAGACGACGGTTGCGGACGTGCCGCTCCGAACCCCAACCGTCGACGTCGAAACCGTCGGCGCGGGCGGCGGGTCGATCGCGTGGACCGACGCCGGCGGCGCGCTCCGCGTGGGTCCCGAGTCCGCCGGTGCCGACCCCGGACCGGCCTGCTACGGCGAGGGCGGCACCGAGGCCACGGTCACCGACGCGGACGTCCTTCTGGGCTACATCGGCCCCGACGCCGCGCTCGGCGGCGACCTCTCGCTCGACGTCGACGCCGCCCGCGACGCCCTCGATCGACTCGCGGGGGCGGCGGGGATGGTCGACAATGTCGGCGCGGCGGAGACGGCGGGCGATACCGACCTCGACCCTGCGACACGGGCCGCGAGCGGCGTGTTTCGCGTCGCCAACGCGACGATGGCGCGAGCGATCCGGTCGGTCACCGTGGAGCGGGGCCACGACCCGCGGGCGTTCGACCTCGTCGCCTTCGGCGGCGCGGGACCGATGCACGCCGCCGCGCTCGCCGACCGGCTGGGAATGGAGCGCGTCCTCGTTCCCGGACCGGCCGGCGTGCTCTCGGCGTACGGGCTGCTCGCGGCCGACGAGAGCCACGACGCGGCTCGCACGGTGCGACTCTCGCTGGCGGACGCGACCGCCGGAGACCTCGACGACGCCTTCGAGACGCTGACCGACCGCGTGCTCGGCGACGTCTCGGACGCCGAGGCCGCGCGCGTCGAGCGCGCGGCAGACTGTCGGTACGCCGGACAGCGGTTCGAGCTGACCGTCGACGCCGGCGGCGACGCGCGCGCGGACGACGAGCGCGGCGACGAGTCGGGAGCCGCCCCGGACGACCTCGCGGAGCGGTTCGCGGCGGCTCACGAGCGCACGTACGGCTACCGGCACGACGCGGCCGTCGAGGCCGTCACGCTCCGAGTCACGGCCACCGTCGACGTGGAGGCCCCCGTCGTCTCCGTGCCGGACGCGGGCGACGCGAAGCGCGGGGCCCGCGAGGTCGTCTTCCCGGAGACGGGTCGCGTCGAGGCGACCGTGTACGACCGAGACGCGCTCGGTCGGGGGGCGGCGCTCGACGGTCCGGCAGTGCTGGCGGGGACCGAGAGCACGACCGTCGTTCCGCCCGGGTGGGCGGGCCACGTGCGCCGTGACGGGACGCTCGTGTTGGAGCGCACCGCGGACGCGACGGCAGGTGAGACGGCGTGAGCGACCGGAGCGAGGAACCCGACCGCGACGATACAACGAACGCCCTCGACCCGGTGACCCTGGAGGTCCTCCGCAACCAGCTCGAAGGGGTCGCCGAGGAGATGGGGACGGTCCTGATCCGCGGGGCGTACTCGCCGAACATCACCGAGCGGCAGGACTGCTCGACCGCGCTGTTCGACGCGAACGGGCGGATGGTCGCGCAGGCGGAGCACATCCCCGTCCACCTCGGCGCGATGCCGGAGGCGGTCGCGGCGGTCCGCGATCGGGACCCGAACCCCGGCGACGCCTTCGTCCTCAACGACCCGTTTACGGGCGGCACTCACCTCCCCGACGTAACGCTCGTCTCGACGCTCGCGCTCGACGGCAATGTCGTCGGATACGCCGTCTCGCGGGCCCACCACGCTGATATCGGCGGGATGACGCCCGGGAGCATGCCAGCCGGCGCGAGGGAGATCTACCAGGAAGGACTCCGGATCCCGCCGGTCCGACTCGTCGCGGACGGCGAGCGCGTCGGCGACGTGTTCGACCTGCTGTTCGCGAACGTGCGGAATCCCGCCGAACGTCGCGCCGACGTGGCGGCGCAGATCGCCGCCAACGAGCGGGCCGGAGACCGGCTCCGCGAGTTGGCCGACGAACACGGACGCGACCGGCTCGAGGCCGCCTTCGACGCGGTGATCGACTACTCGCGCGAGCGGATGACCGCCGCGATCGCCGATCTCCCGAACGGGACGTACGAGGCCGCAGACGTCTTAGAGGGCGACGGCGTCACCGACGACGACATTCCGATCCGCGCCGCAGTCACCGTCGACGACGGGTCGCTCGCGGTCGATTTCGCGGGGACGGCCTCGCAGGTGGAAGGGAACTGTAACGCCCCGCTCGCGGTGGCGAAAAGCGCCGTGTACTTCGTCGTTCGCTGTGTTACCGACCCGGAGATCCCGCCGAACCACGGCTGTTACGAGCCCGTTACGGTGTCGGTTCCGGACGGCTCGCTGTTGAATCCGGACCCGCCGGCCGCGGTCGTCGGCGGGAACGTCGAGACCAGCCAGCGGGTCACTGACGTCGTGCTCGCGGCGCTCGGCGAGGCCGCGCCTGACCGGGTGACCGCGGGGAGTCAGGGAACGATGAACAACCTCACGATCGGGAGTCGCGGGGGCGGGCGCGAGGCCAGAGACGAGGGCGGAGGCGGGAAACGGGGGGCGTTCACCTACTACGAGACGATCGGTGGCGGATTCGGCGGCCGCCCGGACGCCGACGGGATGGACGGCGTGCAGGTCGGGATGACGAACACCCTCAACACGCCGGTCGAGGCGCTGGAGGCCGCGTACCCGCTCCGGATCGAGCGGTACGCGTTCCGCCCCGACAGCGGCGGCGCGGGGCGACACCGCGGCGGGCTCGGGCTGGAGCGAACGGTCAGAACAGAGGTCGACGCCACCGTCTCGCTGCTGACCGAGCGGCGGCGCTACCCGCCCGCGGGCCGGGAGGGCGGCGAACCCGGCGCGCTCGGCGAGAACCTGATAAACGGGGAGTCGATGCCGGCGAAGACGACGGTCGACGTGCCGGCCGGAACGACCGTGACCGTCCGGACCCCGGGCGGCGGCGGGTACGGCGATCCGAGCGGGCGAGCGGCGGCTGCGCGGGAGCGTGACTCGGCAGACGGGAAAGTGAGCGGAGACGAGGAGTGAGACCGCGTCGCCTCCCGAGCCGCTCTACAGCTCGGCGTACGGTCCGGGCTTGGCGGCGGTGAGTCGGTCGACCTGCTCGTCGGACAGGTCGATCGCCGCGGCCGCGAGGTTCTCTTCGAGCTGCTCGACGGTCCGCGCGCCGACGATGGGCGCGGTGACGCCGTCGCGGTGAGCCAGCCACGCGAGGGCGGTCTGGGCGGGCGAGGCGTCGACCTCCTCGGCGACCCGATCGAGCTCGTCGTGGACGTCGAAGTTCTCCGGCGTGAGATACGCCTCCTGGAAGCGACTGGACTCGGCGGCCTTCGACTCCTCGGGGAGATCCTCGTCGCGGTCGTACTTCCCGGTTAAAAAGCCCTGACCGAGCGGGCTCCACGGCGAGACGGCGAGGTTCTGCTGGCGCGCGAACTCCAGATAGTCGCCTTCGACCTCGCGGTCGACGAGGTTGTAGCGCGGCTGGAGCACGGTGAACGGCTCCCAGCCCTCGCTGCGGGCGATCGCGTTGGCGCGGGCGACCTTCCACGCGTTCGGGCGGAGCGTGGAGGCGCCGAGGTAGTGGACCGTGCCGGACTCGACGAGGCCGTTCAGCGTCTTCATCAGCTCGCGGGCGGGCGTCTCGTCGTCCCAGCGGTGGATGTAGAGGACGTCGATGTAGTCGGTGTCGAGCCGGTCGAGGAGGGCGTCGACGCGGTGGCGGACGTTCTTCCGGTTCGTCCCGCGGCTGTTCGGGTCGCCGTCGCGTATCTGCCAGTATACCTTCGAGGCGATCGTGTAGCGCTCGCGGTCGCGGTCGGCGAGCCAGTCGCCGATCCAGCGCTCGCAGTCGCCGCCGCCGTACACGTCGGCGGTGTCGATATACCGGCCGCCCGCGGTCTCGTAGGCGTCGAGCAGCTCGTGGGCGCGGCCCTCGTCGATCTCCACGTTCCCCGCTTCGGTCACGCGGCCGAACCGCCACGTGCCGAACTGGAGCTCGCTCGTTCGGAGTCCGGTTCGGCCGAGCGGGACCGTGTCGAGGTCGATCTCATCGAGTGTCGGCGTCATCGTCCGAGCGTTCTCGCCCTCGGCGCAAAAAGCCACAGCAACCGAATGCGACGCGTCAACTCGGGGCAGGCCCGCGGCGCGGCCGCCGCCGTTCGAAACGCACGTTTTTGAGCGCGTCCGCCGAACCCCTCGTCATGGAACGTCTTCGCGCCGTCGGCGGCGGGCTCGCGGTCGTCGCCGCGGTGTTCGGCGGGGTCGTCGTGTTGCGCGTGGTGAGTCGTTTTCTCCGGGCGGTCGTGTGGTTCGCCGAGACGGTCGCGACGCTCGCGTTCGCGCTGCTGCTCGGTTACCTCGCGTACCGGGTGCTGTGGGGAGAGAGCGACGATCCGCGGCGGCACTGAGCGGGCGTCGGTCCGGCTCGCCGGCGGGCGTCGACGCCCACCCGTCGCCGACGCCTCTTTTATCGGGGACTGTGTCGGTCGAAACATGCCCACCGTCAGCGACACGTACATCGAGAATCGCCAGCGCGTCCAGCCGACGCACACGAACAACTACGCGTCCGCACACGGAGGGAACGTCGTCAAGTGGATGGACGAGATCGGCGCGATGTCGGCGATGCGCGCCGCCGGTGAGACCTGCGTCACCGCCAAGATCGACGCGCTCGATTTCAAGCGACCGGTGCCGCAGGGCGATACCTGTGTCATCGAGTCGTACGTGTACGCGGTCGGTCGGACGAGCCTCCGCACGCGGATCCGCGCGTACCGCGAGTCGCCGCGAACGGGGGAGCGAGAGTTGACGACGGAGTCGTACTTCGTGTTCGTCGCCGTCGACGAGAACGGGTCGCCGACCCCGGTGCCGGAGCTGGGTATCGGTGGCGACCGGTGTCGGGAGCTTCGCGACGAGGCGCTCGACGCGGAGCCGGACGAGGAGCGGTGAGACCGAGGTCGCGCTCGGAGGCGTCTCAGTAGTCGCCCAACACGCCGAGCCGCCGCGCTCGGCGTGTCGCGTAATGGAACACCACGTAACCGCCGAGGAGATAACCGATCGCAACGGCGACGAGGAGTCCGAGTTCGCCGAGTCCGAACTCCCAGAGCCGGACGCCGTCGACCATCGCGCGCTGGAGCAGCGCGCTCCCGTGCGCCAGCGGCAGAAACCGAGTCCACGGCGCGTCTAGCACGGGCGCCGAGATCAGGACGACGAAGCCGAACTGCAGCAAGTTCAGCCAGTTGCCGATCCGCTTGTACAGCACCGTGATCCCGCCCGCCGCGAAGCCGAGACCGAGCACGGAGGTGATCGCCAGCCCCGCGACGGCGACGACGGTGATCGGGTCGAGGCTGAGTCGCGTCCCCGTCAGGAGGAGCATGACCGCGAGCACGACCGCCGAGGTGAGGAACGTCCGGATCACCTTCGCGACGCCCTTGAACAGCGCGACCGGCGCGAAGCCGAACGGCGTGGTGATGTGTCGCTCTAAGGTCCCCCACTGGACCTCGCTGCCGATGTCGTTGGACACCGACGAGTACGCGCCGACCGACAGCGTCCACAGGAAGTAGCCGACGATGATCCCCTCGAGCGAGTCCGTCAGCGCCTGTCCCGCCAACAGGCTTCCGCCGTAAAAGAGGACGCCGAAGAAGAACAGCGCGACGACGATCCCGCCGATCGCGTTCGCCGGATACCGGACGAATATCAGGTACTCGCGGTACAACACCGCCCGCGCGAGGTGGTAGTACGTGGCCGGTCGCGGCTCGTCGTCGGGCGTCGTCGTCGGGTCGCCGAGGCGAGTCACCGTGATCGGCCCCCATCGATACCGCGCTCGTCACCGGCCACGGTCTCGTCGCCAGATACCGTCTCGCCGTCGGCTACCGCCTCGCTTGCGACGGTCGGCTCGGTCGCTTCCATCCCGGTCACGTCGACGAACACCTCCTCCAGCGTCGGCCGAACCGTCTCGATCGACTCGATCGCGACGCCCGCTTCGCGGAGCGCGTCGAACAGGTCGTACAGCGCGTCGCCCGAAGCGACGACCTCGACCGAAGCGGGCGAGTCGTTTCCGGGCGCTTGCTGGGCCGTCTCCGCCGACGACCCCTGAGCCGTCTCCGACAGACCCCCGTCGCTCACGGCCGTCTCGCGCACCTCGAACCGATCGCGGAGGCTCGCGACGACCGCGTCGTCGATGTCGCGGCTGCCGATCCGAACCGCGTCGCGAGCGGCCCGCGACAGCAGCGCGTCGACCGAATCGTCGGCGACGATCCGACCGTTCGCCATCATCACGACGCGGTCACACACGTCTTCGATGACGGCCATGTCGTGGCTGCTGACGACGATCGTGAGCCCCTCCTCGCGGGCGAGCCGGCGAAGCTCCCGGCGGAGCGTCCGCGAGCTCTCGACGTCGAGTCCGAGGGTCGGCTCGTCGAGGAAGACGAGCTCCGCGCCCCCGGCGAGCACGCTCGCGAGCGACACCTTCTGTTTCATCCCGCGGGAGAGCTCCCGAACCGGGGTGTCCGCTTTCTCGGTCAGCCCGAGTCGGTCGAGGAGGCGGTCGTGGCGGCCCGCGACCGAGTCCGGGTCGACGCCGTGGATCGTCGCGAAGTATCGCAGGTTCTCGCGGACGGTGAGCCGCCAGTAGTCGTTGCGCGCGCCCTCCAACATCGCGTCGACGTCGGCGTACGCCGCGCGCCGGCCGTCGCCCACGTCGGTGCCGAACACCCGGACTGACCCCGAGTCTGGCAGGACGATCCCGAGCGCGCACTTGATGAGCGTCGTCTTACCGGCCCCGTTCGGGCCGAGCAGGCCGACGACCGAGCCGCGCTCGACGGTGAGGCTCACGTCGTCGACCGCGAGCACCGACCCCGCACCGCGCCCGAACCGCTTCGTGAGCCCGTCGATCGCGAGCGCCGGATCGGCCGGAGCCGCCGAGCCGTCGGCCGCGTCCGGGTCGGTCCGCTCGCGCTCGGTCGACGCCTGCCGTGTCATTAGCGTCGGTACGGGCCGAACGCGCATATATCCGCGTCCGGCGACCGCCGAGCCACGCATGGACCTCGACCGCTTCGCCGCGGACGCACCGGCCGACGACGCCCCGGGCGACGCGCCGGTCGAGAACGACGGGAACGGGGTCCGGGGGCGTGGTACTGCACGGTCGATGAGTTCCGTGAGGCGGCCACGCTCTCGGCACTTTCGGGGCGGACGGCGGTCGCGGCCGGGCGCGGAGGCGAACATCCGCCCGCCCATCCAGCCGCGCCGGACCGTCTCGAACCGACCGCCGGGCAGCGTCGGCAGGACCCGCCCGCCGGGGCCGAGCACCCGAGCGAACCCCGCGTACACCTCGGGGTGGCGCTCGCGCTCGACGTGAAACACGGCGTGATACGCGGTGACCGCGTCGGATCCGGTCGGATCTCGGCGGGCGGCGTACGTCTCGGACACGTCGTCCCACGCGCGACGCACCGCGTGTCGGCCATGATCGCTTTGAGCGCGCCAGCGGTTAGCATCTCTCGGCCGATCAGGAAGACAGAATATGTCGGTGATCGGGGGATTTATAATTATTGAACATGAGATAAGTCGCGTTGTATGAGGATGATAACACGTAACACGAGTCGTCCACGGAACTACGTGAGAACCATTACGCAGGTGACCGATCCATGACCGGAATCAACGTCGCACTCGCCGCGCTACCGCTGCTCCTCGCGGGGGTACTGCTCGTTGGATTCCTCTGGCCGGCGACGCGTGCGATGCCGCTGGCGTGGGTCGCTGCGATCGTGATCGGCTACACGGCGTGGAACATGCCGATCAACTGGCTTGCGGCGGCGTCCGGCGTCGGCGTGATGACTGCGATCGAGATCCTCTGGATCGTCTTCGGTGCGCTCGTGCTGTTGTACACCCTGATGGAGGCCGGGGCGTTCGACCGAATAAACCGGGGGTTCGCGACGGTCAGCGACGACCGACGCGTTCAGATCGTGTTGATCGCCTTCTTCATGGCGACGTTCATCGAGGGCGCCGCTGGCTTCGGGACGCCAGCCGCAGTCGTCGCACCGCTGCTCCTGGGGCTCGGCTTCCCGGCGCTCGCGGCGGTCGTCGCGGCGATCATCGGGCACATCATCGCCGTCACGTACGGCGCGGTGGGGACGCCGATCGTGGTCGGGATCCAGAGCCCGTTGGAGGACGTCGCGTTCACCCGCGAGGCGATCGAAGCTGGCGGAATGACTGTCCAGGCGTTCTCTCGCGAAGTGGCGGCGTGGGCGGCGACGTATCACGCCTTAGTCGGATTCGTGATGCCACTGTTCGCAGTCGGGATGGTCGTCTACTTCTTCGGTGATAAGGAGGATCGCTCGCTGGCGCCAGCCTGGGAGGTCGCGCCGCTCTGTCTGGCGTCTGGCATCGCCTTCGCCGTCCCGTACTGGATATCGGCGTGGTACCTCACGGCCGAGTTCCCGTCTCTCATCGGATCGATGGTCGGTGGGGCTATCATCCTGAGTATCCTGCGCGCGGGGTACCTCCTACCCGACGACGAGTGGGAGTTCCCGGAGCGGGAGCAGTGGGCCGACCACTGGGTCGGCTCGATCGAACCGGGGCAGTCGAACGGATCGAACGGTGACGCCGAGAGCCGTGGGGGCGTCTCGCCCGAGGCTAAGACGGCCGACCTCAGCAGCGGCGAGGACATGTCGCTGCTGAAGGCGTGGTCGCCGTACATCCTGCTCGTGTTCCTGCTGGTTGTGACCCGAGCAGTCGGACCGATCTCGGACTTCATCAACCGCGACATCTTCATCGTCAGTTGGGGAGATATCCTCGGGACCACGCTCAGCGGGAGCGTCGCGTGGATGAACGTGCCGGGGTTCTGGCTGCTCGTGAGCGCCGTGCTCGCGATCCCGATCTTCGGGATGTCCGGCAAGGAAGTAAGCGACGCGTGGAAAGAGGCCGGTCGGAAGATCGTCTCGCCGTTCATCGCGCTCGTCTTCGTCATTGCGATGGTGCAGGTGATGCTCCAGTCCGGGGCGCACCCGGGCGCACCCGAGGTCGGCAGCATGATCGTCTTACTCGCGCAGACGACCGCCAACGCGCTCGGCGTCGCCTATCCGGCCATCGCCGCGCTGATCGGCGCGCTGGGCGCCGCGATGGCCGGGTCGAACACCGTCTCGAACATCACCTTCGGCGCGTTCCAGTTCGAGGCGGCAACGCAGCTCGGGCTCCCGAGGACAATCATCGTCGGTGCGCAGGCGGTCGGCGGTGCCATCGGGAACCTCGTCGCGATCCACAACCTCGTCGCCGCGCTGGCAACGGTCGGCCTCCTCGGACAGGAAGGGCGGGTGATGCGACTGAACCTGATTCCGCTGTTGTACTACGCGACCGGCGTCGGGTTGCTGTGTCTGCTGTTCAGCTACGTGCTGTTCCCCAACGTGTTCTGAGCGCAAGGGGAGCACTGCGGTGCGATATTTTTATGCGCGATACCGGTACGACGGCCCGAGAGCGACGACCCCGACTCGAAAGGGCGGCGACACAGAGCGACGGTAATTAAAAAAAAGACGACGGCGGCGACGGCTCAGTCGTCTGCGGGCGACGCGTCGGCCGCGCCCGCAGCGGTCGCGTCCTCGACATCAACGGTGCCGGCGCCGGCCGCCGGTCCCGTCACCGCCTCGGCGACCTTCTCGATCGGGTGCGGCGGGTTCTCGGCACCGTCGCGGTCGCCGAGCTGGGAGCGACACGACGCGCCCGGCGCGGTCACGGTCTCGCCGGAGCTCTCGTCGACCTGATCGAAGAGGATCCGACCGATCGCCCGCGAGAGGTCGTAGTGTTCGGACTCGTAGCCGAACGAGCCGGCCATCCCGCAACACGAGGAGTCGAGCGGGTCCACGTCGTAGCCGGCGCGACGGAGCACGCCGACCGCGTGGTGGTCCTTGTTCGTCGCCTTCTGGTTACAGTGGCCGTGATACGTGAGCGACTCCGCGGGCGCGTCGAACGCCAGCCGCTCGTCGATCCGACCGGCGTCGAGGTACTCCAGCACGCCGAAGGCGGCCCCGGAGACGGCCTCCACGTCCGGGCCGTCGAGCAGGTCCAAGTACTCGTCTTGGAACATCACGGCGTCGGAGGGCTCGACGAAGACGATCGACCGCCCGTCGCGGACGCGGGGAGCGAGCGCCGCGACGTTCGTCTCGGCGCGCTCGCGGGCGTCGTCGAGGAACCCGGTGGAGAACGCCGCCCGTCCGGACGCCGCGAGGTCGTCGGGCACCTCGACGCGGACGCCGGCCGCCTCGAGCACCTCGACCGCGGCCTTTCCCGCGGCCGGATAGCTGTAGTTGGTGTACGTGTCCGGGAACAGCACGACCGTGTCGACCGCCTCGGCGGGGGCGATCTGAGAGCCGCCGCGGTCGCCGAACCACTCCTCGAAGCTCGTCGACCGGAACGTCGGTAGCTCGCGGTCCGGAGCGATCCCCGCGACCGCGTCCATCACCGTCCTCGCGCCGGGGATCTTCGTCGCCGCGTTCGACACCGGTGCGAGCGCGCTCCCGAGCGCGGAGAACCGGTCGATATCGCGGAAGACTCGTTCGCGGAGCCCCGCTCCCTCCTCCTCGTGGTGTTCGTGTTTCACCTCCGCTTTGAGCTTCGCGAGGTCGACGCCCGTCGGACAGTCGCTCTTACACCCCTTACAGCCGACACAGAGCCCGAGAACCTCCTCTTGGAACCGTTCGGAGTGGATCTCGTCGTCGTCCAACTCGCCGCTGATGGCGGCCCGGAGCATGTTCGCGCGGCCGCGAGTCGACTGAATCTCCTCGCCGGAGGCGCGGTAGGTCGGGCACATCACGCCGGAATCGGTCTCGCGACAGGTCCCGCAGCCGTTACACAGCTCGACGAGGTGCGAGAACCCGCCTTCGTCGTCGAAGTCGAGCGTCGTCTGCGGCTCGATCGACTGGTACGTCGGGCCGTACCGGAGGTTTTCGCGCATGTCCGTGTCGGCGGCGGTGTCGGGGTAGCCGCGCTCGGCGGCGGTGTCGCCGTCGACGTAGACGACCTTTCCGGGGTTCATCCGCCAGTCGGGATCGAACGTCGACTTCAGCTCCTGAAACGCGCCCCAGAGCGCCTCGCCGTACATCTTCGGGTTGAACTCGGTGCGCGCGAGCCCGTCGCCGTGCTCGCCGGAGAACGCGCCGTGGTGCTCCAACACGAGGTCGGTGACGTCCTCGGAGATGGAGTGCATCTTCTCGACGCCCTCCTCCTCTTTCAGCGAGAGGATCGGCCGGATGTGGAGGGTGCCGCTCCCGGCGTGCGCGAAGTACGCCGCGGAGGTGTCGTGGTTCTCCAGCACCTCCTCGAACTGCCCGACGTACTCCGCGAGCTCCTCCGGCGGCACCGTCGCGTCCTCGATGAACGGGTACGGCTTCGGGTCGCCCTGCATGCTCATGAGGAGGGGGATCGCCGCCTTCCGGAGCTTCCAGAGGTCCTCCTGATCAGTCTCGGTGTACGCTTCGAGGACGTCGAACGCGTCGCCCTCGTCGACGAAGTGGGCGTTCGTGTCGGCGATCGCCGCCTCGAAGTCGTCGACCAGCTCGGAGTCCCACTCTAACATGAGCGCCGCGGCGGCGCGGTCCGGGATCGGCTCGGCGTACTGCGCGAACTCCTGTGAGCCCGCCGCGAGCGAGAACACCTCGTCGTCCATCAGCTCGACCGCGCTCACCGGGAACTCCAACGCCTCCGGGACCGCCCGCATCGCGTCGACCAGCGAGTCGAACGTGTACAGCGCCAGCGCCGTCTCCTCGGGACGGCTGACGAGCGACACCTCGGCCTCGACGATCGTTCCGAGCGTCCCCTCCGCACCGACGAGCAGCTTCGAGAGGTTGATGACCGCCTCGCCGTCGTCGTTCTCGTAGATGGCTTTGTGGAGGTTGTACCCCGACACCGACCGTTTGAGGCTCGGGTACTTCTCGTCGATCTCGGCCTCGTGTTCCTCGACGAGCGCTCGCGTCGTCTCGTACAGCGCCGCCTCCCGGTCGTCCTTCGCGACGATCTCGTCGTACTCCGGCGAGTCGAGCACGACCTCGCGGGTGTGGATCAGCGAGCCGTCCGCGAGCACCACCTTCAGCTCCTCGGTGTACGCGTCGGTGATCCCGTACCGAACCGAGTGGGCCCCGGTGGAGTTGTTGCCGATCCCCCCGACGACGGTCGCGCGCGCCGAAGAGGCCGGGTCGGGTGCGAACTTCAGTCCGTCAGATTCCAAGCGGTCGTCGAGGTGGTCCTGCACGACGCCCGGCTGAACCACCGCGCGGCCGTCGTCCGGCCGGACCTCGACGATATCGTTCAGGTGCTTCGAGAAGTCGAGCACGACACAGCCCGGTCCGACCGTCTGTCCGGCCAGCGACGAGCCCGTTCCCCGGGGAATGACGGGCACGTCGTGGTCGGTCGCGACCCGCATCGTCGCCTGTACGTCGTCGACCGACGTCGGGAAGACGACGCCCGCGGGCCGCGCCTGATAGATGCTACCGTCCGTCGCGTACAGCACCTGCGCGTACTCGTCGAACTGCACCTCGCCCGTGACGCGCTCGCGGAGGTCCGACGCGAGCGCCCGATACGCAGGCTCGTCCGATCGGTCGTGGCCGAGCGCCGCCGCCGACACGTTCGCGTCCGGCAGCTCATCAGCCGACCATCCCGCGTTCGACCGACCCGCCTCCGGCGAGTCGCCGTCCGACGGATCCGTGCCCGACGTGTTACTCCCCTGCGTGGGCTCAGTTGCCATGGTATACAGGGGGACTGACACGTGAATAAAACCTTTGTTCATGATAATTTTGCAGGCAGACGCGACCCGGTCCGCAGCCGGGATTTATTACGCCACCGAGACACGTCGTCTCATGGAGATACTCCACACGTGTCTCAACGTGGCCGACGCCGACCGCACCGCCGACTGGTACGTCGAGCAGCTCGGGTTCGAGCGCTCCTGGGAGTTCACGACCGCCGACGGCGACACGCGGAACGTGTACGTCGCCGACGACGCCGGCGTCGAGTTCCAGCTGTCCGACACCGAGGGCGAAGAGCCGAGCGACGACGGCGACCGATACGACCACGTCGCCGTCGGCGTCGACGACATCGACGCGGCGTTCGAGTGGATCGACCACCACGGCGTCGTGAAAGAGCCGGGCGACCAACCGGAGGCCGGCGCGCGCACCGCCTTTATCAAGGACCCGGACGGGCACGTCGTCGAACTGATCGAGCCGTTGTAGCGAGAGGGAGCGTTTATACACGGACGGGTCCGCCAAAACCTTATTTTTGGACAGCTTTTCGTCGGAAAGAGCGGGTCGCTGAAGAGCGCCTATTACGTACTGAGATTTCTGCCAATTCAAGGATATGTTCTGATAGCCGTGCAAGATACAGTGCGCGTCTTCAGTACAACCACGTCGGTTGTTCCGGCGTGGTCGGTCAAACTGCTTTGTTGAAAGACACTATGAGTTACAATTTCAGCCAGTAATTCAACAGAGTGGACGCCGTCCCGAAGTGGCAGTTACTTTTATTTGCTTGGTAGGCTCGAAATAACCGATTCGGTGAGAGCAGGCTCCAGTCCAGTGTTCCGGTATCCAGCTGCGAGGTTGACATCGACAGCCCAATACTGGCCGTTGTCATCTTTAACCAAGTCAACCCCGACACCCCGAAGATCAAATCGTTCAACAAGTTCTCGCATCAACGCTGCAAGTGCTGGCCTGATCTCTATCTGGCCGATGAACTGTTTCTCCCCGTAGAGCTTCGAGGTAACGCGCCTCCCCGCGACGTGTATTTTTGACCCGTCGTTGACGGCATAATACTTGTAATCGACTGGTTCCGTCGGGATCAGTTCCTGATAGAAATCTCCCTCGCCGTTGAGTTCGGGTTCGTCGTTCCAGATGTAGTAGCCTTTAGCGACGTACTCGCCATCAGGTTTCTCAAAAGTGACTTCGGGTGTGAGAAATCCCATTTTCGAAAGCGCTCGAAGACCGACAAGCCGTGAACTGAACAAAATCAACGCCTGCAAGTTGTTCCACAGCACTGTCCCCGTCCGTCGAGCATGCCTGAGAGTTGGGAGTGCACTCGGGAGTGTCTTCTTATTAACAATCAACGAGAGGTCGGCGATCTGTTCTGGTGAGAGCGGTGATTGGGGATGGAAGAATCGAACCTGAAAGCCTGCATTCCGAAGACGCTCGGCTACGCCGCGGAACACCGGCTTGCTCTCTTGACACAGGATACCGATGCCTCGATTACTTACCATACGGCTCTACTGTGGTGTTCAAGCGCGAATTTGAATAGCATTCGGGTGTGTAGCGATTCAGTAACAGGCATGATGAATGGAGGATGGCCCAACAGGTGTGAAGACACCGTCCAGTCCTATCCACTCAATACGGCGGGCGAATTTTATCGGTGCAGGCTTGTACCATCTCCCGTATGCCTGAAGAAGTTCTGTTCAAATCAGAGAGCGACCAGAGCCGAGAAGAGATTGCATCGTACCTTCGGAAAGTCGCAGACAATCTCGACAGCGGTAACGCTATCAAGCTGAAAGCAGGCTCCGAATCTGTGACGCTGAATCCCCCTGCCCGACCGACATTCGAACTCAAAGCTGAACGCGAAGGCCCGGCTGGCAACATGACTGAACGAAGCATCGAGTTCAAACTCGAATGGGACGAGAATGAGGGTGAGGAGGGTGGCGGAAGTCGTCAGTTAGAAATCGAGTAGTCACTCCGCACGCGCGCTGAGCAGGTGATTCAGGGGAACAGATCTTGAACAAATGTATCCTCTGTGCTGACTTCATCCTCTGCATCTCGTATGCCATTCTTGACAGGTGTCGAGTAATTCACGGGATCGGTTAATACACGTGTCCCCTGTATTGACCACGAACGGGTCAAAACAGATCACTTGCGGAGGATTTCAACAAAGCCAGCGCCGGCTGAACCGGTATACGCGAACTGAGCCGACATAAAAGGGACGAACGGGTGAACCGCGACCGGCCGACTACAGGAGGCCGGCCGCCTCGGCCGTTTCGACGATGTCCTGTGCCATCTTGTTGGTCGCCTCGTCGACCATCTGCCCGTCGACGCTCACGGCCCCTTTGCCTTCTTCCATCGCCTCGGCGTAGGCGTCGACGATGCGTTTCGCGCGGTCCGCGGTCTCTTGGTCCGGCGCGAACACCTCGTTTCCGATCTCGATCTGCGACGGGTGGATCGCCCACTTGCCGTCACAGCCGATCATGTTGGCGTTCTCGGCGGACTCGCGGAACCCGTCGGCGTCCTCGATGTCCGCGTACGGGCCGTCGAGACACGGGAGACCGGCCGACTTCGCCGCGGCGTTACACTCGGAGAGCGCGTGATGCCAGTAGTGACCGGGATACTCGGGGAACTGGCCGATGTCGAGTCCGGGCGTCCCCATCGCCGCGGAGTAGTCGCCCGGCCCGAAGATGATCGAGGAGAGCCGGTCGGAGGCGTGGGCGATCTCGTGGACGTTGTGCATCCCCTCGCCGTCCTCGATCTGCGGTTCGAGGCCGATCGCGCCGACCTCCAGGTCGTTGTTCACCTCGACCTGTTCGAGCAGGTTCTCGACGGTGTGGATGTCGCTCGCGGACTTGACTTTCGGAACGATGACGTCGTCGATGTGCTCGCCCGCCTCGCCGACGACGGTGATGAGATCGTCGTACCACCACTTGGTGTCGATCCCGTTCATCCGGAAGCTGAGGATCTTGTCGCTCCAGTCCTCCTCGCGAGCCGCCTTGATAAGCGGCTCTCGGGCGGCCGGTTTCGCGTTCGGTGCGACCGAATCCTCCAGGTCGAGGAACACCTCGTCGGCGTCGCTATCGGCCGCCGAGTGCATCATCTTCTCGTCGCTCGCGGGCGTCGCCAACTGCGTTCGACGAAGGGTAACGTCACTCATGTGTAGCGGATCTATCACGCTCGTCCATGAAAATAAAGCTACCTCACGCGGGGGTTTTTTCTACGAGTCGGAACCGAGTGAATTTGTTGCGAGCGGACAAAAAGCAGCCGCCGATTGGCTGGCTACCTATCCGCGCGTCGGACCACCGCGACGATACCCAGCGCGATCAGGAGCGCGATCACGACGGCGACGAGCGTCGGCGTCGAGAATAACCCGGGCTCTTCGACCGGGGTAGGCGTACTGTCGCCGGTCGAAGCCACAGTCATCGTGTCGGTTGTCGTGTCGGTCTCACCCGCGTCGTTCGTCACCGTGAGTGTCACGTCATACTCGCCCGGTGTCGCGAACGACGCACCTGTCGTACTCCCGGTCGCCGTCTCACCGGCGATATCCCACTCGTAGGCGACAATTTCGCCGTGCTCGTCGGTGGACTGGAGTCCGGAGAGCGTGACCGACTGGTCGACATCGATCGGGTCGGCCCCAGCAGTGATAGCCGCCTCGGGCTCACTGACGGCCGAGAGCGCAAACATCGAGAATCCCGGAGTCTCCGCCTCGATCACGACGCGATCACTGTCGCGGTCGATGACCGTCGTCTCTAGTCCCTGCCACTCGCCGTCCGCGTAACGAGAGAGCCGAAGGTCGGCGTCGTCAATGCCAGCCTCGTCGAGGTGTTCCGCGTCGACTCCGGTCCGGATTGTCGCTGGCGTGTCGCGTGCCGTGTCGGGAACAGTTATCTCCACAATCGAGACTGACGCGCCGGGTGCCGGGCCGGTTATTGCGGATGCCGCGTCGAGCTCAGTAACGTCCACATCGCCCTCGACAGCGCCACCGAACTCAATTCCGTCGACAGAGGTTTCCCCGTCGAAGGCGACCGAGCTCGTCTGTCCGTCCTCGCTGACCACGGTCGACGCGGTCTCGAGGCCAAGTGCCTCGGTACCGTCTGGCAGGTCGACGACATCATCTGCAGGCTGATCGCCCGCCGATGTGTCGTCCGTCGACGGCGATCCGCCCGCGCCGCTGGAGCCGCCGGTATCACCGGGAGCATCGCTGACATCGTCATCGCCGCCGGGGACGGAGCCGTCGTCGCTCGGATCCGTTTCGTCACCGGGTCCGGTTTCATCGCCTGGGTCCGAGCCGTCGTCCGGATCGCTCGGCACCTCGCCGATTGCGAGTGAGACCTCCTCATTCGCACCAGACTCCCATTCAGTGGTGCCAGCCACCGCACCGCCGATCCGGAAGGTTACGGTCGCACCAGACACCCCTTCAACGGTGAGCTTTTCGTCGAACGCGCCCACTCCGCCGAACGAGCCGTCGGTGTCGGTCTCGATCGTGTCGCGGACCTCTCCGTCGACGACCGCCTCAACGGTCAGGCCAGCGGGGACGTCACCGTCATCGACCGTCACCTGCCCGTAGTAGGCTGCGGGGGTGGACGGCGGGCCATCGCCCTGTGCCGCGACGCCGCCGACCGCCGCACCGCCGGTGACGAGGCCCACGAGGGCAACAATCAGTGCGATCAGACCGAGCGCGCGTGTGGCGTTCATTGGCTTAGTTGCCCGTCAGGGCGCCCTCTTCGGTCTCCTGTGTCGGGTCGACCGGGACGGTCGCGCCGAGTTTGCCATCGTCGGTCACGAACACCCAGTAGCCCTGGAACGGGCTGACCGTGCTCGGGTTTGCCACCTGGCCGGAGCCGGTGAGGCCGTAGGGCATGGTCTGTGGGTCCGGACCGCCGAGCGCGTCGACGACCGTGGTGACGTCGGCGGTCGCGGGCGCGAACGCCTCGCTCGCCTCGCCGCCGTTCGGCGCACCGACGAAGTTCCAGCCGGTGTCGAGATCTGCGGTCGTCATGGACGGGATGTCCGAGTCACCGTCTGCGTACTCGAAGGTGATCCGGAGGTCGTCTCCGCTCTCGTCGACGGATACCGCAAACGCGTCGAGCGCGCCGATTTCCTCGTCGGCTATCGTCTCACCAGTCACCCAGTCGTCGCCGTCGTACGCGTAGACCGTCCCGTCGAAATCGTCGAATACTTCGCTGACAGTCCCTTCGACCGGTGCCGGGAAAGCGACGGAGTGAACGCCGCCGTCGGCGGGGACGACGAGGTCGTGGCCGAAGGCGGTTCGCTCACTCGGTGGGGTGAAGTCGTTCGGATCGGGGGTGGATGTTAGGAACGGATCGTAGACGAGTTCGCCGCCATCTTCGACAGAACTGTCGAAGCTTTCGGTGAGGAAGGAGACATTATCCACGTCTTCCCACTCGTTCATGGTGATATCAAGGGCGCCGTTGTCGGCCTTATGTTGGATCGAGTCGACATCACCGAACGTGTTGTCTTTGACGATCTGCGAATCCGCGTTGACCTGTGCTTCTTCGGTGCTCTCGATACCGTATCCGACGCCGGGGTAGGCGTCGGCGGTCGCATCGATGTCGTTGTACATGACGATGGACTCAGGCGTCTCGTCAACGTTGTCTCCACCGCTCGCACGCGTTACGACGCCGAAGGAGTAGCCCTCGCTATCGACGTCGATCGAGTTGTTGTAGACCACGGTCTCCGTTGTTTCGGCCTGATCGCTCACACCCACGACTCCGGCGACATCGTAGCCGGTCGCGGTTCCGGTAATATCGTTGTCGACGATCTGAACGCCGGTTATCGGCTCGCCACCGAACACCTGGATCGCGTTCACTTCTTCAAAGTCACCGTTTGCGTCGAGTGAGACGTCGACGGTACTGTCGTACACGCCAGCGTCCGAGGCGGTGATCAGGATGGCTTGTCTCTCAGTCGGTGGAATTCGGTCACCGTCCGGCCGATGGAATGGATCCGGTTTAACGGCGACATTTACAAGTGACGACTGTTCCGCGTCGATCTGCACGAGCCCGTTGATGACGGTCTCATCACCGACACCGATGAGAGTGATGTTCCGCGTCGAGACAGTCACGTCTTCGGTGAATGAACCACTAGATGCGAAGACGACGCCGTGCTTTTCAATCGACGTAAGCGAATCGTCAATAGTGCTGAAAACCGTTACTGGTTCATTTTGAGCGTTATCGACGATCGTTCCACCGGCGAACTCATTATTCCAGAGTACGCTTTGCTCAAGTGTTTGTCCGGCATCCCTTATGTAGAATGCACCGCTGTCGAGTTCTTCGGTAACGAATCGGTTGTCTCGGACAACTGCGTTCTCTCCGAAGAGCTCCACTTGGCCGAACTCACTGGATACTGCAAACGTGTTGTGTGAGACTTCACTGTCGTCAGCCTCGTGACCGAGAGCCAGTCCATCGCCGAGATCTTCGCCGACAAACGTGTTGTTGACGAAATCGACGCCAGTGGATGAAGTACCCACGCTGGTATCACCGTTTACGTAGGCGAGTATCGGGTTCCCACTCGCATCTTGTTGATTCTCAAATGTGTTTGAGTCGACGAGGTGGCCTGCTTGGCCGCCTTCAAACAGAAGCGCGTGACGATTGTCACCTGCTCCTTTTCGAAGATGACTGTCTGTCAAGCTAAATGCCATCGTATCCTGCGAGACTCGTACTGCGGGCCTGTCTGTTCCCTCGATCTCAAGCCTATCGATTGCGACGCCGTCAGCGTCAACGATGACCCCACCCTCGATTACGGGGAGTTGCTCGTCTGTGCCGCGGATCGCTACGTCAGCAGTATTAATTTCGATCGGTCCGGGATACACTCCGGCTTCGACCTCGACGACAGCACCAGACTCGGCGCTGTCAGTCGCCTGCTGAACGGTCGCATACGCCGTGTTATTAATCGTTACCGATCCGTCGTACAGGTGGCTCGAGTCATAGAATTCGACAGAATCGACACCAGACTCGGCAAGGACGGTGTTCGCGACCGAAATCTCATTCCCTGAGTCGTCGTCATTGACCGTTGGAACCTCGTCGTTGTAGAACCGGATATCCACGGCGCTCGAGTCGCTGCTGATCGTATTTTCTTCGAGAGTGTGGTCACTTTTCACAACGCCGATACCCTCAGCAGGGTACTCTCCGGCAGTTTCGATGCCGGAGATGGTGTTTCGCAGGACGGTCGACCCATCTGCTTGGAGACTGATACCGACGACCGCATTGGAGACGTCATTATCGACTATGTTTGCGTTTGTCGCGGTCTCTCCGGTCTGAATCCCTGTCAATACGTTACTAACAGTCACCCCCGAAACGACGCTCCCGTCGGTACTCTTGTCGTTCCCTAGGCGAACGCCGACGCCGACTCCCCGTTCGGGGCCTTCAACCCGGATATCGGAGAATTCAACCTCCTCAGCATTTATGTCGACAATGCGACTCGAGGCAGAGAAGTCGTCTGCAGATGCCCGTATTACCGGTGACGAACCCTCCTCGGCAGTAATAGTCAACTCATTTGTCTCGACCCGGTCAAACGGGTCGTACGTCCCGTCTCGAACAGCGATCGTATCTCCCGGATGCGCATCGTCGATCGCTCCTTGGATCGTATCGTACTCGGCGTCGTCTCCGACGACCAACGTTTGTGTTTCATCCGCGGCTGCGCCGCCAGCGAACACCGCCCCCATCGCGACCATCGATAGGACCATGATCGCGGCGAGGAAAACCGCGCGAGCCTGCCCGTGCGTCATCGATCGATCACCGTTCGGTTCGCGACTTCCGTCTGTGCGTCGTATAGCATGTGCATAATCGCCGTACTCCGTCGTGGAGATACCGATCGAAAGAGCCGTTCGGGGGTAGTAATTCGCCGGCAGAAAACCGTCTGCTCCACCCAGAATATATTCAGGATGGACCTGAAATGCCTGTTAGCCCGCTCGCGACGGCGATCCCGTCACAGCCGCTATCCCGGCAGTTTTCGTATAAAATCGTCGGGGTTTGAGGCGAACTCGGTCTCGACCGCGTCAGTCGTCGGCCGGGGTCCGCGGTTCGGCCGGCGGCTCCGCGTCGTCCGCCGGCTCCTCCTCGACCTCGACGTGGGGGGACTCGTCGAGCCGTTCGTCCGCCTCGCCGGACCGGTGACGCTCTCGGATCTCCTCGATCGAACGCGTCTCGACATTGTGATGACACATGACAACAAGTATCACGAACTGTGTAGTGATAAGGATTACGTCGGTAAGGCGGGTAGGGCGGTTGAAACCGGCGTTTCTACGGTTTAACCAGCACCTTGATCGCCTCCCGCTCGTCCATCATGCGGTACCCCTCGTCGACCGCCTCCAAGCCGACCGTCTCGGTGAAGATCGGCGCGGGGTCGAGGGTGCCCTGCAACACGTCGGCCATCAGCTCCTCGGCGTACGCGCGGACGGGGGCGACGCCGCCCGCGAGCGTGACGTTGTCACCGAACATCCCGAACACGTCCAGTCCCTCCTCGTCGACGCCGTAGGGAACGCCGACGTAGCCGATCGTGCCGCCGGGGCGGATCGCGTCGATGGCGGCGTTCATCGCGCTCGCAGCGCCGACGCACTCCATGACGTGATTCGGCCCGCCGTACGTGAGCTCGCGAATTCGCTCGACAGCGGCCTCGCCCCGCTCCGAGACGGTCTCGGTAGCTCCGAACTCCTCGGCGAGTTCGAGCCGGTCCTCGTGGTGGCCGACCGCGATGATCCGCTCGGCGCCGAGCCGCCGGGCCGCGAGCACGCCGCAGAGCCCCACCGCGCCGTCGCCGATCACCGCGACCGTCGAACCCGCCTCGACGCCCGCGCTGACGGCCGCGTGGTGACCGGTGCCCATCACGTCGGTCAGCGGGAGCAGCGAGCGGAGCGTGTCCTCGTCGGCGGCGTACCGGTCCGGCACCCGGACGAGGGTGCCGTCGGCGTGCGTCGACCGGACGTACTCGCCCTGGCCGCCCCCGTTGTCACCGCCCCACGAGTCGCCGTTCGCGCAGGAGGTGTGGAGGCCCTTACGACAGAACTCGCACTCGCCGCAGGAGATGGCGAAGGGCGCGAGCACGCGGTCCCCCGGGTCGACCGAGGTCACGTCGTCGCCGACTTCCTCGACGATCCCCATCGGCTCGTGACCGACCGGGGATCCGGGATCGCGGTCGCTGTCGCCGCGGTAGAACCAGAGGTCGGAGCCGCAGACCGCGGTGTGGGTCACGCGGACGATCGCGTCGGTCGGGGCCTCGATCTCGGGCCGCGGTCGCTCCTCGACGCCGATCTCGCCGGGCTCGTTGAAGACGGCTGCGCGCATAGGTATGCTTCCGGCGGGCGTACGAAAAGCGCCCGGGTCGAACCACCGCCTCGATCCGCGCCGACCGCCGCCTCAGTCCGCGCTTACGGCCGACTCGTACTCGGAGATAGGCTCGCCGTCCTGATAGGTGAAGTACGTCGCCAGCGCCGGGCCGCTCACGTTGTGCCAGACGCTGAACAGCGCCGGGATCAGCGCCGCGATCGGGTCGAAAAAGGCGACCGCGAGCGCGACGGCGAGCCCGCTGTTCTGAAGCCCGACCTCGAACGCGCACGCGCGAGCGCGGTCCTCGGCCATCCCGGTCAGCTTGCCGACTCCGTAGCCGGCACCGAGCCCAAGTCCGTTGTGAAGGAGGACCGCGACGACCACGAGCGCGCTCGCGGTGAGGATCTCCTCGACGTTGAGTCCGACGACCGCGGCGACGATGGCGACGATAGCGACGACGCTGATCGCCGGGAACACGGAGAGCCCCGCCTTCGCCGCCGTCGGCGCGTACCGATCGAGCAGAAGTCGCAGGACGAGTCCGGCGATGACCGGGATCAGGACGATGAGAACGATCGTCTCGGCCATCTCCGCAAACGTCACCGTGATCTGCTCGCCAGCGAGGAGCACGACCCATGCCGGCATCACGAGCGGTGCGGCGACCGTCGTCACCGTCGTGATCGTCACCGAGAGGGCGACATCGCCGCGGCCCAGATACGTCATCACGTTCGAGGCCGTTCCCCCGGGTGCTGCGCCGACGAGGATCAGTCCGACGCCGACCTCCCACGGGAGACCGAGGGCGACGACGAGCACGTACGCGAGCGTTGGCATCACGAGCCACTGCGCCGCTGCGCCGATAAACACGTCACGTGGTCGCTCGACGATACGCTTGAAGTCGTCAGGCGTGAGCGTTAGCCCCATGCCAAGCATGATGAGCCCGAGCAACGGCGTGATGTACGCGGCGATCGGCGTGAACGAGTCGGGCACATAGAGCGCAGCGCCGGAGGCGAGGAGCACCCAGACGACGAAGTACTTGCTCGTGAACGTACCCACCTGCTCTAATCGGTCCATGGCGGTCATCTCGTCGTGATTCGGATCAGCAATAAAAAGACACACCCGATCGTGCAACACTTTCGAAATAATAGATGACCGAATATTTCGGGCTACATTCGGCTCTCGTTGCAACGTTTCGAAACAACAGCTATCTGAGAAGAGAACGATTAAAACGCGGCAACGGTCAGCGAGGAGTGAACAGACGATGACGGGGGGCTACGTTGCAGTGAGACAGGGAAATCGATCGACGAGTCGGGGGGGCAAGCCGTGAGCGACGGGCCGACGCTCCGGATCGTCGACGAGGCGGACGACGGTCCGAGCGGCACGGTCCCCGCCCCCGTTCCGCCGGACGACCCGGAGGCGTGGTACGCGACGGACGTGCGCGCGCAGTACGAGTCGGCCCCCGGCGTGGTCGCGACGGTCCGCGAGCGCGACGGCGGTCGATTCGGGTACGACGTCCGCGAGCCGCCGCTGTCGACCGACGACGAACGTGCGCTCGACCGCGTCCGCGAGCACTTCTCCGCCGTTCGTCACCGCCGACCGCTCACCCGCGTCGGGGTCGTCGATCGCGCGGCGGCCGGATTCGAGCCGAAGTACGCCCAGGCGCTCGACCGGCTGCTCGACGCGAGCGCCGCCGCCCGCCGCCGGATCGACTACCACGCGCTGCGCGACCTCCGGCTGCTCGGCGACGTGACGCCGCTCGCCTTGGACGACCGAATCGAGGTGGCCGACGTGGGCGACGAGCGCGAGCTGGTCGTCCACACCGAGACGTTCGCACCGCTGGAGACGGGGATCGACGTCGACGCCGGGTACGTCGAACGGGTCGCCGCCGAGCGGCTCGCGCAGTACGCCGTCGGGTTCGCCGGGCTCTCGGTCGACGTGGTCGTCTACCGCGAGCGCCTGCTCGGCTCGGACGCGTTCGAGACGAAGTACGCCGTGCTCGAACCCGATCTCCTCCCCGGCGACGAGGCGCTGATCGACGAGTGTAAGGAGCGCATCTGGGAGACGACCGTCAACGGCGTCGTCGACGACCGCGAGGCGTTCGTCGCGGCCCACGCCCGACGCTTCCTCTCGCGCCGACTCACCGCGCGCAACACCCGCGCGTGGGTCGATGCGGCGACCCACCGCCTCCGGTCTGCGCTCGCCGAGCGCGGCCTCGCCGTCCCGCCGGTCGACTCGCGGTACGCCCACGACCGGCTCGACGACCTCGCGTACTACGTCCTCCGCGACTTCGTCGGCGAGGGGATCCTCACGGTGCCGATCCGCGATCCGAACCTCGAAGACGTGGAGGCCAACCGCGTGGGCGAGCGGGTGAAGGTGATCCCGCGAGCGTCGGTCCTCCGCGCGTCGGGATCCGACGAGGGCGGAGCTGGACACCCCCTCGCCGGGACGGGAACCCGCGTTCCGACGAACCTCGCGTTCGACGACGAGACGACGTTCGTCAACGTCGTCACCGGGCTGGCGGCCCGCGACGGCACGGAGCTCAACGCCTCCTCCCCCTCGGCGAAGGTGAACCTCGACCTCGACGGCGTCGACGAGACCGTCCGGTGTGCGGTGGCGCTCCCGGTCATCTCCGAGGGCGGTCCGCACGTCTCGATCCGCAAACAGAGCGCCGACGCGCTGACGCCCGTCGACCTCGTCGACCGCGGGAGCCTCTCGACGGAGCTCGTCACCCTGCTGTGGCTGTTGTACGAACACCGCGGGGTCGTCCTCTTCGCCGGCCCGACGGGCGTGGGGAAGACGACGTTGCTCAACGCGCACACGCCGTTCATCCCGTTCGACGATCGACCGGTCTCGATCGACGAGGGGTCACGGGAGGTCCACCTCCCGCACGAGACCGGCGTCTCGCTCACGACCCGCGACCACGAGGAGGCGTACAAGGCCGTGAGCATGGCGGAGCTGATGACGGAGGCTAACTACCTGAACCCCGACGTGGAGGTGATCGCGGAGATCAACACCCCCGCGAGCTTCGACACCTTCGCCGAGACGCTGAACACCGGACACGGCGTGATCGGCACCACTCACGCCGAGGACGTCGAAGCGCTCGCCAATCGGGTGATAGAACGGGGGCTGCCGCCGTACCTCCTCCGGGAGATCGATCTGGTCGTCTTTCCGCAGCAGATCGACGGCGAGCGGTACGTCTCGCGGGCGGTCGAGCTGCTCTCGGCCGACG
Organism: Halorubrum marinum; assembly: GCF_048381195.1. NCBI lineage: Archaea > Methanobacteriati > Methanobacteriota > Halobacteria > Halobacteriales > Haloferacaceae > Halorubrum > Halorubrum marinum. The sequence continues at coordinate 304,042 of NZ_JBLWMM010000001.1, read as the reverse complement.
AGTACGCGGCGCTCGATCCGGAGGCGAAGCGGAGCGCCACGGGGAACTCGAAACACGGCGGCGCCGGCGTCGTCGACAAGGGCGGCGAGACGGTGCACTACAACACCCTCGCGTGGCGCGACTCCGAGGGGGCGTTTCGATTCCCGGGCGCACCGGGAGCCGACGACTCGGAGTCGCTCCGGCGCGACGGCGACCCGCGCCACCACGCGTTCGATCGGATCGCGGACCGCACCGACCGCGAGGTCGACGCGGTCGAGACGGAGTTCGCCGCCAAACACCGCTACGTGGAGTATCTCGTCCGCGATGGAGTCGACGACTTCGACGACCTGTTCGAGTTCCTCGCGGATCTCCGGACCGACGAGGCGGCGACCGTCGAGCGCGCGGCCCGAACGGCTGACCGAGGGGGGCGACCGTGAGCGGAGAGCCGCTGTCCGACGCGGCTCGAAACGCGAGCGGCGGGTCGACCGCGCTCGACGCGGCCGAGACCGACGGCTTCCTACGGTCCGGTCGGTTCTCCGTCGTCGACCGCGTGCTCTACGCGCTGTTCGCGCGCCACGCGAGCGACCGGCGACACGACGCCGACCGGAAGCGGTACCGCGGAACCGCCCTCGACACGGGGTTCGAGACGTACCTCGCCCGGGTGTACGGGCTCTCGTGGGTCGTCTCCGTGGGGGTTATGGTTCCGACCCTGCTGGTCGCGGCCGGAAGTGCGCCCGCCCTGCTCGCCGCGGTCGACGCTCGACTCGGCGGCGTCCCGCCGGTGGCCGCTGCGTCGCGCTCGCCCGATGCAGTCGCCGTCGCCGTCGCCGCGATCGCTGGCATCGTCGCGAAGCGAACGACGGTCCGGCTCGGCGGGCTCCACCTCCGGTGGCTCACGGCGACGCGCCGGACGGACATCGAGCGGACGCTCCCGGCCGCGGTCCGGTACCTCGAACTGCTCGCCTCCGGGAGCGACGGTCCCCGTAAGATGGTCGAGAAGACCGCCGCGAGCGACGCGTACGGCGGCACCGCGACCTCGCTGCGAAAGGCGCTCAACGCCGCACACCTCGCCGGGAGCCTCGACGAGGGGCTTCGTCGAGTCGCGCGCGACACGCCCTCGCGAGAGCTGCTCGCACCCTTCCTGCTGAAGTTCCGCAAGCACGCGGCGACCGGTGACGCGGCGCTCGCGGAGTACCTCCGAACGGAGAGCCGGATGCTCGCGCACCGCCAGGACCGGGCGCGCAAGCGAGCGCGGCGGTTCCTCGAGCTGCTCACCGAACTGTTCGTCGCCGTGTTGGTGTTGCCGGCGCTGCTCGTCATCGCGGCGACCGCGCTGACGGTCGTGATTCCGGAGTTCCTCCCGCCGGTGGACACCCCCGTCGGGGTGGTGCCGACGCGGGCGGTCGTCCTCTACGGCTCCGTGCTCTTTCTCGTCGCGCTCGGACTCGGCGGCGCAGTCGCCGTGGGAACGCTCCGGCCGCCGAACCAGCGTGCCAGCTACGACCTGCCGGGATCCCCCCGCGAAATCGTCGTCTCCCTCGGATCCAATCCGGCGAGCGCCGCGGTGATCGTCGCGCCGCCGGCGTTCCTCCTCGCGGTCGGACTCGCGCTCGCGGAGTACACCCTCGTCAACGTCGTGCTACTCGCGTACGCCGCGTTCGCAGTTCCCGTCGGGATCGTAGCCGGGAGGCGAACGCGGATCGACGACGCGAAGGACCGCGAACTGGCCGACTTCGTCCACGCCGTCTCGGGCCACGTCGCGCACGGCCGACCGTTCCCGGACGCGGTGGCCGCCGTCGCCCGCGAGGTGGACCTCGGGGTGCTCGACGACGACGTGGCCGCGCTCGCGTTCGCGCTCCGGTCGACGACCGCGACGGGGGCTCCGGGACGTGGCGACGGCGGCTATGGCGGCGACCGCGGCGAGGACGCGCCGACCGACGTCCGCGCGGCCGCCATCGACCGGTTCGTCGACCGCGTCGGGACGCCGCTGGCCGAGGGGACGCTCGGGCTCGTCACCGGCGCGCTACACGCCGGAAGCGACGCCGAGGCCGTCTTCGAGACGCTCCGGATCGAGGTGGGACAGCTGTACAGCGAGCAGCGGGCGCTGCGCTCGTCGATGCATCCGTACGTCGCGGTCGGGTGGGCGGCGGCCGCGCTGGTCGCCGCCGTCGTCGCCGTCGTCAACACGCAGGTGATAGACGCCGCGCGACTGGCCGACCTCGCCGCGACCGCCGAGTTCGTCGTCGAGCCGGAGACGGTCCACCCCGAGTTGGAGCGCTTCCGGCTGTACGTCGTCACGCAGGCGACGATGCTCGCGTCGGGATGGTTCGCCGGCACCGCCTCTCGCGGGCGGTACGCGGCGCTGCTCCACTCGGGACTCCTCGTGACGCTCTGTTACGCGGTGTTCACGCTGGGCGGGTTGGTGTGAGCGGCCGCTCGGGGAGCGGGGTCGACAATCAGATTTTTGGTATTTTGGCCCGTTGAAATTCTCAGTAGTTGATAGAGATCCTCTGATGAATACAGCGGGTGAGCCTTGTTCACATGCTCCTGAAAGCTGCGGTTAGTGGCTATAGCGAGTGAACAGAACCAGTTCGTGGGTGGTTCTTGACCGGTCTCGTTGTCTGGATAATGCTTGTAGAGGACAGTCTGAATCGCGTCTAAACAGGGCCCAGCGGGTGAGTTCAGCAGAAGCCGGTGTTCGTTTCAGGTGATAGAGCGTGAACTACGCCGTTACGACGAGTGAGATCTAGCCGGCTTGAGAGGTTATCAGCCCCAGAATCGACCTTCGAGATACTCGCTTCGGTCGGGCGAAACCGACAGGCGACACGCGGAGTCAGCGGTGTTCGGAGACGCGAATGGGCGCCTCGGGTGTTTCGATCCCTTCGCTGACGAAGGCGGCCATCGAGCGCTCTGTCACGTCCGAGGCGAACGCGAACTCGTCGCGCAGGTCGGCCACATAAGCCTTGCCGCGAATCGTCCGATAGTAGGACTCGTCCTCGACCAGGACCGTGAACGGATGGTCCTCGTCGACGTAGACGTACTTCGAGGTCACCATGGCTTCCTTGACGATCGCACTCGCTCGCTCGACGTCGGCAGAGGCGGTGACCGCGAGTTCGACGACGACCATCATCTCCGGCTGGCCGTCGTTGGCGTTCGAGACGTTCCCAGTGAACATCGTTGCGTTCGGGATACTTACGGCGCTGTCGTCGGGCGTCCTCAGCGTCGTCGCCCGGAGGTTGATGTCGGTTACCTCGCCGTAGTCGCCGTCGATGGTGACCTTGTCACCGACTTGGTAGGGACGCTCGGTGACGAGCACCAGCCCACCGATTATCGCCGCGAAGAGGTCCTTTAGGCCGAACCCTAAAGCCGCCCCGAACAGCCCCGACACTGCGAGCAACTGTGCGGTCGATAGTTGGAGCAACGGTCCCAGGACCAGATACGCCGCGGTTCCGAAGATGAGAACCCGCGCGATTGGAATGAAGATCTTGATGCTGATCTGCCAGCGGAGAATGCGCTCGGCGACCGCCGTGAGTACGTACCCGACGACCCAGGTGGCCAGGTACGCGGCTACGAGTACGCCCACTATTCTCATGAGCGTCTCCTGGGCGATCCCCAGGTCTACCAGCGTCTGGAGCGCGGTCACAGTATCCGCCTCCGTTCGGTCGCCGTCGCGGCGGCCGGCACTGCCGCCGGTACCAGTTCCACGATATCGCCCTCGACCGTAACGAGGCCGTCGCGCGCGAGACGCCCGAGAACCCGGTCGAGTCCGTCAACAATTCCCGCGAGCTGTTCCCGGTTGACTCGCTCTTTCGCGAGTACGATCCGCAGGCAGAACGCCTCCTCGCGGTCCAGGTCCCGGTCGGACGCGGGGACGCTCACGTCGCTCGGGCGCACCTCTGGCCCCTGCCGGGCCTCCCAGATGGCCGTGGCGACGCCGAGGTTCCCGTTCGAAACCGCAGCGAGCCGGCCGAACGTTACGTCCTTTGGACCCATATTTCCATCCGAAAACAGGTCCTTGACGGCAACTGGGCTCAACGTAGGGACCGGCACCGATACCGACCAGTCCCGCCAGTCAATCTCGTGGCGCGTCGTGACGACCAAGCCGCCCCGGTCGGGGTCGTCTGCGACGAACGTCGGCATCACGTCGTACCGATCTAGCACGAGTTCCGCGATCCGTTCTGCGGGAAGGGGCTGGATCTCGACGGTCACGGGAAATTCCCGGTCGAGGGCCTGCACCGCCGCGAGGTACGCCCACGCGTACCGGTTCCAGCCGGTCACCACTGTCGCATCGACGCTCGCCAGGTCGTCGAGAAACGCAGACAACGCCTCGAATCCCCCGATGCAACGCTCGTACAGGTGCTGACAGCCCTCTATCACAACTGGCCCTCCGTTGATCCCCGCCCGGGTTTGGGCAATCCCGTCGCCCGGGTCAAGGCTAACCCGGGTTGCGTCCAGATCCCGGACAGCACGGTCGAGGACGGACCCACGTCCGGAGAAGGGATCGCCCACGACGGCAACCGGCCCGGCCTCCTCGCCCGAGAGGACCGCGTTGAACGCCTCGTGGTCGTCACCGAGGAGCGTGGGGACATCGACGTCCGGTCCCCGACGTCTCCTTTCGACGGCACTATCCGTCATTATATCTCACAGTTACGTCCAGCTGGTTATAAATCAACGATAGCGATGCTGGTCGAAGTTATAAGGCCGCGACGGACTCCGGGCCAGCCTCGGATCCCGAGCGATTAAAGTCAACTTGTGATAACCAACCGCTAGTGGTTATCATCGAGCGAGCGACCGACGGACGGCGGCGACCCGCTGGCAGGCACGCCCGAAGTGGAGTCGGCGAGCGGCGGCGACCGCGCGGATTATCCGGAGGTGCGCCGTGAAGAACGTGACCCTCGCGGTCGTCGCCGGAACGACTGAAACCGCCGCGATCGACGGGATTAGCGCCGCGGGAGCCGACCCAGCGCTCCGGAAACACACGCCGAGCGCCGACCTCGAGATCGTCGCCGACGGTCGCCCCGCACCCGACTCTCCCGTCCCGGTCAGCCCGTCGGGCTGTCCGACGCCGGCGGTCGTGACGCGGGCCGTCCGCGAGCTGGCCGGCGTCGAGGTCGTCGGCGTCGACGCCGGGCTCGCAGTGCCGACAGAGGCGTCGTTGCGGGTGTACGAGACGGACGCGAGCCCCGGCGGTGACGTTCGCGACGCGAATCCGGTGCCCGACGCCGAGACGATTTTCGAGCGGGCGCGCGAGACGGTGCCGGACGTGATCGCCGGACTAGAGGGCGACGCCCCCGACGAGCTGTTCGTCGCCGAGACGATTCCGGGGGGGACGACGACCGCGTTCGGCGTGCTGACCGCGCTCGGGGAGCGGCCGAGCGTCTCCTCGTCGCTAGCGACGAACCCGCTCGCGCGAAAGCGCCGAGTCGTCGAAGCGGGGCTGGCCGCGAGCGGGCTCGGTCCGGGCGATTGCGCCGGGGCTCCTGTCGACGCCATCCGGCTGATGGGGGATCCGGTGCTCGCCGCGGCCGCGGGCCTCGTGGTCGGCGCGACCGAGCGGGGAATCGACGTGACCCTCGCCGGCGGCACCCAGATGGCGACGGTCGCGGCGCTGGCGCGACACGCCGGCGTCGACGGCGAACTCACGTTGTCGACGACCGCGTTCGTCGCCGACGATCCGACCGCGGACGTGACGGGGCTCGCGGACGACCTCGATCTGGCGGTGACCGCGACCGACCCCGCGTTCGACGAGAGCGACCACCCGGCGATGCGAGCGTACGCCCGCGGCGAGGCGAAGGAGGGCGTCGGCATGGGCGGGGCGCTGGCGCTGGCCGACCGTACCGACGTCCCCGCGAGCGACGTGCGCGAGCGCGTCGCGGCGATCACCGACCGGCTGCTCGCCGAGCGGGAGGGAACGGTATGAAGGGGTTCGTCCTCGGCGGCGTCAGTTCCGGCGTCGGTAAGACGGTGGCGACGCTCGCGACGGTCCGCGCGCTGGGGAACGCCGGGCTCGACGTCCAGCCCGCGAAGGCCGGTCCGGACTTCATCGACCCGAGTCACCACGCTCGCGTCGCCGGACGCCCGTCGCGGACGCTCGATCTGTGGCTTCAGGGCGAATCGGGGCTCCGACGGAACTACGCCCGCGGAGAGGGAGATATCTGCGTCGTCGAGGGCGTGATGGGGCTGTACGACGGCGACGGGTCGAGTACCGCCGCGGTCGCCGAGGCGCTCGACCTCCCGGTCGTCCTCGTCGTCGACGCGAGCGCCGGCATGGAGAGCGTCGCCGCGACCGCGCTGGGGTTCCAAGCGTACGCCGAACGCGCCGGCCGCGACATAGACGTGGCCGGGGTCGTCGCCCAGCGCGCACACGGGGGCCGACACGAGCGAGGGATTCGCGAGGCGCTGCCGGACGACATCGCGTACCTCGGTCGGGTCGGACCGGACGACGCCTTGACGGTTCCAGAGCGCCACCTCGGGCTCCACATGGGCGACGAGTCGCCGATCGACGACGACGCGCTCGACGCGGCCGCGGAGGGGCTCCGGACGGACCGACTGGTCGACGTCGCGCGGGAGCCGGCGGGCGCGACGGGAGCAACCGAGTCAGCCGATCCGACCGAGTCGACCGACGACGCCCCCCGCGTCGCCGTCGCCCGCGACGACGCCTTCCGGTTCGTCTACCCGGCGACGATCGAGCGGCTGCGCGAGCGGGCGACCGTCGGGACGTTCGCGCCGACCGCCGGCGACCCCCTCCCGCCCTGCGACGGCGTCTACCTCCCCGGCGGCTACCCCGAACTTCACGCCGCGTCGCTCGCCGAGAGCCCGGCGCTCGACGACGTCGCGGACGCGGCCGCGGACGGCGTCCCGGTCCTCGGCGAATGCGGCGGGCTGATGGCGCTCGCCGAGTCGCTCACGACCGTCGAGGGCGACACGCACGCGATGGCCGGGGTGTTGCCGGCCGCGGTCGAGATGCGAGAGCGGTATCAGGCGCTCGACCACGTCGAACTGCGCGCGACCCGGGACGGCCCGACGGCCGCGACCGGGACGACCCTGCGCGGCCACGAGTTCCACTACTCCTCGGCGACGGTCGACGACGACGCTCGGTTCGCGTTCGACGTGGAGCGCGGCGAGGGGATCGACGGCGACCGCGACGGGCTGATCGAACACCGAACGCTCGGAACGTACGCGCACGTCCACGCCGAGAGAGGGGCGTTCGACGCGTTCTGTGACCGGTTGTGACGATGCTCGCTGCCGCCGCGTCTCCCGGCACGCTCGCGCCCCCTGTGCTCGACGCCGTGGCGCTCACGCTCCCCGCCCTCGCCGCGGTGGGAATCGCCGTCGCCCTCGACCTGGCGATCGCGGAGCCCCCGACCCGGATACACCCGGTCGCGTGGTTCGGCTCGATCGTCGGTCGCACCGATCGGCCGTGGGCCCGGCCCCGGCTCGTCGGCGTCGCGGTCGCCGGTGTGCTCCCTATCGCCGCCGCGGCGCTCGCGGGCGGGCTCGTGGCGGTCGCGGCGGGTATCGGCTCGCTCTTCGCCGCCCTCGTCGCCGGCGTCGCGCTGTTCTCGACGGTAAGCCTCCGAATGCTACTCGACGAGACCGCGAGGGTCGTCGAGCTGACGCAGACGAGTCCCGACGCGGCCCGCGAGTCGATTCGCGCGCTGGTCGGGCGAGACACCGCCGACCTCTCACCGGCCGCCCTCCGGAGCGCCGCGGTCGAGAGCGCGGCGGAGAACCTCGCCGACGGGTTCGTCGCCCCTCTCGGCGGGTTCCTCGTCGGGGCGACCGTCGGACTGGGACTCGCGGTCGGCGGTGCGGAAGCTGGGGTCCCGGCCGACGCGGGGGCAGCCCTCTCACTCGGCGTCGCCGGGGCGGTCTGGGTGAAGGCGGTCAACACGCTCGACTCGATGCTCGGCTACCGCACGAAACCGGTCGGGTGGGCGAGCGCCCGCCTCGACGACGGGGTCATGTTCCTCCCGGCCAGAGCGACCGCGGTCTGTCTGGCCGTCGCGGCCGGGTCGCTCGGGGCGCTCCGAGCCGCCGGGAGGTGGGCGCGCGTCCCCGCCTCCCCGAACTCCGGCTGGCCGATGGCGACCGCGGCGGCCGCGCTCGACGTCCGACTGGAGAAGCCGAGGGCGTACGTCCTCGCGCCGGACGCCGCCCCGCCGACCGTCGCCGACGCGGAGCGAGCGGTTCGGCTCGTCGGGGTCGCGGGCGGCGTCGCGGTCGCCGGGGCGGCGGGGTGGCTGGTGACGCTCGCGGGGGTGATCGCGTGGGCCTGACGGGAGCGGTCGCCGCGCTCCGGGGCGCGCTCGGGTTCCTCTCGCGGATTCCCGTCGGCGCCACCGACGACGGCTGGGAGGCGTTCCGGCGCACGCCCGCGGCCATGCCGGCGGTCGGCTACGCGCTCGGCCCCCTCGTCGCGCTCCCGGTCGCCGCCGCGGCGCTGGCGCCGGTCCGAGTGCCGTCGCTCACGGTCGCGGCGGCGTTCGTCGCGTGGCTGTACCTCGTCACCGGAATCACCCACCTCGACGGCGTCGCGGACCTCGGGGACGCGGCGGTCGTCCACGGCGACGCCGACCGCCGGCGCGAGGTCCTGAAGGACTCCGCGCTCGGCGTCGGGGGGACCCTCGCGCTCGCGCTGGTGGTCCTCGGACTCGCGACCGCGGCGACGGTGATCGCGGACCTGGCCCGCCTCTCCCTCGTCGACGCGGTCGTCCTCGTCGTCGCCGCGGAGGTGGGCGCGAAGGCCGCGACGGCGGCGCTCGTCTGCGTCGGCGACGCCCCGCACGAGGGGCTCGGCTCCGCGCTGACCGAGGAGTCCGGCCCGCGCTCCCTCGTCGGCGTCGCGCTCGTGACGGCCCCGGCGACGCTGCTCGGCTGGCCGCGGGTCCTTCCGGGCGTCGTCGCCCTCGGGGCCGCGCTGGCGACGGGGGCGCTCCTCGCCCGATGGGCGACCCGGCGGCTCGGCGGGGTCTCCGGGGACGTGCTCGGCGCGACGAACGAGCTCGCACGGGTCGCAGCGCTGCACGCGGGGGTGATCGCGTGGACGCTCTCGTGATGTGCGGCGGGCGCGGGACCCGCCTCGGCGGGGCGACCGAGAAGCCCCTCACTCCGATCCACGGCCGACCGATGATCGACCGCGTGCTGGACGCGCTGGCCGCGAGTCGGGTCGCGACGGTCCACGCCGTCGTCTCTCCGCAGGCTCCCGAGACGCGAGCACACCTCGCCGATCGAGTCCGCCTCGCCGGTCGAGCACGCCTCGCCGAGCGGGCCGCGGACCACCCCGCCCTACGGCTCGTCGACGCGCCCGGCGACGGGTACGTCGCCGACCTGCGGTACGCGGCGGAGTCGATCGAATCGAGCGAGGCAGCCGGGCCGGACGGCGTGCCGGCGCTGACGGTCGCCGCCGATCTCCCGCTGTTGGACGGGGAGGCGGTGAACGTCGTCCTCGACGCGGCGCGGGACGCGGAGGTCGACTCGCTCACCGTCTGCGTGCCGACGGCGCGGAAACGCGAACTGGGCGTCAGCGCCGACGCGGCGACCGAGATCGACGGGACGGCGCTCGTTCCCGCCGGGATCAACGTCGTCGGCGGGATTGGCGGGAGCAGCGAGGATAGGGATAGGGATGAGAACAGTGCAGAGAGCGACAAGAACGACGACTCCGACGCGGGCGACGCGTCCGCGATCTACCGCACCACCGACCGGCGGCTCGCCGTCAACGTCAACTACCCGTCCGACGTGGAGATCGCAGAGCGACTCCTCGCCGAGGACGACGGTAGCGACGAATCCGGAGACGAAGTGAGCAACCCATGACACTCGACGACGCACTCGACCTCGACCGCGCGCCGCACGGGAGCAGCGACGACCCCGATCTGCTGGACTTCTCGGCGAACACGAACCCCGTCGTGCCCGAGGGCGTCGAGCGGGTCTACCGCGAGGCGTTCGCCGAGTCGCGGTCGTACCCGGCGGAACCGCCGACCGCGTTCCGCGAGGCCGCCGCCGACTACGTCGGCTGTGACCCGTCGGCCGTGATCCCGACCCCCGGCGGGCTCGCCGCGATCCGCGCGACGGTCGGGCTCGCCGTGGAACCCGGCGACACCGCCTTAGTGCCCCGCCCGAGCTTCGGGGAATACGCCCGCGAGGTCCGGCTACGGGGCGGCGAGCCGGCGTTCGTCGCCGCGGAGTCGGTACTCGACGCCGACCCGACCGGCCACGCGCTCGCGGTCGTCTGTCACCCGAACAACCCGACCGGGACCGCGTACGACCGCGAGGCGCTGGAGCGCTTCGCGGCGCGGTGCCGGGCGGTCGACACGCCCCTGCTCGTCGACGAGGCGTTCCTCGGATTCACCGACCGACCGTCGCTGGCGGGGACCGAGGGGGTCGTCGTCGCCCGGTCGCTCACGAAGCTGTTCGGGCTCCCGGGGATCCGAACCGGCTTCGCGGTCTCGACCGGTCGGTTCGGGGAGGGACTGCAGAGCACCCGCCGCCCGTGGAACCTGAGCGCGCCGGCGATCGCGACCGGGACGTACTGTATGCGTCAGACCGAGTTCGTCCGCGAGACTCGCGAACGCGTGCGGACGGAGCGGGAGCGCGTGCGAGCGGCGCTCGCCGAGCGCTACGCGGTGTCTCCCTCGGACGCCCCGTTCCTGCTCGTCGACGTCGGCGGTTCGGGGCGGGCGGTCGCGGACGTCGTCAAAGACGCGCGCGACAGGGGCGTCGCGGTCCGGGACGCGACCACCTTCCGCGGGCTCGACTCGCACGTCCGGGTCGCGGTGCGGCGGCCCGCGGAGAACGACCGACTGCTCGCCGCGCTGGGCGTCGGCGCGGCGCGCGGAGCGCGGGAGAACGACACGCGGGAGGACGAGCGATGACGGAGTCGTCGGCGTTCGAGGCGACCGCCCGCGAGGGAGTGCTCCGAGTCCGTCACCCCGGGGCGCGCTGGCTCTCGACCGGGTGGAGCGGCGGGCGATCGCGGGGCGACGCCGCGTACAACGTCTCGGTTCCGGAGGGGTTCGACCGGACTGACCTCGACGCGTACCGCGACGAGCGGCTGACGCGGTCGGGGTTCGAGAGCCGCGGGGAGACGGACGAAGACGCGACCCCGCCGACCCTCTTCACCGGCGTCTCGATGCGCCACGCTCGCGGCGCGCGGCACGGTTCGGTCGTCGCGTACGCGACCGCGGGGCTGTCGAACCCGGCGATGCTCCCGATGGAGCCGGAGGGAGACGGCGAGGGAGCGCGGAGCGCGACCGACAGCGGTGCGACGCCCGACAACGCATTCCCCGACAGCGAGCCTCCGGCCCGCCCCGGCACGGTTAATCTGATCGTCGGGACGACGCGCCGTCTGGCGGACGGCGCCGCCGCGAACCTCGTCGCCGTCGCCGCGGAGGCGAAGGCGACGACGCTGCTGAAGACGGCGGGCGTGCCGGGGACGACGAGCGACGCGGTCGTCGTCGCCGACGACCCCGCCGGAGAGTTGGCCGCCTTCTCGGGGAGCGCGACCCCGGTCGGGGCGGCGGCTCGCGTCTGCGTCCGGGACGCGCTCCGCGCGAGCCTGCGGTCGCGGTATCCGGACGGCGAGTTCCCGGGCCCGACGAGCGACGCCGAGCACGGCGTCGTCGCCGACGACGGCGCGGAGGTTTTCGAACTATGACATCAGACACCAACGACATCGACGACGACACGGACCGATCGACTGACGAGGACCAAACGAGCGACGACGACCGGACGAGCGACGACGGCCGAACGAGCGACGACGCCCCCGCCGCCCGGACGCCCGGCGGCGGCGCGGCACCGAAACCGGAGCCGATCGAGCCCGGCGCGCCCGCGGAGTTCGGGCTCGTACAGGCGTGGTGGGGCGACGGGAAGGGGAAGTCGACGGCGGCGCTGGGGATGGGGTTCCGGGCGGCCGGGCACGGCTACCGCGTCCACATGCTCCAGTTCATGAAGGGCGGCGCGGACAGCGTCGAGGGCGTGCGCGGCGAGTACAACGCGATCGCCGCGGTGCCGGGGTTCACCTACGAGAACGCCGGCCACTACGGCTGGCACGGCCTGCTCGACGGCTCCGCGGACGACGAGCACGCGGCCAAAGCCACGGCCGCCTTCGAGCGCGCGGAGGCGCTCGTCGCGGGCGCGGCGGCCGCCGACCTCACCGAGCCGGTCCCGCTCGACGGCGACGCCGACGACGGGGTGCACATGCTGATCCTCGACGAACTGCTGTACGCCGCCGACCGCGGGCTCGTGGAGCCCGACGACGTCGTCGCGCTCGTCGAGTCGAAGCCGGAGGATCTCGAACTCGTGCTCACCGGGAGCCACGCGGAGCCGGAGTACCTCGACGGGGTCGCGGACCTGATCACGAACGTCCGGAAAGTGGCGCACCCGTTCGACGCGGGCCACCGCGCCCGCCGGGGGACGGAGTACTGAGCGGTGAGCGAGATGGCCGTGAACGAGACGGCGGACACCGTCCTGATCGCCGGGACCGCGAGCCACGCCGGGAAGAGCACGCTGGCGGCCGGGATCTGCCGGCTGCTCGCCGACCGCAGCGTATCGGTCGCGCCTTTTAAGGCACAGAACATGAGCAACAACGCCCGCGTCGCGCTCGGGCCCGACGGCGACTGGGGAGAGATCGGCGTCTCACAGCACGTGCAGGCCCGGGCGGCGCGGGTGCCGGCGACGACGGACATGAACCCCGTCCTCCTCAAACCCCGCGGCGACGGCGAGAGCCAGCTGGTGGTCGACGGGAAGGCGGTCGCGAACGCCTCCGCGGGCGACTACTACGAGTCGCACTGGGAGCGGGCTCGCGACGCGGCCGTCGCGGCGCACCGCCGGCTCGCTAGCGATCACGACGTGATCGTCGCGGAGGGCGCGGGGAGCATCGCCGAGATCAACCTCCACGACCGCGACCTCGCGAATATCGAGTGCGCCCGCTTCGCCGACGCCCGGGTTCTCGTCGCCGTCGACATCGAGCGCGGCGGCGCGTTCGCCAGCCTCTACGGGACGCTCGAACTGCTTCCCGAAGACGTCCGCGAACGCGTCGCCGGCGCGGTCATCACGAAGTTCCGCGGCGACGCCTCGCTGCTGGAACCGGGGATCGAGGAGATCGAGGCGCGGACGGGCGTCCCGATCGTCGGCGTCGTCCCCCACGACGACCCGGGGCTCCCGGCGGAGGACAGCCTCTCGCTACCCGATCTGGCGGCCGGGAACGGGGCCGCGGCCGCCGAGGGTGACTCAGCGGCGACGGCCGCCCTCGGCGCGGACGACGGCGTTCCCGACGCCGACGCGGTCCGGATCGCGGTCCCGCGGCTTCCGCGCATCTCGAATTTCACCGACTTGGAACCGTTGGCGCGCGAACCCGGTGTCCGGGTGGCGTACGTGCCGCTCGACGCGGGTTCCGACGACACCGACACGGCCCTCGACGACGCCGACGCGGTCGTGCTTCCGGGGTCGAAAAACACCGTCGACGACCTGCTCGCCCTGCGCGACGCCGGGTTCGACGAGGCGCTTCGTCGGTTCGACGGGCCGATCGTCGGGCTCTGCGGCGGCTATCAGATCCTCGGCGAGCGGCTCACCGGCGCGGACGTCGAGGGGACCGGTTCGGCGTCGACGGTCGACGGCGTCGGCGTGCTGCCGGTCGAGACGCACTTCACGCCCGACAAGCGCGTGGAACGCGTGACGCGAACGGTCGAGGGAGCGGGCCCCGTCGCGGGCGCGAGCGGGACGGCGACGGGCTACGAGATCCACATGGGCCGGTCGTCGCCGACGGCGCCGGTGGACCGACCGCTCGGCCCCGAGAGCGCGGCGACCGACCGCGTGCTCGGCACGTACCTTCACGGGCTGTTCGAGAACGAGTCCGTTCGAGAGGCGTTCGTCGAGACGGCGTTCGCGGCGGCGGAGACGTCGCGTCCGACGGATACCGGGACGACGGTGGGGGCTGAGACGGAGGCGACTGGACCGGGCGAGGGCGCCGACAGCGACCCGTACGACCGAGCCGCGACCCTCGTCGCGGACAACGTCGATCTCGGGGCGCTCGGCCTCGACTCCTCCATTTAATATTGTCGTGTGACATGACACGAGTATGTTCGGAACCAGCGGCGTGCGCGGACCGGTCGGCGAGACGGTGACGGCGGGGCTCGCGCTCGAAATCTCGCGGGCGGTCGCCGTCGACGCGGACCGAATCGTCGTCGGGCGGGACGCCCGCGACTCGGGTCGGGCGCTCGTCGACGCGGTCGCGGCGGGCGCGGTCGAGTGCGGCGCCGACGTGATCGATCTCGGCGTGGCCGCGACGCCGACCGTCGCGCGAGCGATCGCGGCCCGCGACGCCGGCGCCGGTATCGTCGTCACCGCCTCGCACAACCCGCCCGAAGACAACGGGATCAAGCTCTGGACGCCCTCCGGGCAGGCGTTTGACACGGCACAGCAGGACGAGATCGAGCGACGGATCGAGGACGGCGAGGTCCCGTACGCGGCGTGGGACGAGCACGGAACGCGAACCGCGTGGGACGGCGGGAAGGCCGCCCACTGCGACGCCCTCGTCGACGCGGGTCGGCGGTGGGCGGGGACAGACGACGCTGGCGGCGGCGACGCCAGCGACACCCCCGACGCCGCGGCCGAGGACGCTCCGCTGGAGGGGCTCTCGATCGCCGTCGACGTCGGAAACGGAACCGGTGCCGTGACCGCCGACGCGCTCTACGACCTCGGTGCAGCCGTGACGACGCTGAACGCCCAGCCGGACGGTCGGTTCCCCGCTCGGCCGAGCGAGCCGACCGCGGAGACCTGCCGCGGGCTGGTCGCGCACGTCGCCGGTACCGACGCCGACCTCGGGATCGCCCACGACGGCGACGCGGATCGGATGATGGCCGTGACGGGCGAGGCGTCGTTCGTCTCCGGCGACGAGCTGTTGGCCGTGTTCGGTGCGGAGGCCGCCGCCGAGGGCGAGCGTATCGCCGCACCGGTCGACACCAGCCTCGCGGTCGACGACGCGCTGGCCGAGCGGGGCGCGAGCGTGGTCCGCACGCGGGTCGGCGACGTGTACGTCGCCGAGCGAACCCGCGATTCGGGCGTCGTCTTCGGCGGCGAGCCCTCCGGCGCGTGGATCTTCCCGAACGAGACCCGATGTCCGGACGGTCCCCTCGCGGCGGTCGTGCTGGCCGCGCTCGCCGCGGACCGGCCGCTCGCCGACCGCGTCACCGACGTGCCGGACTACCCGATCCGACGGGAGACGATCGAGACGGACGAGAAGGCGACCGCGATGGCGGCGGTTACGGACCGGGTTCGCGCGTCGTACGACGACGTCAGCGACATCGACGGCGTCCGCGTCGGGCTCGACGACGGCTGGTTCCTCGTCCGCGCCTCGGGCACGCAGCCGCTGATCCGTCTGACCGCGGAGGCTCGCGACCCGGATCGGGCGGACGAGATCCTCGCCGACGTCCGCGAGATCGTCGAGGACGCGCTCGGGGCGATCTGACTCCGCAGGCGCTCTGGCACCCTCGCGACGCTCACCGGTTCCCGGCGGTCCGTCACCTCGCCGTCCGGAACCGATTTCACGCTTGCCGTGGACGTGTCGTCCATGCAAACAGTCGTGCTCGCGGCCGGTCGCGGAACGCGCATGCGCCCGCTCACTGACGAGACGCCCAAGCCGATGCTCCCCGTGGCGGGGCGACCGTTGGTCGAACGGGTCGTTCGGTCCGCGATCGCGGCCGGAGCCAGCCGGATCCACCTCGTCGTCGGCTACGAGGCCGACGCCGTGAGGGAGCACTTCGACGCGCTCGACCTCGGCGTTCCCGTCGAGTTCGCGGTCCAAGCGGAGCAGCGCGGCACCGCCGACGCCGTCCGCGCCGCCGCGGACGACCTCGACGACGCCCCCTTCGTCGTGCTCAACGGCGACGTGTTGTACGACCGCGAGTCGCTCGGCGCGCTGTACGCCGAGGCGCCCGCGGTCGGCTCGTACCGCGTCGACAACCCGTCGTCGTACGGCGTGTTGGAGCTCGACGACGACGGCTCCGTGGCCGGCGTCGTCGAGAAGCCCGCCGATCCGCCCTCCGACGTGATCAACACCGGCGCGTACGCGTTCCCCGCCGCGGCGCTCGACTGGCTCGACGTGGCCGACAGCGAGCGCGGCGAGGCCGAGCTGACGGACGTGCTCCAGCGCGCCTGCGAGTCGTTCTCGGTGGCCGCGGTGCCGTTCGAGCGCTGGCTCGACGTGGGCCGTCCGTGGGAGCTGCTCGAAGCCAACGAGTGGGCGCTCGGCGAGATCGACCGCCGGATCGACGGCGACGTGAGCCCGGACGCCACCCTCGACGGCCCCGTCGTCGTCGAGGCGGGAGCGACCGTGAAGTCCGGCGTCGTCATCGAGGGACCGGCATACGTCGACGCGGGGGCGACCGTCGGGCCGAACGCGTACGTCCGCGGGGCGACGTACCTCGGACCGGGCGCGAAGGTCGGTCACGCCGTCGAAGTGAAGAACGCCGTCCTGCGAGCGGGCGCGACGGTCGGCCACCTCTCGTACGTCGGCGACAGCGTTCTCGGACGAGACGTGAACTTCGGGGCCGGAACGACGGTGGCGAACCTGCGTCACGACGGCGAATCGGTCCGAGCGACGGTGAAAGGCGAGCGCGTGGACACCGGTCGGCGGAAGCTCGGCGTGATCTGCGGCGACGAGGTCAAGACCGCGATCGACACCGCGCTGAACGCCGGGGTCATGCTTTCCTCGGGAGCGACGACGACGCCCAGTGAGTCGGTGACGCGGGACCGGTGACGCGCGATCGGTGCTGCGGGACCGGTAAGGCCGGGCCCGGGTCTGAATCAGTGACGCGAGACCGGTAAGGCCGGGCCCGGGTCTGAATCAGTGGCGAGGACGGCCGGTCACGCAACCCCTAAGGTCGGAGCGACCGCACTGATCGTATGAAGATCGCGATACTCGGCGGCACCGGCGACATCGGCGAGGGGCTCGCGCTCCGGCTCGCGGCGGACACGCCACACCGGATCCGGATCGGCTCGCGAGACGCCGAAAAAGCGGAGAACAAGGCCGAAGAGTACACCACGGAGCTCGAGAGCCGGGGGATCGACGCCGCGGTCGAGGGGTTCGAGAACGCGAACGCGGCCGCCGAGGCCAAAGTCGTCGTGCTCGCGGTGCCGCCGTATCACGTCGGTGACACCGTCGAGGCGGTCGCCGACGTGCTGGAGCCGGGCGACGTGCTCGTCTCGCCCGCGACGGGGATGAAACGCGACGACGAGGGGTTCCACTACCACAAGCCCGGCGCCGGATCGGTAACCCGGATCGTCGCGGACGCGGCCCCCGAGGGCGTCGACGTCGTCGGCGCGTTCCACAACCTCGCGGCCGCCCGGCTCGCGAACCTCGACGCTGGCCTCGGGATCGACACGCTCGTGATCGGCGACGACGAGGACGCCAAGCGAACGGTCACGGACGTCGCCGAGGGGATCGAGGGGCTTCGCGCGCTCGACGCCGGGGGGATCGCCAACGCACCCGAAATAGAGGGGCTCACGCCGCTGCTCATCAACGTCGCGAGCAACAACAGCGGGCTCCACGACCTGGGAATCGAATTTAAGTGAGACGGCCGGGACCGCCGTTCCGTTAGGCCTTTGCGCGGCGGGACCCTCCGGTCGGTAGATGGAGTACCTGGAGCGCCGGGTCGCGCTGGTCGAGGAGCGGCTCGAAGCCGTCATCGACGAGGTCGAACCCGACGAGCTGTCCGAGGAGGTCGGCCACGTCGTCCTCGCCGGCGGGAAACGCGTGCGTCCCGCGGTGACGATCCTCGCCTGTGAAGCGTTCGACGGCGACCCCGCCGACGCCGTCGACTTCGCGGCGGGAATCGAGTTCGTCCACAACGCCTCGCTCGTGATCGACGATATCATCGACCGATCCGAAGTCCGTCGCGGCACGCCCTCCGCGTGGGCGGAATTCGGCTACGGCCCGGCGATCGTCGCCAGCGACGGCCTCCTCGGCGAGGCGTTCGCCCTCTTCTCTTCGGAACCGCGCGCGATGCGGACCGTCGCCGAAGCGATGGTCGAACTCGGCGAGGGCGAGGCCACGGAGCTTTCCGCCCGCCCCACCACCGAGGCGGAGTACATGGAACTCGCCCGTCGGAAGACCGGCGCGCTGTTCCGAGCGGCCGCCGAACTCGGCGCGGTCGCCGGCGGGGCCGATCCGCACGCGGTCGACTCGTTCGGCGAGTACGCGGAGCGCGTCGGGGTCGCCTTCCAGATGCGCGACGACGTGCTCGACGCGACCGCCGACGCCGACGACCTCGGGAAGCCGACCGGACAGGACGCGGAGATGGATCGCCCCTCCGTCCTGCAGGTCACCTCGCTGTCGCCCGACGAGATCGACGAACGGGCCCGCGAGCAGTCGGAGCTTGCCCTTGCCGCGCTCGACGACGCCGACCCGCCGGAGACGGCGGCGATCGAGTACCTCCGCGACTTGGCGGAGTTCGTCGTCGTGCGGAAGCGGTAGCGGGTCGGTGGCTCCGCGGGGCGACCGTAGGGGCTCGACGAGGGGGAAAACCACTGCGGTTCGAAGTCGTGTAGAGCCCGACAGAGATGTACAGTGGTGCACGTCCGTGCAGTCCGATGTTCACGGAGATACCGAGATCGGCCGACGCATGATCGGTTAGTGTTCTGATACCAGTAGATATATATGAGCTATCTCCGATTGGTGGTACTATGTCGCAAAGGACACAGTTCGAATTGAACCGACGAAATTTCATGAAGACGAGCGGTCTCGCTGGGGTTGCGATGACCGGGCTTTCCGGATGTCTCGGCGGTGAAGAGGCCGGGGACGAACTCACGATCACGTTGACGCAGTTCCCTGACACGATCGATCCCCTCGATCACATTACGGGAGATTACTTCGACGTATTAGACCACATCTATGAGCCACTCTTCGACTTCGAACCGGGCGAGGGTATTTTCCCGCGCGTGGTTGAGGAGACGGAGATTCTCGATGGCGGTGCGACCGATCTCCGGCTCAGAGACGACGTGGTGTTCCACAACGGTGACCAACTGACCGCGACCGACGTGGCCTGGACGATCAACCGGACCGTCGACAACGATATCGGCGTCGCGAGCGACATCGGGGCGTTCGGACTCGGATCCATCACCGGTGCCGAGGCGATCGACGACACGACGGTCGAAGTGATGTACAGCGGTGCACCCGGCCTCGCGGAGTTCGAGTTCGGGAACTACGCTCGCGCGATGAACCGCGAGTGGTCGATAGAGAACCACAATGCCGACCAAGAGGGAGAGTCGGTCTCGGGCGCTGACCCGGAGGACTTCAACGGAACGGGTCCCTACGAGGTCGTCGACTTCACCTCCGGCGAGGAGATCGTCTTGGAACGGTTCGACGACTACTGGGGAGAAGAGCCGCCGTTCGAGCGCGTTATCTTCAACGCAGACGGAGAGTCCAGCGGTCGAGTCAGTTCGCTGGAGACCGGCGAGACCGACCTGACGATCAACATTCTTCCTGAAGACGTCGCAACGGTTCAAAACGCCGACAACGCCGAGATCCGTCGGGTGACGAGCTTCCGGAATATCTTCCTGCCGATGAAGAACACGGTGGAGCCGTTCGACAGCCAGGAGTTCCGGCAGGCCATGAACTACGCGGTCGACAACGCCGGAATCGTCGACTCCGTGCTCAGCGGGTTCGGTGAAGCCCGCGGCCAGCCGGTCGCACCGGGAATCAACGGCTTCAACTCCGACATCGAGCCGTACGAGCAGGATATCGGTATGGCCGAGAGCCTCGTCGAGGACAGCGGGTACGGGGGGATCGAGATCGAGCTCGTCGTCCCGCAGGGTCGATATCTCAACGACGCCGCAGTCGGCGAGACCGCGGCCGACCAGATCAACCAGCTCAGCAACGTCGACTGCGACGTGAGCATCGTCGACTTCGGTGTCGTCTCTGACGCGAACTCCGCGGGGATCGATCCCGACTCCTTCGAGATTCCCTTCTACATGATCGGCTGGGGAACGATCACGGGCGACACCGACTACGGCGTGCAGGGCTTCTTCAGTCAAGAGGCGGAAACGCGGACGTTCGACGACGAAGAGCTCAGCGACGCGATCTTAGAGAGCCAGCAGATCCAAGACCCGGACGAGCGTCGCGAACAGCTCGAAGAGGTGAATCGGCTCGCTCACGAGAAGGCGCCGTTCGTGTTCCTGCACACCCAAGAGAGCATCTACGGAGTCAGAGAGGACATCCAGTGGCAGCCGCGCGAGGACGAGACCGTGTACGTCTGGGGAATGGAATAGGCAGGCGTCTGAACACCTCCGCGTTCGGTGACTCATCACGAGTGACCGGAAGCCCGACAGACGACGAACAGACGATCTCGACACGCAGACCGACTGTGAGTGACCACGCGGTCAGCGGTGACCTCGCGAACCACTCGGTCGGCACTGGCTGCGGTGAATCGTGTCGAAAGGATAATTATCGCCGCACGAAGTTCAAAAACGTATCTCGATGTCAATAGCAAAGTTCCTCATCCGACGGACGCTGCAAGCGGTGTTCGTCATTTGGGGAGTAGTGACGATCATGTTCGGGCTCAGAGCGGTCTCGCCGGGCGACCCGGCGACGCTGATGCTCGGGGAGGGAGCGACCGCCGAGACGATCGCACGGGTCAGGGAACAGGAAGGGCTCGATCAACCCATCTACGTCCAGTACTTCGATTACGTACAGGGGCTACTCGTCGGGGATTTCGGGTACTCGTGGCGGTCGAACCGCGAGGTCGAGCTGATGGTGATAGAGCGGATACCGGCGACGCTCGAACTGGCCATCGCGGCGACCGTCGTCGCGTTGATCATCGCGATTCCGCTCGGTGTCGTGTCGGCGACCCGACGGAACGAGCCCTCGGACTACGGCGCGACGCTGTTCTCGCTGCTGGGAATCTCGACGCCGAACTTCTGGCTCGGACTGATGTTGATCCTGCTTTTCGGCGTCTGGATCGGAATCCTCCCGACTGGACGCCGCCCGGTCGGACTCACAGAAGCAGTCGTGACCCTCGTCACGATCGGGTCGGCAAACGACCTGTTGACCTGGATTCGGCACATCACGTTACCGGCGCTCACGCTCGGGACGTACTTCACCGCGCTCATCACCCGGCTCACTCGCAGTGGGATGGTCGACGAGCTCGGGAAGCCGTACGTCACGGCGACGAGAGCGAAGGGCGTCCCGGCGGTGCTCGTCCGATACAAGCACGTGCTCCGAAACACGATGATTCCGATTATCACCGTGTTAGGCCTGCAGATGGGGACGCTGATGGGTGGTGCGGTGATCACCGAGACCGTGTTCAACTGGCCCGGTCTCGGCCTGCGGCTGATCGACGCGCTGGACGCGCGCGACTGGCCGCTCATGCAGGGAGTGATCGTGTTCATCGCAGTGGCGTTCGTGACGATAAACATCCTCGTCGACGGGCTGTATGCGTCTCTCGATCCGCGGGTGAGCGACGAATGATATCCGATAGAATCAGTTCCAATCTCCGACAGACGTTCCGCGAGAGCCTCCTCCCGAAGATCGGGATGCTGCTCTTGGTAAGTATCGTGTTAATGGCCGTGTTCGCGCCGCTGTTGGCGACCCACGATCCGACGCGGACGGGGTACTACGACGAGGGCGGAAACGCCTACCCGCCGGTCGGGTTCGACTACACGACGCAGGTCGCCGTCGACGGCGAGATAACCGAGATCCAAGTCGAGGCCAACTCGGACCACGTCCTCGGCACCAACAACGTCGGACAGGACTCCTACTCTCGGTTCGTCTACGGCGCCCGGATCTCACTGCTCGTCGGCTTTTCAGCCACGCTGATAGCCATGCTCGTCGGTGTGCCTATCGGGTTAGTCGCCGGGTACTACGGCGGGCGCGTCGACGACGCGCTGATGCGAGTCGCAGACACGATGCTCGCGTTTCCGGCGCTCGTTCTCGCGCTCGCGCTGATCGGCGTGTTCGGTGAGAGCCCGGTGTTCGTGCCCGATCCGATCGTCGTGCTCGGTCTCGCCGACGGGATGCCCGAGCAGATACCCATACCGGGGACCGTCACGATCGTCGCGGCGCTCGTCATCTGGGTGTGGTTCGCTCGGGTCGCCCGGGGCGAGGCGCTGTCGCTACGCGGCGAGGAGTACGTGAAAGCGGCCAAGAGCTTCGGCACGAGCGACCGTGACGTCCTACTCGGACACATCCTCCCGAACAGCATGACGCCGATTATCGTGTTAGCGACGATCCAGGTCGCGGTGATAATCCTGCTCGAAGCGTCCCTTGCGTACCTCGGCTTCTCGGGAACGACGCTGTCGTGGGGATATGAGATCGAACGGGGACAAGACATCCTTCGGACGCGACCGTGGGTGTCGATGCTCCCGGGGATCGGGATCGTGTTAACCGTCATCGCCGTGAACCTGCTCGGCGATTGGTTCCGGGATGCGCTGGACCCGAACCTGGACGAGGGACAGCGGGGTGCCTAAGATGAGCGAAGATATCCTCCGAGTCGACGGACTCTCGACACGCTTTTTCACCGGAGAGGGACAGGTCAACGCGGTCGAAGACGTCTCGTTCACCGTTCGCGAGGGAGAGGTGTTCGGGATCGTCGGCGAGTCGGGATCCGGGAAGTCCGTGACCGGGCTCTCGCTCGTCGACCTCGTCGAGTCACCGGGCGAAGTGACCGACGGTAACCTGTGGTACCGCGACGAGGAACTCGCCGACGAACTCGCCGACCAACACCCGGACGCGGTCGACGGCGACTTCGTCGACCTCCGATCGGTGCCGGAGCGCGTGCGGACGTCGCTCCGAGGGACGAGCTTCAGCATGATCTTCCAAGACCCGGAGAGCAGCTTCAATCCGTCACTCACCGTCGGCGAGCAGATCGCTGAGGCCGTCGAGGTCCAACGGCGGGCGAGCGCACGCCCCCGGTCCGGCCGAGCACGGACTGACGGAGACAGCTACTCGCTCGGCTCGCTGTTGCTGTCGTTCGCGCTTCCGTCACAGCGATACGTCAGCGACGAGAGCCGAGAGCGCGCGGTCGAGCTGCTCGAACAGGTCGGCATCCCCGATCCGGTCGAGCGCGCCGAGGAGTATCCGCACGAATACTCCGGAGGAATGCTCCAGCGGGCGATGATCGCCCAAGCGCTCGCGGGAGAGCCTGACGTACTTGTCGCCGACGAGCCGACGACCGCGCTCGACGTCACCATCCAGGCACAGATCCTCGACCTGCTCTCGGAGCTACAAGCGGAGACGGGAATGACCGTTCTCCTCATCACGCACAACCTCGGCGTCATCGCCCGGATGTGCGACCGTGTCGGCGTGATGTACGCCGGAGAGATCGTCGAGCGAGGGACGCTCGAAGACGTGTTCCGGGACAACATCCATCCCTACACCGCCGGATTGTTGGGCTCCGTTCCGGATCTCGAAAGCGTCGGTGGAACGCTCGATCCGGTCCCTGGAAACGTACCGAGTCTGCTCGACGAGGAGATGGGTGACCGCTGTTACTTCGCCGATCGCTGCCCGAAGGCGATGGAGGCGTGTCTCGAGCGTCCGGCGGCAGTTCGCGTCAACGAAGACGGTGACCACGTCGTCAAGTGCGTCCTCTCGGAGATGAAGCACGGTGACAGCCCACCGCTGTCACCGGACCACTTCGAAGACACGCCGACGGACGACGAGGAGGGAACTCCGCAGACGGACGCCACCGCGTCGACCGACGGAGGTGTCTCCCGATGAGCGAACCGGTGTTGCGCGTCGACGGGCTGAAGAAGTACTTCTGGGAGCGGGACTCGCTCATCGACCGACTGATGGGGAACGATCCGGTGGCCGTGCGTGCGGTCGACGGACTCTCGTTCGAGGTCCGCACGGGAGAGACGCTCGGGTTGGTCGGCGAGTCCGGCTGTGGCAAGTCGACCACCGGCGAAACCGTGATGGGACTGCAGGAGCCGACCGAGGGGCGCGTCGAGTTCGACGGCCGCAACGTGTTCGATCTCGACGGCGAGGCGCTCCGCGAGTTCCATCGAGAGGCGCAGATCGTCTTCCAGGACCCGTTCTCCAGTCTCGATCCGCGAAAAACGATCGGCGCATCGATCCGCCAGCCGCTCGATGTACACGAGGTCGGGACGCCAGCCGAGCGAGATAGCCGCGTTCGCGACCTCTTGGAGCGAGTCGGCCTCTCGGGAGCGCAGTACGACCGGTACCCGCACGAGTTCTCGGGCGGCCAGCGCCAGCGGGTGTGTATCGCGCGAGCGCTCGCCTTGGAACCCGAGTTCGTCGTCCTCGACGAGCCGACGAGCGCGCTGGACGTGAGTGTACAGGCACAGATACTCAACCTGCTGAGCGAGCTGCAGGCCGAACTCGATCTGACGTACCTGCTTATTTCACACGACCTCTCGGTGATCCGGCACATCTGCGACCGCGTCGCCGTGATGTACCTCGGCGAAATCGTCGAGGTCAGCGAAACGACGGCGCTGTTCGAATCGCCGCGGCACCCGTACACGAAGGCGCTGTTGGAGTCGGTTCCGCGCGCCTCGCTCGACGAGCAGGATCGAACGGTAGAGACGCTTTCGGGGGACGTGCCGTCGCCGCGAGACCCCCCGAGCGGCTGTCGATTCCGCACGCGCTGTCCGTCCGTGATACCGCCCGATACCGTCGACCTCCCGCAAGATCGGTATCGCGAGGTGATGGACGTCCGAGGACTGCTGGAGCGGCGCGACCTCAGCGTCGCGAAGGTGTGGAGCCACGCGGGGTACGAGTCTCCGCCGAACGACCCCGACGACGCCGCAGTCGACGCGTTCGTCGCTGCCGCGACCGAGCGGCTACTGGGCCACGCGCTTCCCGACGAGTACCAGCGGCCCGTCGACGACGCCTTCGCTTCGGTCGCCCGCGGTGACTGGGACACCGACGGTCTGCGTGATTCCTTCGAGAGCGTCTGTGAGTCGACGAATCCGGAGCTGGGTTCTGAGGCTCACCCCTCGGCGTGTCACCTCGAACGATAACATATCAGGCGTCGACGAGGCCGCACGGTACGCCGAACCCCCTCAACGGGGCGGTCGTCGTCGCCGCTATCGGCACGCCCGCTACCGCGTTGCGTCCGCGTCGAGCGACCGCGCGTTCTCCTCGATCGGCTCGCTGTCCCAGTACGCGTGGTCCGCGTCGTTCCGGAAGCACTTCGCCCGGCGCCGGTCGTCGACGGCGTGGTCGGACGGCGCCGACTCCCGACAGGCCGCACGGGCCTCCGGACAGCGCGTGTGGAACCGACAGCCCGTGGGCGGGTCCCGCGGCGACGGCACGTCGCCGTGGAGCGTCGCGAACTCTCCCTCGCGCGCCTCCGTGCTCACCCGAGGGACGCTCGCCAGCAGCGCCTTCGTGTAGGGGTGTGCCGGATCGGCGAAGATCTCGTCGACCGGTCCGGTCTCGACGATTTCGCCGAGGTACATCACGGCGACGCGGTCGCAGATGTGTCGGACGACGCTGAGGTTGTGCGCGATGAAGAGGTACGTGAGTCCGAACTCCTCTTGGAGATCGTCGAGCAGGTTGAGTATCTGCGCCTGCACGCTCACGTCGAGCGCCGAGACCGGCTCGTCGAGGACGACGAACTCGGGGTCGAGCGCGAGCGCCCGAGCGATCCCGATCCGCTGGCGCTGGCCGCCCGAGAACTCGTGCGGGTACCGGTCGATCTGGTCGGCCGAGAGCCCGACGCGCTCGAGGAGGTCCAGAGCGGTCTCCCGGCGCTCGGCCTTCGTGGCGACGTCGTGGATTCGAAGTCCCTCCGTGATTATGTCTCCAGCGGTCATCCGCGGGTCGAGACTGGAGAACGGGTCCTGAAAGACGATCTGTGCGCGCTTTCGGAACGTCTTCAGGTCGGCGTCCGACATCTCGAGAATGTCCTCGCCGTCGAAGGTGATCTGTCCCTCGGTGGCCTCGCGCAGCCGGAGGACCGTCTCGCCGGTGGTCGACTTGCCGCAGCCGGACTCGCCGACGACGCCGAGCGTCTCACCCTCGGCGACCTCGAACGAGACGCCGTCGACGGCCTTCACGCTCTCCGGCTCGTGGCCGAACAGCCGATCGACGATCGACTGCTCGTCGGCGTAGTACTTCTTGAGCCCCTCGACCGAGACGAGCGGAGCGACGTCGGTCATGCGGAATCACCGCCGAAGTGGTCGGCGGCGAGCGCCTCGTCCGGATCGTACGGGCGCTCCGCGAGGACGCACTTGGCGCCGTGTTCGGCCGCAGCGTTCACGACGACCTCGTCGGGTTTCTGCAGACATGATTCCATCGCTTTGGGGCACCGGCCCGCGAAGTAACACCGGTCGTCCATCTCCGAATCGAGCAACCCCGGGACGTTGCCAGCGATCGGCTGGAGCCGCGACCGCGGGTCCTCCAGGTCGGGGACCGATCCCAGCAGTCCCTCGGTGTACGGGTGGACCGGGTCGTCGAACACCGCGCTGAGCGTCCCTCGTTCGACGATCTCTCCGGCGTACATCACGCACACTCGGTCGCACATCTCCGCGATGACGCCGAGGTCGTGCGTGATGAGGACGATGCTCATCCCGCGATCCGCTTGGACCTCCCGCAGGAGGTTGAGTATCTGCGCCTGGATGGTGACGTCGAGCGCGGTCGTCGGCTCGTCCGCGATCAGCACGTCAGGCTCTCCCGCGAGCGCTTGTGCGATCATCGCCCGCTGGAGCATTCCCCCGGAGAACTGGCCGGGGTACTCGTCGACGCGGTCGGCGGGGTCGGGGATGCCGACCTGTTCGAGCAGTTCGATCGCCCGGTCCATGCTCTCTTCGCTGGTGTAGTCGCGACCGGGAACGATCCCGTCGAGGAGGTACTGACCGAGCCCGTACCCCTGCGTCCGCGACCGCGTCGACCGCGGGTTCGCCGTCGCGCGCCGCTGGACCTCGACGGCCTCGGCGATCTGCTCGCCGACCGTGATCGAGGGATTGAAGCTGCTCATCGGGTCTTGGAAGATGGTGCTGAACGACGGCCCTCGAAGCGATCGCCGGACCCGCGGCGGAACCGTTCGCAGGTCGACGTGGTCGCCGTCGACTCCTACCCCGTCGTTCGATCGGAACTCGTCGGCGAGCGTCTGGTTCCGGTACCACACTTCGCCCTCGGTGATCCGCCCGGGCGACTCCACGAGGTCGATCAGCGACAGCGAGGTCACCGACTTGCCGGATCCGGACTCGCCGACGACGCCGAGGATCTCGTTGTCCCGGAGGTCGAATGAGACGGACTCGACCGCGTTTATCTGCCCCTCCTCGGTGAAGAACCGAGTCGAGAGGTTCGAGACGGAGAGCACGTCGTCGGCGTCTGGACCGCGACCGGCGCGGGACGCCGCCTGGACGCGCTCGCTCATGCCGCACCTCCTTCACCCTCGATACCCGGATCGAGGGCGTCGCGGAGCCAGTCTCCGAGGAGGTTGATCCCGATCACCGACAGCATGATCGCGAAGCCGGGGATCGACGAGATCCACCACTGCCCCGACGAGACGTAGTCGCGCCCCTGCGCGATGTCGAAGCCCCACGAGAGCGTCGTGCCGGAGAACCCGAGGAACGACAGCGAACTCTCCAAGAGGATGATCGCCGCCACCTGTACCGTCCCGAGGACGATGATGGGAGTGATCGCGTTCGGCAGCACGTGTCGGAGGATGATCGTGTTGTCGTCGGCGCCGAGCGCTCGAGAGGCCTTCACGTACTCCTGCCCGCGCAAGGAGAGCGCCTCCCCGCGGGCGACGCGGGCGAACCACACCCAGTTGACGAGCCCGACGACTATCACCACGGTTATCGGTAACACGAAGCTCTCCGGCATCTCCGGCGCTAACCCGGCGGCGACGAAGGGATCGGGAACGTTCACCGCCGCGCGACCCCAGAGCCCGATGAGCGCGACCGCCAACACGAGCGAGGGGAACGCGAGGCTGACGTCGGCGACCCGCATCAGCGCGTCGTCGACGGTCCCGCGGTGATATCCGGCTAACAGGCCGACCGGAACGCCGACGACGGCCGCCAGCAGCGTCCCGAGCACGCCGACTGCGAGCGACGTGCGGGCGCCGTACACGATCCGCGAGAGCATGTCTCGTCCGAGGCTGTCGGTGCCGAACACGTGGTTCGGGTCCGCCGTGATCTCGACGGTCTCGGTGACCGTCTGGATCTCACCGTCGACCAGTTGGGAAGAGGTCCGCTCCGTCGTCTCGGAGAACCCGATCGGCGGCAGTTGACTCTGATCGAGCTGTTGGGTTGTCGGGTCGTGCGGAGCGACGAACGGCGCGAACGTGGCGATCAGAATGATGCTGATCACCAGAACGAGGCCGATCTTCGCGAGCACACTGTTTCTGAACTCCTTTTTGAGATTGCGAATGACACGTGCGGAAACCATTAGTCGTTCACCACTTGTGGGTCGAGATACGCGTAGACGACGTCCACGAGGACGTTCACGAGCACGAAGCTCGTACCGATGACGATGAGACTACCCTGTAACACCGGCCAGTCCCGGCGGTTGATGCTGTCGATGACGAGCGTGCCGAGCCCCGGCCAAGAGAAGACGGCCTCGGTGATCACCGCACCGCCGATCAGCGTGCCGAGCTGAAGCCCGAGAACGGTGATAACGGGGATAAGCGTGTTCCGAAGCGCGTGTTTGTACCGGATCAGCGTCTGCGGGAGTCCCTTCGCTCGGGCGGCCTGCACGTACCCCTTGCTGAGTTCGTCGAGCATCCCCGAGCGGGTCAACCGCGTGATAAGCGCCATGAAGTACGTCCCCAGGGCGATCGCGGGGAGGGTGATGTACGCGAGCCACGCGAGCAGCGTGCCGAAGAACGGCTCCGAGCCGACGATTGAGAGCGCCACGTCACCGACGTCGACGCCGCGTCCGCTCGTGTTGAACACGTTGAACTCCACCGCGAAGATCAGGATGAGCATGATGCCGAGCCAGAAGTTCGGCGTGCTGATCCCTCCGAGCGAGAGGAGCGTCGCGCCGTAGTCGACCGGCTCGTTCCGCCGCGTCGCACTGAGGACGCCGAGCGGGATCGAGAGGGCGATCGCGACGATGCTGGCGGCGAGCGCCAGCTCCACCGTCGCCGGGAGCCGACCGAACACGAGTCCGACGACCTCCTGCCCGCGGATGTACGAGAATCCCATATCGCCCTGAAGCAGGTCGAAGAGGTACTGTCCGTACTGGATGTACAGCGGTTGGTCTAAACCGAGCTCGGCGGCGATCGCCTGACGCGTCTCCGGAGTCGCGTCGAGGGGAGCGACCGCGTTGATCGCGCTCCCCGGTGTGACGAATCGGAGCGCGAACACGACGGTGACGACCCCCCAGACGACGCCGAGTCCTTGGAGGCTTCTTTTGAATACGAATCTGCCGAATGACATTAATAACTGATGTGAGAGGTTCGTCTGGCCTTACTGTCTCGTCGCCGTATCGGGGTCGATGAACTCGTCGCTCCGCGGCTCCCACGAGATGTCGTTCGAGACGCCGTAGACGCTGAACTGCTGGTGAAGGAACACCCACGGTGCGAGGTCGTGCGCGAGCTGGTTCGCCTCTCGCAGGAACTCGACCCGTTCGTCGGGGTCCTCGGTGTTCTCGGCCTGTCGTATCAACTCGTCGAGCTCCTCGTTTTCGAGGATCGTGAGCGCACCGTTCGTGGTCATGAGCGGAGTGATGGTCTGGCTACCGTCGAACTCGGCGTTCCCCCACCCGAGGAGGTTGAAGTGCGGCTTGTCCTCGATGTTCCCCGTCGTGATGTCCTGCACGAGCGAGGAGAACTCGCGCTGTTCGAGGTCACAGGAGACGTTCGACAGCGAGTCGATCTGGTTCGCCGCCGCCTGCGCGATCTCCACGTCGCCGAGGTAGCGCCCGATCGGCGTTTCCAGCGTGATCTCCGCGCCGGCGAAGCCCGACTCTTCGACCAGTCGCTCCGCCTCTTCGGGGTCGTACGGGTACGGATCGATGTCCGGGTTGTACCCGACGTGCTCTTCTAAGGTCGGTTGACCCGTGATCGACCCGAACCCGTTGAGGACGTTCTCGATGATGCTCTCGACGTCGACGGCGTGGTTCATCGCCTGGCGGAACTGCTGGCTGGAGAACGGCTCGACGTCGTAGCGCATCTGCAGGAAGATGATCCGCGCGCTCGGCACCGAGTTGATCCCGGCGACGTCGGAGCTCTCGACGCGTGAGACCTCCTGTGGCGGTACGTTCGTCACGATGTCGGTCTCCTCGGCGAGCAGCCGGTTCACTCGCGTGCTCGATTCGCTGGAGGCACCCATCGTGAGCCGGTCGACGGGGACGTCACCGCCCCAGTAGTCGTCGTTGGGCTCGTAGATGACCTCGTTACCGGAGTCGTACTCGGTGACGACGAAGGGGCCGGTGCCGTTGGTGTTCTGATTGATGTAGTTCCCGTCGTTCTCCTCGACCCACGACTGCTGCATGACCTCGCCGTTCGTCGCGAACAGCTGGAAGGCGATGGGGTTGAATCCCTCGAAGCTCACGGTCACGTCGCCGTCGCCCGCGGTGACCTCGTCGATGACCCCGAGGTCGTTCGACTGCGGGCTGACGATGCCGACCTCGTCGTCGACGATCCGGCGGATGCTGTACGCCACGTCCTCGGCGGTCAGCGCGTCGCCGTTGTGGAACGAGACGCCCTCGCGGAGCGTGAACCGGACGCTGCCGTCGTCGGTGCGCTCCCAGTCCGTGGCGAGGCTCTCGACGATACCCCCCAGCTTGTCGCGGTCCATCAGCCCTTCGTACGTCTGCCCGACGATGATCTCCGTGTTCGTTTCGGCGTGGTCCTGCGGGTCGAGCCCGGAGTCCATCTGCCCCATCGTGACGCCGATCTCGAAGCGGTCGTCGCCGCTGCTTCCGTCGTCGCTGCTTCCGTCGTCACCGCTGCCGCCGTCTCCGCCGCTCCCGTCGTCGCCGTTTCCGGAACAGCCGGCGAGGCCGACCGCGGCGGCGGTTCCGGCGTACGCAAGAACGGACCTTCTGTTGACATGATCACCGTTGTCAGGGTTCATGGAGTACTTCATACGAGCGAGTGTTATGAACCTAACGACGTGAACACCCGTCGTAGCCGTCGTATCTACAGTATTTTGTCACGACGACTGGACAAGTATTTACCAGACCGGAGAATTGTTATCGATATGCGACGAGTCGATCCGGGCGAGCGCTGGGGCGACGTGGTGGCCGACAGCGACGCGACGGCCGACGCGTTCCGCGAGCGAGGCTGGACCGCGCTCGCCGCTCACCCCGGCGACGTGAACCCGGTCGCCGACGCGGGGCGGCTCGACGTGCTGTTGCCCGGATCGGAGTTCGACGCGGCGAACGAGGCGGTCGGCGACGCCGCGATCGACACGGTTCGCGTGTACGCCGCGGCTGGAGAGGGCGTCCAGTACCGTCTCGTCGTCGCCGAGGACGCGGACGCGGCGCTCGCCGTCTGCGTTCCGACCTACCTCGGTGCCGCTGAGTTCGACGCGCTCCGGGCGGCGATCGGCGATGACGGGACGCTCACGGTCCGCCTTCGGCCTCTCGACGATCGCGACGTCGTCGAGATCGACCTGACCGATCCCGGCGTCTTCTTCGAGCCCCCGGCCGACGCCTGAGACGAGCGACCGACCCCCTGAGACGCACACGGATGTGTATCGAGCCGAACGGACACTTCGACGTATTCATAGTTGTGCGATCACGATCATTTCCATGAACCGAGCAGAGAAGGCGGCCCTCCAGCTGCAGGCGGTCGCCGTGTTGCGGATGTTGAAGCAGACGCGAACGTACGAGGAGCTGTCCGCGGTGACGGGACTGCCCGCGGGCGACCTGAATCGGTACGTGAACGGCCACGTGTTGCCCGGCGCCGACCGCGCGAGCGAAGTCGTCGAGGCGGTCGGTCGCGACGCGCTCGCGGACGAGCTCATCGCCCGCGTCGAGTTCGACGAGGAAGGGTACGTCGACAACTCCAGTATCGTCTTCGACCAGTCGTTCCTCGACCTGGTCGCGCCGGTCGCTGCGGAGACGTTCGGGTTCGAATCCCCAGACGTGGTGCTAACGGCCGCGACGGACGGGATCACCCTCGGCGCGGCGATGGCCTCCTTTTTCGACGCCCGGCTCGCGTACGCCAAGAAGTCGAAGGAGACCGCCGTCGAGGAGTTCATCGAGTCCCGACAGCGGCTCGCCTCCGGCATCGAACTCACCTACTACCTCCCGGCGAGCGCGGTCAACGCCGGCGACACCGTCCTCGTCGTCGACGACCTGATCCGGTCGGGCGAGACCCAGGAGCTCCTCTTGGACATCGCGCTACAGGCCGACGCCGACGTCACCGGCGTGTTCACCCTCATCGCCGTCGGCGACGAGGGGATGGACCGCGCGCGAGCGATCACGGACGCGCCGGTCGGTGCGCTGACGACGTTCGAGTGACGGCCGAGGGGGTGAACGAGGTACGAAAGAGGATGAGATGCCCACGTTTGCGCATAGTATCTGCACACCAACTGTTTTATGACCCGATACGATCCATGTATGTGGGTATTTTCTGACAGTCATCAGCAAGGCTTATAATCCGATCCGTCGGTATCCTCAGTTGTTCAATGGGGCTTACAGACACGCTTGCTACGCGGTTTAACCTAGAGGAGCACGACTCCGACGTCCGTACGGAGCTGGTCGCGGGACTCACGACGTTCCTCGCGATGTCGTACATCATCGTCGTGAACCCGTTCATCCTCGCGGAGGCGATCCAGATCCCGGGGTACGAGTTCTTCGAGGTCGTCCAGATGATCGCAATCGCGACGATCATCGCCTCGGCGATAGCGACGCTGGTGATGGCGCTGTACGCTAACCGCCCGTTCGGGCTCGCACCCGGGATGGGGCTCAACGCCTTCTTCGCGTTCACCGTGGTGATCGGGCTCGGGATCCCGTGGCAGACCGCGCTCGCCGCCGTCTTCGTCGAGGGCGTCCTGTTCATGCTGCTGACCGCCGTCGGCGCGCGGAAGTACATCATTCAACTGTTCCCGGAGCCGGTCAAGCGCGCGGTCGGCGCCGGTATCGGGCTGTTCCTCCTGTTCATCGGACTGCAGGAGCTCCAGATCGTCGTCCCGGACGACGCGACGCTCGTCACGCTCGGCAACGTGTTCGCGAACCCGTGGGCGATTCTCGGGATACTGGGACTGGCGTTGACGTTCGGGCTGTGGGCTCGCGGCGTCACGGGCGCTATCATCCTCGGTATCCTGACGACCGCGCTAGCCGGGTGGGCGCTCACGTTCGCCGGCGTGTTCGAGCGCGGCGTCGTCACTCCCGAGACGCTACCCGCGGCTCAGTACGACATCACTCCGCTCGCGGGCGCGTTCCTCGACGGAATCGCCGATATCGAGCCGCTCACGTTCGTCTTGGTCGTGTTCACGTTCTTCTTCGTCGACTTCTTCGACACCGCGGGGACGCTCATCGGCGTCTCGCAGTTCGGTGACTTCCTCGACGAGGACGGCGACCTGCCCGAGATGGAGAAACCGCTAATGGCCGACGCGGTCGGAACCACCGTCGGTGCCATGGTCGGTACCTCTACGGTGACAACGTACATCGAGTCGTCGGCCGGTATCGAGGAGGGCGGCCGCACCGGACTCACCGCCTTAGTCGTCGCCCTCGGCTTTATCGCGTCGCTGGCGCTGATCCCGTTCGTCGCCGCGATCCCCGAGTACGCCTCCTTCATCGCGCTGATCGTCGTCGGCGTGATGATGCTCCAGGGACTCGTCGAGGTCGACTGGTCGAATCCGGCGTGGGCGGTCTCCGCCGGGCTCACCGTCACGGTGATGCCGTTCGCCTACTCCATCGCCGACGGGCTGGCGGCCGGTATCGTCGCCTATCCGCTCATCAAGATCGCTCTCGGCGAGTACGACGACGTCCACCTCGGACAGTACATCATCGCGGCGCTGCTCGTGGTCTACTACGTGCTGCAGACGCGCGGCGTTATCCTCTAGGGCCGCTTGCGTCTCCGGGGCGCGACGCTCCGTCTCCGGGCCGCGGGGTATTTCCCCGCGCCGACCCGACGGAGCAGCGATGGAAGAGTGGGAGACGGTCCGCGCGTGGAAGCTCCGAGAGCTCCCGGATCCGCCCCTCTACACGCTCACGCAGCTGTTCTCGAAGCTCTCGCAGAGCGGCCCGCGGTCGTACCGATCGCCGCAGCCGGAGTGGGAGCTGAAGGCGCGCGTCCGTCTCCGTGACAAGTTCAAGTGCGCCCTCTGTCCGGCGGGGATGGTAGAGCGCGTCGACGGCGCGACGGTATGGCGCGACCGCGACGACCGGACGCGTCGACGGCCGCCGGGGAAGTCGACGCAGGGAACCGCGGCGCGAATCCTCGAGGTCCACCACGTCGTCCCGCGAGCCAACGGCGGGTCGAACGAGCTCTCGAACCTGATCACGCTCTGCCGCGACTGTCACGAAGACGTCCACGACCGTCGTGCCGACCGGATCCCGCGAGACGAGACGCGGCCCCCGCTCGGGACCCGTCCGTGAGCGAAAGTCGCCTTCATCGACGGTTTCGCCCGTGCGCGTGTCGCGCACCGACCACCGTACTTCTTTACGCGTCTACCCCCTACGTGGAGGTGATGACGAACCTGACGCTTTACGAACTAGAGGGCTGCCCGTACTGCGCGAAGGTGACGGCGAAGCTCGACGAACTTAGCATAGAGTACGAGTCGGTGATGGTCCCGCGCTCTCACTCCGAGCGGACGGAAGTCGAGGAGATAAGCGGCCAGACCGGTGTACCGGTCCTCGTCGACGAGGAACACGGGATCGACGCGATGCCCGAGAGCGACGACATCGTCGAGTACCTCGAAGAGACGTACGGCGACGCGAGCTAGACGTACGCGACACGGGCTCGCGGACGAGCGCGGCTCGCAGTCGGCGCGTCGTCACCGCCATATCGAGGCGACACCGTCGCCGATCGAGAGGCTATTTATCCGGCCGTGTCGACGTGACGAGCGTGCGCCTCGTCCACGTCTCAGGCCCGCCGGACGACCGCGAGAGTCAGCTCCTCGCCAGCGACGTCGATGTCGCGCGATCGACGCTCGAACAGGCGCGCGGCCTGATGTTCCGGCGATCGGTGCCCGACGACCACGCGCTCGTGTTCCCGTTCGACGGGGCGGAGTCGCGGTGGCTCCACATGCTGTTCGTCCCCTTCGCGATCGACGCGCTGTGGCTCGTCGACGGCGAGGTGACCGCGAAACGGCGGCTCGCCCCGTTCGTCGGGCTCGGGCGCGGGCGGGCCGACACGATCGTCGAACTCCCGGCGGGGGCGGCCGACGCGGTCGCGGTCGGTGACGAGATCCGGCTCGTAGACTAACCGCAACCGGCTCGGTCGCCCGTGTCCGCTACTCGTCGTCCAGCGTCCGGAGTTCGACCTCGATCCGGGTGCCACCGGCCTTACTCTCGCGAATGTCGAAGGAGCCGCCACCGGCCGTAACGATCCAGTTGACGTACCAGAGTCCGAGTCCGCTCGCGTGCTCCAGCGGGGTCTCTTCGCCGGTGAGCACCGACCGCTCGGTCGGCGGGATTCCGGGACCGTCGTCGGCGATCACGAGTGACGTCCACGACTCGCTGGGGAGTTCGGCGGCGCTGATCCGGACCCACGGGCGCTCGGCGTCGTTGTGGCGGATCGCGTTGTCGACCAGCTCTGTGATCGCTTCCGCGAGGTAGCCCACCGCCGACACGGTCAGCTTATCGGGGACGTCCACAGCGATGTCGGCGCGCTCGCGGAGTTCGCTCGGAAAGGAGACGAGCGCCTCGTCGACGGCGTCGGCGAGGCGGACCGATCGCGGCGTGGGGCGATCGGCGAGCAGTCGTTCGACCCGTCGAGAGGTCTCGCCGAGCCGGAGGAGTCGATCGGCGGTGGCGACGACGCGTTCGAGGTCTCGGGCGAGGTCCGGATCGTCGACCTCCGAGATCGCGTGCTGGGTGAATCCGGTGACCACGTTGAGATCGTTTCGGAAATTGTGCCGGAGCACGCGGGTCAGGACGGCGAGTCGCTCCTCTCGAAGCGAGGATTCCGTCATGTCCTCGCCGATGCCGACCGCGCCGACGACCTCGTCGCCGTCGATCGCGTCGTCACCGGTCTCGTCGCCGACAGCGTCGTCCCCGCCGACGATCGGCCCGAGCGTGAACCGATACGGAACGCGCTCCCCGGATCGGGTGAACAGGCTCGCTTCGCATTCGGTCACCTCGCCGCGGCGGTACACCGACTGGAGCGCCTCGGCGACCGCGTCGCGGCTCTCCTCGTCGACCAGCGCCGTCAGCGTAGTCCCCGTCAGCTCCTCGGCGGCGTAGCCCGTGTCGCTCGCGAGCCGCTCGTTCCAGCGAGCGAGCGTGCCGTCCACCGTACACTGAAACAGCGCGTCCGTGGTCGTGGACGCGATCGCGTCGAGAACCCGGAGCTGCGACTGTGCGCTCTCTTCGGCACGTACCCGATCGGTGACGTCGGTGAGCCCGACGACGAGCCACCCCTGATTCGAAATCTCGGCCGTGCGGACGGAGACAGAGAGGCAGAATCGCCCGCGAGAGTCCCTGACGTTCCACTCGAAGCGAGTGACGCCGTCCTCCTCGACGGCGGCGTCGACTACCTCGTCGACCGCCTCCCCGTCGACCGTCGTCAGCGACTCGCCGATGTCGGTGAGACCCATCAACGTCAGCGTCGCGGCGTCCCGATCGAGGAGGTCGGTGGCCGGGGCGTTCGCCGCGCGGATCGCTCGCGTGTCCGGATCGCACGCGAGCGTGGGGGTCGGAATCGCTTCGACGAACGATCGGAGGGCGGGCGGTGCCGACGCGTCTCCCGGCGACACGTCAGGTGACGAGCTGTCAGATGACGAGTTCTCGGGAGAGATCGTCGAAAACTCGTCTGGAGCGACGTCGAAATCCGCGTCTCGCGGGACATCGTCGAGCTGGCGGCCTTCATCGGAAGGTCGACCGTCGCCCTGATCGCCACCCATGTCTAGTCCCGCTGATGTATCCGAGGAATATGTGTCTGTGGATCTGACTATCAGGAGGGATATCGTTCGCTCGGTCGGCTTCCGCTGTCTGCCGACGACCGCCGCGCTCAGTCGGCCTTCGCCTGCCAGTCGCGGACCGTATCGGGACCGACGCCGTCGACGTCGGCCGCTAGCTCGTCCGGATCCGCGGACTTGAGATCGCCGACGCCGTCGACTCCAGCGTCCTGCAGCTTCTCGGCGGTCTTCTCGCCGATCCCCTCGACGGCCTGCAGCTCGGACCCCTCCTGCCGGGCGGTGAACTCGCGGTAGTTGCAGATCGGACAGCCCAGCTCCCACGGCTCGTCACCGGAGTGAACGCGGAGGTGCGGGAGGTCGTGCTCCTCACACCGCTCGTCGGTGATCTCGATCTCACCGCGTCGCGGGAGCGGCAGCGAGTAGTCGCAGTCTGGATACCGCGTACAGCCGACGAGCCGGGAGCCGGAGCGGAGCCGCTTGATGGCCAGCTCGCCGCCGGCGTCGGCGGTTTCACCGCCTCCGTCTCGCGGCGAAGCCGCGCCCGCTCCACACTCGGGACACGCCCCGATCACCTCGTCCTCCTGTTCGTCGGCCTCGTCGGCCTTACACTGCGGACACCCGTGGACGAACGTTTTCCGTCCCGCGAGCATCTTCACGTTCCGAAGGTCGTGCTCCTCGCAGGTCTCGTCGAGGATGAGCGGCTTCCCGGTGGAGGGCAGCGGGAGCGTGTACGTGCAGTCGGGGTACCCGTCACAGCCGACGAAGTACGACCCCTGTCGCGACTTCCGAACGAGGAGGTCCGCACCGCACTCCGGACACGGGCCGAGCGTCTTGTCCGCTTTCAGCGACTTCTGAAGGTGGTCACCGACCGCCTCCCGAGAGTCGGTGAGGTCGTCGAACACGCGCGAGAGCAGCTCTCGTGACGCCTCGGTCACTTCGTCGTACCCCTTCTCTCCGCTCGCGATCGACTGCATGTCCCGTTCCAACTGTGCGGTCATCTCTTCGCTCACGACGTGCTCGGCGAACTCCTCGGCGGCCTCGACGACCGCCTCCGCGAGTCGGGTCGGCCGCGGCGGGTCGCTCTCGATGTAGTTGCGGTCGTACAGCTTTTCGAGGGTGCGGTGACGGGTCGCCTTCGTGCCGACGCCGCGTTTCTCCATCTCCTCGATGAGTCGCGACTGCCCGTATCGACGCGGCGGTTGCGTCTCTTTCGCGTCCGTGCGCCGGTCGGTGAGCGCGAGCGTCTCACCGACCTCGACGTCGGGGACGATCCGCTCGTCGCTGGAACGGTACGGATACACGTCGTGGTATCCCGCCTCCAAGAGGCGCTTCCCGTTCGCCTTCAGTCGGAGGCCGCCGTCGGCGACGAGGTCGGCGGGGCCGGTCGCCTCCTCGGGGTCGCGCAGGGCGGCGAGCCCGTCCGCGCGCTCGGCGATCTCCGTCGCCGCGCCGTTCGCGAGCGCGACGACGCGGAGCCGCTCCCACGTCGCCGGCTCGGCACAGGTCGCGAGGAAGCGGCGAACGATCAGCTCGTACACCTCCCACTCGTCCTCCGAGAGGTCCGACGCCGAGGGGAGCTCGCCGGTCGGGTGGATCGGCGGGTGGTCGGTCGTCTCCTTGTCGCCCTCGGTCGGCTCGATCTCGCGGTCCGCGTCCAGCAGGCGCTTCGCGTCTTCGCCGAACGTCGAGGCCGCCGACAGCTCCTCGATCAGTTCGCGAGGCTCTAAGTCCTCGGGGTACACCGTGTTGTCCGTCCGCGGGTAGGTGGCGTAGCCGGCGGTGTACAGGTCCTCCGCGAGCGACATGGCGCGCTGTGCGGAGTAGCCGAGCGAGCCCGCGGCGCGGATGAACGCCGTGGTGTTAAACGGGGTCGGCGGCTCGTCGGTTCGCGTCCGACGGCGCACGTCGTCGACGACCGTCTCGTCGGCCGCAGCGAGCGCGTCCGTGAGCACCTCGGCGACGTCGCCGTCCCAGACGCGTTCCGCCTCGTTACCCTCGTCGTTCAGGTAGAAGTAGCGCGCCTCGAAGGGATCGCCGCCCGCCTTCGTCAGGTTGCCGTACAGCTCCCAGTACGCCTCCGCGTCGAACGCCTGGATCTCCCGCTCGCGGTCGACGATCAGCTTGAGGGTCGGTCCCTGCACCCGGCCGACGGAGATGAAGTCGTCACCGAGCTGGCGGGCCGACAGGGAGAGGAATCGGGTGAGCGCCGCGCCCCACGTGAGGTCGATCACTTGGCGTGCCTCACCGGCGGCAGCGAGGTCAAAGTCGAGCTCGTCGGGGTTCGCGAACGCCTCGTTCACCTCGTTGTCGGTGATCGAGGAGAACCGAACGCGGTCGATGGGGGCGTCCTCGTTGACCTCGCGGACCAGCTCGTACGCTTCCTTCCCGATCAGTTCGCCCTCGCGATCGTAGTCGGTCGCGATGACGACCCGGGAGGCGTCGCGCGCGAGCGTTCGGAGGGCCGCGACGATCCCCTCCTGGGTCGCCTCCTTGGTGACCGGGGCGTCGATCAGCTCGACCGGCTCCACGTCGCGCCAGTCGTTGTACTCCGTCGGGAAATCGACCCCGACGACGTGGCCGGAGAGGCCGATACAGCGCTTGCCGCCCCACTTGTACACGTTGACGTCGTTCTGCCGCTCCGTCGTCGCGGACTCGCCGCTCAGGATCTCCGCGATGCGGCGCGCCGCGTTGTCTTTCTCCGTGATTATCAGTTCGGGGCCGCGACTCATTACCCCGAGATAGGCCGCTCCCCCGTCTAAAGGTTTCGTGACACACGCATAACCGTCCGCACGTGCGGGGATACGCGTACGCTCACGGTATTCGCCGCGTTCGCGGTGTCCGCGACGATCGGTGGGTCGGTGTCGGCGACGGTGGTTGATCACAGAGGCGCTGTCGGAAATACCCTGTTTGCGGGCTCATACTGTTAAATACCCAACCGAATATATTTGGTAGAAACGCTTTGTGTTAGCACGGACGACTCAGTCTGTTGGAAGAGCACCAATCATCCTGTCACCTAATCATGATGAACATCCAAAAAAACTGGGATGATGCCGTTCCGGTATACAAGGTCGATTTAGACGAGACCGCAGACCAATCGACGAGTTGTACAGTGGTCAGAAGTATTGCCAACGTGATTGACAAAGACCTAGACGACCTCGAATCGTTGTGGGACAGCGTAGATCCGGATGCGTTGGACTCGTTCGTCGCTCACGCGAGGGAGTCTTCGACTCCGTATCAACTCACCTTCCAGTATCAGGGGTACGCGGTCAAGATAGAGAACCGTTGGATTCAGTTTACCCCAACGGAAGAAACGCCCTCATCTGTGAGCGCATAGCACGGCGCACGAAACGATTATCAGCTCAGCAACCCTTTATAAGGATAGTTGACCGACCGCCGATCGGCTCTCAGAGCCGTCGTGAGGGATGGGCCAACGAGAAGGTGAATTACTATGCACAGTTACCGATATAGCGTCGATATCGAAGCGCCGGTCGAATCCGTGTTCGCGTTCGATACCGACCCCCGAAACTGGCCCCGGACGATGGCCAGCCTGACTGACCTCGAAATTATCGAAGAGACCGGTGACACCGTCCAACTGAAGGGGACCTACAGCTTGCTCGGGATCAAGATGGAGGGGGAGATAACGATGACAGTCGTCGAACCCAACGCCCATGTCGTCACCGAGTTCCGCAACGATCGGATGCACGGCACGATGCACAACCGCTACGCGGAGACCGAGACGGGGACCCGGCTCGAGCTCGAAGCGGAGTACGAGTTCGGCGACTCGCTGCTCGGACGCCTGACTGAGCCGGTCGCCACGCGCTACAACAACCGCCAGTTCAAAAACCACCTCGAACACACCAAGGACCTCGTCGAGGCCGAAGCAACGGTCGTCGCCGCGTCCGACGCGTGATCGATACGTCCAGTCTGCCCTCCCCAATTGCGATTCCGGTGAAGCTCCCTACGAACAGTTACTCTCCATCGGACTCGCAGATATTTTAGTAAATTGTCATTTCTCGTTGCGAACCGACACGGCGCGCCCTACTCCTCGTCGTCCGGCTCGGTCGGCACGCCGCCGAGGTTCCCCTCGTCGTCGAACAGCTTGGCGCGCAAAAAGCGGGCTCGATACCGGTTCGCACCCTCCTTCGTGTCGGCCTCGCGGATCTCGTCGATCCGACCGTCGGCGACCGCATTGATGATGTCCTCGACCTGCTCCTTCTCGCTCGGCGTCAGCTCGAACTCGTAGGTCCGCGGCCGCTCGCTCTCCAGCCGCGTCCACTTACGGGCGGCCGAGACGACGACCGAACAAGGCTCGCGGCAGGGGAACACGCCGTCGCCGCCGTCGACGTCGAGATCGGTCTCCTCGTCGTACTCCCACTCCCGGCGTTTCAGACACTGCGAGTCGTCACAGCAGGCCTCCGCGACCCAGTCGACGTGCTCGTGGCCCTCGCCGCGGTCCCACGTCTTCACGACGCCGTAGATGCCGGACTGTCGCTCCATCGTCTCGCGCCAGTGATTCACGTCGAGCTCGCCCTCCCGCTCGCGGTGCCAGTTGGCGACCGTCGCCGGGTAGATCGTCTCGACCGCCTCGTACGCGTCTCGCGGCCCGAGATCGGGGAAGACCCACCCACCTACGAGCGACGGAGCCGTCTTGAGCGGTCGGTAGCGGCCCTTCGCGTCGAAGGTCACCAGCTCGCGGGCGTCGAGCGGGTCCTCGTACGTATCCAACTCGTCGACGGGGACCCCCGCGTCGTCTGCGTGGCGCACGTCGTACCGGCGCTCGCCGCGGTCCGTGACCGTCGCCGTAATCGCTAGCTCCCCCCACGCGCGCTCGATTCCCGCCGCGAGCGCGGCGTACCGGGCATCGACCGTCGCGCCGTCGGCGTCCTCGATCCAACGCAGAAACGCGCGGCGCGGCCCGAACTCGCCGACGACGCGCTCGAAGACGTACCAGTCCGTAACTGCTGGGGCGCGCTCGTCGAGCGCCGCGTGGAGTTCGCGGTCGCTCAGTTCCGTCTGCGGATCGTCGCCAGCGGGGTCGAGCCGGTACGTCGCCTCGGTCGCGGACGCGTCGTCTCCGTCGGGCTCGACACCGACTGCAAACCCCTCGAATCGGAGGTCCTCGCCGGGATCGAGACCGGCGAGCGCAGTGAGCACCGCATCGAAGGCGTCGCTCGGGAGGTCGATATCGGGGACAGAGGGCTCGTCGTCGTCCGGCCGAGTCCGGTCGGCGGTGGTTTCGGCCACGGTCAGTCCCCCGTGGCGACGCGAGTCGTTTCGCGCACGGCCTCCAGCGCGGTGCCGAGGTCGGCCCCGGCGTCGGCGGCGCGCTCCAGAATGACGTCGGCCATCAGCGGCTCGGTGCCGACCGCGCCGGCGTACCAGATCCGGGTGCCGTCGACCTCGGTGGGCACGTCGTAGCCCTCGGTGTGGTCCGCACAGAGACCGACGTCTTCCGGGATGTCCTCCTGCGTGTGGTAGCCGTCGGCGATGAAGAGGGGGACCAGAACGACGTCGTCGCTCTCGAAGAACTCGGGGAGGTCGTCGACCTCGGGGTCCTCGTCCATGTACAGCGCTTTCACCTCGTCGAAGCGGTCGCGGTCGCGTATCCGGTCGGCGTGATACTTGACCGCCTTCGCCGAGTTCTCGTTGCGCTCGGTGCCGTGGCCGACGACGGCGAGGCCGAACTCCTCGCCCACGTCGGGGTCGCCGGTGACCGACTCCGCGCGCCGGACGATCACGTCGGTCATCGCGCGGTGGGTCCCGACCGGACCGCAGTAGTGGACCTCGCGGTCGATGTCCTCGGCGACGAGCGTGGCCTGGTCGGCGGAGAGGCCGTCGGAGTTCCACTCGGAGACGTCCCACCCTTCCAGTCGAAGCTCGCGGGGAATCACCTGTTCGGTGAAGTACCCCTCGGAGACGAACAACGGGACGACGTAGATCTCGTCGCCCTCGACGGTACGAAGCACCTCTCGGAAGTGCGGCTCTTCCTTCCAGAAACCGGTTTTCACCTCGTCGAACGCGCCGGTCGCGCGGATCGTGTCCGCGTGGTCGTACGTCGGCGCGCTCGAACCCGGATTGAGGTGTGAGCCGTGTGCGACGATGACGAGCGACTGCATATCCGATCTGGGGTCGCGCCGCTCTTATGGACTTCGGCACGCGCGGCGAAACGGGAATCCCGCGCGGCCGCCGCGGGCTCTCGATCACCGGAGGCCAACGGCGGCGGACGACCGAAATCGCCATCACGACTCGTGGCCCAGACTCACCTATGTCGCTGGCAGCCGAGACACGAGATGCGGTCAGAGCGCGGCCCTTCCTCTTCGACGCGCTCCGTGCGGGAGTCGTGAACCACAGCGCCGCCGCGGCGTGGCTCGCAGCGGAGGCCGACCTCGACGGCGACGCCGACGCGATCGCGACGGCCCTCCGTCGGTTCCGCGAGGAGCAGC
The DNA here is from genome assembly GCF_048381195.1 of Halorubrum marinum. Lineage (NCBI taxonomy): Archaea > Methanobacteriati > Methanobacteriota > Halobacteria > Halobacteriales > Haloferacaceae > Halorubrum > Halorubrum marinum. The sequence goes on along the minus strand of NZ_JBLWMM010000001.1, from coordinate 260,681 downwards.
CAACGTACGCGACCGCTGAGCGCTCGGCGAGCGTGTCGATGCGGAGCGGCGTGGGCGTGGTCGACGAGCCCGAAGAGCCCCGAGAGCACGAAGCAGATGCGCTGCTGCGGATCGCCGGCTCGGCCGTCGTTCCCGAGGGCGACGCGACCGCCGTCATCGCGAACGGCGACGTGGACGCCGCGGCGCTCGCGGAGACGCTCGACCGCCTTCGCGCCGCCGATATCGCTCCCGTCGCCGCGGGGGCCGCGGGCGATTCGCTCCTCGTCGTCGTCGGGAGACGGGAGGGCGCGACCGCGGTTCGAGTCGTCGAGGCGGCACTCCGCGCGATCCCGGAAACTCGGTGAAATTCCGCTTCGATTCGACGGCGAAAGCACCGAGAGGCGGGCGCCGACGACAATCGCCCGCAGAATTCGTCAAACCCCGTAGGCTTTTCCGGACCGGTCTTATAAGAGCAATCGATGAACGCCGTCACGCTCGGTCCCGCCGGCACGTACTCCCACCGTGCGGCGCGGGCCGTCGCCGCCGAAGTGTCGTTCCGCGAGTCGGTCACGGCCATCGTCGACGCCGTCGAGGCCGGCGAGTTCGAGCGGGGCGTGGTCCCCATCGAGAACAGCATCGAGGGGTCCGTCACGGAGAGCCTCGACGCGCTGGCCGACTACGACGTCGCGGTCACTCGCGAGATCGTCACCCCCATCCGGCACGCCCTGCTCGCGCAGGGGCCGGAGTTCGAGGTCGTCGCCAGCCACTCGCAGGCGCTCGCGCAGTGTCGCAACTGGCTGGACGAACACTACCCGGACGCCGGTCTCGAAGCGGTCGCCTCCACCGCCCGCGGCGTCGAGCGTGCCCGCGAGGACGCCCGCATCGCCGGGATCGGCCATCCGGACAACGTCGGCGACGACCTCACCATCCTCGCCGAGGACATCCAGGACCGCACCTCCAACGCGACGCGGTTCCTCGTCGTCGCCCCCGAGTCGGCTCGCTCCGACGCCGGCGGGAAGACGACGCTCATCGTCTACCCGAACGCGAACTACCCCGGCCTCCTCTTGGAACTCTTGGAGGCCTTCGCCGACCGCAACCTCAACCTCTCGCGGATCGAGTCGCGGCCGAGCGGCGAGCGCCTCGGCGACTACCTGTTCCACTTCGACGTCGACGCCGGGCTCTACGAGGAGCACATGGCGAAAGCGGTCGAAGACATCGAAGCGATCGCCGACAACGGCTGGGTGCGCGTGCTCGGGTCGTACGATACCCAGCACGTGTTAGATTGACATCCTCCCCGCCCTAAAGAGCGAGGATTCCCGAGCGTTGGGATATTAGGGTTTGCAACCAACCTGTTCGCTCGGTGCGAAACGCCCCGAGGTTTGATTGAACAGGTGGACTGCTGGCCGTGCCAAACGACCGTTACTCATATCCTCCGTGGGAGGACTCTGAGTTATCTTTCTACGAATGTTCACTGCACCATTCACGTCTGCGTTCATCGTCGCTCCGCACGACTCACAGACGTACAGACCACGCTCCACGCGATTCGCATCCCGCTTCCGACCACAACACGAACACGTCTTCGATGTGTTTCGCTCAGACACACGGTCAACAAGGATACCGTGTTCCTCTGCTTTGTACTCTAAGAGCGTCGTGAAGCGGTCGAATTCCCACCCGTGGAGTTTCTTGTTCCCGCGCTTACCCCAGTTCCGCGAGTCGCCGTTCTCCTCTTCTCGAATCTTGCTCAAGTCGCCAACAGCGATGCGACCGACCGCGTGGTCGATGCACTGCTCAACGATGTGTTTGGCGAGGGCGTGCAGGAAGTGGTCTTTCCGACGCGAGAGTTTCTGTCGGGCGCGGAGCGCACGGTGTGACGGGCCGTTCTCGCCTTCGGTGTCGTACTCGTCGCGGGTGAAGTAGTGTTTGTCCTGTTTCAACACGTTCCCCGGATACAACTCCGCATCACCATCGTCGTAGCCAATAGCGAGGTAGTTCTTGATACCGAGATCGATTCCAGCCGTGTTGTCGCCGGGGGCGTCCTCAACAGGAATTTTGACCTTGCAGACGAGGTGCAGTTCCCAGCGGTCGCCGTTCCACACAGCCCGCACTTGCTGGATGTTCTCCACGGTTACGTCCGGTCGTGTTTCGTACTCTGTGAGGATGAAGTCTGAGCGGTGGTTCTTCAGGTTGAATCCTTTGCTCAGACGGAGTTTGTTGTGCTTGGAGTCGTGTTTGATGCCGTTCTGTTTCCACGTCACGGTGGAGCGTGGGTGGTTGTCGCCTCGCTTTCGATAGCCGGGAGGATTCGCGTCTATGTCACCGTTCTTGCGCTTTTTGAACCAACCGTTGAACGACTCAGCGAGTTCTTCAAGAACGCGCTGACTTGACTGAGAATGTAGGTCACTGTATCGTTCGTGGTCTTTTAGTTCGTGCTTGAGGTCGGCTTCGGACGGAATCTCGCCAGTTTCATCCCATTCTTGTTGGGCGTGGTAACGGGCGACGTTCCACAGTTTGGATGCTGAGTGCCCACAGTCATCGAGGTCGTCGCTCACCTGTTGGTGGTTGACGATTTTCGCTCGATAGGTACGGGTTGTCTCCAGCATCTGACTGTGTTCATAAGTACTTATAAAAATCAGTATATTAAAAGTAACGGCTGAGGCGTGGAATATCCGGTTGTGCCATCGAACGTGGTTAGTGGAGGTGTTGTCGGCTGTATCCCCGCCCTGAAGGGCGGGGTTTTAGCCTTGTAATTTCCATAAGCGAGCGGCTGGGCCTTTGGCAGTGGTCCCCGCAGCGTCACCGACTTATAAGCGAGCAGCCGAAACCTCGACGGTCGTCACCGCCCCGACGATCACTCTCGCGAAAACCCAATCACCCTATTACTCAAATCGGTACGTCGCGCCGTCCGACCCGTCTTCGATCTCGACGCCCACGTCGCGCAGCGCGTCGCGGAGCTCGTCTGCGCGCTCGTAGTTGCCGGCCTCGCGCTCCGCTTCCCGGACGTTCAGGATCAGCTCGACGAGCTCGCCGGCCAGCTCGACCTCGCCGTCGCTCGTCGACCCGAACTGGAGGCCCAACACGTCGCCGCCGAGTTCGTCGAACGCCTCGACGGCCTCTCGGAGGCCGCGGTAGTCGTAGGCGGAGTCGAGAGCGCCGTCCTCCACGTCGTCCACGTGCCGGTTCACCGCGTCGGTGAGTTCGAGGAGCGCCGCGGTCGCCTCCCGGAGGTTCAGGTCGTCGTTCATCGCGGTCTCGAACTCGTCCCGAGCCGTCTCGACCGCTCCGCGAAGCCCGCCGTCTTCGGCCTTCGAGCGAGCGTCCACGGAGTCCAGCGCCGCCACCGCGCGGTCGTAGGTCCGGGAGAGTCGCTCCCAGCGCTCCTCGGCCTCCGCGATCGTCTCCTCGGTGAGCGCCTGCTCGGAGCGGTAGGCGGCCCCGGCGTAGAAGGTGCGAATCACGTTGACGCCGAGTTCCGCAAGGGCGTCCGGCACCGTCCAGAAGTTGCCGATCGAAGACGACATCTTCTCGCCGTCCATCGCGAGGAGGCCGACGTGGAGCCAGTGACGCGCGAACGTCTCGCCGGTCGCCGCCTCCGACTGCGCGATCTCGTTTTCGTGGTGCGGGAAGACCAGATCGCGCCCGCCCATGTGGATGTCCAGCGTGTCGCCGAGGTGCGTCGTCGACATCGCCGAGCACTCGACGTGCCAGCCCGGCCGCCCCTCGCTCCACGGGGAGTCCCACGTCTCGCCCGACGGCGTCGTCTCGCCGTGCTCGTGTTTCGCGTGCTCGCGCGCGGCCGTCTCGCTCACGCCGTCGGCCTTCCACAGCGCGAAGTCCGACGGGTTGCGCTTCTCGGACCGCTCGTCCGGCTCGCCCTGCGCCTCCAGGTCCTCGACGTTCTGGTTCGAGAGCTTCCCGTACTCGTCGAACGTCGTCACGTCGAAGTAGACGGAGCCGTTCGACTCGTAGGCGTACCCCTTCTCGACCAGCGTCCCGACGAGCTCTCGGATTTCCGGGACGTGCTCCGTGACGCGAGGGTACACCTCCGCGCGGAGCAGGTTCAGCCCGCGCATCGCGTCGAAGGTGGTCGCGGTAAAGGACTCGGCCACGTCGCGCTCGGCTTCCCAGTCGTCGCGCTCGCCGACGCGGGCGGTGATCTTCTCGTTGACGTCGGTGACGTTCTCGACGTGGCGCACGTCGTAGCCGACGTGTTCGAGCCACCGGTGGAGGACGTCCGCGTGGAACCACAGCCGAGCGTGCCCGAGGTGGGGGTCGTCCGACACCGTCAGTCCGCAGACGTAGAGCGTGACGTCACCGTCGGCCGTGAACTCGACGCGCTCGTCTTCCAGGGTGTCGGTAACGACGAGACTCATTACCGAGTCGTTGCTCTGGTGAGAGTTTTAACCCGTCGGATCGATCGAGGCCGTCGCGACGAGCGTCCCGGTGGTTCGATCGTCTGCTTATAAACAGCCGCTTCTCAGGCATCCGGGGATCGCTGCCGAGCAACCGTCGTTGCGAGCGGCGGTACGGTGACTACTGATAAAGCCCCAGCCGCTCGCTTATAAGCAGTCGACGACGGATCGACGGCGAACGCTTCCGAAGCCCCAGCCGCGAGGACTCGCCACTGCCCCTTTGAGTCCCACCCCGCCCCGCACAGCATCGCAGGCGCACGCCATCGCAGACCAATTTATAAATCAACGCCGCCCACCACTACGCTTCCGTCGTCCACTCCACCGGATACCCCGCCTCGCGCACCGCTTTTAACACACGATCGACGTGTGCCGGGCCGTTCGTCTCCACCTCGAACACGAGGTCGGCGTCGCCCACGGGGAGGTCGGGGCGGCTGCGCTCGTGGCGGACCGTCCGGATGTTCGCGCGCTCCGCGCCGATCAGGGTGGCGATCTCGCCCATCGTGCCGGGCGTGTCATCGATCCGCACGGCGAGCTCGATGAGCTGGTGGCGTTCCACGAGCGCGTGCGTCACCACCTCCTTCAGCGTGGTGACGTCGATGTTGCCGCCGCAGAGCAGGGGAACGACCGTCTCGCCCGCCAGATCGAGGTCGTCGACGATCGCGTCGTCGAGCAGGGCCGCCGCGGCGGTCGCGCCCGCGCCCTCGACCATCTGCTTCGCGCGCTCTAAGAGGAGGAGAATGGCGGCGGCCACGTCGTCGTCGCTGACGACCACCACGTCGTCGAGGTGCGCCTCCAACAGGCCGAAGGTGAGGTCGCTCAGCCCGCCGGTCGCGATCCCGTCCGCGATCGTGTCGGGCTCCTCGCGCGTGACCAACTCGCCGGCCGCGAGGCTCTCCGAGAGCGTCGAGGCCCCGTCGGTCTGCACCCCCACGACCCGCGTCTCGGGCGAGCGGGCCTTGATCGCGGTCGCGACGCCGCCCGCGAGCCCGCCCCCGCCGACCGGAACGAGCACGGTGTCGACGGCCGGGAGCTGGTCGAGCAGCTCCAACCCGAGCGTCCCCTGCCCGGCGACCACGTCCGGATCGTCGAAGGCGTGAACGAACCGCGTCCCGGGATCGTCGATCAGCGTCTGCGCGTGCGCCATCGCCTCCGGGAAGGCGTTTCCACGGAGCACGACCTCGGCGCCGTAGCCGCGGGTCGCCTCGATCTTCGCCGCCGGCGCCGACTCCGGCATCACGATCGTCGCGTCGATCCCCGCGCCCGCGGCCGCCAGCGCGACGCCCTGCGCGTGGTTGCCCGCGCTCGCCGCGACCACGTGGTCGATCTCGGGCTCTTCGGACCCCGGTCCGGAGCCGTCGACGGCCAGCGAGATCGCGTTGTACGCGCCGCGCGTTTTAAACGAGCCGGTGCGCTGGAGGTGTTCCATCTTCAGGTGGACGTCGGCGCCGCAGCGCTCGCTCAGCGACCGGCTCCGCTCGACCGCCGTCCGCTGGACGATCGCCGCGGCGTCGAGCCGGTCGGCCGCGGCCTCGATGTCGGCGATGGTGACGGAGGACATGACGACCGTGTTCACCGCACCGCGTGAAAAGTGACTCGGGTACGGAACGGAGTCAGCGCTTACCGAGCGCCTCCTCGAAGACGCGCTGTGCGCGCTCGTACCCCTCGTTGCGGTCGACGATCGGATGCGGGTAGTCGGGCGCCAGCCCCTCGCGGTCGGCCCGCGAGAGCGTCGGCCAGTCGACGATTTTGTCCGCCGGAACCGCCTGCAGCTCCGAGACGTAGCGTTTCACGTAGTGCGCCCCGTCGTCGTACTTCGCCATTTGGCTCACGGGATCGAAGATGCGCACGTCGACCGAGTCGGTTCCGGTCGAGGCGGTCCACTGCCACGCGCCGTGATTCGAGGCGTAGTCGTGGTCGATCAGCTGTTTCGTGAAGTAGCGCGCCCCCCGACGCCAGTCGATCAGGAGGTGTTTCGTGAGGAAGCTGGCGACGACCTGTCGCGGTCGGTTGTGGATATATCCCTCCTCGTTCAGCTGACGCATCCCGGCGTCGATGAGGGGATAGCCGGTCTCCCCCCGCGTCCACGAATCGAAGGCCGCGTCGTCGTCGCGCCACGCGATCTCGTTGGGGAACGATTTGTAGTTCGAAACGGCCAGATCGGGGGTGTAGTACAGCAGGTGATACATCTGCTCGCGCCACGACAGCTCGTAGCGGTACTTGTCGACGTTGCGACGCTCACCGCCGGTCACGGCGTCGTAGACGTCGCTCGCGCCGTCCCACACCTCCCGGATCCCGATCGCGCCCGTCGCGAGGTACGGCGACATGCGAGAGACCGCGTGGGTCGGCGCCTCGACGGCCTTTGCGAGGTCGTCTCGCGTGTCGTTGTAGGAGGTGATACCGTGCTCGAGGAAGTCGTCGAATCGCTTTCGGGCCGCCTCGTACCCCGCCTCCGGAAGCTCGATGTCGACGTCCGGCTCCGGAACCGTCTCGGCGTCGCGGACGCTCGCGAGAGACTCCGCGTCGGGCTCCGGATAGGGGCCGTGCGTGGGGACCGCCTCCCAATCGTCGTGGAACTGACTGTGGTTCCGGTACTGGGATTCCAGCCGCCCGGGATCGACCAACACGCGGTCCGTCCGCGAGTCGGTGTCGACGCCGGCAGCCGCGAGGGCGTCCTCGACCGCGCGCTGCCGGTTCCGACGCGACGGTCTGTACCCGTCGTTATAAAAGACCGTCTCCGCGTCGAACTCCGCCGCGAGGTCGACGAGGACCTCGTTCGGGTCGCCCGCGCGAACGGTCAGGTCGCTGTCGAGCTCGCGGTACCGCTCCTCCAACCGTTTCACGCTCCGGAGAAAGAACCCCCGTTGGCGTGCGCCGATCGTCGCGAGCAGGTCCGCGTCGTACACGAACACGGGGGCGACCGTGCCCGCCCGGGCGGCCGCCGCGAGCCCGGCGTTGTCGCGGGTTCTCGGGTCGCACCGATGCCAGAACAAGTGCATACAGATCACAGGGGTTCCGGCGGATAGTGTCCTTCGCCTGACTGCGCGGGCCCCGCTCGGCGCCGCAAAACTCACCCGTGGGCTTAAGCCGATGAGCCCGAAGCGTCGGTATGCAACCGCTCGTCGCCGCCATCCTGATCGGCGTGCCGCTCGCGTGGCTCGTCGGATTCGCGGCCTACGTCTACGTCGACGCGCCGAAGCGCGGAATGAATCGCCGGAAGTGGACGGCTATCGCCTTCTTCGTCCCGCTGTTCGGCTTCTTCGCGTACATCTTCGAGCGCGACGAACGGGATTACGACCCGGAAGAGGACCCGTACGCCGGCGGAACTGAGAGCCGTGAAGCCGGCTTCGCCGTCCACGAATCACGCCGGGGCGAGAAGCCGCTCGGCCCGGCCGGGACGGAGGTCGACTCGGACGACGACGAGTGGAACGATCCGGCGAGCGTCGACGTCGACGAAGTCGCGGGCGAAGGGAACGGACGCGACAGCGCCAGCCGCGACAGGCGGTGACCGCGGAATCTGACGACCGCACGCGAGTTATAAAACGTCCACCAGAGCCGCCCGACGACGGTCGAGGTCGAACGCCGCGTCGCCGGCGTCGAGTCGGTCGAGAAACGCGAAGACGTCGGCCCCTTTCAGTTCCGCGTGTTCGACGAGCGCCTCGATCGAGGCTCGGTTGAGCGCGAACGACTCGAGGTGGCCACAGACGAGCGCCAACGCGATCCCCGCCTCGCCGCCGGGAAACGCCGAGTCGACGACGGAGAGGTCCGGGTCACCGGTCGCCTCCGCCGCGACGCCCGCCCGCTCGGCCGGGAACGTCCGCAAGCACCGCGTACAGACCGCCGTCTCCGCCGCCGGGGCGTGCTCGACGATCGCTGGCGGGACCGCGAACGCGACGACGGCGGCGTCACAGTGGGGACAAGACACGCGATCCGATAGCGACGGGCGGTGAATAAACGGCAGGGGTCGAAACAGGCCGAAGAGAATTGGGGGTCGGGTCGAGCGGGATCAGTCGGCCGCTTCCGGCTCCTCGACCGCGGCGGCCTCGGCGGCTGCAGCCTCCTCCGCTTCTTCCTTCTCCTCTTCCTCTTTTTTCGCCTTGATCTTCTTCATACGGAAGATCTCCTCGCGCTCCTGCTCTTCGAGCTTCTGCTCGATGTACTCCTGATTTTCGTACAGACGGGGCAGGAGGGTGAACTCCAAGGCGTTGACGCGGCGCTTCGTCGTCTCGATCTCCGTCAGCATCTTCTTCATCGCCGTCTCGACCTCGGCGGCGAGGATGATCGATTCGAGCAGCTCCTCGTACGCGTCGGCCGCCTCGTCGATCCGCGCGGACGAGCCGAGCAGGCCGTAGCCCCGCTCGTCGAGGCTCTTTTTCACCTTCGAGGACTCGATCTGCGGGACAACGACGCCCATGATGTTCTTCGACTGCGTCGTGATCTCCGGGTGTTCTTTGAGGGCCGCGGCCGCGCCGCGGACGGCGACGTCGCCCTCCATCGCGCGAGCCATGTCGATCGTTCGCTGGGCCGTCTCGTAGTTCGCGGACACCTCGGAGCGGACGTCTTGGGCCTGATCGAGGATGTCCATGAACTCCATGATGAGGCCGTCCCGCTTCTGTTCGAGGGTGTCGTGCCCGCGCTCGGAGAGGTCGATGCGGTCCTCAATCGCCATCAGGTTCTTCCGAGTCGGTTTGACGTCCTTGGCCATCTATTGGGCGTGTGTTCCGCTCCGAGGGGGTTAATTCTTTTCAGTCGCGACGTGTCCGCGCGCGGCCACGCACGTGGCGATCAACGAAAGGGGTCGAAAAATCGGGACCGATCGCGTGCCTCTGACGGCGCGGGCGGTCGCGCCCGGCGGCCGTAGCCGAGGTGGCGCTCGCCCGTTCGGGTCCGGTGGGGCCGACTGGATGGGTGGACGTCCCGGCGGGACCCGCGATAGTCTCGTCGAACCGAAGTCGGCTGCGTCGCTCGGCTACGCTCTCCGCCAGCCGGCGTATCCGAGCAGTCCTGCCGCGAGGAGGGCCAGCGTCGGCGCCAGCGGGGTCGGGAGCGAGCCGTCGGTGACACCGGCGGCGTCGCTCGGAGCGAACGCGGCGGAGAAGCCCGACAGGTCCGTGCCGGCGGCCCACTCGGCGGTCACCGCGTCGCCGCTGTCGCCACCGTCGGACGCGGTCGTCGCGTCGGCGTCGACCGTCGCGTCCGCGAGCGCGTACCCGTCGGGAGCGACGAGGACGAACGGACGGTCCGGTCGGAACTCGCTGGCGAACGGCTCGCTCACGACCAGCCGGTCACCGTCGACCGCGGCGAGGTTCGTCCACGTCGCAGAGAGCCGAACGACACCGGTGCCGTCACCGGACTCGATCTCGGTGCGAACGTCGGAGACGGTCATCTCGCGGTCGACCTGCGTCGCCGTCCGATCGGCGATGCGAGAGATGCGGTCGTCGAATCGGGCCGTGACGTTCTCCGGGCGCTCGCGCAGGTCCTCGAACGCCGCCTCGTCGTCGGCGTCAGCGAGGTCGTAAGTCAACACGAGCGTGACCGTCGCGTCGCCGTCGGGTTCGAGCGCGACGACGAACGCCGAACCGTCCTCGACCGCGGCCTCCGTGCCCGGATCGTCGAGCGCGGCGACCCCCGGCGCGAGGAGCGCACCGATAAGCGCGACCGCCGCGACCGTCGTGAGGACCGTGACGACGCGGCTGCGGGAACGCATCACTCGTCGTCCTCCGCGGCCTCGTCGTCGTCCTCATCGTCCTCATCGTCGTCGTCCTCATCGTCGTCGTCCTCATCGTCATCGTCGTCGTCATCATCCTCATCGTCCTCATCGTCGGCCTCCACATCATCGTCGTCGGCCTCCGCATCATCGTCGTCGGCCTCCGCATCGTCATCGTCGGCCTCCGCATCATCGCCGTCCACGTCGGCGTACTCTATCTCGAGTTCGCCCTCGCGGTCGCCGTCCTCGACTTCGATCTCGGCCTCGTCGTTATCGGCCGGGAGCGTCACCGTGATCTGTCCATTTGCGTCGGTCGTTCCGACGAACTCGTCTTCGACCTCGACGCTCGCGCCCTCGACGGGCTCGCCGTCGACGTCGGTCACTTCGATCGTCACCGTCGCACCGGGGGCAGGGTCGCCGGAGACAACGGCGACGGAGAGTTCATCACCATCGCGGTCGGCGTCGTCGTCGCGGTCGTCCGCGTCGCGCTCGTCGATATCGACGTCATCGAGCACGAGCGTCCCGTCCGCGCCGACCTCGAACTCGAGTTCGGCCTCGAACGCGCCCTTCACGAGCGTCACCTCCAGCTCGTCGTCGACGCTGGGCGCGTCGAACGAGAGGCTCCCGTCCGCGCCGGTCGTCCCGACGCGCTCGTCGTCGACGTAGACGGAGACGCCGTCGACGCCCTCGCCGTCGTACGTCACCGAGACGGTGACCGTTCCGTCCTCGACGCTGCCGTCCACGGAGAGCCGCTCGCGGACCTCGTCGTCGCGGTCGTCGCCGACGTCCGACCGGAGCGTGAGCTCCAGTTCGCCCTCGCGGTCGCCGTCCTCGACCTCGATGTCGACCTCGTCGTCGTCGGGCAGCGTCACGGTAATCTGCCCGTCCGCGTCGGTCGTTCCGGCGTCCTGGTCGTCCAGTTCGACGGTCGCGCCCTCGACGGGCTCACCGGCGGCGGTCACGCGGAGCGTCACCGTCGAGCCCGGCTCGGCCGTTCCGTCGACGATCGAGATCGACAGCGGCGTCTCCTCGTCGTCGTCGGCGTCTCGGGGTTCGAGCTCCTCTTCGAACTCGAACACGTCACCGGTCTGACCGTCGACGCTCACTTCGGCTTCGCCGGTCGTCTCCGGACCGAAGAAGGTGAACTCGAACTCGTAGTAGCCGTCGTCCTCGTCGCGGTCGGCGGACCGAAGGGTCCACTCGCCGTCCGCGTCCGTCGACAGCTGCGTGATAGCCGCGGTGAGCGCCTCGCTCTGCGTCACGTCGAAGCTCCCGTCACCGGGCTGGTCGCGCTCGAACTCGCGCGAGCGCTCGCCGTCGTCGTTTTCCACCTCGATGGAGACGCCGCCGTCGACCTCGAGGGAGAATTCGCCGGCGTGCTCGCCGGTGTACTGCGCGAGCAGCGCGCTCGCTCCGGTTCCCGTCACGCGGGTGAGTCGCTGACGCGCCTCCGCGTTGGCGTTCTGGTCGTACCCCGCCGCACGGAGTTCGAGCGCGGAGACGTCGTCCGCGCGGTCGTCGACCCGGTCGAAGCCGCGGTCGACCGTGTGGGCCTGTCCGGCGAGCACCGCGAGCCGCTGTGCGAACTCGCCGCGAGTTATCTCGCCGTCTTCGTAGGCGACGCGCGCCTCGCGCTGATCGGCGACGATCCCGTCGGCGCGGTCACGGAGCGCAGCGGCGCGGTCGGTGAGGATCGCCGCGCGCTCCGACTCGTTGGCGTCTTCGAGCGCCGCGTCGAGCGACGACGACTCGACGTCGCTCGACACCTCGTCGTCGGTGACGGCGATCACCGTCGCGAGCTGCTGTCCGACGGTCGCCCGTGAGGCGTTTTCGTCGTCCTCACTGGCGTTTTCGTCGTCCTCGCTGGCGTTTTCGTCGTCCTCGCTGGCGTTCTCATCGTTCTCGCTGGCATTCGCGTCGTCGTCGCCAGCGGTCCCGTCGTCCGTCTGTGCCGTGACGGCCGAGTCGTCGATACCCTCGATCACCGCGTCGGCTGCGTCGATATCCGTCGCGTCCCCGGTACCGGCGGCGCTCGCGAGCGCCCCGCCCGGCACGGAGCCCAGAACGAGCCCCAGCGCAATGAGAACGGTCAGGAGTCGTGTGCCTTGCATGACGGATGGGTCAATGGCTCCCGACCACATATACCGGGACGACCGTGGCGGCCCGTTGCGCTCTGTTCCACCGGATTTCACCGCACAAACGACCGTTGCACCGAGTTTCAACGGGTTGCACGAGACACGTCGCGCGACGATCTGTGGGTTTAACCCGCGAGCCGAGGTACCGTACACTAATGAGACGACGCGATCGGACGATCGGATCGATCGCCGCCCTCCTCGTCGCCGTCTGCTGTGTCGCCGCCGTCGCGTTCGCCGCGCCCGCCGGCGCACAGACGACCGCGTTTCTGCAGACCGACGACCAGCCGGAGCCGGACAACACGATCACGCGGATCAGCCTGACGGCCGACGGCTCGGCGACGTGGGAGATAACCCTCCGGACGCGGCTCGAAAACGATTCTGACGTCGCCGAGTACGAGCGGTTTCAAGAGCGGTTCCGATCGAACACGAGCCGCTATCTCGACCCGTTCGCCAACCGGATGACCGGCGTCGTCGCAGCCGCGAACGAGTCGTCAGACCGCGAGATGCGCGCGACCGACTTCGAGGCCGACACGTCGATACAGGAGGTGCCGCGTCGGTGGGGCGTCGTGAACTTCCGATTCACCTGGACCGGCTTCGCGGCGGTTAACGGCGACGCGGTCGTCGTCGGCGACGTGTTCGACGGCGGGTTCTTCATCGGTGACGACGACGCGCTGGCGATCGCAGTACCCGACGGCTACGCGATCGCGGAGGTCTCGCCGACCCCGGACGAGATCGACGACGGCGTCTCCGAGTGGCGGGGACGGGAGGACTTCGCCGACGGCCATCCGAGCGTCCGAGCCGCGCCCGCGACGACCGTCGATGGCGGGAGCAGTGAGACAGGCGGAGACGGGGTCCTAGCCAGCAACGCCCCGATCCTCGTCGCGCTCGGGGGCCTCTTCATCGTCGCCGCCCTCGCGCTCGGCGCGTTCGCCGTCCGAACCGGTCGGATCGGACTCGGCGGCGACGCCGACAGCGACTCCCCCGCGGCAGCCCCCTCGACGAACGGCGGTGTCGACACGGAACAGCGCGGTGAGGACGACTCGGGCGCCGCCGCAAAGGGCTCCGGCCGCGAAACGGCGGAACTCCGCGGGGATCGGGCGGTCGCAGCGGAGGAATCGGCCGATTCAGGTGAGATAGATCCGGCACTGCTCACGGACGAAGACCGCGTCACGCGCGTGCTCAGCGAGGAGAACGGACGGATGAAGCAGTCGGCGGTGGTCGACGCGCTCGGCTGGTCGAAATCGAAGACGTCGCGCGTGCTCTCGCGGATGGCCGACGACGGCGAGATCGAGAAGCTTCGGATCGGACGGGAGAACGTGATCGACCTGGTCGACGGTAACGACGGCGAGTGAGCGTCCGACGCGACCGCTGTTCGAGGGCGAAAGAGTGGAAAGAAGACGCCGCGTCAGTCGGCCGCTTCGACGACTTCGCTCTCGGAGTCGTCCTCGCGGTAGTACTTCTCGATGAACTCCTCGTCGATCCGGTTGAGGGCGTCCTTCGGAAGCGTCGAGAGGAGGTCCCAGCCGATCGAGAGGGTCTCCTCGATGTCGCGGTTCTGGTCGAACCCTTGGTCGATGAACTCCGACTCGAAGGCGTCCGCGAAGTCGAGATACTTGTTGTCGAGCTCCGAGAGCGCCTCGCGGCCGACGATGTTCACGAGGTCGCGGAGGTCTTCGCCCTCGGCGTACGCCGCGAACATCTGGTTCGCGACGTCCTCGTGGTCCTCGCGGGTGAGCCCCTCGCCGATCCCGTCGTCCATCAGCCGCGACAGGCTGGGAAGGACGTTGACGGGAGGCTGTAGGCCCTGACTGTTCAGGTCGGGGTCGACGTAGATCTGTCCCTCCGTGATGTACCCGGTCAGGTCCGGGATCGGGTGGGTGTCGTCGTCTCCCGGCATCGTGAGGATCGGAATCTGCGTCACCGACCCGTCACGGCCCTGGATCCGACCGGCGCGCTCGTACAGCTGCGCCAGGTCGGTGTACATGTATCCGGGGTAGCCACGACGACCCGGGACCTCCTCGCGGGCCGCGCCGATCTCGCGGAGCGCCTCGCAGTAGTTGGTCATGTCCGTCAGGATGACGAGGACGTGATAGTCCTTCTCGAAGGCGAGGTACTCGGCCGTGGTGAGCACCATCCGCGGAGTGACCGTCCGCTCGACGGCCGGGTCGTCCGCGAGGTTCATGAAGACGACGGAGCGTTCGAGCGCGCCGGTGCGCTCGAAGTCCTGCATGAACTCGTTCGCCTCCTCGGCCGTGATCCCCATCGCACCGAAGATGACGGCGAACTCCGAGCTGTCCTCGTCGTCGCCCTCCTCTTCTTCGGGCACGCTGGCCTGCCGGGCGATCTGCATCGCCAGTTTGCTGTGCGGCTGGCCGGAACTGGAGAAGATCGGGAGCTTCTGGCCGCGGACGAGCGTGTTCATCCCGTCGATCGCGGAGACGCCCGTCTCGATGAACTCCTCGGGATACTCCCGGGAGTACGGGTTGATCGCCGCACCGACGATGTCCTGGCGCTCTTCGGGGACGATCTCCGGGCCGTCGTCGATCGGGCGGCCGGAGCCGTCGAGGACCCGTCCGAGCAGGTCCTCGGTGACGGGCATCTTCATCGTCTCGCCCAGGAAGCGGACGGACGCGTTCTGGTCGATACCGGAGGTGCCCTCGAACACCTGGATGGCGACGACGCCCTCCGAGGATTCGAGCACCTGTCCGCGCAGCGTCTCCCCCTGTGCCGTTTCGATCTCGACGATCTCGTCGTAGCCGATCGCCTCGTCGACCTCGGCGTACACCAGCGGGCCGCTGATCTCGGTGATGGTTTGATACTCTTTCATGTTAGTAGAGGCTCCGGAGCTCTTCGGCGATGTCGGCTTTGAGCTCCTCGGTGTACTCCTCGTAGTCCTCTTGGACGCCGATCCGGTTGATCCGGGGGGCGGCCTCGGTGTCGACGATCTCCTCGACGGGGACGCCCGCTTCGAGGGCGTCGAACGCCTCGTCGTTGAACGCCTCGATCGTCGTCAGCATGAGGTACGTCTTCTCCGGCGGGCAGAACGTGTCCACCGGGTGGAACGCGTTCTGCTGGAGGTACGCCTCACGCAGGTAGCGGGCGACTTCGAGGACGAGCTGCTGGTCGTCCGGAAGCGCGTCCTTCCCGACGAGCTGGACGATCTCCTGCAGCTCGGTCTCCTCGTCCAGGATGTCGACCGCCCACTGGCGCTTCTCGGGCCAGTCCTCCTCGACGTTCTCCTGGAACCACGGGTCGAGCTGGTTCTTGTACAGCGAGTACGACTCGTTCCAGTTGATCGACGGGAAGTGGCGTCGCTCTGCCAGGTCCGCGTCGAGCGCCCAGAACGTCTTCACGATACGCAGCGTGTTCTGCGTGACCGGCTCGGAGAAGTCGCCGCCGGGCGGACTCACCGCGCCGATCGCGGAGACGGACCCCTCCGTCCCGTTGACGTTCTCGAAGTAACCGGCGCGCTCGTAGAACTGTGCAAGCCGGGCGGCGAGGTACGCGGGGTACCCCTCCTCGCCGGGCATCTCCTCCAGTCGGGAGGAGATCTCGCGCATCGCCTCCGCCCACCGGGAGGTGGAGTCGGCCATCAGCGCGACGTCGTAGCCCATGTCGCGGTAGTACTCCGCGATCGTGATTCCCGTGTAGATACAGGACTCACGGGCCGCGACGGGCATGTTCGAGGTGTTCGCGATGAGCGAGGTTCGGGCCATCAGCGGGTTGCCGTTGGCCGGGTCCTCCAGCTCGGGGAAGTCCTCGATCACTTCGGTCATCTCGTTACCGCGCTCGCCGCAGCCGACGTAGACGATGATGTCCGCGTCGGCGTACTTCGCGAGCTGGTGCTGCGTGACCGTCTTCCCGGAGCCGAACGGCCCCGGAATCGCGGCCGTCCCGCCCTTCGCGATGGGGAACAGGCCGTCGAGGATGCGCTGACCGGACACCAGCGGCGTCCGGGGCGTCTTCTTGTTCTCGGAGGGACGCGCCTCGCGGACGGGCCACTCCTGATGCATCGACACGTCCGTGCCGTTGGCGAGCTCGGCCACCGTCTCGGTGACGTCGAACGAGCCCGACTCGATGGCAGTGACCTCGGTGGTCTCGTCCGCTTCGAGCGCGTCCGGCGGCACCATCACCTTGTGGTCGATGGTGACCGTCTCTTCGACGATCCCGACCACGTCGCCGCGGCCGACTTCGTCGCCGACCTCGACGGTGGGCTCGAACTCCCACTCCTTCTCGAGGTCGATGCCGGGCGCGTCGACCCCGCGGTCGAGGTACGGACTGCCCATCTTGCCCTCCAGCACGTCCAGGGGGCGCTGGACGCCGTCGTAGATGGCGTCTAGCATTCCCGGACCAAGGTCGACCGACAGCGGCTCGCCCGTGTTTTCGACGGGCTCGCCGGGGGCGACCCCGGAGGTCTCCTCGTACACCTGAACCGTCGTGATATCGCCCTCGATCTCGATCACTTCCCCCATGAGGCCTTCGTCGCCGACGTAGACGACGTCGTTCATGCGGGCGTTGAGATCACGGGCGCTCACGACCGGACCGCTCACGCTTTGGATAACACCGTTTTCGCTGGTGGTCTCCGTGGATTCTGCTTTACTCATATTAGTCGTCCTCCTCCATCAGGTCGATCCCGATGGCTCGTTTGATCTGATCGCGCAGCCCGCCGCTGCCTGCGCCGGACCCGCCGAGCGTCACGAGCACTGGCTCGATGCTTCCCTCGACCGCCTCGCGGGTCCCCCGCGAGAGGTGTTCGAGGTCGTCGGTGTGCATCACGATGATACCGGTGCCCTCGTCGTCGAGAGTCCGTTCGACGGCCTCGTCGAGCCGCTCGTCTTTCTCGTCGTCCGATACGTTCTCGAACTTCCGCACGCCGGCGAGCCGGAATCCGGTCGTGAACTCCGGGCTGCCGATAACGGCGATCTCCTGGCTCATGTTATCACCAGCTCCGATTCGATCTCGTCGGCCGACAGCCCGGCCTCTTTCCCGCGGGCGATCGCGCGGATGTTCTCGACCTCGCGCTCCTTCGCGAGGATGTACGAGATCACCGGCGTCACCGACACCGGGTGGATCGTTCCGAGGCGGTCGCCGTACGCCAACAGCGCGGCGTCGGTCGCGTGCTCGAACGCGATGAGGCTGTCCGCCTCCTCGAGTTCGCGCAGCGCCGGACCGAGTTCGTCGGCGTACTGGCTGTCCGCGATGTACTCGACGAGCTCGTCGAGGTTCCGCGCGAGTCGGGCGAGCGACCCGCGCGTGAACAGCTCGCCGCCCTCGATGAAGTACGCTGCGGGGTCGATATCCGCGCCCGACCGGGCGAGCCGGAGGGCGTTCGTCGCGTTCCGGAAGTCGACCTCCGCCTTGAGGAACGCCTCGTACTGTCGGGTCGGTTCGTCGCCGCCGAGCCCAGACAGGAGCCGCTCGTAGAACGCGCGGTCGACGGCGTTCTCCAGGGGCACGAGGACCTTCGTCTCCTCGTATTCCGCGTACGCCTCCCGAAGCGGAGCGCCGTAGATCGTGTCTTCGAGCACTTCGATGACGGCTTCGATCGAGTCGGCCTCCAGCAGGCGACGGAACCGACGGTCGTCGAACTCGCCGGCGCGGATCAGGTCGGACTCGATCGCGGACTGATCGGCCTCGGTGTAGACGCCGCGAATAACCGTTTTCACGTTCCACGCGTCGAATTTCCGGAGGTAGCGGGCGATCAGGTCGTACAGCGATCCCTCGCTCCAGTCGAGGATGGCCTCGAACTGCTCCGCGAGGTTCCGGTTCAACGTGTACTCGATCAGGTCGACGCCGCCGTGGCGACTACCGAGGGCGTTTATCTCCGCCGCGTAGCTCGATTCTTCCATGAATCGGGCGATCTCCGCCGGGCTCATGCGAGTGAGCTTCCGGTACTCCTCGTCCCCGTAGAGGCTGCCGCGGCGGGCACGAACCCGCGCGACGACGTACTCTGGGTTCGAGCTGCCGACGGCGCTCATTGGTCGAACAGTCGCTCCGAGATGTTCTTCAACTCGTCCTCCCAGACGGCGTCGAGGATCGAGTCGAACGTGTTGTTCACGCGGACGCGAGAGGTGTCGCTCTCCGCGACGAGGCCACCGAGACAGTCGATCTCGCCGTCGACCTGCGCGTTGCGGTCGGCGACGAGCTCCTCGAGCAGCTCGACGTCCTCGCTGCGGGTGTAGACGGCGATGTCCTCGTCGTCGTCGAACTCCGCGAGGGTCGCGTCGAGCAGCGCCTCGGTCAGCTCGCGGCGTCGGTCGGCGTCGAGGCCGGCGAGCGCCGCCTCGACGTCGTCGTAGACGTCTTCGAGGACGTCGCGACGGGCACCGAGCCGCTCCTGTTTGGCCCCGAGTTTGGCCGAGGAGAGCGTCTGCTCGCGCTCTTGATCGATCTGCCGATCGACCTCGGCGAGCCGCTCCTCGCGGATCCGGTCGGCGTCTTCCTCCGCCTCGGCGATGATCTCCGCAGCCTCGGCGTCGGCGGCCTCGCGGATCTCCTCTGCACGCGCGCGGGCTTCGTCTCGAACGTCCTCAACGACAGTGTCCAAACTCATTGGTGTGAAAGGGGGTGCCGCTTAGACGATGAAGACGACGACGAGTGCGAGGATAACGATCGTCTCGGGAAGGACCGTCAGGATGAGCCCGTTGACGAACAGATCCTCGTCCTCGGCCATCGCGCCGACGGCGGCCGAACCGATACCGCGCTCGGCGTATCCCGCACCGAGGGCCGCGAGCCCGACAGCGAGGGCTGCTGCGGCGCTAGGGTCAGTGAGCGTTCCACCAGTGGACAGTACGGCATTCCCGAGTTCGTTGGTAGCTTCAAGCATTGGTAGTAGTTACGGTTGCTCGTCTCCGAACAGTTGCTATTTGCCGCCACAGTGGTCATAAAGCTTCCCAAAACGACCGAATAGCGCGGGCGAAACGACGCAAAAAGCCGCGACTGATGGAGGTGCCATCCCGCCGGAATCGCGGGACGAGTGCACAGCATTCCACAGATTCGTGACAGTTCGACGAGCGCGCTCGGAAGCGTGCCCGGGGGGAGAGCCGCTAGTTATCCTCGGCGGTGTACTGCCGTTCGTAGCCGAACGGGAGGTACGTGTCGCCGCCGCCCTCGTAGAACTTCCCGAAGAACTCGACGTACTCGAGACGGATTCCCTGAATGCCGGCGGCCGTGATGCCGAGCAGGAGCACGACGATGTGACCGATGATGGCGACGACGACGCCGCCGAGCAGCGCGACGACGCCGACCGCGCCGATCGAGGCCGGGTCGAAGGCGGTCGTCATCCCCGCGAAGACGAGTTCGTACGAGTCGGGCTGCGCCTGCACTTCGGCGAGCCGCTCGGCGCTGAAGATGAAGTGGAAGCTCCCCGAGCCGCCGTTGTCGATGTACGCGCCGAACGCGAGCAGGTTGACGGCGAGCGCCATTCCGCCCTTCGCGAGCAGCACCGCCATGAGCCGGGCGTACGAGATGACGTTGACGACCGGAGAGAGCACCTCGGCGAGCTCCGCCGGCTCACCGATCGCGAGCAGGACGACGCCGAGTCCGGCGGCCACGAGGCCGGCGATACCGACGGCGACCGGGAATCCGGAGAACGTCACCGCGCCGAGGGTGAGCACCGAGACCGACTCGAAGAGGAAGTCGGGCTTCGGGCCGGGGACGTGCTGGCTGAAGATCCACAGCCACGCGCCGTTGAGCAGGAGCAACCAAGACGCACTCTCGTATATCGCGTGCTTGAGGTCGTGCTGTTGGAGGTTACTCACGAACGAGAGGACGTACCCCGCGTTCAGGTGAATGAGTCCGAACACGACGCTCACCACGAGCCACGACAGCGCCCAGTCGAGGTCGGCCGGTGAGAGCCCCTTCGCGACCGGCCACGAGTCGATGCCGAGCAGCGGGTACGCGTGGTATCCGAACAGGTCGATCCCGTAGTAGATACCGAAAAGCACCGTGAACAGACCCGCCCAGATAGCGACCGCGCCCATCTCCCGGAAGGCGCCGTCGTAGTTCGCGTACAGGAACCATCCGATACCGGCGTACAGCACGCCGTACCCGATGTCCCCGATCATCAGGCCGAACATGAACGGGAACGTGAGGAAGACGAGAAGCGTGGGATCGAACTCCGAGTACTTCGGTCGGCCGAACCCCTGCACGAGCAGCTCGAAGGGACCGGCTGCGCTCCCGTTGTTCTGGACGACCGGCGGGTCGTCGCTACCGTGGGTCGCGTGACCGCCGTCGGTGGCGGCCTCGCGCTCGACGTCGTCCGCGTCTGCGGCGTCGGCACCGGCGGTCGAAGCCGCCGCGGCTCCGCTCGCCGAGCCGTCGCCGCCGACCGCCTCGGTGTGGTGGTCGCCGTCGGGCGTGAACGACGCGCGTTCGAGCTCCTCGACCTCGGCGTGGTCGCCGACCGTCTCGTCGATGGCCGCCTCGAAGTCGGCGTACGTCTCGGTCGGGACCCATCCCTCGGCGATGAACGCGTTCTCGGTGGTCGCGAAGGAGAGCGGTGCCTCCTTCTTCTGCGCCTCGATGGTGAGCTGCTCTTCGGCGCGCAACAGGAAGCCGGCGGCCTCCTCCTTCACGCTCGCGAGCTCGGCGTCGACAGCCGTCAGATCGCTCCGTAGGTCGTCGCGCTCGCGTTCGAGCTCGGCGACGTATTCGGTCGGGCTGGCTTCGGCGTCCGGAACCTCGAGCAGCGCGATGTCGACCCCGACGAGCGAGTCTTGGAGAACCCCCTCGTCCGCGTCTGCGGCGGGCCGAGCGAAGATCGCCACGACGTTGCCGCCGGCGAACACGTCGAACGCGTCGATCCCGTCCGCGTCGGTGAGCGCCGCCTCGACGGCGTCGGGTTTCGCTTCGCCGACGACGACTTCGAGCGACTCGTAGCCGCCGAGCAGATCGAGCTCGATTCCGAGCTCCGCGAACGGCTCCATCCGGTCGATCTCCTCCTGCCGGTCGCGGATCTCCGCTCGGAGCTCGTCGTGCTCGTCGTTGAGCGCGTTCACGCGCTCGCGGACATCAGCGAGTTCGGCTTCGAGCGCCGCGTCGTCGAGCGCGCCGCCGACCTCGATCTCGTCGCCCTCGACGTCGAGAATGCTCTCGAGCGATCGGACGGTGACGAGTCGCTCGTTCACCGCCTCCGCGCCGTCGAGCGACTCTCCGGGTTCGAACCCTTCGTAGCGCTCGTCGTAGTCGGTGACGTGCAGGGAGTGGTGTTCGTACGTCGCCTCGATCACGTCGTCGATGACGCGCTTCGAGCCCGTCACCGACACCTTGCTCATCCGCTCAGGCCTGAGCATCCACCGCCTCCTCGGCTTGTTGGTTCACCGCTTCTTCGAACCGTTCGACGGCGTAGTCGACGGCCGATTCCACGCGGTCGCGGGCCTCGCGTTCGAGCTCGTCGCGGTCGGCACGACCCGATTCGAGGATCTCCTCGCGGCGTTCCTCGATGTCCTCGCGGGCCGCCTCCAGCCGCTCGTCGGCCTCGGAGTCCGCCTCTTCCTCGGCCTCGGCGCGGATCTTCTCCGCGCGTTGTCGAGCCTCGGCGAGGCGCTCGTCGGCGTCCGATTCAGCCTCCGCGATGATCTCGTCCGCCTCCGTTTCAGCCTGCTTGATCCGGTCGAGCACCTCTGGTCTCGCCATACTACTAATCGCCTGAATCTCTACCAGCGACGTATAAGGTGTTTGCGAAAATCTGCGGGATTTGCGGCGGGCTCCGCGGCGGATTTCGGGCTGATCCCCCGTCGTCGGCCCGATCGAATCCGCGTGCTGCCGCCTACATTTAAGTACCAGTCGCCGGACCGTCACCGTATGACAACGGTGTATGCGGTCGCGTCGGCGAAAGGTGGGGTCGGGAAGACCACCACGACCGCGGCGATCGCGACGATACTGGCCGACTCGGGCGCCGACGTCGTCGCGATCGACGCCGACATCGGCATGGCGAACCTCGCGGCGGCCGTGGGCGTGACCCCCGGCGAGACCACCCTCCACGACGTGCTGGCTGGGGAGGCCGAGCCGCTCGACGCGGTTTACGAGGGGCCGTCCGGGCTTCGGGTCGTCCCGGGAACGGCGGACCTCGACGCGTACGCGGCGGCCGATCCGTCGGTCCTCGGCGCGGTCGTGTCGGCGTTCGACGACGCCGACTACGTGTTCGTCGACGCGGGCGCCGGGCTCTCGCACGACTCGACGCTCCCGCTCGGGCTCGCCGACGAGACGCTGCTCGTCTCGACGGCCGAGCGGAGCGCGCTCGGCGACACCGATAAGACCCGGCAGCTGACCGAACGCCTCGGCGGTACCGTCGCCGGGGCGGCGATAACGCGGATCGATGCCGACCATGCGGCTGGCGGGGAAGCCGACGGCGCGGACCTCGTCGCCGAACTGCTCGACGCGCCCGTGCTCGGCCGGATCCCCGAAGACGAATCGGTCCTGCGGGCGGCCGACGCGGGGGAGCCGCTACCGCTGTTCGCGCCCGACGCGCCAGCGACGCGGGGGTACCGAGACCTGACGCGGGCGCTGACCGGCGCCGAGATCGACGGCGACGGGCTCTCGACCGGTGTGGCAAACGACGAGGCCGAGCGCGGCGACGCCGAACAGCCGTCCGACGCAGACGACGGCGCCGAGGGACCGGAATCGATAGCTGCGGAACACGAGGAGAGAGGCGACTCTGAGGGAGGCGACTCTGAGAGAGGCGACGGCGCTGAAGCAGACGACGACGAGGACGGCATCGTCGCCGACGAGTCACCGGTCGCAGACGACGATTCGGCGGCCGAACGCGACACAGCGGGGAGCGAGCCGTCGGCAGCGCCGGACGGTCCCGGTAGCGAGGTCGCGGACGAGACCGAGATGGTCGGTGAAGACCACGTCAACGGCGACGACCTCGAAGCGATGATCGAAGCCGACGACGACGAATCCGCGGCGTTCGATGACCGAGAGGCCGATACGGCCGACGAAAGCGACGAGAACGACGAAAGCGACGAAAGCGACATCGATGAGGCTGATGAAAGCGAGGCCGACGAAAGCGGCAGAGACGACGAAGCGATCGCAGACGCCGACGAGGTCGCCTCGCGGGCGAGGGAGGGTGAAAGCGAGACGGTCGCGGGCGACGAGACGGCCGATAGCAACGAAACGAGCGATATCGACGACGAGTTGGTCGGGAGCGTCCCCTTCCGTGACGACGACACCGGAACGATGAACACGGCGCTCACGGGCGACGAGGCGGCGGCAGCGGGCGACGACGGGGCCGCCGACGAGGGCGACAGCGACGATGGAGACCGTGAGGGACGCGAGAGGGACGACGAAGAACGCGACGATAGAAGCGAGCGAGGTGACGACAAGAGAGGCGGGTTCCTCAGTCGGCTGTTCGGTCGGTAAGCGTCGGATCGGAGATAACGGGGACGAAGATGCCGGAGCTGGTCAGGCTTCCGACGGCGCCTCCGCGCGGTCGCGGATCAGCTCGCGGATCTCCTCGGGATCGGTGATGTCGGCGAGCTCCTCACAGGAAACCAAGGCGGTGCCGTCGACCGAGTCGCGCCTCTCCTCCTCCTCGGTGAAGTAGACGGAGCGCGTCTGTGCCACCTCGCCGATCGAGGACATGATTTTTGCGCGCTTTTCCGCGGCGGGCGTGAACGCCGAGTGACCCGTGAGCACGCGTGTCACGGCGCTCTCCTCGTCTTCGGAGACGGCCTTAAACGGAGCGCGCGCGGTCGGGTGGACGGTGAACCCCGCGCTCGTGAGCACGTGGAGGACGTGTTCGTCGTCGGGGTCGGTCTCCGGCGCGGAGGGGGTCGGCTCCGCGTCTCGGACGTCTCTCGCCCCGGTGAGCACGTCGACCGGGCTGGAGAACGGCTCGTTGAACAGCTCCTCCAACTGGATCGCGACCTCGATCGAGGCGTTCATCCCGTCCTCGTACTTCGAGACGGTGCGTCGGGAGACGCCGAGCTCGGTCGCGAGCCGACCGAGCGACCAGCCGCGCTCCTCGCGCTCGTCCGCGAGCAGATCGCCGTCGAGGCTGACGTAGAGCCCGCCGGGGGCCGCGTAGATCAGCGGCGGCATCCCCTCGACGAACAGGTCGTACCCCGTGTCGGGGTTGAACACCGGAACGCCGTGTCTGAAGTAGACGACGCCCGGTTTCAGCTCCTCGTCTCTGGTCCGGATCCCGATCACCATCGGCGTCGCCTGCAGGTACTCGCCGAGCCGCCGCATCTCCGCGCCGGTCTCGGAATCGAGGGCGTCGACGTTGCCGAGAATTTTTAAGAGGACGAGATCCTCGCCGCGTCGGGCCGCCACGTCGAAGCTCTTGGGCCGGACCGCACACCGGTCGCTGACGAGGAAGCCCGCGTCCTCCAGCATCGCGGTGACGTTTTCGATCAGCGCAGTCCGGGACATAGTCGACATAAGCGGGTCGCCGTATATATACATTGTGTCAGTTGTATACGCGCGAAACCGCTGCCCGCCTGCGGTTTTGCCGATCCACTGGGCGATGCGGTTATATATTTGATTGACTCTCGGTCCCGGTCGAGTCCGGCGCCGATACGCGACATCGGGACGCCGATCGACCGCAGACCGACGCCGATCGACCGCAGACCGACGCCGAAACCGGTTTGGTCGGCAGCGAGAAACCCCTCCCATGCCCATCGTCGCCGTCGACGACACCGACTCCCGCGAGCGCGGAATGTGCACGACGTACGTCGGCGCACGCCTCGCAGAGCGGCTCGACGCCGCGGGCGGCCGCGTCCGACGGCGGCTCCTCATCCGGCTCAACCCGGCCGTGAAACACAAGACGCGAGGCAACGCCGCCGTCGCGCTACACGTCGCCGGTATCGACGGTGACACCGCGTTCGCCCTCGCGTCGGAGACGGTCCGGGAGTTCGCCGCAGCCGACGATCCCCGGACCTCGCCCGGAGTCGTCGTCGCCGATGTCGATCTGCCGCCGGGCGACAGTGGCACCGCTCCCGACGGCGTTTCCACCTTCGACGACATCGCCGTCCCCGACGGCGTGGCCGCGTTCGCCCGGCGCGCGCTCCGACACCGCCTCTCGCTGGACGAGGCGCTGACGCTCGCGGACCGACACGGATTCCGACACGCGGCGTTCGGTGAGGGGGGAGCGGGAACGGGGGCGAGTCCGGGCGAAGCCAGCCCGGACTCCGGCGCCGTCGCGGGGCGCGGGCGGATCGGCGCGCTCGCGGCGATCGGTGCCGCGGTAGCGTTCGACGACTGGACCGTCGAGCGCATCTCCTACCGCGAGCTGGATCGGTGCGGAACGCCCCGCGACGTCGACGTCGAGAGCGTCTTCGCCGCCGCGGACGAGTGGTACCCGACCGTCTGGGACACGGTCGATCGCGAAACCGGTGCCGCCGTCTGCGTCCCCAACGCCCCCGGACCGATCCTCCACGGGATCCGCGGCGACGACGCGGCCGCCTGTCGGGCCGCCGCGGCGGCGATCGAGAGCGAACCGGTCGAGCGCGCCGCGACGTTCCTGACGAACCAGGGCACCGACGCCCACCTCGCGACCGGGGCGATCGGCGCGCTCCGAGACGGAGCCGGCTATCGGGTGGACGGAGTCGTCGCGAGCGAGCCGGAGACGAAACGCGGGGGGCACGTCCACGTCGACGTCGTACCTCCCGGAGCCGCCGCTGTTCCGCCCGGCGCCGACGACGCCGAGTCGGCCGTTACCGACGCCGAGACGACCGCTCCAGAACGCCTCCGGTGTCTCGCGTTCAAGCCGACCGGCCGGTTCCGCGACCGCGTTCGCGCGCTCCGCCCCGGCGACCGGGTGACGCTGTGCGGCGAACACGAGTTGCGGGACGTGGGCGGGAGTCGGCGGTCGACGCTCAAACTGGAGAAGTTCGCCGCCCGCGGGCTCGTGCGAACCGAGCCGGCGGTCCCGACGTGTCCCGACTGCGGGCGCTCGATGTCCTCGGCGGGGCGGGGGCAGGGGTACCGCTGCCGCGACTGCGACACCGCCGCGCCGGGGAAGGTCGACCGGGAGATCGACAGGGGGCTGGAGCGCGGCTGGTACGAGGTGCCGCCGAGCGCCCGGCGCCACGTCGCGAAGCCGCTGGTCCGGGGCGGGTTCGACGCGCCGATTCACCCGGAGCGGTGAAGTGGTCTCCCGTCGAGACATCGAGCATGGCCGGAATCGTGTTCTACGCGACGGAGAACCACGACGCGGTCGTCGACTTCTACCGCGAGACGATGGGCGCAACGGTGGAGATCGAACAGCCGGACTGCACGATCCTGCGCTACGACACCCTCCTGTTCGGCTTCTGTGCTCGCGACGAGACGGACCGTTGCGGGACACTCACCTTCGTCTACCCCGACCGCGACGGGGTCGACGACGCCCACGAGCGGTTGGCCGAGACCCCGACCGCGACCGTCCGCGACGCCCCGCACGAGAACGAGCGGTACGACATCTATCAGTTCTTCTTCGAGGACCCAGACGGACGGACGGTCGAGTGTCAGGCGTTCCTCGACGCGGCGGTCGACCTCTCGTGAGTTGGGGGTCGTGAGAGCGCGTCGAGTTCGAACGATCGCGGCACAGAATATCGGCGTCAGTCGTCGAGATCGCGCTCGTCTCGCCACGTCGCGGCGCGGGCGAGCGCCGCCTCTCGGTCGTCGAATCGCTCGCGTTCGTACGCCGACTCGTCCGTCGCCTGTTCCATCACGTCGAGGCGAACCACGAGCCCCCCGTCGCCGCGCTCGCGGACCCTGACCGTGGCGTACCCGTCGGACCGCTCCCACTCGGTGACGACGTCGTCCTCGCGTTTCAGTGACCAGCTCATATCTCCACAAGACCCGCGCCGAGGCTAAAGGGCCGCGGTTCGCCGGCAGGAAGGCGTCAGGTGGGGTCTGTGTGGCTGGATCGGCGCAGCGGTCCGTATCCGGACAGCCGCCAAACTCACCGGTCGCCGTCGAGGGGGTTCGACGAGTGCCGACAGAACGGACACACCGAGTAGCCGAGCGTGTCGTAGGGTACGGCCGCCGAGGGTGCGGTCACGTCGCAGTTCGGGCAGTCGAACATCGACGCGTTCTCTGTGCTCATACGACACTCCACCACAACTACGCATATGGTTATGCGGTGCCTGCGGCTCGCGTAACGACTCCGTACTTATTTGCGACAGCCGCGCCGAGCGCGTGCATGAGCGAGACCGGCGACGAGGGGACGGACGTGTACGCGGACCGACGCAAGCAGGCGGCGACGCGGCTTCGAGAAGCGAACGCGAATGGACTCGTGTGTGTTCCGAGCCGGAACCTCCAGTATCTCACTGGGTTCGACGAGGAGCCGGGCGAGCGACACTTTCTGCTCGCGATACCGGCGGCACCGGATCCGGACGCGGAGAACGGCCCCGTCATGCTCGTCCCCGCGCTGTACGAGACGCGGGTTCGCGAGGAGACGTCTGTGGAGGACGTGCGGACGTGGGCCGACGGCGACGATCCGGTCGCGGCGGTCCGGCGCCTCCTCGCAGACGTCGGGTTGCGAGAGGGTCGCCTCCTCGTCGACGACACGATGTGGGCGACGTTCACACAGGATCTCCGGACGGCCGCGCCCGACGCGACGTGGGGGCTCGCGAGCGAGGCGCTCGCGGAGCTGCGCGTGCGGAAGGACGACGCGGAACTGGCCGCGATGCGCGCCGCGGCCGACGCCGCTGACGCGACCGTGACCGACCTCCGCGAGCTCGGCGCTGGCGCGGTCGGGATGACCGAACGCGAGCTGGCGACGTGGATCGGCGACCGCCTGAGCGCCCACGGCGGGGACGGGGTCTCCTTCGAGACGATCGTCGGCGCGGGACCGAACGGCGCGAAGCCCCACCACGGCCGCGGCGACCGCGAGATCGCCGCGGGCGAGCCCGTCGTGCTCGACTTCGGGACGCGCGTCGACGGGTACCCGTCGGACCAGACGCGGACGCTCGTCTTCGACGGGGAGCCGCCCGAGGAGTACGAGCGGGTCCACGCGGTCGTCCGCGAGGCGCAGGCGGCCGCGGTCGACGCGGTGGAGCCGGGCGCGACGGCCGAATCGATCGATCGGGCCGCCCGAGACGTGATCGAGGGAGCGGGGTACGGCGACGCGTTCGTCCACCGGACCGGTCACGGCGTCGGCCTCGACGTTCACGAGGAGCCGTACGTCGTCGCCGGCAACGACCGCGAGCTCGAACCGGGCATGGTGTTCTCCGTGGAGCCGGGCGTATACCTCGACGGGCGCTTCGGCTGCCGGATCGAGGATCTGATCGTCGTGACCACCGAGGGGTGCGAGCGACTGAATCGGACGGACCGCGGCTGGCGATGAACTGACCGTGGGGCCGGTCCGTCCGTGAGCGATGAGAACGAAACGGGGAACCGGCGCGTCAGTCGTCGTCGACGCGCGAACGCGGGAGTCGTGTGCCTACCCCCAACCGGAAATTACTGCCGATTAACATAGTCGTGTTACCGAATTATTTCGGGTGACTACTTCGGAGCCGTGGTTCGGGGGCTGCCGCGGTCGCCGTCCCGCTCAGCGCGGGCGACACGTCCGGTTCGCATCGAAACCATTAGTGTCGCCGGAGCGGAACCGCGGGGTATGAGCGACAACGAGGAGGCGGAGGCCGGAGAGGCGGAGGCCGAAGAAGCCGAACCGGCCGTCGAACTCGGCGAGGGACCGGACGTGGCGGGCGAGCCGATCGCCCGCGTCGCGTCTCGTCTCACGTGGCCCGCGAAGCGCAGCGACGTGCGCGCACAGGAGGGTGATGCGGTGATTCGAACGCCCGAAGGCGCGCGCGACCTCGACAGCGTGCTCGCGGACGCCGAGGTGCCGCTGTTCGAGAGTCGAAGCGAGTTCGTGGCGGCGGTCGAGGAGCTGGTCGGTCGCGGACCGGTCGCGACAGAGTGAACCGCCTCGGGGTCACGCCCCGAGGCACTCGCCTTGCGTATCTGTAGATCGGCGCCCGTCGATTTTTTGGTCGAGCGCCCCGGAGTCAGTGTATGGCGATCCCTTTCGATCCCGACGAGCTTGACCCCGAAGACTACGGCGAGAAGCGAGCGACGCTCGCCACCGACCACGAGTCGGCCATCGAACGCGTCCGAGAGGTGTGTGCCGACGCCGGGTTCGGCGTTCCCGTCGAGTTCTCCCCGTCGGAGCTGCTCAACGAGAAGGTCGACGCCGACCGCGACCCGTACTACGTGCTCGGCGCCTGCAACCCCGCCGTCGCCGACCGCGCGCTCGACGCGACCGACGGGCGTATCGGCGCGCTGTTCCCCTGTAACATGGTTATCCAAGAAATCGCCCCCGACGAACAGCTCGTCTACCACGTCTCGATCATGAAGGTCGCCCGGCTGCTCGGGTTCTCCGTCGACGACGAGGAGATGGACGCGATCATCGACGACACCGGCGAGATGGTCGAGACCGTGTTCGCGGAGCTGGAGGCGTAGGCGACGGCGGCAGCAGACACTTATACCGAACAAAGGCGGTGGCGCGTGCCTCCGAGCGGTTGCCACCGGCGACCGCGAGGAGCCCGCGCGAGGGAGGCGGACCGGCGCATCTGCGCCGGTCCGACGAGGCTGGGGAGGCGTGAGGTGCGGTGCGGTTGCGGTCGGGGAGGGACCCAAAGGGGCAGTCGCCGGCGGCTCTGCCGCCGGCTGCCAGAGGCGCGAAGCGCCTCGCTGTCACCGGCGCTATGCGCCGGTTGCAAGCGAGAGCTCCGCTCTCGCCCTGTCGCGAGGACGGCGCAGGCGTTCACGAGAGCAGAGGCCTCGTGAGCCAATCAGAACGCTTCGCGTTCTGATGACGACGTAACACTGGAAGGAGCGAACGGAGTGAGCGACTGAAACGCGCAACGAGCGTGCGCCGTCCTCGCGGCTGGGGCTTTGGCGGTGTTCACCGAGGATCTCCAGTCAGCCACTTATAAATCAACGACCGAGCCTCAGTCCGCGGCCTCGGGCTCGCTCGGCGCGGCGACCCCGTCGAGCCGCGACACCGCGAACCGCTCGAACGGCTCGGAGTACTGCATCAGCGTCGTGCCCAGGATCGCCATCACGAGGACGTACCCGACCGCGAAGGCGTTGATCGTCGCCGCGAGTTCGGGGTCGAACGCACCGGCCTCCGCCCCGGTGATAGCGATCGTCGCGATGATCAGCGAGAACTCCCCGCGAGTCGTCATCCCGAGCCCGACCCGCGTCGACCGCCGGGTGTCGAGACCGAACGCGCGACCGCCCAGAAACCCCGTCACGAGCTTCGTCGGCGTGGTCACGAGGACGGCCAACGCGATCAGCGCGGCGACGCCGCCGAACAGGAGCGGGTCGGTGACCAACCCGATCCAGAAGAAGAACACCGCGGCGAAGGTGTCACGGAGCGGTTCGAGCAGCTCTTCGATCTGATGGACGTGCTCCGTGGACGAGAACGCCATCCCGACGAAGAAGGCGGCGACCGCCTCGCTGACGCCGAGCGAGAGCGCCGCCCCCGCGATCAACACCAGCACGCCGACCGCCCGGAGCACGATGGACTCGTGGTTGTCGGTCTCGACGAGGTGGGCGAACGCCGCGGTGCCGAAGTACACGAGAAGTAGGAGCACGAGGATAAAGGCGAGCGCGATCCCGATGTCGAACGCGGCCGCGGCGACGCTGCCGCCACCGAGCACGATGGCGGACGCGACCGCGAGGTACACCGCGATGAACAGGTCCTCGTAGACGAGCGTCCCCAGCATCGGCTCGGACTCGTCGTTCGCGATCCAGCCGAGGTCGATGAGCGACTTCGTGATCACCGCCGACGAGGAGATGTAGATGATCCCGGCGATCAGAAACGCGGGCAGGAACGCGCCGAAGACGAGCCAGCCGATGACGAAGCCGGCGCCGAAGTTGGCGAGGTCGATCGTTCCCGCGGTCCCGATCTCGGTGCGACGATCGAGCAGGCGGTCGAGGTTGAACTCTAAGCCGAGAAAGAACAGGAGGAAAACGATGCCGAGCTCCGCCCCGATCGTGATGAACTCCGACTCGGGAACGAACACCGTTCCGAGCATCGGCAGCGCGACCCGACCGAGGACGTACTCGCTGAGGACCATGCCGACGACGATATAAAACGGGATCACCGACTGACCGAGTCGGTTCGCGAGCGCACCGACGCCCGCGATCGCCGCGAACATGATCCCCAGTTCGAGGAGGGCGTCAGCCACCGGCTGGCACCTCCTGACCGGTACCGTCGCTGCACCGAGACCCGGTCATTCCGAGAGGATCTCCTCGAACGCCGCGCAGTTCTCGCGGGTGCCGACGCCGATCAGGGTGTCGCTTTCACGGAGCGTCGTGGAGGCGTCGGGGCTATCGATGACGTCGTCGTCGCGCTGGATCGCGACGATCGCGAGACCGGTGCGGTTGCCGATGTCGGCGCTCTCCAAGCTTTCGCCGATGAGCGGCGAGCCGGGAGGGAGCTCGTACCACTCCAAGAGGATCCCGCCCGGAAGCGTCGTCTCCTGTGTGTCCGGTTCGATCGGCTGGAAGTACGCGCCTTCGATGATCGAGCCGATAGTGCGAGCGAGGTCGTCGTCGAACTCGAACACCTTCTCGGAGTCGGCGTCCCGCTCCGGTCGGTAGAACAGCTCGCGTTTACCCGTGTTGTGGATGACGACGATCATCTCGCCGTCCTTCAGTTCGATCTCGAACTTCTTCCCGACGCCCGGGAGGTCTGATTCGGTGATCGTCATATCGGCGAGAGTGCACCCACGGTAATAGAAGTGTAGATCGGTTGGCTACGGTGTCGCCGACCGATCGACCCGAACCCCCGCGTCCGACGGGCGTCAGCCGGCGCACCAAACGCTAAGTGCTGCGGGGTCGATGAGAGAGATATGTGGCGAGCCCGGAGAAGCCGGGACCGGCGGACGGTGATCTGCATCGCGTGTGGGGACTCGGTGCTCCGCGAGGACGCGCGCGAGTACGACAAGGAGGGCGACCGCTGGAACCGGCGCGACAAGGAGTTCGAGTACCTCTGTACCGACTGCGACGACGACATCTGTCACCAGCCCCGCGACGGGCTCGAATCGCTGATCCTCTCGTTCGAGTCCGACGGCCTCACGCGGGAGGAGTTTCTCGACCGATACGCCGCCGCGGTCGACGCTTCAGAATCGACGACACGATCCGAGCGCGACCGATAGCCCGCGACGCGACTCCGCTCTGTTATCTCCCGCGTGGTCGCCGCTCCCCGACAGGCCTTTCTAACGGACCCGCGTTGGTCACCGTATGTCAGACGACGAGCCGAAGCCGGGCTCCGCGGAGGACCAAGGCCCCGTGACGATCACGGAGGCGCTCGCGGACCGCCTCGCCGAGAAGCGGACGGAGCTGTTCGAGGAGTTCGAGATCCGCGACGAGTTCCCGAACGAGGTCCTGCGCGAGGCCGAGACCCGGACCGAGGGCGTGTACGACGAGATCGAAGCCGAGATCGACGAGCGGCGGGACCTCCGGGGGCTCACCACGTGGACGACCGACCCGGTCGACGCACAGGACTTCGACGACGCCATCTCGATCGAGCGCGAGGAGGGGGCCTACCGGCTGTGGGTCCACATCGCCGACGTCACCCACTACGTCACCCCCGACACCGCGATGTGGGAGGAGGCCGTCGAGCGGGCCAACACCGTCTATCTCCCCGATTACACGATCCATATGCTCCCGCCGGTGCTCGCCGAGACGGTCTGCTCGCTCGTCCCGAACGAGGACCGGCTCGCGCACACCGTCGAGATGGAGATCGACGACGAGACGCTCTCCTTCGAGGACATCGAGATCTACAAGTCCGTCATCAACTCGGACGAGCGGCTCACCTACAAGCAGTGTGAAGAGCGACTTGAGGACCCCTCGCTCCCGCTCGGCGAGGAGAACACGCTCGCTTTCGAACTGGCCGACCGGATGCACGAGCAGCGCAAGGAGGACGGCTCGCTCGTGTTGAATCCCAGCCGCGACCACGCACACACCATCATCGAGGAGTCGATGCTGAAAGCGAACAAGGCGGTGACACACACCCTGATGTGGGACCGCGGCGTCGAGGCGATGTACCGCGTCCACCCGCAGCCGACCCCGGACCAGTGGAGCAAGGCGCTCCAGGAGATCCAGGACCTCGACGGCGTCTCGATCCCGGGCGACGCGTGGGGCGGCGACCCGCGAAAGGCCGTCAACGCCGCCCTCGAAACCGCGCCGGACCGCCAGCTCAACAAGATCCAGCGGGCCGTGCTGAAAGTGATGCCCCGCGCGAAGTACATGAACGACCCGTTCGGCGGCCACCACGCGCTCAACTTCGACATCTACGGCCACTTCACCTCGCCTATTCGGCGGCTCTCGGACACGATCAACCACTGGATCGTCCACGAGAACGACGTCCCCGAGAACCTGATCGAGCTGTGCGACCACGCCAGCGACAAACAGAAGGACGGCGAGACCGCCGAGCGGCTCTACAAGCAGTTCCTTCAAGAGCAGGGGCTCGACCCCTACGCGGTCAACAATCGCGGCGTCGAGGTCGTCGAGGACCCGGGCGAAGCGAAGCACACGGTCTAGCGCAGGGAGGCGACGGCCGCTCTCTCGACGACCGCCGAAGCCTATAGGCCGCCGGAACCCGTACGAAGAGTATGACTCATCACGACCACGACGAGAGCCACGGCGTCCGCGGAGGCGGTTCGGCGCGTGAGCGGACCCGGTCCGAACGAGAGGCCGAGCGGGCGGCCACGCTCGGCGGGTTCGCCGGCGCGGTGCTCGGTGCCCGCGGCGGACCGGTCGGAGCGGGGATCGGCGCGCTGGTCGGCGGATCGACCGGCTACGCGGTCGGCTACGCGATGAGCGAGCTCGAGCACGCCCGAGACGACACCCGCGAGACGACCCTGTCGGAGTACGAGACGGTGGACGTCGACGGGGACGACGAAGACGACGGACCCGTAACGATCGCGGTCAACGAGGGTGAGGACGACGAAGACGACCGCGAGGGACACGGCGAGTCCGACGACGAGGAGTGAATCGCGGCGCGTCGGCCTCGACGCTCGGGTCGTCCCTGCCGACAGCCGAATATTGATACCCGCCGCTGTGCACGCCTCCGTATGGTTACAGATCGAATCGTCGACCACTGCGAGACCGTCGACGGCGACCGTCCGGACCTCCCGGACCATCTTCTCGACTGGTTCGCCGTGACGATCGGCGGGGCCGCTCACGCCGATTCTTCTGAATCGATACTCGAAGGGGTCCGAACGCTCTCGGGCC
The DNA here is from genome assembly GCF_048381195.1 of Halorubrum marinum. Classification (NCBI taxonomy): domain Archaea; kingdom Methanobacteriati; phylum Methanobacteriota; class Halobacteria; order Halobacteriales; family Haloferacaceae; genus Halorubrum; species Halorubrum marinum. The sequence goes on along the minus strand of NZ_JBLWMM010000001.1, from coordinate 226,272 downwards.
CGGCGCCCGACCCCGATACCGACGCGACCGCGACCGTCCTCCCGACCGGCGAGCACATGACTCCCGCGGACGCCGCACTCGCGAACGGCGCGCTCGCACACAGCCTCGATTTCGACGACACGCACCTCCCCTCCTCGTTGCATCCCGGCGCGCCGACGATCGCCGCCGCGCTCGCGGCCGCCGAGGGCGCAGACGCGAGCGTCGACCGGTTCCTCGCGGGCGTCGCCGCCGGCTACGACGTCGCCTGCACCGTGGGGGAGCTCGTGGGGCCGGACTCGCACTACGACCGCGGCTTCCACGTGACCGCCACGTGCGGGACGTTCGGGGCCGTCGCCGCCGCGGGAGTCGCCCGCGACCTCGACGCCGACGCGCTCCGGAACGCCCTCGGGATCGCGGGGAGTCAGGCCGCCGGCTCCCTGCAGTTCCTCGCGAACGGGGCGTGGAACAAGCGGCTCCACCCCGGGCTCGCCGCCCGCCGAGCGATCGAGGCGACCGACCTCGCCGCGGCGGGCGTCGTCGGCGCCGCCGACCCGATCGAGGGCGACCACGGTTTCCTCACGGGATACACCGACGGCCCGAACCCCGCGGCGATCGATCGACTGGAGTCGCGGGACGCGGTCGCCGAGACCGGTCGCAAGCCGTACCCGTGTTGTCGCTACCTCCACGCCGCGATCGACGGGCTCCGAGAGATCTCCGACGCGGTCGACCCCGGAGACGTGACGGCGGTCGAGGTCGCGATCCCGAGCCCGGGCATCCGGCTCACCGGCGACCCGATCGAGGCGAAACGCCGCCCCGAGAGCTTCGTCGACTGCCAGTTTTCCGCGCCGTTCGCCGCCGCCCTGACGCTCACGGAGGGGTCGGCGGGCGCCGAGCCGTTTCTCCGGGCCGTCGGCCGGTTCGATGACGCACCCCGGTGGAACGATCCCGAGACTCGTCGGCTGATGGACGCGACGCGCGTCACGACCGACGAGGGAGTCGAAGAGCGGTTCCCCAGCGAATGGGGTGCCGAGGTCAGCGTGACCGCCGACGGCGAGACCCACGAGCGCTCCGTGCGGAACCCGCTCGGCGAACCGGAGACGCCGATGTCGACCGCGGAGAGCCGTGCGAAGGTCGAGGGATTACTCGCTGGAACCGGCGTAGACGCCGAACGGCTCGCTGCGGTCGTCGAGTCGCTCGCGTCGGCGCCCGGAGCGGGCGCGGGGCGACCGACGGTTGCGGAGCTGGTGGACGCGGCAACCGAGTGAGAAGGCAGGCTGTCGAAACGGCTGCTATCGCTACTCGCCGTCGCCGTTCGGCTTGCCGACGATCACCGGGCGGTCGGCGTTGAGCAGGACGGTCTGGCTGACGCTGCCGAACAGCGCCTTGCCGACCGGCGAGCGCTTCCGCATCCCGATGACGATGGCGTCCACGTCGCGGTCGCGGGCGACCGACTGAATCGCTTCTGCAGCGTCGCCCACGTGAAGCACGCGGTCGTTCGCGATCCCGAGCGCGTCGAGCTCTGCCTCAACGAGTTGGAGCGAGTCCGGAACCCCACGAAGCTCCTCGATCGATTCGTTGATGTCGTCGATAAGCGCCGATCCCGCCTCGTCGGCCGGCGCGTCGACGGCCTCGTACACGTGTAACACCGTCGCTCTGATCTCGTCCGGGTCCACCGGAAGCGACTCCAACAGCTCCACCTGTGAGCGAGCACGGCCCTCCTCGATATCGATCGGCAGCAGGACGTGATACATACGCCACGATTACCCACGTGTGTTCTTAAATACCGCCGTCCGAGCGGCGCGTCGCCGGTCAGTCTTGACGCGTCGCGAAGCGGGTGACCGCGACCGCCGACAGCGAGCCGAGCGTCGCGATGGACGCGAGGACGAAGAACAGCTCCTGTGGACCAGCACGAGTGAGCACCGTTCCCGCGAGCGCGGCCCCGAGTGCACCGACCCCGAAGATGCCGAGGTACGTGTAGCCGAACGAGATGCCGCGGGCCTCGCTTGGCGAGTACGCGGCCACCGTCGCCTGCGAAAGCGGCTGAACCGTGAACAGCGCGACGCCGAGCAGCAACGAGACGACGACGAACGTCGCGGTAGTCGCGCCCGCCGGAACGAACAACAGCGCGAGCACCGCTAACACGGCCATAACCGCGATCAGTCCTCGCTCCGGCAACATCCGGTCGGCGATCCGACCGCCGAGGTACTGGCCGAGCACGCCGACCGTGAGGACGGCGACGTACAGGTATCGACCGACGTCGAACTCGTCGGCGTAGGGGCTCTCGGGGTCGATGAGTTGCACGTCGATCAGTCCACCGAGCACGTCGCCGAGCAGATCGGGGAGGAACGTGAGGAAGGTCCGGTAGTAGAGCCCGCTGAACGTGACGAACGCGAAGACGACGAGGAAGCCGCCCGCGAGCAGGATCCGCGTGTCGTCGGCGATCGTCGCCAGCGAGACCTCGCCTTTAGTGCCCCCCTCGCTCGCCGCGTCCGACGAAGACGAGGCGTCGTCCGGGAGCGCCGCTCCGACGTCGACGGTGAGTCCGTAGGCCGCGACCGCGAGCGCGGGAAGCGTCAGCGCCGCCGCGACGACGCGCCAGTCGAACGCTAACAACAGCAGCGCGGTCGCCAGCGGGCCGAAGGCGATCCCGAGGTTGCCGCCGATCCCGTGGTAACCGAGCGCGGTTCCCCGCTTGTCGATCGATTTCGAGATCAGCGCCAACCCCGCGGGGTGGTACACGCTCGCGGTGACGCCCCAGACGGCGATCGCGACCGCGAGCGTGAGGAGGTTCGGTGCGACGCTCACGAGGAGAAACGACCCGGCCATCCCGCCGAGACAGGCGAGGATGAGCGGCTTGGAGCCGAACCGATCGACCAAGATACCCCCGGGGAGCGCCCCGACGCCGAACAGGCCGTAGCCGATCGTGACGATGAGACCGAGCGCCGCCGCAGTCGTCGAGAACTCCGCGATCCACACCGTCAACAGGATCGGTATCGAGAGCTCGTACGTGTGGACGAGCCCGTGCGACCCGGCGGTGAAGGCCACGATCCGTTGCTCGTCGGCGTCCATTGAGCACGGGTTCTCCGTGGTCCCTGATAGGTCCGGGGGTAGCTGCCGAGGTTGCCGCGACGGCGGGGCGGTACCGGCGGTAGCGACCGACAGAATTCGGTGAGAAACGGCGGGTATCGGGTCCCGACTCACTCCGCCATCGCCGTCTCGCCGACCGGCGGCTCCGAGCGGATGACGGAGACGACGAGGACCGCGGCGACGAGACAGACGCCCGCGAGCAGCGTCCAGCTCGCGCGGTAGTCGAGCGTGTCGGCGAGGTAGCCGAAGGCGGGCGGCGCGAACAGCGCCCCCGAGGTCAACGCGAGCTGGCATCCCGCGGTGGCGCTCCCCATCTGCTCGGCGGGGACGAGCGTCGCCATACACGAGTAGTAGACGCCGGTGAACCCGAGCACGAAGAAGCCGAGCACCGCGAACGCGATCCCGGCGTTCGCCGGCGTCGTCGTCCGGGCAACGACGAGGAACAGGGCCGCGCTCGCAAGCGTCTGTACCAGCAATATTCCGCCGATCCGGGTCTGCGGATCGCCCGGGAGCCGGTCGGAGAGCCACCCGCCGAGGAGCCGACCGCCGCTGCCGAACAGCTGCACGATAGCGAGCACGACGCCGCTGAACGCGACCGACGCTCCGATCGATTCCTCGACGTACAACACGGTGTAGCCGGTCGTGGTGAACAGCGCCGCGCCGAGGAACAACCCGGAGACGGCGAGCAGCATGTACGGTCGGTTACTCGCCAACCCCCGGAGATCGGGATAGCTGGTCGTCCCGCCGCCCTCGCCACGATAGAGAACGTAAAACCCGACCGCGACGACGATTCCGAGAGTTGCCGCGATGAGGAAGCCGATCTCCCAGAAGAAGTACCCGGCGAGCCCGGTGACGAGCAGCGCGCTGATACCGCTCCCCCCGGTGACACCGACTTGTTTTATGCCCATCGCCATGTTCTGTCGGCCCGGTTCGACGCTGTCGTACACGGCCTTGTTCGTCCCCGGCATCGCGGTGCTGTACACCGAGCCGAGCAGGAAGACCGCGGCGAGAAGCAGCGCGTACGTGGGCGCGCCGGCGACGAGAACCATTCCGGCCGAGAGCCCCACGAGCCCGAGAGAGAGCGTCCGCCGTTCGCCGAATCGGTCCGTGAGCGCACCCACCGGAAGGAGAAACATCGCGTAGCCGAGGGTGAGCGTCGTGACGACGATCCCGACCTCGAACCGCGAGAGCCCGAAGGCGTCGCGGAAAAAGGGCGTCGCCGCGAACACCGTGTAATAACAGATACTCGCCGACACCTGCCACAGCGTGACCAACGACACCGTCCGCCAGTAGGAACGGTCCATCCACCGTCAGGCACCACAGCCCGATTCATAAGCGGTCCGCTCTCGGCAACCCGGACCGTGGCGGAACTCGTGTCAGGCTGCCAATTCCGGGCACGGATCGCCACGACGCGAACCCTTATCAGACGAGGTGGTGCAGGTCATCGTATGCCACAAGACTGGCGCGATTCAGTCGCGCTCACCGAACAGCAGTCGTTGGTTCGGCGGAGCATTCGCGACCTCTGTTCGGAGTTCGACGACGAGTACTGGCGGGAGTGCGACCGCACGGCGACGTACCCACAGGAGTTCGTCGACCGGCTCGCCGCGGACGGCTGGCTCGGAATGCTGATCCCCGAAGAGTACGGCGGGGTCGGGATGTCGACGAGCGAGGCGGTCGTGATGATGGAAGAGATCGCGGCCAGCGGCGGCGGGTTCTCCGCGCCGCAGGCGATCCACGGCGGGATCTACAACTCGGTGCCGATCGTGAAGTACGCGAGCGAGGAGATCAAAGAAGAGCTGCTTCCGAAGGTCGCCGCGGGAGAGGAGACGATCCAAGCGTTCGGGTTGACCGAGCCGAACGCCGGCTCCGACTCGACGGCGATGACGACTCGGGCCCGACGCGACGGCGACGAGTACGTGATCAACGGCGAGAAGGTGTGGATCTCCCGCGTCGAGGACAGCGATTACCTCGTGTTGATGGCGCGGACGACCCCGCGCGAGGAGGTCGAGAAGCGAACGCGCGGCATCTCGATGATCCTCGTCGACCTAGAGGACGCGTACGCGGACGGACTGGAGATCGAGTCGATTCCGAAGACTGCGAGCCGAGCGGTCCACTCCTATCAGCTCTTCTTCGACGACGTCCGCGTTCCGGCGAAGAATCTCATCGGCGAGGAGGGACAGGGGTTCTACCAGGTACTCGACGGGCTCAACGAGGAGCGGCTGGTGATCGCCGCCGAGTGCTTGGGGCTCGGCGAGACCGCGCTCGAGAGCGGGATCGCGTACGCCAACGAGCGCGAGGTGTTCGGCGGGCCGATCGGGGCGAACCAAGCGATCCAACACCCGCTCGCGGAGGCGTACGCCGACCTGCTCGCGGCCAAGAAGGTGATCTACGACGCCGCCGACCGCCTCGACGACCTCGATCGAACCGAGGCGGGCGCAGAGGCGAACGTCGCGAAGTACCTCGCCGCCGAGGCGGCGTTCGACGCGGCCGACGCCGCGGTCCAGACCCACGGCGGCTTCGGCGTCGCCCGCGAGTACGACGTGGAACGCTACTTCCGCGAGGCGCGGCTGACGCGGCTCGTCCCCGTGACCCAGCAGCTCGCGCTCAACTACCTCGGCGAACGGGTGCTCGGACTGCCGCGGTCGTACTGATCCACCCAGTTCCGGCCAGTGCAGACAGAGCGACGATCGGTGGCGGGAGTGAGTGTTACAGATTGGTTGCGGCGATACGGCATTTAATTGACCGTGAGCGATGGCGGCGATCGTTTGTAAGCGAGCGGCTGGGCGTTGGAGGTGTGTACCGCAGAGTCGTCAAGTGCGTATAAACGGCCGCCAGCAGCACCGTTCGATCACAGATAAACAACCGCTCGATCCGTCCACGTCACTCACTCCAGCCGCCGATCAAGAGCGCCCTTCAGCGAGCGCTCGTGGCGCGCGAGAACACGCTCGAAGAACCGAATCGCGACGGAGCCGAACACTTCTCTGCTACCGAACGGGGACGAAAACGTCCGGTCGGGTGTCGCCCGCTACGACCTCCGTTATCGCTTGCGTCCGGAGATGACGCCCGCGGCCCCCCGGATCGCGCCGATCGGGTTCGGGCGACCGACGATGACCTGCAGCACGTACAGCGCGCCGACGGCGGCGAGCGCGCCGAACTGGACGAGCTGCATCGGGTGAACCATCGCCACGACACCGGCGGCGAAGAAGGCGATACGGAGCCCGTACGTCTGTCCGCGGCCGAAGACGAACCGGTAGTTGATCCCGTGGATGATCGCCAGCGATCCGAGCATGGCGATCGCGCCGGCGGAGAGGGACGCGTACGTGAACTCACCGGAGACCAGCTCCGGGTGGTAGACGAACGCGAACGGGAGGACGAAAAGCGGCGCGGAGATGCGCAGCGCCTCCTTACAGCTCCCCCAGAACCCGCCGCCGGAGATGCCGCAGGTGACCGCGACACACGTCGCGATGGGCGGCGTCAGGCCGGCGAGGATCGCGGCGTAGAACACGAAGAAGTGGGCGGCCAGGTCCGGCACGAAGAACTGACTGATGAGCGTCGGCGCGACGAGCAGCGCCACGACCGTGTACGCCGCGGTCGTCGGCATTCCGAGTCCGAGGATGATACAGATGATCATCGCGAGGATCACCGCGATGATCATCACGCCGCCCGACAGGTCGAGCAGCGTCAGCGAGATTGCGGTCGGAACGCCGGTCGCCATCAGGATGTCGACGACGCCGTTGATCGCCGCGAGGATGATCGTCACCGGCGCGACGACGATGACCCCCTCGCGGAAGCCGTCGACCGTCTGTTTCATCGTGTCGAAGAAGGCCTCTATTCGGCTCTCACCGTCGAGCGTGGCCTGAATTTGCGGGATCGTCACGCCGAAGACGATCATCGAGACCGCCGTGTACAACGCGGCGGTCATCACGGTGTACTGTAACACGCCGAGGATGTAGATCAGGATGAGCAGCGGAACCCCGTACTTCAGCGATTCGAGCAGGATCGCGCGCTGGCTCATCGGCTCCCCGATGACGCCTTTCATCTCCGGGTCGTCGATCTGCGGCGCCGCGACGTAGTGGACCGCGATGACGATCGAGACGACGAGGATCACCGCCGGGATCAGCCCGGCGATAATGACGTCGACGTAGGTGATCCCGGTGATGAGCGACGCCATGATGAACGCCCCCGCGCCCATCACGGGCGGGAGCACCTGCCCGGCGGTGGACGCGACGGCCTCGATGCCGCCCGCCGTCTCGGGCTTGACGCCGTTTTCTTTCATCAGCGGGATGGTGAACGATCCCGTCATACCGGCGTTCGCGGTCTGGCTTCCGTTGACGGAGCCGATGACCGCGCTGGCGATGACGGCCGTCTGGGCGATTCCGGAGTCGACGTACTTCGCCGACCGAACCGCGAGCCGGAGGATGAGATCGAACGCACCGTACGCCTTCAGGAGTCCGGCGTACAGCAGGAAGAGGGCGATCCACGCCGCCACGAGCCGGGTGAGGAACCCGAAGAACCCGTCGACGCTCACCACGAGGATCCGGAGGATCCGCGTGCCGGAGAGCCCGCCGTGGCTCAGCGCGCCGGGCATGTACGGGCCGGTGAGCCCGTAGCCGATCCCCGCGAGCACGACGATCAGGAAGGTCATTCCGAACGACCGCCACGTGAGGTAGATGATGGCGAGCGTGAACGCGAACGCCATTGCCAGCTCCGGCTGCGTGGCGCGCCCGACCGTGTCGATCGCGACCCGCTGGTAGTTGATGAACAGGTACGCGCTCGTGGCGAGCGAGACGAGTCCGGAACCGACGAGCAAGCCGATTTCGAGCCAGTTCCGTTCGATAATCGGGTCATCGAGCTCGGAGATCACGTACAGCCCGAGGATCCCGCCGAGGAACGCGACCGCGTACTGCCCTCGCGGCATCAGCTGGGTGTACGAGTACCACATCACGATCAGCCAGTACGGGATGGAAAACGAGACCAGCGCCATCCGAAGCCGCTCTTCGACGCCGGACCCGAGCCACAAGATGAGCAGCGAGACGACGATGACTCCCCCGACACCGGCGACGCCCAAGATAGTCGTCGAAACGGCCTCGGCAGCGTCCGCTAACGCGACCGGGTTATCGAACAGCAGCTCGGGGAGCGCCGCTCCGTACGCGCCCGAGAGGAAGTTCGGGACGATGAGCGTCGGCAGGAAGATGATGAGGAACCAGAACGGCATCGAGAGGAGGTACAGCCAGAGCTGTCGCTGTCCCCGCTCACCCGGAGCTAAGTCGAGTGATTCTTGATCGGCAAGGAGACTCTCGTCTGACGTATCGGACTGGTCAGGCGGATCGGTCGGATCGGTGGAATTGGTGGGTTGATTAGCCATCCGTCGTGAAAGTACGGGGTGTTCGAGGGGTTACGCGCCGGTTATTCCGCTTCGCCGCGGATCCAGGAGTCGTCCCAGACGCCGTTGTCATCGAAGAAGTCGGCGACGCCCTCGTGGATCTCGAGCTCGGGGATGACCGTCGCGGTCATCGCCTCCGGTGAGTACTCGAGCGTGGTCGGGTCGGACTCGCGGAGCGTGTCCTCGTGTTCGAGCGCCAGCCGGCAGACCTCCTCGGTCGCCCGAGCCGGGATCTCCGGACTGAACGCCCACTGTCCCGCGAGCGACCACGTGACGAGTTCGTCGGTGAACTCGGTGACCTCCTGTTCGTACCCGTACGGCTCGATCTCCTCGAGGATCGCACCGGGGTGGTCCTCGATGGTCTGCCGGAAGTCGTCGTCGACTTCGAGCAGGTTCAGCCGCCCGCCACTTCGCACGTCGACCTCCTGGCACCAGCCGGAGAGGTTGACGCCGTTGGCGCCGTACAGACAGAGCGCGTCGACGCGGTCCTCCTCCACGGCGCCCGGAATGTCGCCCGTGTCGACGTTGAGGATGTCGTTCTGCTCCCACATGTCCGCCTCCCGGATGATCTCCTCGGTGAGCAGCCGCGTCCCGAATCCGGGCTGGATCGGATAGATCGTGTAGCCGCCCTCGCGGAGGTCCTCCGTCGATTCGAGGCCACTCCCGTCGAGGCCGACCCAGTGGATCTGTAGCGACGTGAACAGGAACCCCTGGTGGGGAAGCGAGTCGACCGGATCGTCCGCGAACGGTCCTTCGTCGGCGATCGCCTTCGCCAGCGAGTTGTTGTCGACGCCCATCGCCGGAATCTGGCCAGCGTCGTACTCGTACAGGTTCGCCGTCCAACCGTCCGTCTCCTGGACGGAGATGTTGACGAAGTCGCTGTGCTGCTGTGCCGCGCGAGCGAGCGCCTGTCCGGCCGCCTGCGTGGAACTTCCCGTCGACGTCCCCCCAATGGTGATCGTTACTTCGTCCCCGTCGTCGTCGTCGGAACAACCCGCGAGCCCCACAACGCCGAGGGTCGCCGCACCTTTTACTACGTCGCGTCGAGTTGGCTTGTCACCATCTATCATGTGACTCAAGGCATTACGTCGATTGATAAAAGCGTGTCGTAGCCGGGCAGATTTCACGGCCGCGATACCCAACACTCGAAAACGCTCACTCTATCACGAGTTAGTCGTTCGGTTATTTCACGCACTCGGACACGAAACCCGACCGAACGCCCACGTTCGTGTCACGCTAATTCCACGAAAACGCGGTGTCGAGGTCGTGCGGCGTGTTCCCTCCCTCGGCCGCGGCTCGCTCGCGGTACGCGTCGAGCGGTTCGCGGAACGACGGATCGGCGACCTCGATGAGCGCGACGGCTCGCTCCCGTGGCGAGCATCCGCGGAGGTCCGCGACGCCGTGTTCGGTGATGACCACGCTCGCGTCGTGTTCGGTGTGGTCGGTGTGGGGAGTGAGCGGGACGATCCGCGAGACGTCGCCGCCGACTGCCGTCGACGGAAGCGCGATGACCCCGAGCCGACAGTTCCGAGCGAAGTCACCGCCGCCCCCGATCCCGTTAACGACGCGTGTGCCGCCGATGTGGGTGGCGTTCACGTTCCCGTAGAGATCAACCTCTACGGCGCTGTTGACGCCGACGACGCCGAAACGGTCGATGAGTTCGGGGGCGTTCGAGACGTCCGCCGGCCGCAACACCACGTCTTCGGCGTAGCGCTCGATGTCGTCGAAGAATCGCGCTTGGCCGTCGGTCGACAGCGCCAGCGACGTCGCGCTCGCGCCCTCGAGGTCGCCGGCGTCGAGCATGTCGAGGAGCCCGTCCTGGACGACCTCGCCGACGTACGACACGGGACGGTCGCCGAAGTCGACGTCCGCGAGCGCGCCCATCAGCGCGTTGCCGAGGCTCCCGACGCCGAATTGGAGGTTCGCCGCGTGGTCGAAGAGCGGGTTACGGTCGAGTTCGGTTTCGAGGAACGCCCCGAGGTTCTCGGCGATCGCCTCGTCGGTCGGGGACGCTTCCCGGAACTCGTAGGGGTCGTCCGGCCGATCGGTCTCGACGACGGCCGCGAGCTTCGCGGGGTCGAACCGGACCGCTGGCCCGTCGGTCTCGCCGAGCGGATCGTCGAGGGGGATCGGGGCGCGGTTCGGCGGATTCTCGCGGACGTGCACGTCGTGGACGCGAGCGAGTTCGACCGGCTGGGCGCGGTTCACCTCGACGATGACGCGATCGGCGGCACCCACGTATGCGGGCGTGTGACCGATGGACGTCGACGGGACGAGCCAGCCGGGACCGACCGCGACGGCCTCGACGACCGCGATCGTCTCCCCGCGCATTCCGGCGCGGATGCCGCCGAAGCGCACCTCGTCGGCCAGCCGCGAGATGTGGCGGTCGTGGAACGCGATCCGGCCGTCGTTGGCGGCCGCCCGAGAGGTCTCGTTCGGGACGAACGGGTACCGGCGGGCCATGTCGCCGGACTCGACGAGGGCGCGGTCGATCTCGTCGCCGACGCCGCCGCCGGAGACGACCGTGAGCTCGCGGGCGTCGCCCGCGGCGAGCGCCTCGGGGACGAGCTTCGGGTAGCCGACGCCGCCGAAACCGGAGACGAGCAGCGTCGCGGTCTCGGGCACGAGCGCGGCGGCCTCCTCGGGGGTCGCGATCGGGAGGTCGCCGCCGAGCCGGACGTCCGGAACGGGGTCGCTCGCGGTCGGGGCGTCGGGACCGCTAGAACCGGGGGAACTCACTCCAGATCCTCCGGTTGCGTGCCGATCCCCTCGGGCCAGCCCGTCGGCTGCGCGGGGCTCGGCTCGGCGTACGAGCGTTTCAGCACCATCGGCGTGCGCTCTAAGGAGAGCACGAGTTCGTCCTCCTGGTTGTACGCCCGCAGCTCCGTGGTGACGATGCCGACGTGGTCGCGCGAGGAGGACTCGCGCTTTTCGATGACCTCGGACTCGGCGAAGAGGGTGTCGCCGTGGAAGACGGGCGCGTGGTGGCGGATCTCGTCGTAGCCGAGGTTCGCGGTGGCGTTGGCGCTCACGTCGATAACGCTCATCCCGACCGCGAGCGCGATGACGAAAGTGCCGTCGACGAGGCGCTCGCCGAACTCCGTCTCGGCCGCGTACGCCTCGTTGAAATGCATCGGATTGAGGTTCATCGACAGGTTCGTGAACCAGACGTTGTCCGTCTCCGTGACGGTGCGCCCGTACGGGTGTTTGTACACGTCGCCGATCTCGAAGTCCTCGTAGTAGCGCCCCTCCCACCCGCCGACGAGCCGTCGGTCGGTTCCGCCGTCGGTCGATGTCGCTACGGCCTCCTCGCGGTCGTGTGAATCGCTGTCGGGTTCCATATCCGCATCGATGATGAACGACTAAAAGAGGGTTGTGTTCGCGGCCCCCGCCGCCGGGTTCAGACGATGTTGCTCGCGGTGTACAGCAGGAGCCCGACGGAGACGATCGTCACGAGCACCAGCCAGCCGATCATGATGGCACCCATCTGGCGATGCGTGAGGTTCTGTCCCTCGAGTATCTCGGAAACGCCCATAACGGAGGGGATTCACTGAGAGTATATAACTGTTGCAGGCTTCGGTCCCGTTCTCACGGAATTGCTGGAGGTCGAGATACATCCGATCGCTGTAGATGGGGCAAGCGCGCGAGCCGTTGAGCGTCGGCTACGGAAAATCTGCCACGTATCTGGAATGTAAACACGGCCGACTAATTTTCAGGGTTGATAGCTAGGTCGGTAAGTAATTAAGGAAGGTCTACCTCGTGTTAAGTAACCAGCAACCGGACGGGATCGGCGACTAGTCGATCCGTACCGGCGTACGGCTGGATTCAAAACCCATGAAAGCAACCAACTTGTTCAACTCGGACGACCGTGCGGTGAGCCCTGTTATCGGGGTCATCCTCATGGTCGCAATTACAGTGATCCTCGCGGCCGTCATCGGGACGTTCGTGCTCGGACTCGGCGACTCGCTCGGAGACAACCAGCCGTCGGCGCAGCTCAATGTTAACGTGGATTACGCTGCGAACAACACGACAATTGAGCACAACGGCGGAGACTCGATTGAATCCGATGAACTAACCGTCATCGTCTCGTTCGACGGGGATACTTACAGGTCGGCCAACGCATACGACAGCCGGTTCTCGGTTGGCGATCAGTTCGTTGCGGACCTCGACAACGGTGACAATACTGCTACCGCGTTAACATCCGGTAACGATATCCGCATCCGAGTGGTCCACGAATCCAGTGACTCGATCCTCCTAGATAGAAGCTTCGAGGCAACAGGAGACCTGACCGTTGACAACGACTTCCCGCTGAACTGATCGACAGTATCGATTGCATCACTAATTTATTTTAATAGTTCGAACGTCGTCCTCGAGTCGATCGGCGTACTCCAGCCGGATCCGTCGGGCTTCTTCGGTCGAAACCTCCGCTTTTCCTGCGATCTCGTGTGATATCGGCCGATAGGAATCCACGTCGAAGCCCATCCGTTCGAGGTAGCTCCTGACCATCGGTGACTGAAGCCCGTCGCGGATCGCGGCCTGAACGTAGTCCATGAGCGCGTCGAACTCGGGTAACACGATCGCGTCGGCCGTTACGCTCCCCTCGGTTCCTTCGATTCGAACCTCGGTGTTTTCGAGATGTTCGAGAATCGATGTCACGTCGTCCGCCAGGTTGATCACTTGGCTCGGGAGCGCCGTATCGGGGGAGCGCCACTCGACGGTCTCGACGGCGCTGCGTATCTGAACGGGCGTCCACAGCGACGTCTCGGGGTCGAAACTCGCCTCCAAGCGCTCTCGGGAGATTCCCACCGCGTTGGCCGCCGTCTCGAACGCGTCGTATCCGCTATCGACCCGTCGTTCCCAGTCGTCGAGGCTGTCGCAGTACGGCCACAGCTTGCCCTGATTCGGCACGCCATCGTACGCCATCGACCGGTACAGCTCCGAACGGGCGCCGGATGCGAGCGGCTTTCCCTCGAAGTACGGCGACGAGTTGACCAGCGCCATGGCCGGATCCAGCGCAGTGAGGGTGTTGAGCTGGTCTATTTCCCGTTTGAGTGACTGCTGGATATGAATGTGCGTTCCCGCACAGTGGCGGATATACTCGAAGCTGTCGCCGATGATTTCCTCCTGAATCCGCGTCCGGTCGCTCGGGACGTCCCGAATCTCCTCCGGACAGATCGGCGTCGCAAGCGGTACGAGCCGTAGGTCGATGGCTTCGGCACGGTCAAGGGCGCCCACGATTCTGTCGCAGAGTTCGTCCCGCGTCTGATCGGTCGAATCACACGGACTGGTTTTGATCTCCAGTATCGGTTCGATGAACTCCCGGTCGATCCCCTCCGATCCGTCCACGAGCGGTTCCGCGTCGGCCAGCCGACCCTCCTCGTCTACTACCCAATATTCGACCTCGATGCCACGTCGAAGTCCTTCGGATTTCTCCGTGAGCGTCGTATCGGATCCGTTGGACGTGTGTTCTTCCATGATTGGCCGTCCGAAACCCTACGCAGAGCGGTCTGTTCGTTATAACACTCGTATCCGACCAAAATTTCGGCTACGATCAACTTGTAGGCGGTGGCAAATCGGCAGACTCGGATTACTCTCCTGGGCTGCCGACTGGGTTGACGTTGTGCACAATACGCACTCCGACCGTCCCCCGCGATTCGTGAGACGGCCCTGCCGTGTGCGGTTCCACGATTAAGCGAGCAGTAACTCGTGAACTCACACGGTGTCCGATGATTAGGGAGCACACCGGACTGCTCCGCGGGTCGAGAACTCACATCGAGCCCGGCGGCCGAACCCCTGCAGATCCGAATCCCTGATCGCACACCGGGGAGCGGTGAGCCCGACCGTCGTCGCGGCCGTGAACGCGGGCGTATTCGCGTGGAAGTCGCTTATCACAGTCGAGACATCGACGCGGATCCGTCTCGGGCCCGAGACGAATCACCGTGCCTATTGTAGTCGGCCAACGTGTCGGCGACGAAGCGAACGGGGGCACGCGAGGGAACGACTGAACGAACGAAGTGAGTGAAGGAGCGGACTCACGATGTTGCTCGCGGCGCAGAAATATGGACTCGCGGGGAAGGTTATATCCGGGTTTGCTGTGTCTTCTCTGTAACTTATCGGCCGTTGTGTCGATGGTTGCATTCATGACTGACTGGGGATCTGGTCCTTGCGGACGCTCATCTTCTCGCGGTTCGTTCGAACGTCGTAATGGCGGTACAGCACCTTCAGCGAGACATTCATCCGCTCACTGACCACGTCGGGATCGGTTCCGAGGCGCAGGTGTTCGGAGATCGCGGACCGACGCCACGCGTGAGGGCCGCGTTTGACCGGACAGTGGCCGGGATGTCGGGTGCCCTCGCACTCCTCGATATCACGGCCGACCGGACACTCTCCGGTCATCTCGCAGGTCCGCGTGAGGCGATAGCAGTTGTCCGTGATCGTCGTTAGGTGCATCCGACCGTAGCGCGTCGTGAACAGCGGTTCACGTCCGTGCTGGTCGGTCTGGTCGATGCGGCGATCGGTGACGTAGTCCGCGACGATCTGGAACCACGTCGGGCCGAGATACACCCACCTCTCACCGTCGGTGCCGTTCTTGAGCTTCGTACCCTGCTCCGGGCGGTGACGGAGTACGATCGCGTCGTCGTTCGGCCGGAGATCGTCGACATCGAGGGAGTGCAGCGCGCCGCGGCGCATCCCGGACCGCCACAGGAGCGCGGCCATCGCGTGCTGTCGGCTCGCGTAGTCGTGACGGTCCAGATACGCGAGGATCTCCTTGACGCGCTCCGGTTCGATCACCACGTCCGACGACTCCGCACCGTCGGGCAGCTCCGGCGCTTGCAGCTTCTCGGCGAGGCCGTCGCGGACCGCGTCGGTGTTGGCCGCCCACCGGAGGAACACGCGGACCGTTGATAGCTGCTTTTGGAGCGTTATCGGAGCGATCTGGTCGCGGCGCCACGCGACGAAATCGGACAGGTCGCGGCCCGTGAGGTCGTTGAGGTCGCGAACACCCTGCTCGTCGCACCAGTCGAGCCAGACGCCCATTCGGTGGACAGCGTTGTCGTAGGTCGCATCTCGCCACTTCGGGGCGCGGTGCGCGAGGAACCGGTCGACGCCCTCCTCCGGGTCGAGCGGGATCAGGTCGTCGGTCACACCTCACCTCCGAGCTGACTCTGTCCGTCGTTGAGAGGGCGGTCCGGGTCGATAGCTCGGAAGTCGTCGGCCCAGTCCTCCATCTCGGCGCGAACATCGTCGACGCGCTCTTTCAGGGTCCGCATGTCCGGTGCCGTAACCGTGGTCGTGATCTTCTCCTTGTCGGTGGAGCCGGTACCGCGAGTGACGACGATCTTCGTCTCGAACGCGTCGCTCACAGTTCGATCAACCCGATTGCGATCGTGTGCCCGTCCTCCTTCGCCCGGTGCGCGTCGACGGCGCGGTGACCCGCCTCGACCGAGGGCGCGAGCCCCTCGAAAAGGCAATCGCGGCAGACGACGTGAGCGCGGCTCATGCGACCACCTCACCGTTCTTGAACTCGCTCCCCGAGATTCCAGCCTGCCGACGCGCCATGTCGATCAGAGCGGCGTCGGTCGCGAGCACGGTCGCCTCCACGATCTCGGTGTCCGTCCCGCGATCGGACCGGAGCGTGACCATGGCCGACCGGCTCACTGTCGATCCTCCACCGCCTGCGCGACGGTCGCGCCGTCGAGACGACCCGCCAGCACATCGCGAGCGTCGAAATGCGTCCGGGCTCTTCTGTCGCCGGATTTTTGACCCGCGGTGTCGTTAATCGATTCGGGGCTGCTGGGGATCTCGTCCTGACGGACAGACATTAGGCGGCCCCTTCGTCAAGTTCTATCTCAACACCGCCGAATCCGCCACGCTCGCGGGGTGAGCAGGCGTCCGGGTCAGTGTCGAACTGTTGAACGTAGAGTTCGATAGCCTCGCGGATCAGTTGCGAGACGTTCACCGGGTCGCCCGGTTCGGATAGCTGATACGCGATTTGGTTAAGCTCCATTTTACGCCGATCTGCGATTTGCGCCGTCACACGGGTTTTCGAGCCCGTGTTTTGGTTGGCTTGTGCCATGCAGTTATGCACAACATAACGTATTCACTTAAACATTTTCATGGCGCATAACAGTCGTTAGAAAACTTCTAATCCGCGATTTACCGCAAAATGCAGCCACGTAGCAACAGTATTACGTGCATACAATATGATGAACATACATGGCGAGGGCAACGATCAACTTGTCGGACGAGTTAGATGCAGAGATAGAGTCAGAGCTATCTTACGGTGACTCGAAAAGCGAGTGGATCCGACACGCGATCCAAATGCGCCAGCACGTCGATCCGATTCTCGACGAGGTCTATGAGAGCTACCAGCGCGAGGAACGGCTCGAACTCGTCGAGGCGGCCGTTCGGAAGGAAGTCGACCGCCGAAAGCGCGAAGTCAACGGAGGGAACGGGGGCGGCGGTCGATGACGCTGATCGACGCCTATCGCGACGATCTCCGCGAGCTGGTTGACCGTCTCGACGAGCGCGGCGTCTTCGCTCCCGGCGAGCGCGAAGCTTGGGACGAAGGGATCGACGAGGCCGACCACTACTCTACACTCAAGCACACGAACGAATCGCTGCTAGAGTCCATGAGCGGCCGTGACGGTGTCGATGAAGTGATCACCGAGCACACGAACCCAGAAACAAAGCAGTTTGTCTAGAACGCCGAGAGCGCCGCGTGAGCGGCGCGCGTTTACTCCGAGGCCTGAACCGCATCCGTGAGCGGCGCGACCGCGGTCGACGCCAGCCGGGCGCCTGTCTGTTGCTCTCGTAGTTCTTGTCCCTCTCGCCCGCCGGGCCGCTTCTCCATCGTCACCGCGTGGTCGCTCTCGACATCCGGCGGGTCGTCCGGCGCCGCGTTCCAAGTGTCCGGCAGATCGTCGTTCCAGCGCATCACTCGCCCCGCTCCTCGATCCGCCGGACGATCGGGTAGATGAAGCGCTTCCACAGCTCATCGAGCGGCGTCGGGAGTACCGTCGCGTGCTCGATCGCGTCGTCGATGGAGACCACCCAGCCGAGCCCAGCGACGCCCAGCGCCGCGAGCGTCGCGAGTGAGCCCACGACGGGATAGTACGGCCATATCGACGCAAACGCGAACAGCGCGCCAGCACCGCCGACCATCTGGATTATGAGCCCGAGATACATGTGGTGCGGCGCGAACACGGCGCCGTCCGGCTCGTCCTCCGGGTCGAACAGTCTCACGTCTGACCCTCCACGTCGGCGGGATCTCCGCCGTCGGTGTCGCCGTCGTCGTCGAGCACGCGCTTCCGGACCGTCCGGACCGCGGCGTCGGACCACACCTTCGGATGCGTCAGGAGCGCCAGCGCGAACAGCCAGTTCGGCGGGCCAGCCGCGACAGCCCACTCGGCGGCCGCGTTGATCACAGCGTGCCCTCCTCTTCGAGCGCCTCACGGTGCGTGGTGACCATCTGGATGAGCCCGTTCCACGCGTCGTTTTGCTGGCTGCCGTGCAGCGTGCGCTCGTGCTGCTTCACGAGCCGCCAGACCGCCAGCGCCGCCGCGAACGTCCCCGTCGTCGCGGCCGCCGTGACGATCGCCGCCGCAGCGACGATCCACTGCACAAACGGGGCGATCACGCGACCACCTCCGATCCGATGGTGAGCACCGGTCGCAGCAGCCACAACGCGGCGCCGACGCCGACCGCGCCGACCAGCAACCACGTCCACGTCGGGAGGATTTGATACATCGGAACGTTCCGATCGTTTAGCGCGTCACCGACATCGCTGATCCACGTCTCGCCGCCCACGTCGCCCGGATCCACATCGGGATCGTCCGTGAGCGGCTGGATGTCGTTCTCCGCCTGATACTCCATCATCTCGTCGCGCTCCTCTTTCAGCATCTCGATCGTCTCCGGCGGGTAGCCCTCCTCTTCGGCCGTTTCGATCGCCTCGTCGAGGTCGTCTTCGCTCCACATGCTAGCGCCGAGGACACTACCGATGTCGGTGCCGTCGTCGCTACCCCACATCAGTTTTCCCTCACGTAGAAGGCGCCACCGCCGATCGCCAGCAGCGCCACGAGGCCGACTGCGGGCGTCAGGCCGCCGCCGCCAGACGACCCGCCGAGCTGGTCGGGGATGGGTAGGCTCTCCATCAGCGCGGCTATCTGCGCCTCGTAGGCCGCGCGCTGTTCCGCGAGCAGCGCCTCGATGTCTCCGGCGGCTCCATCGACCGCCTCCTCTCCGGCTGCGAGGTTCTCCATCAGCGCCTCCTGCTGGTCGTCGTCGAGTTCGAATCCTTCCGGCGCCAGCAGCTGCTCGTTGCCGTCCTCGTCCTCCTCGATGTAGGCCTCGCCGTACTGGTCGATGGTGTAGGTTACCTCGCCGTCGACCCCTTCCATCCCGCCAGCGTCGAAGTCGCCGTAGCTGTCGCCCGTTACCTCCACGTCGGGATCATCCGCCCACGATCCGAGATTTGAGTCTGTGTCGCTCATGGTGTCGTTGTCGGTTGTGTCGTTGTCACTGCTCGAACTGCCGTCGTCGTCGTCATCATCGCTACTCGAACCACTTCCCGTGTCGTCGCCGTAGTCGTCGGCGACCTCGACCGGATCATCCGCCCACGATCCGAGATTCGAGTCGGTGTCACTGCTCGAACTGGACGACGAGCTGCTCGAACTGCTCGACCCGCCGGAACTAAACGACGTGCCGGAGGTGGGAACATACCCATCGGTTATGGACGTGCTCCCGTTGTCCGTTTGCCCACCGTCGTATTCGGAGCCTGTACCACCGCCTCCCGTCAACTCATTGTTTAGTGCCATTTTTATCAGATGTTGTGGGCATGTCCTCCCACGGGAGGGGAATACACCCTTATTTCAGTTACCTGTGCGTTGACCGAATAATTTGAACTCACGGTGATGTTTGTGTAGTGGTCGGACTGCCCCGTGCTGACGAAGGTTTTTGAACTATAATCAGGCACCGTCCCGCCTGCGCTCAAAGAGTGCGGGCCGTTCGATGTCATACTGCACGAAAAGTTCCGGGACCTATCCTCATCCTTGTAAATCGTGACCTCAAACGCATTTGCCGCCATATCTACGGAAAAGTCTGTCCCGCTCTCTGTGACACCCGACGACCCAGAGAAGATTGTCGTCCAGCCCCCAGAAGATGAGCCGGTGTTGGTTGACGTTGGGCGACTGTGTGTGTCTGCTTCCGGCTGGTAGTCTGTAGCGGGCAGCGCTCCAATCGTCCCCGGCGACAAATCCGAGATCCACGTCCCGCCGCTCAAGTCGTTGACGTAGGTGTCGGCCGTGACAATATCCGATCGATCGTTGCTCTTGTCGGTGAACTCGACATAACTGCCGCTACTGTCAAACCTGATCCGGTGACCGTTGACGCCATCCACTCGATCGAGGTCTCCCGCTTCAACGGCTGCCAGCACCTCTCCGTCCGTATATCGCGGGTGGTGCGTATCGCTGTCCACGCCGGAAAGCTGCGAGTGGTCGGTAACGGTCTTCTCTGTCCACTCTACACCGGTATAGACGTATGCGGCGTTGTTGTCGAGGTGATACAGCGACTCTCCTTCATCGGCGTCGTCGGGGAAACTCGCCTGAACGTAGTCGTAGCCGCCACCGCCGCCCGATACGATCCCGGTCATGCGTCCACCTCGAACATCACCACGACAGCATCACCGGCGGTCGGCGTGCGGACGTGGATCGTCGACGTGTCGGTCACGGGGAACAGGCGACCGTCCCCGACCTGCGTCAGAGCCGAGTGCTGCGTCGTGTCGTCGCCGATGTAAACGTTCCCGCTGTTGGTCTCCTTCCACTCAACGAGCACCGTAACCCCGTCAGGGACCGCGTGAGACGGCAGCGGTTCGGCGGTCGTCCCCGAGGTCTCGTGAACGAACTGCGTGAGGTCGTCATGGTTGCCGACCGAGTCCGCGATCTCCATCTGCTGCTGCTCTGTGGCCGGTGAGACCTGCTCGCCCTGCTCGTTCTGGACCTTCCGGATCTGTTCGACCTCCGTGTTAGTGTCAAGTGCCATTATTCACCGCCTCCTGTCTTCTCGAAGCCGATTGGCTGCACCGTATACCGGCGCCTTGCGTCGCTGAGGTTCGTTATCTCGCAAGTAAGCGAGCTGTCGAACGAGTAGGCCGGTGCGAACGTGACCGTCTTGTCGTCGACATCCGTCGGCGGGACGGCCGACTCGTTATAGATCGTCTCAGAGCCGTCAACAGTCGCCTTGTAGATACTATCTGGATGCTTCGTCATGCCGAGGATCGGCAGCACGAATCCCCCGCCGGTCCGCTGGTGCGCCTCGTAAGAAACCGTCGCTCGCTCACCTGGGTCGAGCGTGACCGTCTCGGGCTGGTTGAGCGGCCGGTCGTTCTCGTCCGGTGCGGGGATGCTATTCATCGCTATCCTCCCCCAGCACCTCACGCTTGAGCCGAGCGATCTCCGTCTCGTCGAGGTGCTCGACCTCCGTGTTGCAGGTCGATCCCATCAGGCGCCCACCCCGTTGAGCGCGAGGTAGAGGAACCCGAGCGTCCCGATCGCGCCGATGATGTCCGTCAGTAGGCGCAGATCCTCGCGTGACCACTTCGAATCCTCAAGCCACGCGGTGATCGGCGACTCGATGTTGATTACCTCCGTGCTGGTCTCCAGCGCTGTCGTTTGGGTCGTCGCGTTCCCCATCGTTGTCACCGGACCGTCGTCGATCGACGGGCTCTGCCACGGGTCGCCGTTGACTGTCGTCGAAAAATCGGACATGGTAGATCCCCGCTACTGACCCATGTCGGCGCTGATGGCCGACCCGAGTCCTTCGATCTCACGGTTGGCCTTCTGTGCCGGGACCTGGAGGAGCGCGTTCGTCGGCTCCGTGCCGTCCCCGTCAGGGTCAGACCACCGGACCTGATACGGCGCCTTGATTCGCGCCGAGAGTTCCATGTCGCTCGCGATGAACCGCTCTAGCGGCGACTCATTGAGACTGAGGAACTCCGGCTGTTCGGACTGATTCGCCTGATGCACCAGCCCGAGATTCGCCTCGTAGAGCTTCGCGTTCGCCGTCTGCTTCGCGCTCGGCGTCTTCTTGCGAATCTCGAACGTGGCCGCCTTCCCGCTGATGTAGTAGACGTGAGCCGTCTGCACGGAGTTGGGACCGTCGACCGTGATCTCGTTGGCGTCGTGATCGACCGCCTTCGGCGATCCCTGATACTCACCGTCGAACCAGACCACGACATCCTGCGTGTCCGGCGACTCGACGAGGTTGTGCGTGACGGTAAACGTCTGCTCGCTGCCGTCTCCGGCCGTCTGGAACGACTGATACGCCGGGATAGCGATCCGGAGCGGGTTGCTCCGACCGGTTCGGAGCGCGAGTGCCGTGTCCGCGATCAGCGTCGCGATCGCAGACGTCGATCCCTGCGAGTTCGTGGCCGTTTCGAACTGACGGGGAGACAGCGACGTGTTTCGCACGTCGGCCTCTGCCAGCCGGTCCATCACTCCAGACATCTACCGCGAACCCTCCTTCACCGCGGCGTTGTCGACGTAGAACTCGGACTGCGACCAGTCGATCGCTGCCGCCGACTCCGCCGAGACGTAGAGCGAGTCGATATCGCGAACGTCGTGGAACGGCGCAGCACCCGACTGAGATGCCGCCTCGGGGTACTCCAGCACGATCTTCGCGCTGTCGATGTTGTCCACGTCGCGCTGCGTGGTGAGGTCGTTCTGATTCCAGAACGCGATCTGTTCGACCTGCTCGCTGATCTTGTGCGAGTCGTCGCCTCCGGCGCGCTCCAGCTCGAACTTGAGCCGCGTGTTCGTCGGCAGCGGGTCGCCGTTCGAGTCGCGCAGCTTCATGTAGATCGGGATACCAGCCTCCGATCCGCGCTCGACACCGTTCAGGAACCGAACGAAGGTCCCGCGTTCCGGAGAGACTTCGAGGATCGGCGTCGCCCGAGCGATGCCGGGCGCGTTCTCGTGTACCTCGACTTCTTCCGAGGTAGAGCCCTCAGACGCGTAGATGTCCACCATTAGGCGAGCACCCCCGTCAGTGCCTCACGAACACCGAAGCGCTCCATCACCGATAGGAGGATCGCGACGCCACCGCCGACCTGCAGGTGTCGCTTCGTCCGACCCTCGATCATCGGGGCATACTCGGCCCCGGCGACGACGGCGACCCCACCGAGTTCGGCGGGCGTGTCGAATCCAAAGACGGTGTGACCGTCGATCACGTATCCGAGCGATTCACCAGCGAGAACGCCACCGGCGACTCCGCCAGCGTCCATCATGAACTGCTGATCAGCCAGCTTGTCAAAGCCAGCCGTTACATCAAGTGCCATTGCGACCGTGCCGAGACACGGTCCACTTGTGAGGGGCCGCCCCGCTGTATCCGTTCTTGACGGGCGTAGCTGGTCTTTGCTGGAGAAAGGTGGACAATCGTCAGCGTTCCCGCGGATCGTCGTAGGGGAGCCCGTGCTGCCTGTAGAGCAGTATCAAATCCTCCACAACTCTCGCACGGGCCACCTCGTGACCGCGGGCTTCCTCGATCTCGTCCTTCAGGTCCCGAAAGCAGTCGGCGGTATCGCCGTAGAGGCTCAGATCCTCACTCGGTCGGGTCATGGTTGTACCTCGATCCGCTTCCCTTCCGCTCCGACGTGTTCACACTCGGGCCCGTAGTCGCTCGACTGGATCCGATTGACATCTCCCGAGTCATCCGAGTAGATCCACTCGGAGTTTACCGTCTGTGTCTCGCCGTTCGGCAGTTCTTCGACCCACTTCCGGACCGAAACGGCGCCCTCGTCTTCCGCGTGTAGGCTCTCGGAAAGCCCGGTAACGGGCTGCCCTCCCGTGTTGTGGAGTTCTTTGGGGTACTCCAGCATGTCCTTTATCGAATTCAGCGTATTGGTGTCGCGATAGCCACCGAGCATGAACGCGGTGCAGTTGCCGGTGACGTTCTTATCTATCTGCGCGAGCCGCTGAGTCACCCAGATCGACGATGTCGCCGATCCCCCTTCCGATCGTCCATCCGTCGCTAGTTCCTTGATTTCCGTCGGGTAGCCTTCTGACTGCGGTGCGACTCCGTGCGCCTCGTCGATGACGATCAGCACGTCGTGGTCCGACTGTCGACACGCGAGGATCACGTCGCGAGCGACCTGCTGCCAGTCGTCCTTACTGACGTGGCGACCGACGACGAGCGCCTCGTTCCGGTCGATCATGTCGCCCCATGTGTCGGCGTCGAAGTGGTCCCTCTCGCGAGGTCCAGCGAACCAGTGCGCCGCGAGTCCCGGCCCGGTCTCCTTGCTCACCAGGCCCCGGAACTCGTCGGACGTGTCGAGCACGACGACGCGATCGTAGGTGTCGCCCTTGATGTTCTTCTCGGTGAGAGCGTGCGCCAGCCAGCCTTTTCCCCAGCCCGAAACGGCCGATACCAGCATGTGCATGGGTTACTCCTCCTGATCCGCGAGAGACCGGATCGCTTCGGTGTGCGTCTCGATCGGCCCGGCGACGAGCGACTGCAACAGCCGCGCCGGGTCGCGGTCGACCACCTCCGCCTCGAACTCATCGAGGCCGAGTCCGAACGTCTCGCGGGTGTACACGTCGGCGAGATCGCGGTCGGAGCGGTCGGCGACGCTGTCGCCAGCCCGGTCGCGGTACTTTGCTGCCCACCACTGGATCTGGTTGGCCCATGCATCTGCGTCGTGGTCGACGAACTCTTTCGCCCGGTCGGCGTTCTCCAGCTCCTCCGGCGCGACGTGGTCGAGGTAGAGCCCCCACAGGTCGCCGGTCTGCTGGGCTACGATCGCGTCGACGAGCTGGGAGACGCGCTCCTCGTCTTCCGGCGGCTCGTCGAGGTCGAGCGCGTCCGGGTCGGCGTCGGCTGCCTCAGCCAGCGTCCGCATCGCCTCCCGCTGGTCGCGTTCCATCGCCGCGAGCGTCGCGGCGTAGGCCGTGATCTCCTTCTGCATCATCTGTTTGAGCGCCTTCTCCTGCATCCCTGCGAGCATCAGGCGCTCACCCCCTCACGGACGGTGCCGACGAGTTCTCCGGCGACATCACCCTCCTTGAGCAGTACCGTGCCGCACACGATCGCCGTCGAGAGGAGGAGCGCCTGTTTGTCGCTCATCTCGTCCATCCCGCCCATGTCCTCAACCACCGCGTCGAACTTCGCATCCAGTTCGACCGGTTGCTGCGTCGCGAGTTCGGCGACATCCTCGGAGGTCATCTCGGAGGGCTCGCCGCTCATCTCCTCGGTGATCTCGGGGAGCAGCACGGCGAGGATCTCGACATACATCTCACCCCACGAGTTGCCGTCTGAGGGGGTCGGCGAGGGGGTATCGCCCCCATCTTCGGACCCTTCGTTTTGGGTATCGCCGTCCTTGGTCTCGTCGGGCGATTCGGACCCCTCTTCGGTGGGGGTATCTTCGGCCTCCTCGGCGTTGATCTCTTCAGTGACCGCCGAGAGGTCCACCTCGGCCCGCTCGTCGTCGTCGATCGGGGGCCGTTCGTCCCCCTCGTCGCCCCCTTCAGCGGGGGTATCGTCAGCATCGGTGGGCGTCTCGTCGTCGGGCGATTCGTCCGGGTCGGCGGCGTCGTTGGTAGGGTCGTCAGTCATGTTTCAGTCGGCGTGTATTCGAGATCGTCCGTGTCGGTGCCTCCGAAGGGGTCCGATCCCCTATCTTGGTCCCATCCCGAGCCCCCTTCGCCGCCCTCGTCGAGGGTATCGTCGGGGTTGGTCGCGTCGGGCGATTCGGTGGGGTCTGACCCCCGACCGCGGAGTAGCACCGCGACGGCGAGGGCGCCGGTACCCAGCACGAGGGCCGTACCGAGCCCCCCGCTACCCCCATCAGAGGTACCCTCAGAGGGGTCCGTAGAGGGGGTATCGTCGCCCTCTCCGCCCGTACCCCCCTCAGAAGGGTCCGGATCGGCGCCTTCGGAGGGATCCTCATCGGGGGTATCTGCACCCTCCCACTGCGCGGCGTATTCGTCCTCTTCGTCGGGCGATTCGGTACCCCCGTCTGAGGGGTCCGTTTCGAGGGTATTCGCGCCCTCTTCGTCGGTACCCTCCTCAGAGGGGTCCAGATTGGCCCCTTCGGAGGGGGTCTCGGTGGGGGGCTCGTCCCCCTCGTCGCCCTCTTCGTCGTCGGTACCCTCTTCGTCGAGGCCGTAGTCCGACGGGTACCAGTCGTGGTGTCGCCGGTCGGCCGCGGCGGTGACGTGCTCGTCGTCCTTCCGTCCGTGGAGGTGCGACCGGAGCCCCTGCGGGCTCCCCGAGTAGTCGCACCCGTCGATCTTGCAGTGTAGGTCAGGCATCGGTCTCCTCGTAGTTGTCTAGCGTCTCCTCGCCGCCCGTCGCGGCGAACTGCCCGAGCCCGTCTCGGGCGCTGGCATCGGCTGAGAAGCCACGCGAACCGCTCCGTACGTATCCGTTGTTCTGCGCCCGGCGGTGCTCCTCGGATGCACCAGCGCGGCCCTCGTCGGCCTCGACGCCGAAGCGACCGAGCCCGTCGTCGGGATCGGGGTCGTCGACGTGGCGATCGTCGCGGAGCAGCTGCTCGCTCGTGTCGTCGGCGCCGCCGGAGCTGCCGAGCGCGGCCGGTCGCTCCGGAACCGCTGGCCGGTCCGGCGCACGTTCGGCGAGATCGGCGTCGGTCGGGTCGCGACCGTGGCCCGGCTGGCCGTGGAGTCGGTCGTCGTGGCTCCCGTAAAGGTTCAGCAGCGTCCGGTGGTGCCCTTCGAGCGCGTTGAACCGCTCCGTGTTGGCGTCGCTGATCCCCTCTTCGATCGCGTCGATCGCTGCGGCGGCGCGCTCGGCGTTTCGGAACTCCGCCTCTACCTCTTCGAGCAGGCTCGCGAGCCGCTTCACGCTCACCTTGTAGCCGCTCCACGATCGCGACAGGGCGCCCTTCGTCTCGCCGTCGAGGTGGTCGTAGGGGACCGCCTCGGCGAAGTCCAGCAACGATGATACCTCGGTCTCGTCGGCGCCGCAGTCGTCCACGAGGTGCTCGCAGGCGTCCGGGTTGCCGTGCTGACACATGTTCCGGGCGTGGTCGCACCCTTCGCCGTCGACGCGCTGCGCGGCGTTCGCCTCTTTCGCGAGCCGCTCCTGTTCAGTCGGGCCGTCGCTCACGTCGGCGCCGGTCTGCTGCTGTCGCACCTCTTCGATCCGGCCGGTGTTCTCGTCGACCGTGATCTCCGGGTCGTAGTGCGCTTCCCAATCGTCGATCCCCGCGTCGAGAAACGCGGCCTTGACCGCGGTCGCCTTCCGGTAGACGTTGTCGCCCGTGAACGGGCCAACGCGGCGCTTCTCGCCGTCCGTCAGTTCGACGTGTCCGGCGCCGCCTTCGCGATCGGCGCGGCCGTCGGCGGCGATTCCACGGATCTCTGACTCGACGTCTTCGGGAGCGTCGTCGGCGAGCTCGACCTTCGCGAACCGGCGATCGAACCGGCCGGTTAGGTGCTCGGCGTGGTCGTCGCGGACCGCGTTGGCGTCGGCTCGGGTGCCGAGTTCGACGATATCGGTCACGTGCTTCCCTCCGCGATGTCGACGCTTAGCGGATCGAACTCCAAACACGGGTGAACCGGAACCTCGCCCTCGATGTGACCCCCTTCACCGGCGCCTTCGTCGACGGTGTCGGCGCCCATCCCGTCGCGGAGCACCAGGGCGTCCTCACCAGTCGGATTGAGGTCGCAGTAGCGCCCCGGTTCATCGTCCCAGTACGGCGCCGGGAGGCGGTACTGGGTCGCCCGGCGGTAGATGTCGCGGAGCCGCGAGAGCGCCGTCTTCTCGCCCTCGTTCTCCGGCTGGAGCGCGAGGGCGGCACCGGCTTCAGAAGCGTGCATCGCCCATCACCGCCTCGACGAGTGCCACGGCGCCGATACCGAGCAGCAGTCCCTTCGCGGCGCTCTCGTAGTTGTTCAGCGTCGACTCGGCCGCGGAGGCCGACCGCGCGCTCCGGGATGCTTCCACGGCTGCGATGAAGGCCATGAACCCGCCGTAGCTGTCGAACTCCTCGACGCGATGCCAGTAGTCGAAGTGAGGCGCCAGCTCCGGCTCGTCGCTCTCGATCGCTTCCTGTGCTTCTGCGAACTGTTCCGGCGTCGGTAGGTCAGTTGAGACCATACCGACACATCACCCGGCTACAGTATGGTATTTATTATTGAGTGAATAACTGAATAAAATGAGAACGTGAGACGATCAGACGCGGTCGATGTGGTCGTAAACTCGTTCGGTAGTCTGGATCGTCGCGTGCCGGAGCCGGTTTCGCACGTCGTAGAAGGAGTGACCCTCCTCGACGTTGAGCATCCGGTAGGCGACGCTGTGCCGGAGCGTGTGCGGCGTCACCTGCTCGGCGTCGCCTCGGCCGTGCAGCGTCATCGGCTCCACGTCGGCGGCGACTGCGGCCGCGCTGACGACGTTTCGAACTGATTCGGTGGTCATGCGGTCGGACTGTCGCGACGGCCAGAGCGCGTCAGTGTCCTTCCAGCGACCGGCTAGGTACGTCCGAAGCGTTCGGACGGTCTCGTCGGCCAGCTCGATCTCGGTGTAGCTCGGCGTTCGGTCGGTCGGGTAGTCCTTCTGGATGTCGGCCGGGAGCGCGAGCACGCCGTCATCGAGGTCGACGTGGTCGGCCACGTTGAGCGCGACGCACTCGGCGACCCGCAGGCCGGAGTCGTAGAGCGTCGCGATCAGCGCGTCGTTTCGAGCGGCGAGGTACGGCGCGCTCGCTTCGACGGTCGCGGATCGCATCTTGTCGACCTGATCGGGCTTGAGCCAGACGGTCGCTTTTTCTTGAGTTTGGGTTTCCATTGTTTGGGGTGTTTCGAGGTAGGTAGTTTATAAACGGTTCAGGGTGGGAGGGTTGCGAGTTTGGGTTTCTGTATAGAGAATCCCAAACTGGTCTTAGACGTTGTCATGGTATTGTGTGACGGGCCGCGAATGATGCGTTTATCCCAAAAGCATCCGAGATAGTGGATATGGCTCTCATACCATTCGGCATGTCGCTGTTCGGAATATCGGCTATTTCAGTAACGGCCCTGGCGATCAAACTGGAGGTGAATATTCGGTACACCTCTGGTTCGGAAGCAGATTCGGACGAGTCTGACTTTGATCCGACGTATATTACGGGATTCGGGGCTACAACTGCTGAAGAGTACGAGAGAATATATTCCTCCGAGCCCTGAATAGTAGCCTCAGTGACTTCCTCACGCGCCATCGGCGCCCTCCATGTAGGCGATCGCGTCGTCGAGGGCGGAGGCTGGGGTGTCGTATCCGGCGCCGTCCATCACGAAGCCGCTCATGTCCCAGCCGCTCACCGTGCTATCGGCTCTCCACCGCGTGATGCCGAGCGTCCAGTCGTGGAGGTGGGGCCCGCGAGGGAACAGCGAGAGACGCGCCTCGTCCCCGTTCTCCCACTCGCGGCGCCAGCTCGCGCTCGCCTCCTCCCGGCGGCGGTGTCCGTCACGCTCCCACCCGCCGACTAACTCGGGGAGGTCCGCGCGGACCGGGTCGAAGCGGTCCGCGAGCACGTCGATCGTGGCGTTGAGGCTATACTCACCGTCGACGTAGACCGCGCCGTGATCGTGGTGCTCCGCGAGGTCTCCCGTCTCATCAACGACCCGCCCATCCGGGCGTGACGCTTCCGTAAGCGACGGTTGATTAGTTTCCATCGCTTCCCTCCGGCGTCGGCGGGACGCCCGGCGGGACCGGGCGGATGTGGTCGGCGCCGTCCCAGCTCTCGCCCTCGCCCGGCTCGCGATCGGGTTCGTCTCCGAATTTATCAGAACTCAAGGCCTTCCACCTCGAAAACGGTAGCCTCCTCGCCCTGCGGCTTCAGCGAAACACGGTTCGGCCGTAGGTGCGGGTTCTGGTTTGGATTCCCGACCGGGTCGAGGCGAGTCGAAACCTCTCCGAAGTGAGAAGCGTCGACCATGCCGTAGTAGGCGTCCATCGGACCGGATCCGAAGTGTTGGATCGTCGCCCGCGGGGTCCTGATTACGAGTTGCTGATCGAACTCGCGGAACTCCGGCGGGATCCACAGGCCAAGATCGGCGTCGACGTGAACAACTTCTCCGTCGCGTTGATCGTCGCCGTCGCGGTCGCGGACGGCGTCGCTCATCGGCCCACCTCGTGGTACTCGACGTAGTGTGAGGCGTTCGTCTCGTCGTGGTCGACGTAGCGATCCTCGCCCGGCTCGACGTGAACCCGCTCGCGGTGGTCGCACGACAGGCACGTCACCTCGTAGATCCGGTGTCGGTTGCGGTCCGCCGCGTTCTCGACGTCTTTCTTTCCGCGAAGATCGACGTTCGGCGCCGCGCCGACGACGGTCATGCCGTTACGCATCGGCCACCTCGTCGCCGTCGCCGTCGTCGACGACGAACCCGCACGTCATCTCGCAGCGCGGACAGGTCGCCACTCGCGTCTGTATCTTGAGGTCGCCGATCTCGGTGACCGTCGTCGGTACCCACTCGTGGCCGAACAGCCAGCACCGCACGTTAGGCATCGAGGTCACCCCCGGCGTCGTCGGCGATGCCGTGGCACGAGGCGCAGGCCGCGTAGTTCCGCCCGGCGGGGTGGTCGCGTTCGGTCAGAAACACCGTGCAGTCTTCGGCTCCGCAGAGCGCGCAGTCGGCGTCGTCGCTCGGAGCCGGTGCGAGGGGCCGGACAGTCACCCACGTCTTGTCATGGCCGCGATCGACGTTGACGAACCCCTGAAGCATCAGCGGCTCTATCAGCGTCCGAAACACCTCTTTTTTCGGCGTCCGACTTGTGTAGAGCGCGTCTCGGGCTTCTTCTCGGCGGACTCGGAGCCCGGCGCCAGCGATCGGGATCCCTGCTGTCTCTGCCAGCGTTCGGTACGCTTCTCGGAGCCGTCGACGGTCGGGCATGTGGAGGTGCCGCCCCGTCGACGGCGCCTCACCGTCGTTCAGCAGCGCCATGCGGAGCGAGTCGCGGATCACTGCCGACAGCGTCGAATCCGCTTCAGCTTCTTCGATCGCCTTCAGCAGTTCCGGATCCTTCACCCGCGACTTCACCACCCGCGGATCCGGATCGGCGTCGGCAGCCGCACCGTTCTCTTCCGCGTCGTTCGCGAGGCTCATCGGCGGCCCCCCGCGGACGCAGACCGGCGGCCGTGCGTCGCTTCGCGCCGCTGCGCGCGCGCCGCCTCATGTTGGGCGCGTATAGCGCTCGCACACGAGGCGGACCTTCGGACACTGCCCCCCACCCTTGTGACACAAGTGGACCGAAACGCGGTAGAGGCGTTCTGCTCTGCGATTTCGGCGCGCTCGTCTGTGACACAGAGATCGCCGTTTGTGACACAAATCGCGGCGATCATCGGTCCACCCCCTCGCCGAGGAGACGACGATCGTCGGTCACCCCATCGCGACGGGCGGCGGTACCACCGTCGGCGCGGAGCTGCTGTTCGTGCTCGGCGACCTTCTCGCGAGCGACCCGGAGCCGATTCGAGACCGTGCCCGGGCTGCTGTAGCCCTTCTTTCGCTGGTACTCACGAACGCCCATGTCGCCGAGGTCGCAGTTGAGGTAGGCGTCGCGCTGCTTGTCCGTGAGGTACGGGTAGCGGCGCTCGGCGGGGTCGACGGCGTCGAGGTCGCAGATCCGGATCACTCGGCCGTTGATGTCGCGCTCCGGCGTCACGCCCTTCCACGCAGCCTTACGGACGGCGCAGAGATGGACGCAGGGACCGTCGTTGTACTCCCAGCCCTTGCAGTCGCAGAGACCGACGTGCTGGCCTCCTTCGCGGGCTAGGACGACATGATGCCACTCCTCACCGTTCGGGCTCTTGACCTTGAACGCGAGTCGGCTGATCGTCTTGATGTCCGATTCGTAGGGGACCGCCTTTTTCCAGCTCGTATCGTCCGTTCCGGCGAGTCGCTCGAAGTTGATCGACTCGCCGATCTCGGTGTCGACGCGCCCGAACTCTTCGAGGCCACCGGTCGCGGTCGTTTGGCTCATCGCTGACCCCCGTCAGCGTAGTAGTTTCGCACCACTTCCGTCGGCTCACACTTGTCCAACGGCGGATTCGCGCCGCGGATGAACGTGCCGACGGACCCGGCGGCCGGGTCATCGATATGGTCGCGGATCGACTGCTTCACGTCCGACGCCGGTACCTCCTCTTTATCGATGATCTCGCCGTCGTCGAGCACGTTGACGCGGTAGAACGCGCCGTCTTCGCGAAGGTAGCCGGACCACCCGCCGGTGTCCTGCCAGAACGGCAGCTCGCCGTCCTCGTCGAACAGGTCCGAAAACGTGTGCCGCGTCGTCTGGACGACCTCGATGGTCTCCTCTGTGAGGTCTACGTCGACCTCGGTCGTCCGGTCGCCGTCTCTTCTCACGCCTGACCACCCCGCATTTCCTTCGCCAGACGGCGCGGGGATGAGTCGGCGACCTGTTTAATTCGATTCGCCGATCCTCTTCTTTCCGGTCTTCTTCTCTGTGAAACGACAGCGAAGATTCTTCTTCTTGTCGTTCTGTTACCTTCGCAGAAGCGAGGGACTGCTATGGACTCGCGGGGATTTGAACCCCGGGCCTCTTCCTTGCGAAGGAAGCGATCTGCCGCTGATCTACGAGCCCGCATCCGGAACCAATCACCGTTCGTATTTGTACCTTACCTTTCGACGACCCGCACGCGGGTGGTTCGCATTCGTCGGCACCCACACGGGCTCCGAAACCGATAGCGAACGACCGGACACCCGGTCCGTCACAGCTCGCGTCAGTGACCGCCGATACCGACGGGATTAGGTGGGTGCCCGTCCGAGATACCGTCCACGAAGCACCGGCCGCGGAACCGCGCCACAGCGCGTGACCGACTCACAACACCGGTAACGTTTTTGAGATCCATTCCACATTCGTTACTCTTTTGCGTGCGGGAGACTGAGCACCGAGTATGGCAGAAGCGACGGTGTCGACGGATCCCGACCCGGCCGCGATCGCGGCCCTCAAACACGTCGGGCTCGTCGGCGGCCTGACCGAGACGAAGGTGTCGTGTGCGGCGCTCGGCGACCGGCTCGACGCCTCGACACAGACCGCCTCCCGGCGGCTCCAGACCCTCGAAGCCGCGGGCTACATCGAGCGCGACGTGGTCGGCGACGGCCAGTGGGTCCGGGTCACCGACGCGGGCGAGGCGGCGCTCCGCGCCGAGTACGCGGACTACCGCCGGCTGTTCGAATCCGACGTCGAGCTCACGCTGCGCGGTGCCGTCACCGGGGGCATGGGCGAGGGTCGACACTATATCACCCTCCCCGGCTACGCCGAGCAGTTCCGCGAGCGTCTCGGCTACGAGCCGTTCCCCGGCACGCTCAACGTCGACCTGAGCGAGGAGAGCGTTCGCCGCCGCAGCGAGATGGCCGGGATCGACGCCGTCCCGATCGACGCGTGGGAGGACGACGACCGCACCTACGGCGCGGCCTCCTGTTACGCGGTCACCCTCGTCGCGGGCGAGGACCAATACGAGGAGGACCAATACGAGGAAGTCCACGCGATCGTCCCCGAACGCACCCACCACGACGACGACCAGCTTGAGCTGATCGCCCCCGAACGCCTCCGCGACGCCCTCGACCTCGACGACGGCGACGCGGTCGAGATCCGGGTCGAAGCGACCACGCGGGCGGACGCGCCGGCCGACGCGCCCGAGACGGAGACGGAGGTGGCCTGATGCGCGCCGACGCGGAGGTCGACGGCGACGCGACCACGGGTGCTGACCCCGACGGTAGCGCCGACGGTAACCCCGACGCGGCCGTCGAACGCGCGCTCGACGCCTTCCGGGCCGGAGATCCGGTCTGCGTCCACGACTTCGCCGACCGCGAGGGCGAGACGGACATCGTCTACCCCGCGTCCGCGGTCGACGAGGCGGCCGTGGCCCACATGCGCAACGACGCCGGCGGACTGATCTGCGTCGCCGTCTCGGACCTCGTGGCGGACGCGTTCGGGCTCCCGTTTCTCGCAGACGCCCTCGATCATCCCGCCGTCAACGACGACCCGGAGTACGACGACCGGTCGTCGTTCTCGCTGCCCGTGAACCACCGCGAGACGTTCACCGGGATCACCGACGAGGACCGATCTCGGACGATCCTCGAACTCGCGAACGCGGCCGCCGACGTCGACGCCGACCCGGCGGGGTACACGCCGGAGGACTTCGCCGCGGCGTTCCGCGCGCCCGGCCACGTCCACGTGCTCCGGGGGGCACACGGCGGGCTCGGCGACCGGACCGGCCACACGGAACTCGGCCTCGCGATGGCCGAAGCGGTCGGTGCCGCCCCCGCCGCCGTGGTCTGTGAGATGCTCGACGACGAGACGGGGATGGCCCTGACTCCGGAGGACGCGGCGGAGTACGCCCGCCGCCGCGAGATTCCGTACGTCGAGGGCGCGGACCTGGTCGCGGCGTTGCGGTGAGAGCGTCTCCGAAGAGACGACGAATCGTGGCGAACGCGTCGGCCTCAGCGTCGGGGAGCCGCATCAGAGATATTCCGGCAACGCCCCGCGTATGTCATAATTTTAAGCCCGACCACCGCAACCTCCGAGCATGGGATTTGACGAGATGGACGTCGACACGATTTGGAAGAACGGGGAGTTCCTCGACTGGGAGGACGCGACGACCCACGTTCTGACCCACGCGCTCCACTACGGGAGCGGCGTGTTCGAGGGCGTCCGCTGCTACGACACGGAGCGGGGCCCGGCGATCTTCCGCTGGGAGGAGCACCTCGACCGGCTGTTCGACTCCGCGAAGATGTACGACATGGAGATCGGTCACTCCCGCGAGGAGATCACCGAGGCGACGCTCGAACTGCTCGACCGACAGGACCTCGAGTCGTGTTACATCCGGCCGATCGCCTACTACGGCTACGACTCGCTCGGCGTCTCACCGAAGGACTGCCCGACCGACCTCGTGCTCGCCGCGTGGCCGTGGGGGGCGTACCTCGGCGAGGAGGCCCTCAACGACGGCGTCGACGTGATGGTCTCCTCGTGGCGGAAACACGCCTCCTCGCAGGTCCCGACGAACGTGAAAACCACCGGGCTCTACGTCAACTCCATGCTCGCGGGCGAGGAGGCTCGCCGGAACGGCTACGTCGAGGCCATCGTCCTGAACAAGGAGGGCAACGTCGCCGAGGGACCGGGCGAGAACATCTTCATGGTGAACGACGGCGAGATATACACGACCGGCCCCGCGCAGTCCATCTTGGAGGGGATCACCCGCGACACCGTCATCGCGCTCGCCGAGGAGCGCGGGTACGAAGTCCACGACGAGGCGGTCGTCTCGCGCGGCCAGCTGTACACCGCCGACGAGCTGTTCTTCACCGGCTCGGCCGCCGAAGTGACGCCGATCCGCTCCGTCGACGACACGGAGATCGGCTCTGGCACCCGCGGCCCGGTCACGGAGGAGCTGCAGACGGCCTTCTTCGATCTGGTCGAGCGCCGGACGGACGACCACGACGAGTGGTTCGCGTACCTCTAAGTTCGACAGCTGGTCGCTCGACACGCAACTGAGCCGCGCGGCGATGGCGGCTGTTTTACGTCGAGTCGTCGAGCTAGGTCGACGTCGAGTCGGCCGGTTCGGTCGATCCGTGACCGGTGGTGGCGGACGACCCGTGACCGTCGGTGGCGGACGACTCGCCGACAGACGAGGACCCGTCGGCAGACGACGACCCGCCGGTCGCCGATCGATCGGTTGCACCCGGCGTCCCGTCGGTCCGGACGCCGCCGCCGACACCGCCCGGCTTTGTCGAGCCGCCCTCCGGGGGCCGTTCCTCTTGAACGGGAACCTGGTGGGCCGACTCCGCGAAGCCGGCCGAGAGGACGCGCGTCATCCCCTCTTCGACGGTTTCGCCCGTCTCCTCGATGCGCTCGGGTTCGACCTCGATGACGAAGCCGGTGGTGATGTTCGGGGCCGTCGGCATGAACAGGACGATCTTCCCGTCGCGGGTCTTCTTCCCGGTCCGGAAAGCGGTCATCCGGATTCCGGGCCACGTCTCGAGGTACACCGGACTCTGGAGTTCGTCGGTGCCGGAAACGGCCGTTTCGATGGCGAGCTTCGAGGCGTTGTACACCACTCGCAGCGCGGGGATCCGGTTTATCGCGCCGTCGACGGTCGACTCGGCGACCCGGCCGAACGTCGTCCGCATGAAGTACCCGACCGCGAGGACGATCGTCGCGAACACGGCGAACGCGATGATCACGCGGGAGATCGGCTCCAGCGGGGCGGGGATGATCGCCGGCTGGAGTCCGTCGATGAGCGGGATAGACGCGATGTAACGGTAGATCCACTGGATGACGAGAAGGAGGACCAATAGGGGCGCCAGGACGATGAGACCGCTGGCGAAGTCGCGTTTCCACGTGGACATCTATTGAGTTGGTATGTGGCGTCAACCCTTAAGAGGGCTTCTACGTGTTGGCGATCGAATGACTCGTGGCGATTCGAACGACCCGCCTGGTCCGGCTGGTCCATTCAGTCCGTCCAATCCATTCGGGCTCACTTCACACGGCCTCGCCGACATTCGAGCTCACTCCGCACGGCCTCACCGACCGACGATCGCCCGCGCGGCGAACGCGACGTTCTCTTTCCGCTCGCGGATCCGCCGGTAGAAGTACGACAGCCACTTGTCGCCGTACGGCGCGTACTGGACCACGTCGACGCCTTGCGCCGCGAGGTCACGTTGGGCGTCCTCGCGAACGCCCATCAGCATCTGGATCTCGTAACCGGTGCCGTGCTCCCGGGCGAGCCGGTCGGCGAGCGATATCATCGCCGGATCGTGGCTGCCGACGGCGACGCCGCGATCTCGGCGCTCGAACAGGAACGCGAGGTCCTCGCGAAACGCCTCGTTCACCCGCGACTTATTCGCGTACGCGATCGCGTCCGGCTCATCGTACGCGCCCTTGACGAGGCGGATCTTCCCGGGGACGTCGACGAGGCGGTCGAGGTCGTCGTGGGTCCGCTTCAGGTTCGATTGGAGACACTGGCCGACGCTCCACGGGTACGTCTCGGCGATCGACTCGAAGGCGTCGAGCGTCGCGTCGGTGGTGTCGGCGTCCTCCATGTCACACCAGACGAACGCGTCGAGCTCGTGGGCGCGAGCGACGATCTCGCGGTAGTGCTCCTCGAACAGGTCGGCCGAGATGTCGAGGCCGATCTGGGAGGGTTTCACCGAGATACAGGCGCCGAGCCCGCTGTCGGCGATGTCGTCGAGCAGCGCGAGGTACGCGTCGACGTCGGCGCGGGCCGCCGCCGGGTCGTCGTAGTGTTCGCCGAGCAGATTGAGAATGACCGAGACGCCGTCCTCGTTGCAGGCGCGCGCGTGTTCGAGGGCTTCCGGAACGGTCTCGCCCGCGACGAACCGTCGCGCGATCGGGAGGATCATACGTGAGAGTGGGTTCGGTACCGACTTCATTGTTGGTGAGTATGCGGGTCGTCTGCCGCGGAGATACGGGGTCGTCACGCGGATCCGTGGTTTATAAAACCCGGACGGGCGTGGAGCGGGTATGATCGGTTCGCTCGTCGCGACCGCGTTCTGGGCGATGGTGCCCGCGTACGTGCCGAATAACGCCGCGGTGCTCGCCGGCGGCGGCCGCCCCATCGACGGCGGCCGCGAGTGGCGCGGCGCTCGCGTGCTCGGCGACGGGAAGACGTGGCGCGGGACCGCGGTCGGAACCCTCACCGGCGTCGCGCTCGCGCTCGCGCTCAACGCCGTCAACGGTCCGGCGAGCGCGGCGGTCGGCGTCGACCTCCCGACGTTCAGCCTGCCCGCCGCGTTCGCGCTGGCGTTCGGGGCGATGTGCGGCGACATCGGGGCCTCCTTTATCAAGCGGCGGTCCGGCCGGGAGCGCGGCGCGGCGTTCCCCGGCTTGGACCAGCTCGATTTCGTCGCCGGCGCGTTGCTGCTCGCCGTCGTCGTCGACACCGCGTGGACGCTCGACACCTTCACGCTCCCCGTCCTCGCGGTGGTGCTCGTGATGACTCCCGTCCTCCACGTCGTCACGAACGTCGGCGCGTACGCGCTCGGAGTGAAAAACGAGCCGTGGTAAGTCGCCACCGCTGAGAACGTCGACCGAGTATGCGCCCAGTTCGAGCCACGGCAACCGGTCGTTTGCCAGAGTTTGATCAGGGCGCAGGGAGCCGCGACAAGATATAAATACTCGCGTGTCATTATCTCTCATGCATGTCTAGTAGTGCACCCAGCTCGGACGACGGTGACGTGTTCGACGAGTTTCTGTCCGATCGCGGCCACGAGACAGAGATCGTACGCTGGGACCGATCCTATAACAAGCTCCAATGTCCGGAGTGCGGTGCACTCCACCCCGAAGGAACGATGAAGTGCGGCGTCTGCGACTGGCGGCCGACCTAACGAGGAGCGGCCGGCTCGACGGCGGCAACCAACCGACGGTAACGGCGACGCGCAACCGATCAGTGGTTTTCTTTCGACGAAACTGGGCGGCAGTATTATATGTCATCAATCGATAGTGACGGATATGCCGACCTGCCAAAACTGCGGTTCGTTCGTCACGACCGACTACGTTCGGGTGTTTACGCCGAACGAGGTCAACCGTCCCCGCGTCTGTCCCGCCTGTGAGGACCTCGTTCGCGACGGCGCCGACGTCCGCGAGGCGCGCGCGACGCGGAGCAACTGACCGCGGCGATCGGCGTTCTGCGTTCCCCTAGCGCCGCATTCGTCCGCGGTCCGAACCGACCTCCAAGCCGACTTCCGAGCCGGTGCCCGAACCGACCTCCAAGCCGACTTCCGAGCCGGTGCCCGAACCGACCTCCAACGCGACCGACGACCGGCCTGCCGAGACCGGTACCCTCCAACGCGACCGACGACCGAGGACCGAAACCGACCGACGAGCCGAGCCACGGCGTTTAAGAAGAACGGGAGTCAGGGATAGGTAATGACCGATCCCACGGTGACGCGACTGTTCGGTGGTCCGGGCAGCGGAAAGACCACGGCGCTCCTGGATCGCGTCGAGGGGATCCTCGACGACGGGGACGCCGAGGTCCGAGACGTGCTCGTCGTCTCGTACACGCGCGCAGCGGCCGCCGAAATCCGGGAACGACTCGCCGAGCGACTCGATATCTCTCCCCGCAGCCTCCAAGGGAACGTCTCTACCATGCACGCGAAGGCGTACGAGCTGCTCGACCTCTCGCGGGGCGACGTCGTCGGCGAGGACGACAAAGAGGAGTTCTGTGCCGAGTACGGCATCGAGTTCGAGGACCAACACGGCGGCGCGGGTCGTCGAACCGCCCGGTCGACGACCATCGGCAACAAGATCATCGCCACCTCGCAGTGGCTCCAGCGCACCGAGCGCGACGTCGCCGACTGGTACGACGTTCCCTTCCAGTGGAACGTCGAGGAGGTTCGTCTGCCGCCGGAAGAGGACCCCAACGCGCAGGAGGGGAACAAGTACACGCCGACGTGGCCGTCCGACGACGACCGGATCGACATCCCCGAGACGATCCGCGCGTGGCGAGGCTACAAGGGCGACAACAATCTCGTCGGCTTCGCGGACATGCTCGAACGCGTCGCCCAGCGCTCGCTCGTCCCCAACGTCGACTACCTGATCATCGACGAGTTTCAGGACATCACGACGCTGCAGTACAACGTCTTCGAGGAGTGGAAACCGCACATGCGGAAGGTGCTCATCGCCGGCGACGACGACCAGGTCGTCTACGCGTGGCAGGGCGCCGACCCCGACCTCCTCTTGGATACCGAGGTCGACGAGGACGTCGTCCTCCCGAACTCCTACCGGCTCCCGTCGGAGATCCTCAACGTCGTCAACGCGGAGATCCGCCACATCGACAAGCGCCAGGAGAAGGACCTCCACCCGCGAAAGGAGGGCGGCACCGTCGAGGCGATCCAGTCGCCGTCGATGCTCGAACTCGTCCGGAACGTCCGGTACACCGTCGACGACGACGAGGGCGACGTGATGTGTCTGTTCCGCGCGCGCTACCAGATGTTCGATTTCATCGACGAGTTCATCGACCACGGGATCCCCTTCACGATGCTGACCGACGGACGGATGTGGACCGATCGGGTGCAAGACTACGTCAGCGCCATCGAGAAGGTCGACGAGGGCGATCCCGTCACGGGTCTCGAAGCGCGGCGACTCGCGGACATGCTACAGGACTCCGCGTTCGGGACCCACGATCGCGACGAGTTCTACGACTTCCTCGACGACCGCGAGGAGGAGGCCGACGCCGACGACATCTCGCTCATCGAGGTGACGACCGACGAGCTCGACGCCCACATCCCGTTCATGCCGGACGCGGCGAGCGCCGACGACATGGTCCGGAAGGTGACGAGCTTCCAGCGGAAGTCGATGGGCGCGTACTTCGGCGGCGACTACGAGGGAGCGGACCCGACCCGCGTCCGCGTCGGCACCATCCACTCCGCGAAGGGCCGCGAGGCCGACCACGTGTTCGTCGCGACCGACCTCACGGAGAAAGTCGTCGAGCAGATGGCCGCCTCCATCGACGACCCGACCGACGTCGACGGCGTCGAGGAGTTCACGAAGGCGACGAGCCCGGTCCCGATCCTCACCGACAACGAGCGCCGCGTCTTCTACGTCGGGATGTCCCGCGCCCGCGAGCGGCTGGTGATCATGGAGAGTCTCGTCAGCGGCGCACCGACCCTCCCGATCAGCGTCCTCCTGTTCAACGAGCTCCGCGACGAGCCGCCACAGGAGCTGATCGAGGAGGTCCAGGCCGAGCTGGCGGTCCCCGAACCGGAGCCGTGAGCGACGAGGGCGACGACGCGATGGAGTTCGATTCGACCGCAGCCGACGCGCTCAGCCCCCTCCGAACCGACCTGAATCCCGTCGTCGAGGCAGTTACAGAGACGGATGTGAGTGCGGGCGCGGGTGCAGAGACAGACGCGGGCACAGAGGCGGACGCGTTCGTCGCGATCGGCGACGGCTTCGACGACGATATCCGGTATCTCACGCGCTTTTCCGGTCCCGATCGAGCGTACGCGCTCGTCGTCGTCCCCGCCAGCACGGGCGCCGGTGAGGAGACGGGACCGCGAGCCGTGCTCTGTGCCCCGTCGCTGTTCGCCGGACAGGCCGAACGGGAGTTCGTCGCGGCCGCCGGGACCGACGAGCGCGCGGCGGGACCGGCGGCGTTCCGCGACGGGGTCGTCCGCGAGGTGCGAACGGGGAACGTCGGCGACCACGCCGGCGAGCGCGCGGCCGCGGTCGTCAACGACCTGCTCGGCGGCGATGACACGAACCGGCTCGGCGACGACGACACCGACCGAACCGTTCTCGTTCCGGCGTCGATCCCGCACGACGCCGCCGTCTACCTCGAACGCGCCGGCAACAGCCTCGTCTCGACGGACGCGGTTGCGAGGGCCAGGTCTCGCAAGACCGACGCCGAGGTCGATCGACTGCGACGGGTTCAGCGCGCGACCGTCGCGGGGATGCGCCGGGCCGAGGCCGTGCTGGCGAAGGGCGAGAGCGGGGACGACACCGAATCGGACGAGGCGGGCGATCGCCCGCCCCTCCGCCGGAACGGCGAGGCGTTGACGACCGAACGACTCCGTCGCGAGGTGAACGCGGTGCTGGCCCGCGAGGGCGTCCGTGACGCCGGTAACACGGTGATCGGGACCGGACCGTCGGCGGCCGACCTCCACTGCGTCGGCGACGACCCGATCCGACCGGGTGAGACCGTACTGATCGATATCTCGCCGCGCGGGCCGGACGGGTACTACGGCGACATGACCCGGACCTTCGTCGTCGACGGCGACGGCGGCTGGGAGCGCCGGGCGTACGTCGCCGTCGAGGCGGCCCGCGAGGCCGCGCTCGAGGAGATCGAGCCGGGCGTCACGGCCGCGACCGTCCACGGCGAGGCGGCGGCCGAACTGGCCGCGTACGGGTTCGACCCGAACGCCGAAGAAGGAGAGGCGGGGTTCACCCACGGTACCGGTCACGGCGTGGGCGTGAGCCTCCACGAGTCGCCGTCGCTGTCGAGCGGGACCGAGCTCCGACCCGGCCACGTCGTCACGGTCGAACCCGGGGTCTACGATCCCGAGATAGGCGGCGTGCGGCTGGAGGACCTGGTCGTGGTCACCGACGACGGGTACGACATTCTCGCGACGTATCCCTTCGAGATCGTGCCGCGCGAGCGGTGAAGGGTAGTGTCGGATTCATCCGTAGTGTCGGATTCGTCCCCGGGCTAAAGCGCGAGGCGTTCTCCTCGACTCTCCGTGACCCGGAGACGCGACAGCGAGACGGACGGACGACGCTGAACCGGGCGTGCGAGGCAGTTACTTATCAGGCGCGTCGTCCGCCGACGCGACGGCAGACGGCTCGGCGGCAGACGACTCAGTCGTAGACGACTCGCCCTC
Organism: Halorubrum marinum; assembly: GCF_048381195.1. Taxonomy (NCBI): domain Archaea; kingdom Methanobacteriati; phylum Methanobacteriota; class Halobacteria; order Halobacteriales; family Haloferacaceae; genus Halorubrum; species Halorubrum marinum. Next base: position 184,485 of record NZ_JBLWMM010000001.1, on the reverse strand, counting down.
CGAGGGGTCGCCGCGAAGCTGCCGCGGGAGCAGCCCGGAGAGCAGTCCGCGGACGATCCGACCGGGGTCGAGGAAGTACTGCGGGAGGATCACCATCGCGGCCGCGACGACGAGCAGCCCGACGCCGAGTGCGACCTCGCCAGCGAGGAGCCTGATGAGGGCGAAGTTCCCGAGCGGGATGGCGAAGATCAGCGACGCCGCCAACCCGATCATGTCCGTCAGCCCGAGTCTCATACGAGACGCGTACGAGCCCGTCGCGGATAAGGGTACAGGAACGGACGGGCACGGGCCCGCGTTGTCGTACCGGGAATCGCTCGGGCCGACCGTCAGAACCCAGAACGGCTATCCGTCGCCCGTCCCCAGTCCGAGTATGTTCACCGGCATCGTCGAGGGAACCGGCGCGGTCCGGTCGCGGACCGAGACCGAGGACGGCCTCCGGCTGCGGGTCGGAGCCGACGGGGTCGAGGGATTCGACGACCTCCACCACGGGCAGTCGATAAGCGTCAGCGGCGTCTGTCTGACCGTCGAGGCGTACGGGACCGAGGACGCGCACGGAGCCGCGGGAGGATCAGCGCCGGAGGCGAGCGGCGACTGGTTCGAAGTGTTCCTCGCGAGCGAGACGGTCGCGAAGACGTACCTCGGTGACCTCCGCGAGGGCGACGCGGTCAACCTCGAACGCGCGATGCCCGCCGACGGCCGGTTCGACGGCCACGTCGTGCAGGGACACGTCGACACCGTCGCCGAGGTGACGGAGATAACGCAAGTCGGCGAGGACTGGCGGTTCGGCTTCGCCATCCCGGAAGGTCACGGCCAATATCTCGTCGACAAGGGCTCCGTGACCCTCGACGGCGTCTCGCTGACCGTCGCCGAGAAGGGCGACGGGGCCTTCGACGTCGCCATCATCCCGACGACCTACGAGCTGACGACGCTCTCGGAGAAGGCGGTCGGCGACCCGGTCCACCTAGAGGTCGACGTGATCGCGAAGTACGTCGAAAACATGGTCGACGGGTACTGAGCCCGGAGTCAGACGCGCGCCGTAGACGTCCGACTCAGGCGTCTTTTGCGTCTTTTACGTCATTCGCGTCATTCGCGTCCTTCGCGCCCCGGACCGTCTCTCGCACGGCATCGACGCCCTCGTCGTGGAGGAGGTCGCCGACGACGATCACGTCGCTGTGGGCGGCCATCTCGTTCGCCGACTCGTAGTCGTGGATACCGCCGCCGTAAAAGAGGGTGGCGTCGTCGAGCGCGTCGTGCGCGGCCGCGACCTTCTCCGTGTCTCCGAACATGCCCGAGTACTCGATATACACGATCTCCTGGCCGAACATCCGCTCGGCGACCTTCGCGTACGCCTCGACGTCGTCCGCGGCGAGGTCGCAGTTCGCGTCCGTCAGCTCCGCGACCGCGGCGTCCGGGTTTAACACGATGTACGCCTCGGTGTGCGTGCGGTCCCAGTCGAGGTCGTCGATACGGACCCACTCCTTGTGCGCGCCGGTGATCCAGAAGGGGCCGCCGGCGTTGAACACGGTCGGGATCAGGTAGCCGTCGAGCGACGGCGAGTCGATGACGACGCCGGGGTTCGACGGCTCCTGATACAGGGGCACGTCGTACTCGGCCGCGGCGTCGATCACGCGCGTCATCTTCTCCGCGGTGATGTCGAGGGTCCCGCCGATTTCGATCGCGTCGGTCCCGGTCCGGCACACGTCCTCGAAGGTCTCGCCGTCCAACAGCTCCTTGTCGGGATCGACCTTCAGCACGTGGTCCCAGTCGTCCCACGGGTTACTCATCGGAAACGACTCCACCGGCGGGAACCAAAAAGGTGCGGAACCTGTCTCGCGAGCAGACGACGCGGCTCACCCACACCAACGGGCCTCAGAGCAGGTCTTCGAGCTCGTCGTTCCGGAACGCCGACGCGGGGTCCGTCCGTTCCTCCGGTTCGTCACGGACCGCCTGCCGTGCGCGTTCGAGGAACTCCTCCACCCGCCGAGAGCGTTCGACGCCCACGAGGATGACGAGCGCGGCGAGCCGGTCCGAGTCGAGCGGGAAGTCTCCGCCGCGGACCTGCATCGAGCCCGTCTCCTCTTGGAGCCACGTCCGCGCCTTCTCCGCGCCCTTCCGAGAAATTCGCTCGGGGTCGCCGGCGACCGCGACGAGCGCGGCGTCGGCGTCGGTCGCGTTCGGCAGCGACATGCCCGTCATCACCGCGCTTCGGACGGTGCTCATCACCGTCGTGACGTTCTCTTCGGGGTTCTCGGCGGCGGGAGCGGACGCGAAACCGACCGCGGCCATTCCGCCAGCGCGCAGCGTGTTGATGACCTCGCTCGTGTCGACGACCGACTCGGCGACGCCCCCTACCGACTCGCCGGCGGCCAGGAGGAGCCCGACCCGCTTCGCCATCGACTCGTTGATCGCGGCGTAACCCCCCTCGACTGACTCGCCCGAGGAGCGCCACGCGTCGTTGTCGAGCAGGATCGTCGCGTCGGCCTCGCGGACCAGCGTCTTCAGCGACCGTCCGGCGTTCACCTGGTACATCGCTCCCTCGTCGCGGCCGGGGAGCACGCCGAGCGCGTACACGGGGATGTCGTACACGCGACTCAGTTCCCGGACGAGCACGGGGCCGCCGCCGGAGCCGGTGCCGCCGCCGAGACCGGCGACGACGAACAGCGCCTCGACGTCGGCGGTCACCTTCGACGCGAGCGCGTCCAACACCTCGATCGCGTCTTCGTCCATCACTTCGGCCCCGAGTTCGTTGTCGCCGCCGACACCGTGGCCGTTCACCCGCGACTGACCGACGAGGACCGCGTCGAGCGGGAGCGGGTCGAGATCGGTCGACGCCGTGTTCACCGCGAGCGCGTCGAGCACCGCACCGTAGCCGGCGTCGGCGTCGAATTCGGCGAGCGCGGTCGTCAGCTTCCCGCCCGCCTGTCCGACGCCGAGGAGGACCGCCTTCATAGTTGTACACCGTCGGATCGGATGATAATACCTTCCCCCGAGGTTTAAGTACGGAACCGCGGCCAGTCGGCGCATGTCGAACGACATCGACCACGCCGAGCCGTCGAGTCACGGCGGTACAATCGGTACAACCGGTGCAACCGATGCAACCGGCTCGGCCGGGACGGGAGAGTCGTCGCGCGGAGCACGCCAGTTCGAGGAACGGCTGTCGGCGGTCGAACGCGCGCTCACCGGATCCGACGCAACCGTCGCCGACATCGGCGACGAAGCGGCGGCGGCGGCGGCCGAGCGCGACGCCCTCGCCGAGCGGCTCGACGACCTCGAATCGCGGGTCGAGGAGCTGGAGGCGGCGACGCAGGCGTTGCGCGGATACGCGGGATCGATCAGAGCGGTCAACCGCGAGGTCGAGCGCCGGGCGGATCTCGCGCTCGCTCGGGCGAGCGGCGGCGGAGACGGGAGAGCCGCAGGTCGGGAAGAGGTCGACGACCGGATAGCGGCGGGCCACGACGACCACGGCAGTCACGACCGACACGACGATCGCAACCGCGGGGACGCTACTGACGGCGGCGCCGTACCGAGCGAATCCGCTCTCGACGCCGCCGTACCGTCCAGTTCTGTCGATGCAGACAGCGACAGTGTCGGGTGCGAGGAGGACGGAGGCGGCGAATCGTGGGGGACCGACGCGCTCGATCGACTCCGTGAATCGCTGTAAGCGCCGTCAAATCGCGGTGGCGACGCCGTGATCCGCGTCGTTCTCACCGTCCTCGTGGCCGTCGCGCTGCTCGCCGCGTCGATGCCCGCACTGGAGAGCGCTCGGACCGCCACCACCGCGGAGCAACTGGATGCGGAGGCCGACCGCGTCGAACGGGCGATCGCCGGGGTCGTCTCGGGCTCCGTCGCCGTGAGGGATCGAGCGCTCGCCGCGCGGACGACGGCGACCGTGCGGGCGCCGCGAGGGGTCACCGCGGCGCGGATCGATCGGCTCGCGCTCGCAGACAGCGACCGCGGCGGCGAAGAAGAGTTCGTCGACGAAGGCGGCGAACCCGGAGACGGCGTCGTTCTTCGGTACCGGATCGACGGTGGCCCGGAACGGTCCGTTTCCGTCGTCCCGAGGACGCTCGGCGCGAGCGTCGACGTCGACGGCGGCCCGCTCGAACTCCGAACGAGCGGGGAGAGCCGGGTGGCGTTCCGCTTCGTCGACGACGGCGACCCGACCGTGAAGATCGCGCGTGTCGGATGAGCGCAGCAGGTGTAGTGAGAGTTTATAAGTGATACCGCGGCCACGGTCGCCATGAGCTTCGATCTCCCCTCGTTCGTCGCGGTCGGCGGCGACGAGGTCTCGCTGCGGTCGCTCCCGTGGGTCGGCGGCGAGGAGGGCGGCTGTGACTGCGAGCCGTCGTTCGAAGAGCCCGTCGGGACCGGCGTCGACGACCGCGTCGTGCTCGCGGTCGACGCGGACGGCTGTCCCGGACGCGGCGACCTCGCGACGAGTCCGGACTGTCTCGAAACCGTCGTCACGGCGCTCGCGGAGCGCGACGCGGACGTGATCCGAACCCGGCACCGCGGGCGAGAGCGGGCGTACTCCGGTCGAGCGGCGGCGTGTCTGGTCGCTGCCGGACGGTTCCGCGAGCGCGTCGGATTCCACGAGGCGCGGCTCGCGGATCGGGTCGCCCGAGAGCCGGTCGCGGCGGCGCGCGAGGCGATCGGTCGCGCCGGAGCACCGAGTCGACTCGCCGCGGAGACCGGGCTGGCAGCGGCCGCGGAGGGAGCGGCGGCGGTCGAGGAGGTCGTTCGGGCGCACGCTGGCCCCACGATCGCGGCCGCGCGGATCGCGTCAGAGCCCCCGTCCGGGGCGGCGCTCGCCGATCGGTGGGAGACCGACACGGGCGCGGCGGTGCGGCTGTACGACGGCGACGACCCGCTCCGGACGTATCACCTCACTCCGCCCGCCGCCCGACTCGACGACGACGCGATCGAACGGCTCGCCGCCGCCAAGGACCGGCTCCTCGACGACCCGACCGGCGGCGACCGCGCGCCCGGTCGAGCCGTGCGCCAAGTGGCCGCCGAGGGTGATCCGGTTTCCACGCTGATCGACATTCTCCGGCGACACACGCACGGCTACGGCGCGTTCGAGCACGTGTTCGCCGACGACCGCGTGAGCGACGCCACGCTGTCCGCGCCGGTCACGGCGAACCCGCTCCGAGTGGTCGTCGACGGCGAGCGCTGCCGCACGAACGTCAGGCTGCCACCGGCGGGCGCGGCGACGCTGGCCTCGCGGCTGCGCCGGACGAGCGGTCGGGGTTTCTCCCGGGCGAGCCCGACCCTCGACGCGAGCCTCGACGCGGAGGCGGGTCGCGTCCGGGTCGCCGCGACGACCGACCCGGCCAGCGACGGCCTCTCCTTTAGCTTCCGCCGCGGCGATCCGGACGCGTGGACGCTCGCGCGACTCGTCGACAGCGGGACGCTCACCCCGTCGGCCGCCGGGCTCCTCTCGGTCGCCGTCGAGCGAGGCGTGACCGGGCTCGTCGCCGGCGGGCGCGGTGCCGGGAAGACGACCGCCCTCGGCTCGCTCCTCTGGGAGCTGCCGGCCGAGGTGCGATCCATTCTGATCGAAGACACTCCGGAGCTACCCGCCGACGCGCTCGCCGAGGCCGGTCGCGACACGCAACGACTCCGGGTTGGGACGGGTGCCGAACTCGCCCCGAGCGAGGCCGTCCGAACCGCGCTCCGACTCGGCGGCGGCGCGATCGTCGTCGGCGAGGTGCGCGGAGAGGAGGCGCAGGCCCTCTACGAGGCGATGCGCGTGGGAGCGACGGGCGAGACCGTGCTGGGGACCATCCACGGCGAGAGCCCGACCGCGGTGCGCGAGCGGGTCGTCACCGATCTCGGCGTCTCCCCGTCGGCGTTCGCCGCGACCGACCTGATCGTCGTGCTCGACGACCACCGCGTGGACACGATCGCGGAGGTCACGGGACGCGGAGACGTAGTAACGTTCGACCCGCTGTACGAGCGGACGGGCGACGGGCTGGTCGCAACTGGGCGGATCGATCGGGGCGAAAGCAGGCTCGTCGGCTCCCTCGCAGCCCCCGACGAGTCGTACGCCGCGGTCAGGAGCGTTATCGGGACGCGGGCGGAGCAAATTCGCGACGCGGCGGAGAGCGGACGAATCGATCCCGAGCGATACGTGGGTGCCGAGCGTCCGGACCGGGTAGTCGTTGACGGCGAGGCGCAGCGATGACGGCGTCCACCGGTGGCTCGCCGGATCGTGGCGGCCATTCGGCCGACGGCGACACGCACGGGTCCGCGGAGCTCCGTCGGGCGATCGCGTTTCTCGGCTGGGAATCGTCCGCCGACCGCGTGATCGAGGTCGGCAACCGGGCCGGGATCGGTGTGGGGCTGGTCGCCGCCGTCGGTCTCGCACTTCTCGTCGGTCCGGTTCCGGGATTGTTGAGCGGGCTTGCAGCCGGACTGGTCGCCACCCACGCGATCCACCGAGGACCGGTGTGGCTCGCCGCGCTCCGGCGGACCCGGGCGCTCGGCGCCGCCCCCGGACTGGTCGGGCGGCTCGTGTTGCGAATGCGGCTCGACCCCTCGACGGAGCGCGCCGTCCAGTTCGCCGCGCGGACCGGAAACGGTCCCCTCGCGGAGGGGCTCGCACGCCACGAGCGGGGCAGCGCCGACGCGCCGACGAGCGGGCTTCGGTCGTTCGCCCGCGAGTGGCAGCCGTGGTTCCCCGCGATCGACCGGGCCGCCGCCCTCGTTCGAACCGCGGCGGCCGCGCCGCCGGAGCGCCGCGGGCGCTGTCTCGATCGCGCGCTCGACACGACGATCGCCGGAACGACCGAGCGCCTCGCGGCGTTCGTCGGCGAGGTTCGCGCCCCCGTTTCCGCGCTGTACGCGTTCGGAGTGCTCCTGCCGCTCGCGTTGATCGCGCTGCTGCCGGCGGCCGCCGCTTCAGGCGTTCCGATCGGGCCGGGGATCGTTACGGCGCTGTACCTCGTCGTCCTACCGATTGGATTGCTCGCGGCGTCGGCGTGGCTGCTCTCGCGCCGCCCGGTCGCGTTCGCGCCGCCGTCGATCGACAGCGACCATCGGGACGTACCGAATCGGAAGTGGCACGCGCCCGGCCTTGGTCTCGTCGCCGGATTGCTCGCCGCTATCCTCGCCGGGCGGGTCGTGGCGGGGTGGGCCGCGCCGGTGGCCTGCGTCGGCGTCGGGTCGGGGGTAGCACTGTTCGTGGCGGCTCGACCGCGGCGCGCGGTCCTCTCGCGGGTCCGGTCGGTCGAACGGGGACTTCCGGACGCGATGACCGTGATCGGCGGCGACGTAGCGGAGGGCGTCGCCGTCGAAACCGCCGTCGCAAACGCGGGGGATCGCCTCGACGACGCGACGGGGGAGGTGTTTGAGCGCGCCGGCCGCCGGAGCGACACGCTGCGCGTCGGCGTTCGCGAGGCGTTTCTCGGACGAGGCGGTCCCGCCGTCCCCGTGCCGTCACCGCGGGTTCGCGGCGCGGTCGCCCTGCTCTCGGTCGCCGCTCGGGAGGGACGCCCCGCCGGCGACGTGCTCCTCGAACTCGCGGACCAGCTCGAGGAACTCCGAGAGCTCGAAAGCGACGCCCGACGACAGCTCGCGACGGTGACGGGGACGCTGAGCAACACCGCGGCCGTGTTCGCTCCGCTGGTCGGCGGCGCGACCGTCGCGCTGGCGACGGGAATCGATACCGTCGGGGCCGGTGACGTCGGTGCGGGTGCAACGGCCGGTGCCGACGCGTTCGGCTTCGGCGGGGGCGGTGGGAGCGCGACGGGTGAAACGGGGAGCGGAGCGGCGGGAGCGACGGGCCGGGACACGGGCGGGTCCGGCGCGGGCGGTCCGCTTTCGGTGCCGGTGCTCGGGCGTATCGTGGGCGCGTACGTGGTGATCCTCGCGGCGCTTCTCACCGCGTTGGCGACCGGACTGGAGCGCGGATTCGACGGGACGCTCGTCGCCTACTGCGTCGGTATTGCACTCCCGACAGCGACCGTGACGTACCTCGTGGCGTTCGTCGGCGCGGGTCTGTTCCTGTAGGGAGCGACGCCGATCGTTTATATATGAAGCCGCGGCCAGCCGCCCTATGTTCGAGACTCACCTCGACGCCACGTACGCCTGGCTCGGGCTCGCGTTGGTGAGCGTCGCGACCGCGGGCGTCGCCGCCACGCTTCCGGCTTCGCCGCCGCCGGACGCCGCAGGCGTCGCACACACGATCGACACCGTCGCCGACGGGGATCATCCCGCGACCGCAGAGCACGGCCTCGCGGCGGACCGAATTCGCCTCACCGGCGGGTCAGTCGCGCTGGACGGAGGCGGCGGGACCGCGAGCGCGGCGCTTCACGCGCCGCGGATCACGCCGATCCCCTCGGAGCGTGCCGGTGACGGCACCCGCCGCGACGTCCGGCTCCGCCGTGTGTTAGACGGTGTCCCGCCAGCCGCCGCGTTCGATGACCCCGACGCGCTCGCCACAGCGGCAGGGGAGGCCAGAGCGGTCGAGCAGGGCTGGCGACCGGCACCGGACCGACTCACCGTCCGACAGGTCCACTACGGAGGCGTTCGTGTCACCCTCGTCGGCTGAGGGCGTCGGTGCGGACGACCGCGCAGCCGTCGAGCCGGTCGCGGCGCTCGTCGCTGTGTTAGCGGTCGGCGCGGCCCTCGGACTGTACACGGTCGCCCTCGACGACGCGGCCCCGGAGTCCGAGCGACCGACCGCGGAAGCAACTCTCGAACGGATCGAGCCGACTGTGACGGCAGGCGGCGTCGTCGAGCCGACGCTACTGAGCGACGTCGAGTTTCGCACCGGCGCCGCTGTCGAGGTGCGGGCGGACGGCGAGGGGTGGCGAGTCGATTCCGGCGAGACCGCGCCCGCGGGAGACTCCCTGACGTCCGGATCCGTCGCAGTCGCAGAACGGCCCGTGACGGTTCGTGTCGGCCCGGGACGGAACGTCCGGGGAACGCTGCGCGTGGTGGTCCGTCGATGACGAGCACCGTACTGGACGTGACCGTGCTGTTGCTTTGCGTCTCCGCGAGCGTCGTCGCGCTCGGAGCGACCGGCGGAGGCGTCGGGAGCGGCGGGATGACCGCCGCCGATGCGGCCGATCGCATCGCGACCGAGACCGTGACAGTCACCTACGACGCTCCGGAGTCGACGGCCGACACGCAGACCGTTCACGCCACTCGGGCCGAGCTGCTGGCGATGCTCGTCGACACGACCGAACCGGGGGCGGGCGACGGCGAAGCGACGGCGGCGTTCGGCTCGCGAGCGCGGTCTGCGATCATCGAGGGACTCGGACCGCGGACGCGGCTGGACGTGCTGACGATCGGCGCACCAAACGGCGCCAACTCGACTGGGACGAGCGCGTCGGAAGGTGCCGGAAGAGTCGAACTGTTCGACGGACAGCGCTCGGACGAATCGGGAGCATCGTCAGCGGCGGACGAGGCGGTCGACTACGACGGGGCCGACGACCCCGACGACACGGATGGTGCGGACGGTCGGACCGATGTGTCGAGAGCGGTGGGCTCGACCGGTACGGGGGGCGAGACGGGAGGTCCGTGGAAGCTGTCGAGTGATACCGAGACGCCGTCGTGGCCGACCACGGCGACCGGACGCTCGTGGGGCGCGGAGCTGCGACCGGCGCTCGCGACGGGCGAAACGCGCGAGAGCGGGACTGTCGACGACGAGTACGACGACGCAACGGAGGACGAGGCCAGGCAGACCGAACTCGGTCTCGGAGGGAGCCCGCCGCGAAACGCCGACACCACGACGGCCGTGCTCACCCATCCGATACCGAGCGGATCGGGGTCAGTGGAGGCCATGCGCGTCGTCGTCAGGAGGTGGTGATCGTGGGGAGTCGTTCGCGGAGATCGAAGGGTGCGAACAGACCGACAACGGAACGGAGCGATCGCCGCAGGAACTTCGTCGGTGACGATCGGGCGCGAATCCCCTTCGCGCTGATCGGCGTCCTACTGCTCGTGACCAGCTCCGCCTACGCCGCCGGAATCGCACAGCAGGGGCTCGTGAGCGAGGATCGGAGCGTCGAGCGGGCCGTCGATCGCGTCGACGCGGACGCAACGGCGGCGCTCCGGAGCGCCGCTCGCGAGGCGGCGTACGACGCCGCGGCGGAGCCGGTGACGACGGCCCCGCGAGGGAGTGGCCCCGAGGCCGACGCGGTCCGGGACGGCTCCGCCTTCGAGGACGCGCTTCGGATTCGGCTCGCGATCGCCGGCGCCGAGGCGCTGGGTCCGATCGAGACGGAGGTCGGCGACGTCTCCGCGAGGGCGTCGCTTCCGCCGGTCGAGAACGCGAGCGCCCTGCGGCCCGCCCGCGAACGCGTACACGTCGAACCGGCCGCAAACGGGACGGCGACGCGAGTGACCTTCGAGGACGTCGAGACGACCGCGACCCGCAACGGCCGAGTCGTCACCGAACGGACCGAGAGCCGAACCGTGGTGGTCGCCGTCCCGACGCTCGCGGCTCACGAGCGGACGGAGCGGTTCGAGACGCGACTCGATCGGGGACCGACCGAGGGCGCGGGGTTGGGGCGGCAGATCACGGCGAGTCTCTATCCGATGACGTGGGCGCGCGGGTACGCGCAGTACGCGGGCGCGCCGGTCGAGAACGTCCTCGCGAACCGGCACGTCGAGCTGTCGACGAACGCGGGGATCGTCCGCACCCAGCGGGACGTGTTCGGAACGAGCGACCCGGACGCCCGCGGCGGCATTGCGCGCGCGACGGCCCGAACCGGGATCACCGACCTCCTCGAACCGACCGGGGTCGACGAGTCGTCGTGGACCGATACCGTTCTCGACGCGCCGACGCCGACCGAGGGCCAACCTCACGGCGGGGAAGCGAGCGCGACCGATCGCGACGCCGAAAGCGACGCCGAAAGCGACGAGAGCGGCGCGTTCGAGCCCGAAACCGACCGGACGGACGAGGAAACCACGGTTCCGATCGGTCACGCCGCCGACGTCGGTGCCGCGCGGATTCACGACGACCTCACGGCGATCGTGGAGGGTGCGTATCGGGTCGAGGCGACCGTCCGTACGTCGACGGCCACGGTCCGGGACGGCGGGCGCCTCAGCCCGCCGGTTCCCGGCTCCGCATCGAGTGCAGCTTGGGAGCGAGCCGACGTCTCGCGCGCGGAGCGGATCACGGCGGTTTCCGGGAGCGACGTCCCGACAGGGGTACCCACCGGAACCGTCTCGCCCGGCGAACGCGTCTCGTTCGGAGACGCGGTGCGAGCGGTGACGGTGCGGCGATCCGTGACCGCGGAGTGGAGGCGGGAGGTCGTCGAACGGGACGAGAACGGGACCGTGGTCAACACCACCGTCCATCGGACGACGACGCGCGACAGGACGACCGATCGCTACCGCGTCCGAGTCGCCGTCAACGGGCATCACGCCCCGACCGACCGCGCACCGGATCGTCCCGCGGCGACGTTCGGGGCTGGAAGCACGGCTGACGGGCCGGACCTCCGAGACACGCCGGCGGTGGCTCGGTCCGATCTCGGCGTCGACACGCGAACCGAGGTCGATCGGCTCGCTCGCGACGCGGTCCGGGGCGGCGACGTCAGTCGGTCGACGACCGTGAACGGCGACCGCTCCGACACCGAGACGGATCGTATCGCCGCCGACGTCGCCGCGCTCGCGGCGGACGTGCGCGAGATCGAGACCGACGAGCCGATGGCGGACGCCGCCGTCGGCGACGCGACGCCGTACGCCGACCTCGCAGATACCCTCCGCGACCGACAGGAAGAACTCGTCGGCGCGCCGCGGACCTACGACGGTGCCACGGACCGGGCCCGGGTCGCTGCGCGCGACGCGTACGTGAGCGCCGTCATCGATGAGCTGGAGGCCGCCGCGGGCGACAGAGACACGGCGACGGACGAGTTTCTCGACCGAGTGAACGACGCCTTCGACGGCCCGTCCGTCGGCGACGCGATCGCCAGCAGAGAGGCCGCTCGTGACCCCGGAACCCACACCGTCGCCCCCGATGGCCCGGGGGGTGCAGTGACGTTCGCGCCGAGGGGCTCACCCGGGTACCTCCCGCGGACGGCCGTCGACGGGGCTGCCGTCGAGGGCGTGAACGGAACCACGACCCGCCCGCTCGCGGTTCGCAACGTGAACTACGTCACCGTGCCGTACGGCGAGGTGTCGAGCGGGATCGCCGATCGGATTTTGGGGACCGAAGACACCGTCCGCGTCGGCACGGCCGGGCGGGCGCTCCTGCTGGTCGACGATGCGCTGGCGGCGGACGACGACCCCGATCTGCGGGCGGACCGAGACGTGCTCGCGGCGCAGGTCGACCGGTCGCTACGAGCCGTCGATCGCGACCTCGAAGCAGCCATCGCCGATCGAACGTCGCTCTCGGGCGATCAGCGGCGTCGGGCGCTCGGCGCGGCGGCCGCGGGCTACAGTTCGCCCGGGGAGCGTGCGGTCGCCGTCGGCGACGGCTCCTATCCCGAGCGCGTCGCCGCCGAGGCCGCCGCCGTCGGATCGCTATCGACGGCGGAAGAGGCGTCGCTCGCCGCCCACCTTCGCGTCGCGACGCGAAGCGCGGCCGGTCGCGACGCGGTGCGCGTGCCGACTCGGTTCGTCGACGCACCGACGAGCGGGGCGCGGATGTTACTCAGAGATCGCATGGAGGGCGCCGTCGAGGACGGCGCCGCCGAGGTGAGCGGCGCGGCGGCGAAGCGGTGGGCGCCGAAGCCGGTCCGGGCGGTCGGTGCCGGACTGCCGGTCGCGCCAGTCCCCGGCTACTGGGTGGCAACGGTGAACGCGTGGCGCGTGCAGGTCCGCGGCGAGTATCCGCGGTTTTCGCTGACCGCTGACGTCGGCCCGCCCGGCGAGGAGTTCGAGTACGTCCGGCAAACGGGGACGGTGACCGTCGACGTCGGCGGTGACGGACCCGACGGGGAGAGGGTACGGCTCGGAACGACGGATCCCGTTCAGTTCGAGACCGAGACGGTGGTGGTCGTCGCCGTGCCCGCCGGACCGCCGGGCGTCGGGGACGTGGACGGGACTCGCGACGAGACCTCTCCCGGGTGGCCGTGTCCGGGCGCGCTATCGACGAGCGGGTCGGTAGGTGATTGTTTCGCGGAGACGGAGTGAGGGGTCCGAATCGACCGCAGCCGTTTTGCGGTGCGACGACCGAGGACGACCATGTTTCACGAGGTCGTCGACGACAGAAACGACGACGGACGCGGCGACGAGACCGCCACCGAAGAGACGGACGACGCGGTGACCGCGGCGGCCTTGCTCGCGTCCTTCGAGGCGATGGTGCGAGAGGCGGCGAGCGACGCCGGACGCGACCGCATCACCGAGGAGACGAGCCTGAGCGAGAGAGACGTGAAAGCCGCGGTGAACGGCGGCATGGCGGAGTTGACTGTCACGGACGGAGCGGCGGTGCTCGCGCTGACGGCGGACCGCGACCCGGACGGCGTCGTCGCCGAGCTCCGCGATCACCTCCTCATCGGCATGGCGACCGCGGTCCTCGACGTCGATACGATCGCGGCGTCGATCGACGCGGACCTCACCGGTCAGGAAGTTCAGCAGGCGCTTGAGGGCCGCACGGCGATGACGCTCGGACAGCTCGCCGAGATCATGGCGGTTATCGAACGACGGAAGCGATGAACGTCGTTATCGTCGGCTGCGGCTACGTCGGCCTCGAACTCGCCGCCCAGCTCGCTGAACGCGGTCACGAGGTGACCGGAGTCAGGCGATCGGACGGTGGACTCGATGCGATCGAGGCGGTCGGAGACGCTGTCGACGGAACCGAGGGGTCCGTGAACGCGGTGCGAGCGGATGCGACCGACCCCGAGTCGCTCGGAGCCCTCCCCGACGCGCGCGCCGTCGTGTTCGCCGCCAGTTCGGGCGGGCGGGGAGCGGCGGCCGCTCGCGATGTGTACGTGGACGGGCTCGGAAACGTGATCGAGGAGTACGGTTCGCGGGCGTCGCCGCCGGACCGACTCGTGTACACGTCGTCGACCGGCGTCTACGGCGATCACGGCGGCGCGTGGGTCGACGAGGGGACACCGATCGAGCCGACGACCGAGAAGACGCGTGTCCTCGCCGAGGCCGAGCGGCTCGCGATCGAGGCGGCGGCCGAGGCCGAGATAGACGGAAGCGTCGCGCGCTTCGCCGGGCTGTACGGCCCGGGCCGGTACCGGCTCGACCGCTACCTCGACGGCCCGGTCACCGCCGGGTACCTCAACATGGTGCACCGCGACGACGCGGCGGGCGCGATTCGATTCCTCCTCGAATCGGACCGCGGACGCGGTGAGTCGGTTGTCGTCGTCGACGACGAGCCGGTCGACAAACACGCGTTCGCTGACTGGCTCGCTGACGAGTGCGGCGTGCCGCGGCCCGAGAAGCGGTCGAAGCGCGACCGTATCGCCGAGGGCGACCTCTCTGCGGCCGCCGAGCGACGGATCCGAACGAGCAAGCGGTGTTCGAACGACCGGCTCCGCGCGCTCGGGTACGAGTTCGCCTATCCGACCTTCCGAGAGGGATACCGAGACGCAGTGCGAGGGTTCCGCTCGTCAAACAGATAAACGGCTCGTTCACGGTTTGAGGACGTCGATTTGGGCAGATTAGAACGGTGACGAAGCTTCATGTGCCAGGGGGAAGTGAGATAGAAGTATGAGGGGCCTGACCACGGCCGACGAGTGGCTCTCGCTGGGGGTGTCAGTCGTCCGCGAGAATCCGGAACTGACGGCGGCTGCCGTGCTCGTCGGATTGGTCGTCGTCGCTGGGGGCTACCTCCTGCTCCGCGCGCACCGGACGCCTGGCATCCGGTTTCGTCGGTTGCTGGCCGAGCAGGACGAGATCGCGGTTCTAATGCATCCGAATCCGGACCCGGACGCGATGTCGGCCGCCCTCGGCGTCGCGTCGCTCGCGGACCAGCTCGACGTCGACGCGACCGTACAGTACCCCGGCCAGATTCGCCATCAGGAGAACCGGGCCTTCCGTACGGTGCTCAATCTCGAGTTAGATCCGATCGAGCACGTCAGCGACCTCGCGGCGGAGTCGGTCGTGCTCGTTGACCACAACGAGCCGCGCGGATTCGCCGGGGCCGACGGCGTGTTGCCCACGGCAGTCATCGACCACCACCCCGGCGACGGGTCCGGGGACGAGTTCACCGACGTTCGAACTGACTACGGCGCGACCGCCTCGGTCATTGCGGAGTACTTCAAAGAGAACGACGCCGTCCCGGTACCGCCGGACAAGCACGCGAGCGAGACGAACAGCGATCTCACGCTACCGACGGACACCGCGACCGGCCTCCTGTACGGGATATTGGCCGACACGAAACACCTCACCGTGGGCGCGAGCGAGCCGGACTTCGCGGCCGCCGCGTACGTATACCCAGGAGTCGACCAAGACAGCCTCGATCGGATCGCCAATCCCGCGGTCGACGCGGAGGTATTAGAAGTGAAGGCGCGGGCCATCGCGGGTCGTCGGATCGAAGGATCGTTCGGCGTCGCCGATGTCGGCGGCGTGAACAACGTGGACGCGATCCCGCAGGCCGCCGACGAGCTGATCCAGCTCGAAGGGGTCAGCGCGGTGATCGTCATGGGCGAGCGCGACGGGACGATCCACCTCTCGGGGCGGTCGCGGGACGACCGAGTCCACATGGGCAACGCGATCGACTCGGTGCTGTCGGGGATCGACAACGGAAACGGCGGCGGCCACTCCCGAATGGGCGGTGGGACGATCTCTCCGACGGTCGACCCGAACAGCGGCAACGCGGTAGAGACGGTGAACCGCGACGACCTCACCGACGCGCTGTTCCGCGCGATGGCCGGAGACGTGTGAGCAGCGGGAGGCGTCGGTACTCGGCAGAGATTTTACCTTCCGAGCGTGAGAACGGAGCGTATGAATATCGACCTTCCGACCGACGACGGCTGGCGCGCTCTCGCTGGCGTCGGCGCAGGCTACGCGGCTGCGACCGGACTGATCTTCGTGCTGTTCTTTCTCGTTCCGTTTCTGATCGTCCGAGCGCTGTAGCTGGGAAAGACGGTCTATCGACAACGGCCGGGAGAAACGCGACCCGCTGCGTCAGGCGAACGCCAGCGAGTCGTCGGCGCCGTGCTCGTCGTCCTGCTGGAGCTTCTCGTGGGCTTCGAGGAAGTCGTTCAGGGTGACTTCCGTGCGGTCGTCGCGAATCGCGAACATCCCGGCCTCGGTGCAGATCGCCTTGATGTCGGCACCGGAGGCGTCCGGCGTCATCTCGGCGAGTTCGTCGAAGTCGATGTCGCTCGCGAGGTTCATCTTCCGCGTGTGGATCTGGAAGATGATCTCGCGGCCCTCCGTGTTCGGCTTGGGGACCTCGATGAGCCGGTCGAACCGACCCGGACGGAGGATGGCGGGGTCGAGCATGTCGAAGCGGTTGGTCGCGGCGATGATGCGGACCTCGCCGCGCTCGTCGAACCCGTCCATCTCGGAGAGCAGCTGCATCATCGTCCGCTGGACCTCGGCGTCGCCGGACGTCTTCGAGTCCGTCCGCTTCGAGGCGATGGCGTCGATCTCGTCGATGAAGAGGACGGCGGGCTGATTCTCGCGAGCGACCTCGAACAGGTCGCGGACGAGCTTCGCGCCCTCGCCGATAAACTTGTGGACGAGCTCGGACCCGGCCATCTTGATGAACGTCGCGTCCGTCTCGTTGGCGACCGCCTTCGCGAGCATCGTCTTCCCCGTCCCGGGCGGACCGTACAGGAGG
Organism: Halorubrum marinum; assembly: GCF_048381195.1. Classification (NCBI taxonomy): domain Archaea; kingdom Methanobacteriati; phylum Methanobacteriota; class Halobacteria; order Halobacteriales; family Haloferacaceae; genus Halorubrum; species Halorubrum marinum. The sequence goes on along the minus strand of NZ_JBLWMM010000001.1, from coordinate 167,789 downwards.
ACGCCGCTCGGCGGCGTGATGCCGACGTCGGTGAACATGTCGGGGTGTTCGAGCGGCATCTCGACGGTCTCGCGGACCTCCTGCATCTGGTCTTCGAGGCCGCCGATGTCGGCGTAGGTGACATCCGGTGAGTGTTCGACCTGCATTACGCGGGCGCGAACATCGGTCTCCTTCTCCAGCTTCTTCACGACGGACAGCGAGTTGTTCACGGCCACTCGATCGTCGGGGTCGAGCTTCTCGCGCATCTCCGCCGTGATCTCGGTGAGCGCCTCTTGATTGTTCCCGTGTTGTTTGATGACGGCGCCGTCCGGCGTGATCTCCTGGACTGTCGCCACGAACAGCGGGGACTGCTTCAGCTTCTTGTTCTCGTGGGTGAGCCGCTCGAGCTTCTGCTGGTACTTGTTGTTCTCTGCGTTCGCGTCGAGCAGCTTGTCGCGCATCTCTTCGTTTTGCGACTCGAGCACGTCGAGCTCCTCTTGGAGCGACTCGATCTTCTCCTGTCTCGACGCTGTCCCCTCGTCGTAGGGCATCTCAACGTCGTCGACGGTATCGGTCATTGTCAGTTATAAGGCGTCTCGCGGGTAAGAGGTTTCGGGTGGGGGAGAGACTGGAACCCGCACGGGGAAGCGATTGGAATCCGAGCGGGGAAGCGATTGGAATCCGAGCGGGGAAGCGATTGGAATCCGAGCGGGGAAGACACTGGAGCTGCCACCCATAATCGATGCCCAATGGTAATAAATTAGGATAGTAAATATTATCTTCCGGCATGAGAGAGGGAGAGGTACGCATGAGTACGACCGACACCGTCGCCGCCGAGGAAACCGCGGGGGACCGCTGGAGCGCCGTCCGAGACCTTCCGCCGAGTGCGAAGCTCGTCGCAAAGGTGCTCGACTACAACGACACGCTCACCCAGAGCGAGCTCGCCGAGGAGACGCTGTTGCCTCCGCGGACGGTCAGGTACGCGCTCTCGCGACTGGAAGACGAGGGCGTCGTCGACTCGCGGTTCTCCTTCTCGGACGCGCGCAAGCGACTGTACACGCTCGCGCTGTGACGGCTTTTCGCCGCTGACGGCCTTCCGAAGTCGGCCTCGTATCTCGTCGTGGTGCCGACCGCTTATATCCGATACCGCCCCAGCGACCCCGTGGTCTCGACTATCGCCGTCAAACGGGCGCTGACCGCGCTGGCAACGCGAACGGACACCGCGAGAGGCTCGTACGTCGCGATCATCGACGAGGCCGACGCCGCGCGGGCCGACCTCCGCCGCGCCGCCGGATTCGTCGAGTCGGTGGGACTCGGCCGGCTCGACGAGGCGATCGGGGCCGCCGAGCGCGCTGGCGACAAGGAAGCGGCAGCGCGGGGCCGCGAGGCGCTCGCCGCGTACCGCGCGTTCCGGGAGGTCGCCAGCGGTGACGGGGGGTGAGCCGCGACGGAGCGTCGAGCGTCGACCACTTTCACCGCGGCCCCGGAACCCCTAAACCCGATACCGGCCAAGAACCGGCCAGATGACACGGGTGATCCACACCGGCGACACCCACATCGGGTACGCGCAGTACCACTCGCCGGTCCGACGCCAGGACTTCCTCGACGCGTTCGGCGCCGTGGTCGACGACGCGATCGACGGCGACGTCGACGCGGTGGTCCACGCGGGCGATCTGTTCCACGACCGACGACCGGAACTCGACGATCTGATGGGAACGATATCGATCCTCCGGCGGCTCGACGACGCCGGGATCCCCTTCCTCGCAGTCGTCGGAAACCACGAGTCGACGCGGGGCGGGCAGTGGCTCGACCTCTTCGAGCGACTGGGGCTCGCGACCCGACTCGGCGACGAGCCGACGGTCGTCGGAGACACGGCCTTTTACGGGCTCGATCACGTCCCCGTTTCCCGCCGAGACGAACTCGACTACGCGTTCGACTCACACGACGCGGAGTACGCCGCCCTGGTCGCCCACGGGCTCTTCGAGCCGTTCGGCTACGCGGACTGGGACACCGAGACGGTGCTCGCGGAGAGCACGGTGGCGTTCGACGCGATGCTCCTCGGCGACAACCACACCCCCGACGTCGCCGAGGTCGCGGACACGTGGGTCACGTATCCGGGCTCGACGGAGCGCGCGAGCGCGAGCGAACGCGAGGGACGCGGCTACAACCTCGTCGCCTTCGGCGTCGACGCCGCGGGCGACGACCGCGTGGAGATCCGCCGTCGAGCGCTCGACACTCGCCCGTTCGTCTTCGTTGAGGCCGATCTCCGTGAGGGCGAAGGCGAATCACGAGTCCGCGAGCGGGTCCGCGAGTACGACCTCGACGACGCCGTCGTCCTCGTCGACGTGACCGGCGAGGGCGACCCCGTCACCCCGGCCGCGATCGAGGAGTTCGCCACCGACGAGGGCGCGCTCATCGCTCGCGTGAACGACCGTCGCGAGGTGGAGGCCGACGCCGAGTTCGACGTGAGCTTCGCCGACCCGGAAGACGCCGTCCGCGACCGGATCGACGAGATGGCGCTCTCGACCGCCGCCCGCGACGTCGACGAGGCGGTTCGAGCCGAGACGATCCCCGACAGCAACGTCCGAGAGACGGTGAAAGGGCGCGTCGAAGAGCGGATCGACGACCTGGACTCCTTTGAACGGGGTGCGGCGGCCGCGGGTGACGAGGTGGATTCGGAGGATGGTGGCGAGGACACGGACACCGAGGGCGACGATGGGGACACGAACGCGGACGCGGAGGGCGACGATGAGGACACGAACGCGGACGCGGAGGGCGACGATGAGGACACGAACGCGGACGCGGAGGGCGACGATGAGGACACGAACGCGGACGCGGAGGGCGACACCTCGAACCACAAAAACGATCGACACGACGAGGAAAGCGCGACCACTGAAACGCCCGGAAACGACGGCCAGGTCTCCATGGAGGACTACCTGTGATCTTCGATCGAATCCGGCTCACGAACTTCAAGCCGTACGGCGACGCCGACCTCCGGCTCACCGACGGCGTCACCGTTATCCACGGACTCAACGGCAGCGGCAAATCCTCGCTGTTGGAGGCCTGCTTCTTCGCGCTGTACGGGTCGAAGGCGCTCAGCGGGACCCTCGACGACGTGATCACGAACGGCGAGGAGGAGAGCGAAGTAGAGCTGTGGTTCACCCACGACGGGGCGTCGTACCGCGTCGAACGCCGGCTCCGCGATTACGGGGACCGCGTCGACCACCAGTGTACGCTCGAAGCGACTGACGGGAGCGACGTGAGCCGCGACGGTGCCCGGGCGGTTCGCGAGTTCGTCACCGAGCTGCTGCGAATGGACGCCGAGGCGTTCGTCAACTGCGCGTACGTCCGTCAGGGCGAGGTGAACAAGCTGATCAACGCCAGCCCGCGAGAGCGGCAGGACACGATAGACGACCTTCTCCAACTCGGGAAGTTGGAGGAGTACCGCGAGCGCGCCGGAAACGCTCGCCTCGGCGTCGAGGACGTGCTGGAGAATCGGCGCGGGCGCCTCGACCAGCTCGACGATCAGATCGCGGAGAAAGAGGAGAAGGACCTCCACGACCGGCTCAACGGGCTCGAAAGCGACCTCTCGGCGGTCGCCGACGAGATCGATCGCTACGAGACGCAGCGCGAACAGGCAAAGGAGACTCGCGAGGCCGCCGCGGAGACGCTGTCGACCCACGCGGCGAAGCGCGAGGAACTGGAGTCGGTGGCGGCGGAGATCGACGAGATCGAAGCGGCGATCCGGACCGCCGAACGCGAACGTGACGCCCACCGCGACGCGGTCCGGGAGGCCCGCGAGCGGATCGAGGAGATCGAGGCCGCGATCGACGACCGGCTCGACGACGCCGGGCTCGACGCGGCGAGCGACGAGGCCGTCGCCGCGCGCCGCGAGGAGCTCGACGACCGAGAGAGCGAGGTCCGCGAGGAGCTCGACGACGAACGGGTGAGCGCCGAGGCGTTCCGCAACCAGGCGACGAACCTCGCCGGAAAGGCCGACGATCGCGCCGACCGCGCCGCGGAGGTCGAGTCGGCCGCCGAGGGCCTCGCCGACGAGGCCGAGGCGGCCGCGGACGAGGCCGACGACCGTGAGTCCTCGATCCAGGAGCTCGGCGAGGAGGCCGAACGGCTCCGCGAGCGGTTCGCGGCCGCCGACGCCGACGTGGGGCGCGACGGCGTCGCGGACGAGCGCGAGGCGCTTCGCGAGCGGCGGGGCGAGGTCCGCGAGCGGATCGCGGAGCTGTCGGCGGAGCTGAAGAACGCCCGCGAACGCGTCGCGGAGGCCGAGGAGCTGCTCGCGGCGGGGAAGTGCCCCGAGTGCGGGCAGCCGGTCGAGGACTCGCCGCACGCGAGCGGGGTAGGCGAGGACCGCGAGCGGGTCACCGAGCTGGAGGCGGAGCTTGAGGACGCCCGCGAACGCGAGGACGACCTCGACGACCGGATCGGGGTGCTGAACGGGCTCGCGAGCGCGGCGGACCGGCTCGACGATATCGACGAGACGGTCGAGACCCTCGAAGACCGTCTCGAAGAGAAGCGCGCGGAGGCGGAGCGGAAGCGGGAGGCGGCGGGAGAGAAGCGCGAGCGCGCCGCCGAACTCCGCGAGGAGGCAGAGGAGACCCGTGAGATCGCCGCACAGAAGCGCGAGGAGGCCGAAGAGGCCGCGGCGCGCGTGGAGGACCTCGAGGACGCGCTCGCGGCGGTCGAGGCCGCGCGGGAGGCGGTCGACGCGGTCGACGAGCGCCTCTCGGCCATCGCCGACGCGGAAGACGAGATCGAGCGTCGACGCGAGAAGCGCGAGAGCCTCAACGAGGTGAACGACGAGCGGCGCGACCGGCTCGGCGACAAGCGCGAGCGCCGCGACGAGATCGCGGACGCGCTCGACGAGACGGCGATCGACGAGGCGCGAGGGAAGAAGGAGCGGGCCGAGGAGTACCTCGAGAAGGTCGACGGCGAGCTCGACCGGCTCGCCGACCGGCGGACCGAGCTAGAGAACGCGATCGGCGGGGTCAACGGCGAGATCCGGGAGCTGGAGAACCGCAGGGCGGAGCGCGACGAGCTGGCCGAAACCGTCGCGGCGCTGGAGGACCTCCACGGGGAGACGAGCGAACTGGAGGCGATGTACGGCGACCTTCGGGCGGAGCTCCGACAGCGCAACGTCGCCGAGTTAGAGCGCACGCTTAACGAGACGTTCGAGCTGGTGTACGGAAACGACGCCTACTCCCACATCGAGCTCGACGGCGAGTACGTTCTCACCGTGTATCAGAAGGACGGCGAGGCGCTCGATCCCGAGCAGCTCTCCGGCGGCGAGCGCGCCCTCTTCAACCTCTCGCTACGCTGTGCGATCTATCGACTCCTCTCCGAGGGGATCGAAGGGGCGGCGCCGACGCCGCCGCTCATCCTCGACGAGCCGACCGTCTTCCTCGACTCCGGACACGTCTCGCGGTTGGTCCGGCTCGTCGAGGAGATGCGCGGGTTCGGCGTGCGACAGATCCTCATCGTGAGCCACGACGACGAACTCGTCGGGGCGGCCGACGAACTGGTTACCGTCGAGAAGGAGCCGCGCTCGAACCGCTCGACGGTTCGACGCGAGGACGCCGCCGAACTCGATATCGCGACCCTCACGGACGACTGAGCGGACGCGCTCGACGGACGGAGCTCAGTTCGTGAGTACGGCTCAGTCGTGAATCGTCCGAAAGTCGTCGTTGAGGCATGCGTTCGCTCGGCGTCAGAATCCGAACGGCTGGAACGTGTTCGAACGGCTCAACAGGTCCTTCGCGGTGCGCTCGTCGACGGCGTCGATCGCGTCTTCGAATCGAACGATACCGAGAAGGATGCCACCGCTGTCACACACCGGAAGCGCTGGATATCCGTGGGTCGCGAACGCGTCGGCGACGTCGGAGGCAGACGCGGACCCGGGGACGTCGACGACGTCCGCGGTCATCACATCCGTGACGGACGCGCCGCCGTCGGCGTTCAATAGCTCGCGGAGCGATGCGACGCCCGTTAGCCTGCCGTCCGCGTCCGTCACGTACACGTAATAGATGGTCGCTGCGGCCTCGGGCGTGTACTCCCTGACGGCGTCAACGGCCTCGTCGACGGTCGCGGCGGTGGTCACTGAGATGTACCCCTCGCTGATCAGTTCACGCGCTCGCGCCATGCGCGGCGATACGGTAACGTTCGTAATAGGTGTTTTTGCCAAAGTACGGATATACCGCTACCGTACCGGGTGAGCTACTGGTCGGGCCAGCGCTCGATGTACACCGTCTCGTCGGTGTAGAACCGGACGACGTCTTCGGCCTGTGCGTGGAGGTCACCGAAGAACGAGTCCTTCCGGCCGCCGAAGTGGAAGAACGCCATCGGCGCGGCGGTACCGACGTTCACGCCGATGTTGCCGACCTCCGCGCGGTTCCGGAACTCGCGTGCTTCCCCGCCCCGCGCGGTGAAGAGACTGGCCGCGTTACCGAAGTCCGTGGCGTTGAGCGTCTCGATGGCGTCGTCGAAGTCGTCGGCGCGGGCGATTCCGAGCACGGGTCCGAAAATCTCCTCCTGACCGATCTGTGAGTCCGTGTCGACCTCACCGAACACCGTCGGTCCGAGAAACGTCCCGTCCTCGAACCCGTCCACGGTCGCGTTCCGCCCGTCGCGGAGCAGTTCGTTCCCGTCCTCGACTCCGGCCTCGATCAGGTCGGCCACGCGCTCGGCGTGGTCCGGCGTGATCAGCGCGCCGATATCGGTCTCGGGTTCGAGGCCGTAGCCGACGACCTGACCGTCGACGACGTCGAGTACCTCCTCGACGAACGGTTCGTAGGCGTCGCCGACGACGACGGCGACGTCGTTGGCCAAGCAGCGCTCGCCGCCGCAGGCGAACGACGAGGAGACGGTCTTTTCGGCGGCGTGCCGGAGGTCGGCCGAGTCGGAGACGACCACGTAGTTCTTGGCCCCTCCCTGTGCCTGAACGCGCATGCCGGTCTTCGCGGCGGTCTCGTACACGTGCCTCGCGACCGGGGTGCTCCCCACGAACGACGCGCCGGCGAGGCTCTGGTTCTCCAGGAGCGCATTGACCGTGTCGGGACCGCCGTGAACGAGGTTCAACACCCCGTCGGGGAATCCGGCCTCGTCGATCAGGTGGAACAGGTACTGCGCGGTCAGCGGGTCCTGTTCGCTGGGCTTGAGAATGAAGGAGTTCCCGGTCGCGACCGCGTACGGGAGGAACCACAGCGGGATCATCCCCGGGAAGTTGAACGGCGTGATGGCGGCGAACGTCCCCAGCGGACGCCGAACTGCCGTCTCGTCGATGTTCGGTGCGGCGTTCTCGAGGAATCCGTCCTGCATGAGTCGAGGGATGCCGCAGGCGACCTCGACGTTCTCGATGCCGCGTCGGAGTTCGCCGCGGGCCTCGTTCAGGTTCTTTCCGTGTTCCTGAACGAGCACCCGTGCCATCGCGTCCTGATGCTCTTCGAGCAGCTGTTTCAGCCGGAAGACGGGCTGGATCCGGTCTTCAACGGCACGGTTCCGCCACTCCTCGTAGGCCGCGTCGCCAACGTCGACCGCTTCGTCGACGGCGTCGGGCTCGGTGAAGGGGACGTGGGCGAGCGTCTCGTCCGTTGCCGGGTTCACGACGTCCTTGCCGTCGTCACCGTCGATGACCGTCCATTCGCCGTTCACGTAGTTGCGAAGCGTTCCGTCGGTGATATCGTTGATTTCCATGATGTGGATCGTGTGGGTCGCGTCAGTTCGTGTGTGAGTTCCGTTCCTTCCGATAGGGGCGGCGCGTCCTCAGAACGCGTTGTACGGGAGGACGAACAGGATGACCGCCAGGTACGGCGTCAGCAGGATCAGCATCGTGATCGCGTACCCGAACATGTCGCGGGCGCGCATTCCGGTGATGGCGAGGAGCGGAATCGCCCAGAACGGCTGGAATAAGTTCGTGTGGGCGTCACCGACCGCGTACGCCATAATCGTGTGTCCGGGCTCGACACCGAGCGCCTGACCGGCCTCGAGCATGGAGCCGCCGATGATCGTCCACTCGCCGCCGCCGGACGGGACGAAGATGTTGAGGATTCCTGCGGTGATCCAAGCGATGACCGGGAACGTCTGGGGAGTAGCGATGCTGATCAGGAACTCGGTGACCGTGTTCACCAGCCCCGTCCCAGTCATGATACCGATAATCCCCGCGTAGAAGGGGAACTGGAGAATGATCCCGGCACTCGATTCGACGGCGTCGTAGAACTCTTCGAGGTAGTCGATCGGGCTGGTGTACAGCGCGAGTCCGATCATCATGAACCCGAAGTTGAGCACGTTCAGGTCGAGCGCGCCGAGGCCCTCGGTGAGGAACGTGTACGCCGTGACTCCGACGCCCGTCAGCGCGATGAGCCCGCCGAGAATCTTGTTGTTGTTGATGCGGTCGGCCGGCGTCGGTGTCGCGTCTTCCCCGCCGTCCGCGACCACGTCCGGCTCCTCGTCGGTGGACGTTCCGGCGTCGAGGTCCTCTTGTTCCGTGAACTCCTCGTCGTCGTGGTCAACGTCCATGTACTCGGTGATACCTCGGGCGTTCTCCTTCGGCGGACTCAGCAGGTAGAGGACGATGAGGGCGTAAACGATGCTGACGCCCGTGAGCGTCAGCGCGTACGGGTGGAAGATCGTCGCCGTTGTGCTGATGACGGCGTCGACGACGCCCTGTTCGATGAACACGTTTCCGGGGGTGTTCATCAGGAGTCCGGCGGAGCTGGAGAGCCCCCAGTGCCAGGTGAGGCTCATTCCCATGTACCCGGCGACACAGAGGAGCGGGTAGTGAACGGCCATTCCCTTTCTATCCGCGAGCTCGCCCATCTCGCGGGCAAAGATGGCTCCGACGATGAGGCCGAGTCCCCACGAGATCCATCCCGTTACCATCGAGACGAAGCCGACGAGGAGGATCGACTGGCGGCCGCTGTTCGGAATGCGGATCAGCCGGTCGATCACTGCCTTCACCCAGGGGTGATACGCGACCACGAACGCGGTCACGAGGATGAGTACCATCTGCATTCCGAACTGGAGAAGGTCCCAGAAGCCGCCGAACCAAGAGAGGGCGAGCTCCGTCGCACCGGCACCCTCGGAAAGGAACGCGGCGATTGCCGCGATGTACGTGAGGATGATCGCGAAGAGGAATGGACTCGGCATCCATCGTTCGACCCGAGCGGACATCGCCTGTCCGAACTTCTGTATCGCTGTGGGATCCGGATTGGTGCTAGACATGCACAACCCTCCGATCCTACCTTGTATTATTAAGTTTTTATCATTATACCAGAATACAAACATGTATTACAACGTATGTTTTATGGGAGAATACGCTCTTTAGCTCGCTCTAGTATTGCGATCTCATGTTGTGAACTCGCGTTTTGATTACTTGTATTTCTTGTATTACCATTCATCTGTTAATAACGTTGTTTCGGCATCGTCGAAACGCGCTTCGATACCGAGTAGCAGACGTTTCTACGCCGAATGACACGACAGCACCCGCTTCGGCGTGTTATCTCGCCTCGGGTGGGTCATGTCCGCGTGAGATGGGGGTGTCCGGGCCGAGATGCGCTTCGGCGATGCCGAACGGGCCGAGTCTCTGTGAGTTGTTCACAAACACTATACGTAGAGAAATGAACTACTGGTTATGTCGTCGGACACAGTGAGCGGTGACACGGTCCAAGCGAGCGAACGGACGCTCGCTATCGTCGAGGCGCTTGGCGACGGGGAAAAGCGGACCCTCACGGAGTTGGCCGCCGACCTGGATTTGCCTCGGAGCACGTTGCACGGATACCTTTCGTCCATGGTGAACGCGGAGTACCTCGTCAAGGAGGACGGCGCGTACCGCCTCGGACTGCGGTTTTTGGACCACGGCATCGCCGTCCAGCGAGCGAACCTCCTGTACGAGGCGGCCGGGCCGATCCTCGAACAGGTCGCCGACGAGACCCGGGAGAGCGTCTGGCTCGTCGTCGAAGAGTACGGACAGGCGGTGTGTCTCCGGAAGGCGAAGGGAGACCTCGCCATCCAGCCGTACAAAACGCTCGGCGGGAGGCTCCACCTCCACAGCATCGCGGCCGGGAAGGCGATCCTCGCGCACCTCCCCGAGTCGCGGGTTCACGAGATCATCGATCACCACGGTCTCCCCGCGTTTACCGACGCGACGATCACGGACCGCGACCGCCTGTTCGACGGGCTCGAACGGATCGCGGAGACGGGCGTCGCGTTCAACGACGGCGAGTCGCTCGAACGGTTCCGCGCCGTGGCCAGCCCCGTCTGTCTCGACGGGGAGGTACTCGGATCGCTCGTCGTCTCGGGACCGAAGAACCGGCTTCGCGGGGACCGGTTCACGGAGGAGATCCCGGACACGGTGACCGGAGCCGCGAACGCGCTCGAACTCGAGGTAAAGTGCTGACGAAGCGCCCGTTCGCTACCGCCACTTTTTGTCCGTACTCACTCCCTCCGGAGGAAATCGAGCGCGTCAACGGCAGTATCGGTTGCCTCGTAGCCGCGACGGTCAACCACCTCGGCCTCGTCGACCAAGCCCGCCGCCCGAAGTTCGGTGACCGTCCCGTGAAGGTCCGACTCGCACATATCAGCGGCGTCGAGCAGGTCGATCACGGCGAGCGGCCCCTCGTCCGCGATCACCGCGAGCAACCCGAGTGATCGGTCGTCGTGGACGGCCCGGAGCAGTTGACGGACCGACTCCGGAACGCCGGACGCGGCGGTCGTGAGCGGCGATTCGCCGTCGACGACGACCAACTCGTCGTTGTCGACGTATCGCTCCTCTCCCGTCGCCGGGTCGCGCACTCGGCTGGACTCGGCGGACCGTTTCACGAGGAGGTACGTCTTGTCCTCGCCGTCGCGAACCGTTTGCATAGATGAGAGAGAGTGGGCCGCCGGTTATGACGCTTCCGTGGGCGGGGTGTCATCGGATGGCGAGGAGTCCTCGTCGCCATCGGCGGTCGTCTCGGTGTCGGCCTCCTCGCGGTCGGCGTGTTCCGAATCGTCGGCTTCGGTCTCGCTCGGCTTCGTCGCGCTCGGCTTCGTCTCGTTCGGTTCCGTCTCGTTCGGTTCCGTCTCGTTCGGTTCCGTCTCGTTCGGTTCCGTCTCGTTCGGTTCCGTCTCGTTCGGTTCCGTCTCGTTAGCTCTCGCTTCCTCCGAGTCACGATCCGCTTTGGAGCGCTCCCACGCGCGGTACGTCTGATAGGTCCGAATCCCCGCGAGAAGCCCGGCGACGAGCAGCGCCGGTCCGATCCGCGACCAGCCCTCGAAGTACCACACCATCGGACCGAGCGCGACGAAGAGCACCGCGACGTTTGCGTAGATGACGGCGACGACGAACGCGCGGAGCGTCCCCGAGTCGACGTCGCTGGCCCCCTCGAAGTTGCCGCCGTCGTCGAACGTCTTCACCGAGGGCGCTTTCGGAATCTTGGGCGTCATCTTCCGCTCGGCGTCGGAGCTCTCGCCGAACGAGACTTCGCCCTCGTCGTCCTCGTCGAACGGAAACACGATGTCGAGTACGTCGGGGCGGGTCAAAGGGGTTCCGTCCGGAAAACCCGACGGTCCCGGTCAGGTCGCGTCGGCGAGCCGGACGGTTCGGCTCGCTTCGACCCACGCGAGGGGGTTCGCGGCGTCGAAGAGCACCACGTTCCCGTCGTCTTCGTACACCTCCACCTCGGCGGCGACCGCATCGCGACCGACCGGGCGAGACACCCTGCGTTCCGAACGTGGGTCCGAAGACATAGCCCGTGGTAAGGCATGACACATTAAAGCCCTTTCCGTGTCGGGAGTCTTCGCCGGACCCGAAAGCCGAGTTTTTTAGCCGGGTGACGCCGAAGTAGACGTATGACTCAGTCGGGGCTGTCAGACTTTTCGCCGACCGACGACGCCGGTGGCGGGTCGGGAGACGGTGCGGAGGCCGAGCGCGATGATCTGGCCGCTCAAGAGGCGGCCGTTATCGCCGGCGGTGGTCGAGGCCACGTCAGCGACGTCGTCGACATTGACGAGGCGAAGTTCCCGGAGTCGACGGGGACCGTCGAGCTGATGATCACGCAGATCGATTACGCCGTCGAGGGATACGGCAGCGACGAGTACCCGGTCGTTCACGTGTTCGGTCGTCGACCAGCAACGGACGCCGACGACGTCGATCACGACGTTCACGAGCACGTCCGCGTGCTCGGCGTGGAGCCGTACTTTTACGTTCCCACTGCCGACCTCGACCGTGACCCAGTCGAGGAGTACGATGTCGTCATCGGCACGCGCGAGGAGAACGCCGAGGGAGAGCCGTACGAGAGCATCCGCGGCGAGCCCCTCACCCGGATCGTCACCCGCACGCCCCGCGACGTGGGGAACATCCGCGACGACTTCGCGACGAGCTTCGAAGCGGACATCCTCTTCCCGAACCGCTTCCTGATCGACAACGGCCTCAACGGCAGTATGCGGGTGGAAGAGCGGCGGCTCGACGACGGCTCCGAGGCCATCCAAGTCCACGAGGGGATGCTCGAACCGGCCGAGGTCGACGCCGACCTCCGGGTGAACACCTTCGATATCGAGGTCGACGACCGCCGCGGCTTTCCCGAAGACGGCGAAGAGCCGATAATCTGTCTCACGAGCCACGACTCCTACGACGACGAGTACGTCGTCTGGCTGTACGACGCGCCGGAAGCCGAGGTGCCCCCGCCGGAAGACCTCCCCGACTACGAGGGGATCGTGGGCGACGGGACGGTCGATTTCCGCGTCGAAGTCTTCGAAACGGAGGCCGCGATGCTCGACGCGTTCGTCGGGTACATCGACGAGACCGACCCGGATCTCATGACCGGGTGGAACTTCGAGGACTTCGACGCGCCGTACCTCCTCGATCGGATGGAGGTGCTCGACGACGGAAGCCAGTACGACCTCTCCGTCGATCGCCTCTCCCGAATCGGCGAGGTGTGGCGCTCCGGCTGGGGCGGCCCGGACATCAAGGGCCGAGTCGTCTTCGACCTGCTGTACGCGTACAAGCGGACGATGTTCACCGAACTGGAGTCGTACCGGCTCGACGCGGTCGGCGAGCGCGAGCTCGGCGTCGGCAAGGAGCGCTACACGGGCGATATCGGGGATCTCTGGGAGCAAGACCCCGAACGGCTGCTGGAGTACAGCATCCGCGACGTGGAGCTGTGCGTCGAGATCGACCGGAAGCAGGACGTGATCGCCTTCTGGGACGAGGTGCGAACGTTCGTCGGGTGTAAGATCGAGGACGCGCCGACGCCCGGCGACACCGTCGACATGTACGTTCTCCACAAGGCGTTCGGGAAGTTCGCGCTCCCGACGAAGGGCCAACAGGAGTCGGAGGAGTTCGAAGGCGGTGCCGTCTTCGACCCGATAACCGGCGTCAAAGAGATGGTGACGGTACAGGACTTAAAAAGCCTCTACCCGATGTGCATGGTGACGATCAACGCCGGACCCGAGACGAAGGTCGACCCCGCCGAGTACGACGGCGAGTCGTACGTCGCACCCAACGGGACCCACTTCCGGAAGGAGCCGGACGGGATCATGCGCGAGATGGTCGACGAACTCCTCTCCGAGCGCGAAGAGAAGAAAGCGCTGCGGAACGACCACGACCCCAAGACCGAACCCTACGAGCAGTACGACCGTCAGCAGGGAGCTGTCAAGGTTATTATGAATTCACTCTACGGTGTGACGGGTTGGGATCGATTCCGTCTCTACGACAAAGAGGGTGCGGCAGCCGTCACAGCGACCGGCCGCGAAGTTATCGACTTCACCGAGGAGGCCGCAGAGGAACTAAACTATCAAGTAGCGTATGGGGACACCGACAGCGTTATGCTTTCTTTGTCTAACATGTCGAAAGCGGAGGCGATCGAGACCTCCTTCGAGATAGAGGACCACATCAACGAGCGGTACGACGACTTCGCGCGTGAGGAGTTGAACGCCGACGAGCACCGCTTCCAGATCGAGTTCGAGAAGCTCTATCGTCGGTTCTTCCAGGCCGGCAAAAAGAAGCGGTACGCGGGCCACATCATCTGGAAGGAAGGAAACGACGTCGACGACATCGACATCACCGGCTTCGAGTACAAACGGTCGGACATCGCCGGCATTACGAAGGAGGTGCAACAGAACGTCATCGAGACGATCGTCACGGGCGACGACATCGACGAGGACATGGAGGAGGTGAAGACGTACCTCGTGGACGTCATCGCTCGCGTGCTCGACGGCGACATGGATCTCGACGAGATCGGGATTCCGGGCGGGATCGGCAAGAAGCTGGACGCCTACGAGACGCCGACCGCGCAGGTCCGCGGCGCGAAGTACGCCAACCTCATGCTCGGTACCAACTTCGGGAGCGGATCGAAGCCGAAGCGGCTCTACATAAAGAAAGTCCATCCAGACTTCTGGCAGCGGATGGAGTCGGAGAGGGGACTCGACCCGCAACGCGATCCGTTGTACGGCGAGTTCAAACGCGATCCGGACGTGATCTGCTTCGAGTACGCCGATCAGGTCCCCGACGAGTTCGAGGTCGATTGGGAGAAGATGCTAGATAAAACGCTTCAAGGGCCGATAGAGCGCGTCATCGAGGCGCTCGGCATGTCGTGGGAAGAGGTGAAAACGGGTCAGGAACAGACCGGACTCGGCTCGTTCATGTGAGATTGAAGAACGACATCGGAAACCAGTTTTCGATCGGTGGAAAAATTCTTGCTGGATTTGAGAGATTTGACGGGTAAATGCGTAACCATTAACCTCCTCAGCCACCAGTGTGCAGGTACGAGGCACGAGACCACATATGGCAACTCTCGAAATTAACAATCTCCACGCACGAGTGGCTGAAGAGGGCGGCGAACGCATCCTTCGCGGCGTCGATCTCACGGTTAACTCCGGCGAGATTCACGCGCTGATGGGACCGAACGGCTCCGGTAAGTCGACGACGGCGAAGGTTATCGCTGGCCACCCGGCGTACGAGGTGACCGACGGCGAGATCCTCCTCCACCTCGACGAGGCGGACGTCGCCGACATCGACGTCGAACTCGACGACGAGGATTACCACTGGAACCTCCTCGAGATGGAGCCAAACGAGCGCGCCGCGCTCGGGATCTTCCTCGGCTTCCAGTACCCCGCGGAGATCGAGGGCGTCACGATGACGAACTTCCTCCGGCAGGCGCTCAACGCGAAGGCGGGCGAGCGCGAGGAGCTCTTCGAGGGCGAAGACGAGGAGAGCGAGGCCGACGCAGACGACGCGGGCTACGAGACCTCTCCGATGGAGGGCCCCGCCGACGACGGCGAAATCGGCGTCGCAGAGTTCCAGCAGATCCTCAGCGAGAAGATGGAACTGCTCGACATGGACGAGAAGTTCATGCAGCGGTACCTCAACGCCGGTTTCTCCGGCGGTGAGAAGAAGCAGAACGAGGTCTTGCAGGCCGCGATGTTAGAGCCGGCGATCGCCGTGCTCGACGAGATCGACTCCGGGCTCGATATCGACCGACTCCAAGACGTCTCGAAGGGGATCAACGCGCTGCGCGACGAGCAGGGCACCGGTATCCTCCAGATCACGCACTACCAGCGCATCCTCGACTACGTCGAGCCCGATCACGTTCACGTGATGCTCGACGGCAAGGTCGCGAAGAGCGGCGGTGCGGAGCTCGCAGAGCAGCTCGAAGCGGACGGATACGACTGGGTTCGCGAGGAAGCGTTCGCTGATGCGTAACGTATCGTGATTACACAACAACACTATACCCCTAAGACGGTAACCAATTGATATGAGTTCACAAGACCACCTGAAGGAGACGAACACCGAGGAGCGCTTCGAGTTCAAGAAGGAGGAAAAGTCCGCCTTCAAGAGCGAGAAGGGCCTCACCGAGGAGACGGTCCGCGTCATCTCCGAGGACAAAGACGAGCCCGAGTGGATGCTCGAGCGGCGCCTCCGCGCGTTGAAACACTTCCAAGAGATGCCGATGCCGACCGACTGGCCCGAGGCACCGGATCTCTCCGAGGTCGACATCGACGAGATCGTCCCGTACATCCGACCCGACATCGACGTGCGTGGCGGCGTCGACGACTGGACGGACCTCCCCGATGAGATCAAGGACACGTTCGACAAGCTGGGCATTCCGGAGGCCGAAAAGAACGCGCTCTCCGGCGTCGGCGCCCAGTACGAGTCCGAGATCGTCTACCAGAACATGCAGGAGCGGTGGGAGGAGAAGGGCGTCATCTTCTGTGACATGGACAAGGCGGTCCGAGAGCACGAAGAGCTCGTCAAGGAGTACTTCATGACGAAGGCCGTGCCGCCGAGCGACAACAAGTTCGCGGCGCTACACGGTGCGATCTGGTCCGGCGGCTCGTTCGTCTACGTCCCCGAGGACACGACGGTCGACATGCCGATCCAGGCGTACTTCCGGATGAACTCCGAGGGGATGGGCCAGTTCGAGCACACGCTCATCATCGCCGAGGAAGGTTCAGAGGTCCACTACATCGAGGGCTGTTCCGCGCCGAAGTACTCGGCGTTCAACCTCCACTCCGGCGGCGTCGAAGTGTTCGTCGGCGAGGACGCTCACGTCCAGTACTCGACCGTACAGAACTGGTCGAAGAACACGTACAACCTGAACACGAAGCGCGCCATCGCCGAGAAGGGCGGGCGCATGGAGTGGATCTCGGGGTCGATGGGGTCGAAGGCGACGATGCTGTACCCCTCGACGATCCTCAAGGGTCGCGGAGCGTCGGACAACCACATCACCATCGCGATGGCGGGCGAAGGGCAGGACATCGACACGGGCGCGAAGGTGTACCACAACGCGCCGGAGACCAAGTCGACGGTCGAGTCGAAGTCGATCGCGAAGGACGGCGGCCGCACGAACTACCGCGGACTCATCCACATCGCGGACGGCGCGGAGAACTCCTCGACCGCGGTCGAGTGCGACGCGCTGATGTTCGATAACGAGTCGACGTCGGACACGATGCCGTACATGGAGATCAACGAGTCGAAGGTCGACGTCGCCCACGAGGCGACGGTGGGGAAGATCGGCGACGAGGACATCTTCTACCTGCAGTCGCGCGGACTGGACGACGACGACGCAAAGCAGATGATCGTTTCGGGCTTCATCGAGCCCATCACCGAAGAGCTGCCCATCGAGTACGCGGTCGAACTGAACCGGCTCGTCGAACTCGAAATGGAGGGATCGCTCGGATAACATGAGCACGAAAGCAATAGAGAGCCTCTCAGAGGACACGGTACGACGCATCGCCGACGAACGCGACGAGCCCGAGTGGCTCTTGGAGACCCGTCTGAACGCGCTCGCAGCGTTGGAGACGGCGGAGCTGCCGAACGTCATCCAGACGCCGGGCCGCCGCTGGACCGACCTCGAGGCGCTCGACTTCGAAGCGCTCGTCGATCCGCTGAACCAGTCGGACGAGACCGATCGGGCCGCCGGTGACGACGACGTCGTCGTGCTCCCGTTTACCGAAGCGTTCGAGGAGTACGGTGACATCATCGAGGCGAACTTCGGCACCGTGCTCGACCCCGAGCACAACTACCTCACGGCGCTGTCCGTCGCGCTGTTCACGACCGGCACGTTCGTGTACGTCCCCGAAGGTGTCGACGTCGAGGACGTGACGGTTCGCGCGGAGATGAACTCGCGATCGCTGTTCAGCCAGACGCTCGTCGTCGCCGAGGAGTCGTCGTCCGTGACGATCCTCGAATCGATCACGTCCGGCGACGAGAGCGACACCGGCGTCGACGGCGACCGGTACTTCTCGAACCTCGTCGAGATCGTCGCGGGCGAGAACGCGAACGTCCAGTTCGGCTCGCTACAGAACCTCAACGACGACTCGTACACCTACTCGCTGAAGCGCGGCGACACCGACGCGTACGCCACGATCAACTGGATCGAGAGCAACTTCGGCTCGAAGCTCACGCGCTCCGACGTCGAGACGGATCTCAACGGCGACGGCTCCGAGAGCCAGATCGTCGGGACCTTCTTCGGTACCGACGCCCAGCACTTCGACATCAACGCCCGCGTCTGGCACAAAGCCGAGCACACGACGGCCGATCTCGTCACGCGCGGCGTGCTCGACGACACCGCCCGCTCCGTCTACGAGGGCGTCCAAGACGTCGGCGAGGACGCGTGGAACACCTCCAGCTACCAGCGTGAGAACACGCTGATGCTGTCGGACGACGCCGAGGCCGACGCGTCGCCGAAGCTGATCATCCACAACCACGACACCGAGGCGTCGCACTCGGCGACGGTCGGACAGGTCGACGCCGAGGACCTGTTCTACCTCGAGAGCCGCACGATCGACTCCCGGACGGCGCGAAACATGCTCGTCGAGGGCTTCTTCGTCCCCGTGTTAGAGGAGATCGCGGTCGACGAGTTCCGCGACGACGTCCAGGAGCTCGTCCTCGAACGACTGCAGTAGACGGATTCGGCCGTCGGTGGGTCCGCCCGTGGATCGGTCCGCCCGCTGCCGCGGGATCCGGCGACGAGCGATACCGATTCCGACGACGCCGTCGTGGGAACGAAACTGACAGACCGGCCGTGACGTTCATTATTTCGATTATGTTTTATTTTCATACTACCTACAGGACTATACGATCGAGAGCCGTAGGTACGGGAATGGCAGACGACAAGGACGGGCGAGACAAACAGGCACGAGACGCAAACGACCGCCAGCGACGACGCGACGTCGCCGCGGAGCTGGAACGCGGCGACGAGCCGGAGCCGGAGGTCGACGCCGCGGACCTCGGCGAGGTTGAGGCCGAGCTCGGATCGCTGGAGTTCCCGGCCTCGGGAGCAGAGATAATCGCGGCGATCGGAGACCGCGATATCGGGCCGTCGGACGAGCGATACACCGTCGAACAGCTGGTGCCCGAGACGGACGAAGTGCTGTTCGACTCGCCGGATCGCGTCCGTGTTCGGATACAGCGCCCCACGGTCGCCGCGGCCATGAAACGGATCGTGGAGCTCAGCGAGACGCTTCCGAACGAGGAGCTCGGCGGATCGCAACACGACGCCTACGAGAAGACCTTCCTCGAGCTCAAGCGGCTCAGTCCCGACGACGACGACGAGGAGATCGGAGTCATCCGGGACTGGGTCGTCGACCGGATCCGCGACAAAGAGAAGCTCCCGACCTCGCGGCAGATGCGTCGACAGGCGGCGAAGGTCTGCCGACAGAACGGGTACCCGATCCGGAAGGACGACTGGCTCGGGATCTGACATCCCCCTCACCGTGAACGGCGGGATTCTCCCCCTGATGCGGATAGCGCGCTGGCGTCGTCTCGGTTCAACATATTTCGAAGTCTGGTTTAGGCCCCCGATGACGATCGGTTCCCGCGCGCGGACTCGACGCGGCGGAGGGAACTTCTTAAGTCGGACTGTACCTGAGTTTACCTGTATGCGAACGGGCGTATCGAACGACGACGGGTGGTCGCGGTGAGTGTGAGCCAGCGGGTCACCTCCGACGACCAGCTCGCGAGACTGCTACAGATCGGGATCGTTTTAGAGGAGGTCGTTGAGGCGCGAGCCCATCATCACTACCAGAGCCTCGACGACGAGCTCGACGCGGAGATCGAAGCGCTGCTCGCGGACGCGGCCGAGGAGTCGGCCGATCACCGCAAGCGTCTGGAGACGCTGATCGAAGGGCTCGGCGTCGACAGCGTTCCGTTCGACGAGATCGAGTCGCTGGTCGGCGCCCGATACGGCCGGACGCGTCCGGAGGACTTCGACGGGGTGTTGTACGACCAGCTGTGTAACGAGGAGACCGCCTACAAGTTCTACGACGATCTCATCGAGGCGATCGAGGCGTCCGACGCCGAGTTCTCGATCGACCGCGAAACGTTACTCGACACGCTGGAGACGATTCGCGAGGAAGAGGCCGAGGGAGTCAGCGACGTCACCGATATCATGGAGCGACGATGAATCGGGAGTTCGAACCGCCGACGAGTGCCGACGGAGGAACGCCGTGAACACCGCAGACCAGTACCTCAAGACGATATACGTCGTGCAGAAACAGGAAGACGGCCCCGCTTCGACCGGGTCGATCGCCGACGCGCTCGACGTGAGCCCGGCCAGCGCCAACGAGATGATCGGCAAGCTCGAAGCGCGCGGTCTCGCCGAACACGAGAAGTACAAGGGAGTCCGCCTCACCGACGACGGGATCATCCGAGCCCGAGACGCGCTCCAGACCTACTGTATCATCGAGCGCTTCCTCGCGAACGTGCTCGGCGTCGAGGAGTTCCGCGAGGAGGCACACGAGCTAGAAGCGGTCATCGACGACACCGTCGCCGACCGGCTCGACACGATTATCGACCGGAAGCCGGAGTGTCCGGACTGCTTCGACCCCGAGACGGACGCCTGCGCGTGTCTGGAGATCGCGACCGCGCCCGTCGAATTCGACTGAATCGACTACCGCCGTGTCGACGGTCTCAGACGCCCGTCGAATAGCGAAGAATGCCCGCGATTCCGCCGAACGCGTCGAGCAGCTGCTCGCCCTTCTCGAAGTCCGTGGAAATGAACTTCGTATCGGTGCCGCGCTGGTCGGCGATGTTCATCAGGTGTTCGATGACGTCCTCGCGCTCGTCGACGGCGGCGTCTTGCCCGCACTCGGCGCACTCGTGATCGGGCGTAGAGTGTCGCGAGTCGACGACCTCGTACTCCTCGTGGCCGTTCGGACACTGGTAAACGACGACGTCCGAGCGGAGGTCCTCGGAGATGAGTAGACGGTCGACGGAGCCCATGATCAGGTTTCGGCGGGTCTGCTCGAACCCGTAGGTCGCCTCCTCACCGGTGTTGAGCTTCTCGAAGAACTCCTCCATGTTCCGTTTGTCCTCGACGATCTCCTGATCGGCGAGCGCCTCGCTCGCGTTGTCGACGAGGTCTTTCAGCCCGGACTCGTCGGTGTACGCGACGTCGAACTTGCCGAGCACCTTGTCTTGGAGCTCGTGGTGGAGGTAGTCGCCGTCGAGGAACTCGTCTTTAGTCGGCGAGGGGCCGCCGACGAGGATACCGTCGATCTCGTGGCGCTTGTCGACGAACAGGTCGTCCGCCATCCCCGCGACCTCCTGATAGAAGTTGTCGATCGCTTCGAGCCGGAGGCGGGCGAACCGCTGTGCGGACTGACCCCCTTTGCGCTGTTTGCCGGGAACGAGCGACGAAGCGGACTTGACGGGCTCGATCCGCTTGCCCTTCAGCCAGCCGACGTTCGCCTCGCGGCGGTCCAAGACGATGAGCCCGAACAGCCCGGCGTCCTCCAGCATGTGCTCGAGCGGCTCGGTGAGGAACTCCGAGTCGCAGTGGTAGCGGAACGACTCGACGGGCTGCGGCGGCGATTCCAGCGTCCGGGTGACCATATCGGTCTGCCCGCCGCCGGCGTCGATCGCTCCCGAGAATATCACCATGCCGTTCTCCGGCGGATAGGTGTCGTAGTAGCGGAGGCGGTCCTTGATCGACGTGAGTGCGTCCTGTACGGCCGTCCGGGTCTGCTTGGACTTGATGTTGGCCGCCTCGCTGTGCTCTTGGGTGACGTGCGCGACCACGTCGGAGACCTGCCGATCCTCGGGGATGTAGATGGTGACGAGCTGCGTGCCGGAGCCCTCGAAATCGCGGAGCTCCTCGATGACCTTGCGGAACTCGTACTTCCGCCGGTCCTCGCTCGCCTCTTTGGCGTCGCTACTCATTACCCTAAATACGGCGGCGTGCGTGTAAGTAAGCTTTGACCTGACTATTGGACCGAAGTCGGAACGCGCGGCGACGACACCTACCGAATCTACATCGACTCCGGCGCTTCGACGCCGAGCACGTCGAGCGCGTTCGCCATCGTGTGCTTCGCGGCCGCGACGAGGGAAACACGGGCCGCACGCACGTCGTCGTCTTCGGCGGTCACGACGGGGCATTCCCGGTAGAACGCGTTGTAGGCGTCGGCGAACTCGCGGGTGAACGTCGCGATCGTGTGCGGCTCCAAGTCGTCGGCCGCCGTGTCGATCACGGCCGGGAAGCGAGCGATCTCGCGGAGGAGCGCGCGGGCTTCGTCCGTTTCGAGCACCGACGCGTCGACGTCCGGGGCGGGCCCCGTCTCGGACACGTCCACACCGGCCGCGGCCGCCTCGTCGAGGATACCGCAGCACCGCGCGTGGACGTACTGGACGAACGGAGCGGACTGCCCCTCGAAGTCGAGCGCGTCCTCCCACTCGAAGGTGATCGCCTTCGCGGGCTGTTTCGAGACGATGTCGTATCGGACCGCGCCGACGCCGACCTGGCGGGCAATGCGTTCGACGTCCTCGTCGGTGAGGTCGTCGTCGCGAATGCGGTCGTCCATCCGCGTTTCGACCGCCTCGCGGGCGCGGTCGATCGCCTCGTCCAGCAGGTCGTCGAGCATCACGCCGGTTCCGCGGCGCGTGGACATCTTTCCGTCCGGGAGGTTGACGTACGAGTAGATGACGTGGCCGAGACGGTCGGTATCGTTTCCGAGCAGCTCCAAGGTCGCGTCGAGCTGGTCGGCCTGCAGCTTGTGGTCCTCGCCGAGCACCGTCACCGCGCGGTCGTAGTTCGCGAACTTCCACTCGTGGTGAGCCAGATCGCGGGTCGTGTAGAGGCTCGTGTCGTCCGAGCGCAAGAAGACGAGGTTCTTGTCGATTCCCCACTCGCCGAGCTCCAGCTGCCAGGCGTCCTCTTCGTAGACGGCCTGATCGGTCTCCTTGAGCCGTGCCGCCACGTCGTCGGTGGAGCCGTCGCGCATGAACCGCGTCTCCTTGACGAACTCGTCGAACTCGGCCGGGAGTCGAGCGAGACACTCCTTCATGCCGCCCAGCACCGTGTCGACGACCTCACCGACGCGCTCGTAGGTCTCTTCGTCGCCGGCTTCGAGCCCCTGAAGGATTTCGGTGATCTCCGCCTCCGCGGTCTCGACGTCGTCCGGGTCGGCCTCCTCCAAGTACGCGTTCCCCTTCCGGTAGTAGCGGACGAGGTCGTACTCGGCGCGGTCGCGGGCGGGTTCCCCGTCGAGATCCGACTCGTCGAACCGCTCGTACGCCCACGTGAACACCGCCATCTGGCGGCCCGCGTCGTTGACGTAGTAGTGGCGGTCGACGTCGTAGCCCGCGTACTCCAGGAGGTTCGCGACCGCGTCACCGACGATCGGGTTGCGCGCGCGACCGACGTGAACCGGGCCGGTGGGATTCGCGCTCGTGTGCTCGACGACGACGGAGGTGTCCCGGTCGGGGAGCGCGCCGTACCCCGCGTCGACCGCGGACGCGTCGAGGGTGTCGACGAAGTAGCGTTCGGTGACGTGGAAGTTGACGTACGGCCCGGCAGTGTCGACCGCACCGAGGTAGTCGTACCCGTCGAGGTCGATCGCCTCGGCGACATCCGCGGCCACGCTTGGCGGGGCAGCACCGACCTCGCCCGCGAGTCGGAAGGAGACGCTGGAAGCGAGCGTCGCGTCCATGTCATCTGGCGGGCGTTCGATACCGAGGTCGTCGGTCGGGAGGTCGAGCGAGGCGAGCGCGTCACCGAGCGCGTCGGCCACCTCCGACCGGAACTGCCTGAACATACCCTTCGTTCGTCGGTCGGGCTAAAAGGCCCTTCCGAAGCGGGCGAGCGGCGACGCGAGCGTGCCCGTCGATAGCGCGCCACCACCCATCGATGGCTGCGGGAGAGAGTCGGAATATCGCGATCACAGCGAAAGACAGTTGTGTGCAGACGTCGAAATACTGACCATGTCGAACTCAGACACCGAGACCGTCCGCATGTGGCTCGTCGAGCGAACGTACTCCGACGACGAGCAGAACATGGTGATCCTCACCTACGCCACGCCCGACGGCGAGCGCTACTTCCGAAAGGAGCGCGCGCTCACGTCCTTTTCGGACGTTCGGGATACGACGGCAGCCGTCGACGCGAGTCCGTCGAACGTCGGGACGGTCGACGACCCGGACGACCGCGAGCGGTACGCGACGGAGGCACAGCGAATGGCGAGCGTTCACGATCCCGAGGACGTGATTTAATCACCGGATCCGTCGCCGTGATCTGATCGCCGGATCCGTCGCCCTGTTCGGGTTTAAGAGACTGGACGCACAAGGATACGCACGACCATGCGCGCGACCCTCCAGACCCTCGCGATTATCGGACTGGTCGCGGTCGCTCAGAGCGCGCTTCGCCTCATCGGGATCGCCGGAATCTTCGCGCTCTCGGCCCCGCTATCGCTCGCGCCGTGGACCGTCGTCACCAGCGTGTACGCGCACGGTTCCATCGGTCACCTGCTGGCGAACGCCGTCGGACTGTTGCTCGTCGGCCCGCTCGTCGAACGGCGGACGACGACGATTCGATTTCACGCGTTCGTCGTGACTACCGGTGCGCTCGCCGGGATCGCACAGGTAACGCTCGGCGGACTCGTCGGTCCCTCTCCCGCGGTGTTGGGACTGAGCGGCGCGGTGTTCGCGCTCGGCGGGTATCTGCTCGCCGGCAACGTCGCGAGCGCCCGACTGTTCGACCGGCTCCGGCTCTCCCCGCGAGTGCAACTGCTCCTCTTCGGACTCGTCGCCGTCGTTCTCACCGTGATGACCGCCGCGCCGGGCGTCGCGCTCGTCGCCCACGCCGTCGGCGCGTTCTGCGGACTCGTCGCCGGACGAGTCGGTCTGTTAGATATCCGATGAAGCCACACTCGGCAGCCGGGGCCGAACCGGGCGTGACCGGTCGGTGAAAAATCGAAATCGAACGGCGGCAGCGCCGCTACGGGATGGTAAAACAAAGAGAGCGTGAAAGACGCCCTAGCGCTTAGTCTTCGAGAACGATCTCGATGCTGACGTCGTTCGGCACTTGGACGCGCATGAGCTGGCGAAGCGCGCGTTCGTCGGCGTCGATGTCGATCAGACGCTTGTGGACGCGCATCTCCCAGTGCTCCCACGTCGCCGTCCCCTCACCGTCCGGGGACTTTCGCGACGGGATCTCGAGCGTCTTCGTCGGCAGCGGGATCGGGCCCGACAGGGCGACTCCCGTCGAGTCCGCGATCTCGCGGACGTCGTCGCAGATGTCGTCGAGGTCCTCGGGGCTCGTGCCGGCGAGGCGGACGCGTGCCTGCTGCATCGATTATCGCTCGTTGACTTCGAGCACCTTGCCGGCCGCGATGGTCTGACCCATGTCGCGGATGGCGAAGCTGCCGAGTTCCGGAATCTCGCCGGACGGCTCGATGCTGAGCGGTTTCTGGGGGCGCACGGTGACGACCGCGGCGTCGCCGGACTTGATGAAGTCCGGGTTCTCCTCGGCGACCTCACCCGACGACGGGTCGATCTTCTGGTTGATCTCCTCGATCGTACAGGCGACCTGGGCCGTGTGGGCGTGGAAGACCGGCGTGTAGCCGGCGGTGATGACGCTGGGGTGCTGCATGACGACGACCTGCGCCTTGAACGTCTCGGCGACGCTCGGCGGGTCGTCGGCGGGGCCACAGACGTCGCCGCGACGGATGTCGTCCTTGCCGATGCCGCGGACGTTGAACCCGACGTTGTCGCCGGGGCCGGCCTGCGGCACTTCCTCGTGGTGCATCTCGACCGTCTTCACTTCGCCGCCGACGTCGGACGGCTGGAAGGAGACGTTGTCGCCCGTGTTGAGCATCCCGGTCTCGACGCGTCCCACGGGGACGGTCCCGATACCGGAGATGGTGTACACGTCCTGGATGGGGAGTCGGAGCGGCGCGTCCGTCGGCGGCTCGGACTCCGGCAGGTCGTTGAGCGACTCCAGCAGCGTGGGGCCGTCGTACCACGGGGTATTCTCGGACTCCTCGGAGATGTTGTCGCCTTCGAACGCCGAGATCGGCACGAACGTCGTGTCGTCGGTCGCGAAGCGAACCTGGTTGAGCAGGTTCTTGACCTCTTCGACGACGTCGTCGTACTTGGACTCCTGGTAGTCGACCAGGTCCATCTTGTTGACGCCGATGATGAGCTCGTTGATGCCCAGCGTGCGGGCCAGGAACACGTGCTCTCGGGTCTGGGGCGCGACACCGTCGTCGGCCGCGACGACGAGTACCGCGTTGTCGGCCTGCGAGGCGCCCGTGATCATGTTCTTCACGAAGTCACGGTGGCCCGGGCAGTCGACGATGGTGAAGTAGTAGTTGTCCGTGTCGAACTCCTGGTGGGCGATGTCGATCGTGACGCCGCGCTCGCGCTCCTCGGCGAGGTTGTCCATCACGTAGGCGAACTCGAAGCCGCCTTTGCCCTTCTCTTCGGCTTCCTCGCGGTGCTGCTCGATTACGTGCTCGGGGACGCTCCCCGTTTCGAAGAGGAGGCGACCCACGAGCGTACTCTTGCCGTGGTCGACGTGGCCGATAATGGCCAGGTTCTGATGCGGTTTGTCACTCATGGGGTAATCACGCGCTAAGGCGCTCTGTGAGTAAGTTTCGGTAGATTCCACTAAAACGGTTTCGATACGGACCACAGACAATCTCGCCGCCGTCCGGCGATCTCGACAACGCGGATCACGGGAACACAGCACACGGTCAGTTTCTGCGGCTGCGTTCGTGGAGTCGGTTCCTGTGGCTGCGTTCGTGGAGTCGGTTCCTGTGGCTGCGTTCGTGGAGTCGAGTGTGACCCGGCGACCGCGACGCCGCCGCTACTCCAGTCGACCCACGTCACCGAGGACTGCGCTGGCCGTCTCCGGGCCTCCCGCACCGCGCCCGGAGATGTTGAGTCGACCGGCGTGAGACGTCTCGATCTGAACGATGTTCTGCGTCCCCGAAACCGCGAGCGTCCCGTTCTCGGGGACGAGCCGCGGTGCGACTCGAACCGTCTCGCCCGTCGCCTCGCCGATGAGTCTGACCGTCCGCCCGTCCTCGGCGGCGAGTCGGAGCGCCGATCCGGGCACGTCACGTATCCCGGAGACGTCGGCGTCGTCGAGCGTGAACTCACGGGCGTCGGCCGGGTCGTCGGCCGCCCCGAACGAGAGCACGTTCGCGAGGATGACACACTTCAGCGCCGCGTCCGTCCCGTCGACGTCGAAGGAGGGGTCGGCCTCCGCCACGCCGAGGTCCTGCGCCTCCGCGAGCACGTGGTCGTAGTCGAGCCCCTCGGCGGCCATCCGGGTGAGAATGAAGTTCGCGGTTCCGTTGAGCACGCCCCGGACCGCCGTGACGTGTCCCGGTTCGATGTCTTCGACGGTCGACACCGCGGGGATCGCGCCGCCGACGGTCGCCTCGAACCGGATCTCGCCGGCGCTATCGGCGACGGCCGCCTGCAGGTCGCCGAACCGCTCCGCGACCGGGCCCTTGTTCGCTAACACGGCGTGGCGGTCGCGTTCGAGCGCCGTCGTCACGTGGGAGAAGCCGGGTTCGGCGTCGCCGAGCGTCGTCGGCGTCGCCTCGACGAGGACGTCGTAGTCGGCCGCCAGCGCGTCCGCGGGGTCGTCGTCGCCGACGATCCCCCGCTCCGCCTTTCGGGCCACAACGGCATCGGGGTCGACGCCGGCGTTTCGACCGTTCGCTCCGTCCGCGACGACCGCGGTCGAGGAGTCGGCGACCGCGACGATCTCGTGGCCGTACTCCGCGGCGAGGTCGACGACCGACCGACCGACCGCGCCCGCACCGATGACGGCGAGTCTCACGCCTCCACCCCCGTGAGCGGCTCGACCAGACGCAGATCCTTCTCGTCAGCGAGGTCACGAACCGCCGCGAGCGCCTGTTCCGTCTCGCCCGCGCGTGCCTCCAAGCGGAACCGGGCGCTCGACACTTCCTCGGTTCCTTGCGGTGCCGCGAGCGACACGTCGGCGACCGACGCCGACTCGCAGGCCTCGATCCGCGAGAGCGTGTCGGACAGGTCCGTGTCGATGAGGTGGCCGAACAACAGCAGCGTCACCTCCTCGGCGTACCGCTCCGTCCCCGCTTGCATCACATTCACGCCCTCGCTTCGAAGCGCTTCGACGATTCCCTCGAACCGCTCTTGGGTCGCCTCGAAGTCGACCTCGACCGGGATCCGGCCGCGAGGCGTCTTGTTCCCCCGCTCGTGGTAAATCGAGAGGAGGTTTCCCCCGTTGTCCGCGATCGGGTGGAGCGCCGCGAGCAGCTGTCCCGGCTCGTCGACGAGTTCGAGCCGCACCGTGTGCGTCGAGGGCGTGGTCGCAGCGTGACCGCCGTCGGGCGAGGCGTCGGCCCCGGCTTCCTTGCCGTCGACCGATTCAGGCGCACCGTCGCGACCGTCGCTCACGCGACCACCCCCGGGCTCGCGCTCGTCGATCCACCGGTCCAACGGGTCCGCTGGCACGTCCCTGTCGGCGACGCGGAGCGGTCGCTTACTGGCTCCATCGCGATGCGCCGAGCGGGAGTCGTGCCCGTCTGCATACGCGAAAGGAGTCGGGCGATCCGGTATAAGCCTTCGGCGATGGCAGGCGTTGCCTCGCGCGTCGGCGTGTCAACGTACGACATGAAATGTAACATGAAATCGGCGAGACGAGTTTCGACGGTTCGGATCAGAAGGGAAACGGCGGGAACGACGAATCTCAAATGCTGAAGAAAACCGCGAACGGCGAAACCGCGAAAATCGGCGAAACCGCAGAAGCCGAACCGGTCGATCGAGTTAGAAGTAGTCGATCGACGACGGCAGTTCGAGCTTCATTCCCTTGCGCTCGCGGATCTCCATGATCTTCTCGCGCTGGAGGTTGTCGACGAGCACGCGGAAGCCCGCGTTCTCGGTGTTCCACGAGGCGCGGCCTTCAGTGGCCGAACGAATGTCGGAGGAGAATCCGATCATCTCCTCGACGGGCGCGATGCCCTCGACGACCATGAGGTCGCCCTCCTGGTACATGTCGTCGACGCGGCCGCGGCGACCCTGAATCTCGCCGGACGCGGCGCCCATGTGCTCCGAGGGAACGTCGATCCGGACGTCCTGAATCGGCTCCAACAGGCGGACCTCGCCGTCGATCAGCGCGCGGTGGACCGCGTTGCGGACCGCGGGGATGACCTGTGCGGGACCGCGGTGGATGGTGTCCTCGTGGAGCTTCGCGTCGTGCAGGCGGAACAGCGACCCCTGGACCGGCTCGGCCGCGAGCGGCCCGTCGTCGAGGGCCTCCTGTAGCCCTTCGAGGACGAGTTCCATCGTCTCGTTGAGGTGCTGGATACCCTTCGTGTCGTCGATGAGGATGTTCGTCCGGTGGATATCCTCGACGTTCTGGGACGTGTCCTTGTCCATACCGGCTTCCTGCAGCGCCTCGCGGCGCTCCAGTTCGGGCATGTCCATGGAGACCTCGCCGAGCTGGATCGCGTCGACGATTTCCTGGGCCATCGGCTCGACCGTGAGGTAGAACTTGTTGTGGCGGTTCGGCGACTGTCCTTCGACCTCGCGGGACGCCTCCTGCGGCTGCTCGCGGAAGACCACGATCGGTTCGCCGGTGATGACCGGGATGCCCTGATTGTCGCGGATCCGCTGGGTGATCACTTCGAGGTGGAGCTCGCCCTGCCCGCTGATGAGGTGCTCGCCCGTGTCCTCGTTGATCTCGATCTGGATCGTCGGGTCCTCCTTGGCGACCTGCTGAAGCGTCTCGATGAGCTTCGGCAGGTCGTCCATGTTCTGCGCCTCGACGGACTTCGTGATGACCGGCTCGGAGATGTGCTCGATCGACTCGAACGGCGTCATCTCCACGGAGGAGACGGTGGAACCGGCGATGGCGTCACGCAGTCCGGTGACGGACGCGATGTTCCCCGCCGGAACGCGGTCCACCTCCTCGCGTTCGCTCCCCATGAAGAGCCCGACGCTCTGAATCCGGTTCTTGCCCGCAGTCCCGGAGACGTACAGCTCTTGGCCCTTTTCCAGGGTGCCGGAGAAGACACGGCCCGTCGCGATTTCGCCCGCGTGCGGGTCCATGGAGATGTCGGTAACCATGAAGACGACCTCGCCGTCCTCGTTGACCATCCGCATCGTGTCGGCCAGCTCGGATTCCGGGTCGCCGCGCCAGATACGCGGAACACGGCGGGGCTGTGCGTCGACGGGGTTCGGGAAGTGCTCACAGACCATGTCGAGCACGACGTCCGACAGCGGCGTGCGCTCGTGGAGCTCGTCGCGCTTGTCGTTCTGTTCGAGGTCCATGATGTCGCCGAAGTCCATGCCGGTCCGTTGCATCGACGGCATCGAGACGCCCCACTTGTACAGGGCGGACCCGAACCCGACCGTCCCCTCCTCGACGGAGACGGTCCAGTCGGTCGGGATGTCGTCCATGTTCTCGGCCATCCCGCGGATGAGCTCGTTGACGTCGGCGATGACGGCCATCAGCCGCTCCTGCATCTCCTGGGGACCTTCCTGCAGTTCGGAGATGAGGCGGTCGACCTTGTTGATGAACAGCGCCGGCTTCACGCCCTCGCGGAGCGCCTGCCGAAGCACCGTCTCCGTCTGGGGCATCGCGCCCTCGACGGCGTCGACGACCACCAGCGCGCCGTCGACCGCGCGCATCGCGCGGGTGACGTCGCCACCGAAGTCGACGTGGCCCGGCGTGTCGATGAGGTTGATGAGGTGGTTGGTGTCCCCGTACTCGTGCGTCATCGAAACGTTCGCCGCGTCGATGGTGATACCGCGCTCCTGCTCGTCCTCCTTGGTGTCCATCGCGAGCTGCTCGCCCGCGGTGTCCTGGGAGATCATGCCCGCACCCGCCAG
Source organism: Halorubrum marinum (assembly GCF_048381195.1). Lineage (NCBI taxonomy): Archaea > Methanobacteriati > Methanobacteriota > Halobacteria > Halobacteriales > Haloferacaceae > Halorubrum > Halorubrum marinum. The sequence continues at coordinate 137,218 of NZ_JBLWMM010000001.1, read as the reverse complement.
CAGGTTGTCGGAGAGCGTCGTCTTGCCGTGGTCGACGTGGGCGGCGATGGCAATGTTCCGGATGTGCTCCGGGTTGTCCATCAGCCGCTCGCACTCTTGAACGATTTTCTTGCGTCGGCCCATTATACCGTCTGTTATCGACAGCAGGGTCAAAAGGGTAGTGTTTCGCCGCGGCGTTTCACCGCGGATCACCCCCAATCCCCGTCGATATCGTGCATATCAGTCGCACGATCGGGAGCGAGTCGACAGCGTCGCAGCCATGACGACCGCCCGCAGCGGTTCCGCTCCGCCGCTCCGACCGGTTTTAAGTAGCCGCTCGGAAACGGTCGCACATGAACGAGACGCTCTCACGGCTCGCCGACACGGGCGTCGTCGCGGTGCTCCGCGGCGTCGAGGCCGACCAGCTCATCGGAATCACGGAGGCGCTCCGCGAGGGCGGCGTCACCGCCGTCGAGATCACCGCGGACACGCCCGACGTGGGCGAGAAACTCGGCGAGGTCGCGGGCTCGTTCGGCGACGAGGTCGTCGTCGGCACCGGGACCGTCCTCGACAGCGAGACCGCCCGCGCGACGCTGATGGCCGGCGCGGAGTTCGTCGTCTCGCCGAGCCTCCACGAGGACGTCATCGAGACGTGCAACCGCTACGGCGCGGTCACCGCCCCCGGCGTGATGACCCCCACCGAGGCGATCCGCGGCTACGAGGCCGGCGCCGACTTCGTGAAGGTGTTCCCCGCGAAGACGGTGGGGCCGGACCACCTCGCGGCGATGAAGGGCCCGCTGGGGCAGATCCCGATGATGCCGACCGGCGGCGTCGGCCCCGGAAACGCCGCCGAGTACATCGCCGCCGGCGCGTTCGCCGTCGGCGCGGGCGGTGCGCTCGTCGACTACGACGCGGCCGCACGCGGCGACTACGACGTGATCACCGAGACCGCACGCGAGTTCGTGCAGGTCGTCGAGGACGCGCGCGACGACGACTGAGGCGGCGATCAATTCTGAGGCGGCGATCTACTTATAAAACGAAAGAGGAGGGCAGTAGCGGTGGCGCACGCCTCCGAGCGGCCGCTTGCAAGCGGCCGCGAGGAGCCCGTGCGAGGGAGTCGGACCGGCGCGGCTGCGCCGGTCCGACGAGGCTGGGGAGGCGTGAGGTGCGGTTGCGGGGCGGTGTGGGCGGGATTCAAAGGGGCAGCCGCGAGAGCGAGGGCGCGGGACGCAAGTAGCGAGGGAGCAAAGGTCCCTCGGAAAGCCGGCGGCGGAGCCACCGGCGAGACCGCAAGAAGCGAGTGGAGCGAGCGACTGAGGACCGCAGCGACCGCACCGAGTCCTCGCGGCTGGGGCTTTGGAGGCGTTCACCGCCTGAACGGAATCGATCACTTATAAACGACCGCCGATACCGGTCACTGCTTAAAAACCCGCAGAAAGCACAGGCTCACCTCAACCTCACATGAAGTCTGCAATGCCGGACTGCTTGTTGGTGTCGTCCTCGAAGATCGACTCCAGGGCCTCCTCTAACACCTTCAGCCGCTGTTTCGTGTACGGACGACAGCCGAACCGATCGGCGACCTCGATCGCCGTGTCGACGTACTTGTTCACCGACCCCTGATGCACGGTGAGGTTCACCCGGCCGCCGCACTCGCGGCAGTCCCCCGACAGCGGCATCCGGCGGTACTTCTCGCCGCAGTCGAGACAGCGCGTCTCCTGCCGCGAGAACGCTCGGAGATTGCCGATGATGTCCGGCAGGAAGTGGTACTCGATGACGCGCTCGGCCACGTCCGTCTCGTCGACCGCGCGCAGCTTCCGAGCCAGCTCCAACTGCGCATCCATCTTCTCCATCATGTCCCCGAGCGTCTTGTACGCCGAGAGATCCGGCCCCATCGCGATGTCCGTCGTGTCGTGGGTGTGATCGAACCCGTGGTACTCCGCGTCCGTCCCGAGCGTGTCCTCGCCGAGCTGGATCAGGTCCTCGACCGACTCCGGGTCCGCCATCTCCAGCGTCGCCTCGTAGAACTCGCGCGGGTACTCGCGCACGATGTCCATGTTGTGCGCCTCGTCGTCGATCTCCGAAGGGTCGATCCGCGAGGACATCACTAAGGGTGCATCCATGCGACCGCCGCGTTGGTCGGGGAGAAATTCTTTCGAGAAGTTGAGAAGTCCGTCCATAAGAAGCATCACGCAATCCTCGTCGCCATCGCAGTTCCGACGTTTCGCGGCGTGAAAGTACGGATGCGCGTATCCAACGGCGGCCGACGTGAATCCGACCACTCTCCCGACAGTTGCGGCGCTCGTGTGGGGGGCCATCCCGAAGACGAGCTCGCCGACGAGGTCGTCGCGTTCGTTCACCTCGTAAAATCGGGGAAGGCCGTAGAACTGTTCGAGGAGGTCGTCGACGAAGTCGGCGGTCTTCAGCATGTGCTCGGCCGCGCCGTCGGAGAGCACGATGTCCTGCACTCGGAGCTCGACGAGCTGGTCGTCGTGACGCAGCGGCTCGCCGTCGATGTCCGTCTCGTAGCCGATCTCTCGGAGGTGATCGGCCGTCACGTCGAGTTCCTCGGGCCGGACCGACGTGACGGGCAGGTCGGTCATGTCGTAGCGGACCGTCCCGTCTTTGAACGAGGTGACGCCGTTTTTCGCGCGGAGAACGCCCTTCTCCATCGGTTCGGGCGTCTTGTTCCGCGAGGTGAGCCCCTGAACTCCTTTGAGGATCTTGAACGACGCCTCGCGCTCGCCGACGGTCTCTAACGCCGAGTGGTACGCGTCGTTGACGTCGACCTCCTGGTAGGTCGCCGCGTTCACTTCCCACTCGCAGTGCGGGCACTCGACGCGGCCGGCCTCGTCGGGCTCGCAGACGGTCCCGCAGTCGCCGCACTCGTAGTGCGGCTCGGTGTGGACCTCGCAGTCCGGACACCGAGCCTGATAGGTGTGCGTGGTACACTCGGGACAGACCCGGTCGGAGACTTCGACTTCGTGTCGACCGCGGCGACCCTGGTCGTCCATCGTTCTGGCCGCTTCGGCGACGTCGCGCTGCGGTCCGCCCGCCTCGTTGATCGGAAAGAGCGTGTGGACCGCTGGCGAGAGGTCGCGGCTCTCCGATTTTTCCGGGCGTCCCATCCGGTTGCCGATCCGGGTCGGCGCGCGCTCCCTGATCTCGAAGGAGGCGACCTCGTTGACGGCTTTCACCGCGTTCGCGCCGTCGTCCCACGAGCGCGCCGCCGCGGAGAGGTCCTCGGGGTTCCACGACTTCCGAAGCCCGTCGTCGATTCCGATCGACCGCGCCAGCGGGCGCCAGGTGGGGATCCGGAGCGCGTCCGGCGTCGCGACGTGCTCGACGAGCAGCGACTCCAAGGCGTCTTGGGTCGTTTCGGTGCGCTCGATAGCGAGGACGCCTTCGACGACGTCGCCGTCCGCGACCGCCTCGGCGAGCGCCTCGAACGCGTCCACCGACACGTCGTGCCAGAGGTACGTGTACTCGGGGTGTAGCGGGCAGTCGTACTCGCGCACCCACGCGAGCGCCTCGTCGACACTCGGATGTTCGAGGTCGACGTGGGGATCGTCGCGCATCGCCTGCACGTCGGCACCGGCGGCCTCGAACTCCGTGACCCACCACTCGTACACGTACGACGCGGGCGCGAGCGGGTGGTTGTTCTCGACGAACTCGCCGTAGTTGACGAGGTACTCGCCGAGATCGAGCACCTTTTCGACGCCGTTCCGGACCTCCTTCGCCTCCTCGGGGTCGTCGATCCGGCGCACCTCGCCGTTGGCGAGCCGCACCGTCGGCCCCTCGATGGAGTCGACCGGGACGACGCCGTGGGCCTTCCCCGGACGCTCCGTCTTGATCTGGGTCCCGGCCGCGAGGAAGTCGTCGACGAGGTGCATCGTCGCGGGGTGGACACCCCCGGTCGCGAAGCCGTGGTTCCGCGCGCGACCGTATCTGAGCCGGAACCCGCCCGCCTCGCTCGGATGCGTGAAGACGGGTCGTCCCGCGATCAGATCGCGCAGGAACTTCTGTGACGGCTTCGAGCGTAGCGGACCGGTCGGCTCGTCCGCTGCCGCGTCGTCGCCGATGTCGACGTCGTCGTCGCCGTCGTTCTCCTGGTCTACCTCGGCACCGGCGTCGGCGTCGTCCGATTCTCCCCCCTCGTCGGACGCGTCGCCGTCTCCGGCGCCGTCCTTCCCGATGGTCCCGTCGATCAAATCCTGGAGCCACGGCCAGTCGACTTCGTCGAGGTCGCGGGTGTACCGCTGAATCTTCGGCGCTTTCAGCGCGATCCCCTCGGCGGCGACGAGGCACATCCCGCCGCGCGCGGAGTTGGTGTCGACCCGTTCGAGGTCCCGGAACCCGGACACTTCCTCGTCGCCCGTCGCCTCCCCGTCGAGCATGACCGGGATGTGCTTGGCGATGAACTTCGACTCCTTGTCCTTCGGCGTGTACTGGAGGCCGGTCTCCTTGTCGTATAAGGCGATCTCCTCGGCGTAGCGCTCGACCTCGATGTCCCGCGGTTTGTACTCGTCGATGCCCAGAAGCGACCGGGCGTAGTCGGCGACGAGCACCGACAGCGCCTGCGCGGTCCCGCCTGCAGAGCGGATCGGGCCGGCGTAATAGACGTTGACGAACTCGGTGCCGTCGTCGTTTTGTAGCAGTTCGACGCGGTCGATCCCCTCGATCGGCGCGGCGACGACCCCCTCGGTGAGCAGCGCGACCGCGGTCCGGACCGCGCCCTCGACTTTCCCCTCCCGGGAGTCGTAGTCGCCGACGTTGCCGTCGACGAAGTCCTTCACCAGCTCCAGGGCGGCCTCCTCGCGGGACATCTCTCCTTCCAGCTCGCGGACCCGCTCTGCGACCCCGTCGATACCGAGAATGTTCTCGACGCGGTCGGCCATGTCGCGGGCGACCGGGATTTCGACTTCGGGCTTCGGGTCGTATCCCTGACCCTTGGCGGCCCCCGCGAGGTCGAGCGCCTCGTCGAGTCGCTCTTCGATCCGCGCGAAGTAGCGCTCGTCGTCCGGCCTCATCGACGCGCGACCCGAGTCAGAGCCATAAGTCGAGGTCGGTCGTCGGGTCGTGGGAGCGCTCGAGCGGCTCGGCGAACGCGCGCAGGTGACACTCGCCCGCCCAGACGGTCGCGGAGTCGAGGTGTCCCGCGAGCGCCTGCCCGCTCGGCCGAGACAGCACGACGTGGGTGTGCGCGAACACGTCCCCGTCGAGCAGCGAGACGTTGCCAACACAGGCGGCGACCTCCAGCGGCTCCCCGAACGTGACCGATCGGTACTCGGTGTCCTCCTGGTCGTAGAACCAGACGTCGGCGTCCTGTACGGCGCCCAGCGCCGTGAACCAGCCCGCTTCGACGTCTTCCGCGCGGGCGAGGTCCTCGATCTCCTCGCGCCAGTCTGCCCCCGTCTCGAACCGCGCGACGTACTCCGCCGTCGATTCGACTTCCCGATGGTGCATAGGAATCGTCCACGACCGCCGGGGGCAAAAACCCTTCAGTCGCGGGGCGAACATCATTTCACGTATTGATATAGCGATATGCAATTTATTCTATGGCAGTAGGATCCTCCTGACAGAACAGAGACCGCGGTCTAAGCCGCTGAATCGACGAAAAGAAGCGACAACAAAAAAGCGAACTGCGAAGTTCGGCGTTCAGAACGGGGCCTGCGGCCCTTCGTCGTTCCCGTCGCCGTCGTCAGTCGTCTCACCGGGGAAGGAGGGAGACATACCACCGCTGCTGGTCCCGCCCAAGTCGCCGTCGGCGCCCGCGCCCATACCCGTGTCGGCGTGAACCGTCTCGATCTCGGGGATCTCCTTGACCATCCGAGATTTGATCGCTTGGATCGTCATCGGCGAGATACCGCAGCCGGAGCAGGCGCCGCCGAGCTGGATCGTTACCTCACCACTCTCGCGGTCGAGGTGATTGATGGCGGCGCTCCCGCCGTGCATCTGGATCTGCGGGAAGTTGCGCCGCAGGAAGTTCGTGATCCGCTCGCGGAGGTCGTTGTCCGCGTCAGTCGTTTCCGTGCTCATGTCTGCGCCTTGGTGGCCGGCGGGCTTATGCTCTGCGGTGCATGGCGGTAAAAACCTCGCCGTTCACGGCGGGGATACAGCGCTCGTCTTCATTTCACTTCACTGTGCATGGCGAATATTCACATTCCATCGCGTCGTATCGGGAACTGTGCGCGGAAAACTGGCAGTTGACTCGGTGTTTGCCACGGCGAGAGCCGAAACCAAAACAGTGAACCGACCGCGTCTCCAGAAATCTTCGACTTCTGGAAAGCGAACAAGACGTATTGCGCCTTGTCAACGCCGACCGATACAAAGTAACCAGATAACTCGCTACCCCACGCCGGGGACGAGTATCGGTAGCGTGGCACTGCCAGCGCCGTCGGCCGCAACCCATAGATTCCCAACCATCCGAATCGACGGGAGCAACAGCAGAACCTCGGGAAGCGTCGCCCGTTAGCGCGGCGAGGATGTCACGCCTTTGGATGACACGATACTGAGGCTAACGCGCCAGCGCGCTTATTCAGGGGGATCGACCCGCAGCGTGCGGTACAGCTCCGACTCGATCTGTTCGACGTACGCCGCCAGCGTCTCCTCGAACGTCTCGTCGTCGACGAGCACGCCTTGGAGTCGCTCACGGGGGTTCTCCGGTAGTTCGACGTAGAACTCGCCGTCCTCGTACATCGGCTCCGACTCGTTGAGCACCATCTGGTCGATCCCGTGGATCAGCTCGGAGTCGTGGCGGTCGTTCATGTAGTTGAAGGCGTTCTTGTACGCCCGCTGGAGCTCCTGAAAGTAGTGGACGTACTTGTCCTCGAACTTCTCTGGGTCGAACTCGTCAGCCATATCGACTGCGACGATCCGAATGGGAAAAAGCCGGTCGATTCGGCAGTCATCGGAGAGAAAAGCGTCGCAACGCCGTTTGTCCAACGATCGCGACGAGATCAATGGACGTCTCCAATCGGAGACGATCCAGTAATAAATGATATGTCGCGATATAAAATTGGATTCGGCGTTCGGCGAGAGGCAAGTCGGGGAACTGCTGAGGAGAAGAGCGTCGCCGGAGATCGGCGAAACGGTACGAGACGGGTTTCGGTGACACGTCGGGTGTCGAGAAAGTGAACTGACCGAGTCGGCCCGCGTGCCGACTGCCTACCGGAACCGGCCGAGCAGCTTGTACTCCTCGTCGGGATCGTACCGCCGGAACAGCAGGCTGTTCGTCAGCACGCTCACGCTCGACAGCGCCATCGCCCCCGCGGCCAGCACCGGCTGGAGGAGTCCGAGCGACGCGAGCGGAATCATCGAGGTGTTGTAGCCGAGCGCCCACACGAGGTTCTGTTTGATCTTCTGGAGCGTCGCCTCCGAGATCCGGATCGCTTTCACTACATCCAGCGGGTCGTTCCGCATCAGCGTCACGTCCGCGGCCTCGATGGCGACGTCGGTCCCGCTCCCGATGGCGGTGCCGACGTACGCGACGGCGAGCGCCGGCGCGTCGTTGACGCCGTCACCGACCATCATCGCCTGTCGCCCGTCGCGCTGGATCGCCTCGATGGCGTCGGACTTGTCCTCGGGGAGCACCTCGGCGCGAACTGATTCGGGGTCGATACCGACCTGTTCGGCGACCGCGCGGGCCGTCCGCTCGTTGTCGCCGGTGAGAAGCATCACGTCGAGTCCGCGATCGCGGAGAGCGGTGACCGCCGCCTTGGCCCGGTCTTTGACCGTGTCGGCGTTGGCGACGACGCCGAGGAGCTCGCCGGAGGCGTCTGTGCGGACCCGTGCGACGAGCATCGCGGTCTTCCCCTCTCGTTCGAGCCGTTGTAACGTCTCTTCGGCCGGTGACGGATCGATCCCCTCGTCGCGGAGCAGTTTGCGGTTCCCGACGAGCACCTCGTCGCCGTCCACGGTCGCGCGGATTCCGTGACCGGGAACGTTCTCGAACGTCTCCGGAGTTGCGAGGTCGAGTCCGCGGTCCTCGGCTCCGGCGACGATAGCGCGGGCGAGCGGGTGTTCGCTCCCGCGCTCGGCGGTCGCCGCGAGCCGGAGGACGCGGTCCTCGTCAGGAGCGCCGGGGGCGTCGGAGGCGCCAGTCGTCTCGTCACCGTCGGCTCGCACCGCATCGGCCGTGCCGCCGTCGGGAAGCGGGTCGCCGCTCGCGTCGAAGGCGACCACGTCGGTCAGGCGCATCTCGCCCTCGGTGAGCGTCCCCGTCTTGTCGAAGACGACGGTGTCGACGTCTTTCGCCCGTTCGAGGATGTCGCCGCCCTTGAACAGCACGCCGTGTTGGGCACCGATCGTCGTCCCGACCATCGTCGCGGCCGGGGTCGCCAGGCCGAGCGCGCAGGGGCACGCGATGAGCACCGCGGAGGCGAAGACGATGATCGAGAACTCGAAGACCGAGACGCCGCCGCCCGCCGGGGCCGGTCCGCCCGCGACCGCGCCCCACAGCGGGAGCCAGTCGACGAACGCGGCGAGCGCCTCGGGGAAGAGGAACCAGACGGTCCCCCAGAGGAGCGCGTTGGCGATGACCGCGGGGACGAAGTACGCGGAGATGCGGTCGGCGACGTTCTGGATCTCCGGCTGGCGCGACTGCGCCTCCTTGACCGTCCGGACGATCTGCTGTAACGCGGTGTCTCCGCCGACCTTGGTCGCTTCGACGACGAGGACGCCGTTCTCGTTGATCGTGGAGCCGACGACCTCGTCGCCCGACGTCTTCTCGACCGGCACCGACTCGCCCGTGACCATCGACTCGTCGACCGCGGACTGTCCGTCGACGACGACGCCGTCGGTCGGGACCTTCTCGCCCGGACGGATCTTCATCCGGTCGCCGACCGCGACCTCGTCGAGCGAGACCTCCCGCTCCGTCCCGTCCTCGTCGACCAGCGTGGCGGTCTCAGCCTCCAGTTCGAGCAGCGTCCGGAGCGCCTCCCCGGCCTGCCCCTTCGAGCGGGCTTCGAGGTAGTTCCCGAGCGTGATGAACACGAGGATGAACGCCGCCGTGTCGAAGTAGAGGCCGCCGGCGACGACCCCGGCGAGCACCGCGACGGAGTACAGGTACGCGGTCGTGGAGCCGAGCGCGATCAGCACGTCCATGTTGGCGCGGCCGTTCACGACCACCGCCTTGTACGAGTTCCTGTAGAACGGCTGGCCGAGGACGGCCTGGATCGGCGTCGCGAGCAGGAAGTGAATCCACCCGAACTCGACGCCGAAGACGGTGTCAGGGAACACCTGGCCGCCGAGCAGTAAGTGGTCGGCCATGAAGAGGAGGAACGGTGCGGAGAGAACGGCACCGAACAGCGTCAGCCGGAGGTGTTTGGTGATCTCGGCCTCGCGGGCGGCGTCGCGGGCGCTCCGTCCGTCACCGCCTCCGTCCCGAGCGTCGCCGTTGGCTGTGTCACCGTCGGTCGCGTCGCCCCCGACCGCGTCGCCGCCCGCACCGCGGCCCTCGCGAACCGGGGAGTAGCCCGCCGCCTCGATCGCGTCGTAGAGGTCGGAAAGCGAAACGTCGGCGGGGTTGTACGTGACTTGCGCCTCGTCGGTCGCGTAGTTCACGTCCGCCTCGATCACGCCGGGGGTCGATTCGAGCGCGTCCGCGTTGGCCTCCGCGCAGTTCGCACACGACATGTCGGTGATCGCGACGGAGGCCGTCTCGGTGACGACGCCGTAACCGGCCGCGTCGATCGCCGCGAATAGCTCGCCGAGCGACACCGCGTCGGGGTCGTACTCGACCGACCCCTCGTCGGTGGCGTAGTTGGCGTTCGCCGAGGCCACCCCGTCGAGGTCGGCGAGGGCGTCCTCGATCGACGCCGAGCAGTTTGCACAGGACATTCCCGTGATGTCCAGGTGGGCCGTTCTCGTTGGCATGGGTGTACGTACGGGGTCCACCCTTAGGCGGTTTTCTGCTTCGAGATCGGGGGTTCAACCGGAGTGAAACTGTAGATCACAAAGCGCCGTCGCGGGCGGGAGGTCGATGAGTGGGTGAAGGTAGAACGGTCAACGAGGTCGATTTAAGTAGTCAGGCAGTCGGCGCGGAGCGCCTCGCGGCTGGGGCTTTGTGAGTATTCCAGTGTCTTGCTCAGCCACTTATAAACGACCGACCCGCCAGATCAGACCCCTTCTTCTAACCGCTGATACCGCTCTTGAAACCGCGACAGGCAGGAGGAACAGCAGAAGTGATACACCTCGCCGTCGATCCGGGCCGTTTCGCCCTCGCTGTCGACCGTGTTCGAACACTCCGCACAGGTCAACGCGAACTCGACGCCGTCGACGGAGGGCGTCCACTCCACGTCGTCGACCAGCGTAACGGCATACTCCTCGATCGCGACCTCCTCGAACAGCCCGGCCACCCACTCCCGGGCGCTCCGGGCGTCGACGCGGGCGTAAAATCTGAGGTCGCCCTCGGCGGTGACGAACACGTGTTCGACCGCGTCGGCGTCGCGGAGACGCTCCCGCGCCGCGTCGAGCCCCGAAGCCGGGAGTTCCGCGTCGATCAGGACGGGAACGCCCGCCCGGAGCTTCGTCCGATCGATATCGATCGTGAACCCGTTGATAACTCCGGACTCCTCCAATCGCGTCACCCGATCGGAGACGGCCGGGCCCGACAGGCCCACCCGCTCGCCGATCTCGCTGAACGGGCGGCGCGCGTCCGCGGCCAGGAGCGACAGGATCTCGAGGTCGGTCTCGTCCAGATCGCGCATACTCCGGAGTTAGGTGCCGATATATAAGACAGTTGGCCGAGGGCGCTTTGGAATCGTAAGTAGTCCAGGAGTTCGATCCGTGATCGCGAAGCGGAAAACGACAAAGCCCTCCCGCCCCTACGTCATCTTGTCATGAGTCAGACGATCACCGTCGAAGGCATGTCGTGTGAGCACTGTGAACAGAGCGTCACGGAGGCGCTCGAAGGCGTCACGGGCGTCACGAGCGCGAGCGCCGACCGCGAGAGCGAGTCCGCGACCGTCGAGGGCGACGCCGACACGGACGCGCTCGTGAGCGCGGTGAGCGAGGCGGGCTACGACGCGTCTGCCTGAGACGGCACACGCATCCACTTAAAAGAAACAAGCACCGCAACGGCCGCGGAAATACCGCTCTGTTAGCGATTCAGCGTGTGAATCGCCTGTCCCTGCGCGTTCTCCGCGGCTTCCATCACCGCCTCCGCGAGCGTCGGGTGCGTGTGGACCGTCGCCGCCACGTCCTCCAGCGTCGCGCCCATCTCGACCGCGAGCGCGACCTCCGCGATCAGCTCCGAGGCCTCCGGGCCGACGATCTGCCCGCCGAGCACGAAGCCCGTTTCGCCGTCGGCGACGAGCCGAACGAATCCGTCGGTGTGCCCGGTCGTCATCGCTCGCCCGGAGGCGTTAAACGGCATCTCGCCGACGACGGGGTCGAACCCGGCGTCCTCGGCCTCGCTCTCGGTCATGCCGACCGTCCCGATCTCGGGGTCGGTAAAGACCGCGGCGGGCATCGCCTGCCGGTCGAGCGCCGCGGGCTCGCCCGCGATCACTTCGGCGGCGACGATCCCCTCGTTCGAGGCCGCGTGCGCGAGCATCGGGTCCCCGGTCACGTCGCCGACCGCGTGAATGTGCTCGACCCCGGTTCGGGTCCGGTCGTCCGTCTGGATGAAGCCGCGGTCGTCCGTCTCGATCCCGGCCTTCTCCAGGTCGAGCCCGTCCGCGACGGGCTGTCGACCGACCGCCACGAGGATCTTGTCGACGCCGTACGTCGACTCCTCGCCCGCTTCCGTCTCGGACCGCAGGAGGTAGCCGCCGTCGGCTCCCTCGGACCAGCCGCTCGCGCCCTCGCCGAAGTGGAACTCGACGCCGAGCTCCTCGGCGCGCTTGCGGACGATCCGTTTCACGTCGTCCTCGTACGGTTCGAGGATGTCGTCGAGCATCTCGATAACGGTCACTTCAGCGCCGAGCTTGGCGTACGTCGTCGCCAGTTCCATCCCGATGTAGCCGCCGCCGACGACCCCGAGCCGGTCCGGGACCGTGTCGGCGTCGAGCGCGTCCGCCGAGCTCCAGACGTGGTCCTCGGCGAACTCGAAGCCCGGAATTTGGATCGGCCGCGAGCCGGTCGCGACGATCGCGTGCTCGAACTCGATCGACTCGGAGCCCTGTCCGTCGCCGCCGTGAGCGACGCGGACGGTGTGCTCGTCGGCGAACGAGGCCGTCCCCTCGACGAGGTTGACGCCGTTCGCCTTACAGAGCTTCTCGACGCCGCCGGTCAGCTGATCGACGACGCCGTTCTTCCACTCGATCATCTGCCCGAAGTCGACGGCGGGGTCCGCGTGGACGCCCATGAACTCGGCGTTGCCGGCCTCGTGAGCGAGTCCGCTCCCCGTGATCAGCGCCTTCGAGGGGATACACCCGCGGTTCAGGCAGGCGCCCCCGTAGGCGTCCTTCTCGACGAGCGTCGTGTCGAGCCCTTTCTGTGCGGCGCGGATGGCGGCGACGTAGCCGCCCGGTCCGGCGCCGATGACCAGTACCTCCGTTCCGGTTGCGATGTCTCCGACGACCATTATTGGTTCAAGAGTAGCAGCGGTGTTTCAAGGTGATCCATGACGGTGTTCGCGAACTCGGCCGCGACCGCGCCGTCGATGACGCGGTGGTCGATCGACAGCGACAGCGGGAGCGTGGGGGCCGCGACGACCTCGCCGTCGCGGACGACCGGCCGTTCCTCGATGGCCCCCAGCCCGAGAATTGCGGTCTCCGGATAGTTGATGATCGGCGTGGCGTACTCGCCGCCGATGGCGCCGAAGTTGGTGATGCTGAACGTTCCGCCCTTCATCTCCGCCGGTTTGAGTTTGCGCTCGCGGGCGCGCGAAGCGAGGTCCCTGACCTCCTCGGCCAGCTCGAACAGCCCCTTCTCGTCGACGTTCTCGACGACGGGCACCATGAGTCCGGCGTCGGTCGCGACGGCGATCCCGAGGTTGTACTCGCCTTTCAACACGATCTCCTCGTCGTCTTCTCGGAGCTCGCTGTTGAGGTACGGGTACTCCTTCAGACCGGCGACGATCGCTTTCATCACGAACGGCATGTACGTGAGCCGCACGCCCTGCTCCTCCGCTTTCGGCTTCAGCTGCTCGCGCGCCTCGACGAGCGCGTCGACCGCCACCGTGTCGTGGTGGGAGACGTGCGGCGCGGTGTACACGGAGCGCTCCATCTGTTTGCCGATGGTGCGGCGCACCCCGCGGTACGGCACCGTTTCGTCTGCAGAGACGGACGCGTCCTGAGCCGAGACAGGGCCCGCGTCGGCGGCGACCGACCGCGGCTCGGGGGCACCGGCCGCTTCGGTGCCCGATTCGAGCGCGTCGGCGTACGCCTGCACGGCCTCGTCCGCGACGAACGCCTCGCCGTCGCGGGTCTCGTCGGTCGGCACGTCGTCGATGTCGACGCCGAGCTCGCGGGCGAGCTTGCGGGTCGCCGGCGTCGCGAGCGTCGTCTCTCGGTCGGCTGGCTCGGGGGCCGAGCTGCCGGCCGTGGCCGCATCGGTCGTCGACGACCCCGATCCGGCGGTCGAACTGTCGGACGCGCCGCGCTTGCTGACCGCGGACTTCCGGTCGGCGGAGCCGACGTCGGTCGGAGCGGGCCGCGGCTCGGCGGTGTCACCCGCGTCGGCACCGGAGTCGCCACCGGTGGTACCGCCCTCGGCGGCCGCGCGCACGTCGCCCTCGCTCACCCGGCCGCCCGGACCGCTCCCGTCGACCGCGGCGATGTCGACGCCGAGCTCGCGGGCCAGTCGGCGGGCCGACGGCGGCGCGAACGTCCGGCCGGACGGCGTGTCGGGTTCCGCGCCGGCGGCTGTGTCGGTATCACTGCTGTCATCGGCCCTGTCGCTGGCGGCGGTATCGTCGGCGGCCTCCGCGTCGGCTGCCGCGTCGGCGTCGTCGGACGCCGCCTCGTCCCCCGCTCCGTCCTCGTCGACGCGGAACGAGATGATCACGTCGCCGACGGGGACGACGTCGCCCTCCTCGACGAACAGCTCCTCGACGGTCCCGTCGTACCGCGAGGGGACCTCGACGAGCGCCTTGTCCGTCTCGACCTCCGCGACCGGCTGGTCTTCCTCGACGCGGTCGCCGGGCGCGACGAGCCAGCTGACCAGCTCGCCCTCGGCGACCCCTTCGCCCACGTCGGGCAGTTTGAACTCTTTGACCGGCATGGTCAGAACTCCACCGCCTCCCTGATACCTTCCTCGATGCGGGTCGCCGTCGGGAGGTAGTAGTCCTCCAGCGCGTACAGCGGGTACGGCACGTCGAACCCGGTGACTCGCTTCACGGGCGCCTCCTGGTACAACAGCGCCTCCTCCTGGATGATCGCCGTGATCTCCGCGGCGAGCCCGCCGGTCTTCGGCGCTTCGTGAACGACGACCGCCCGACCAGTCGCCTCGAACGCCTCGACGATCGCCTCGCGGTCGAGCGGCGAGATCGTTCGGAGGTCGACGACCTCGCACTCGACCCCGTCCTCGGCGAGCGCCTCGGCGGCTTCGAGTGTGGGCCGGGTCATGGCCCCGTACGTGAACACCGCGACGTCCTCGCCCTCGCGTCGCGTGGCGGCCTCGCCGATCGGCACGGTGTACGGCTCTTCGGGGACCTCCTCGCGGAAGGCCCGGTAGATGAGCTTCGGTTCGAGGAAGATCACGGGGTCGGGATCTCGAATAGACGCCGCGAGCAGCCCCTTCGTGTCGTGCGGCGTGGACGGAATGACGACCTTCAGTCCCGCCTCGTGCGCGTAGAACGCCTCCTTCGATTCGGAGTGGTGTTCCGGCGCGCGGATCCCGCCGCCGTACGGCGCGCGGAGCGTCATCGGGAGCGTGTACCGACCGCGGCTCCGGGCTCGGAAGCGGCCCATGTGCGAGACGATCTGATCGAAGCCGGGGTACATGAACCCGGAGAACTGGATCTCGGGGACGGGTCTGAGTCCCATCGCCGCCATGCCGACCGCGGCGCCGACGATTCCCGACTCAGCCAGGGGGGTGTCGACGACGCGGTCGCCGCCGAACTCGTCGAAGAGGCCCTCCGTCGCGCGGAAGACGCCGCCGTTCTTCCCGACGTCTTGGCCCAACACGAGGACGTCGTCGTCTTCGCGCATCTCCGTGTACAGTCCGTCTCGTACCGCCTGCACCAATGTGAGGTTCTGTGTCTCGCTCATTTATTCCTCCAGAAACGCCTCGTCGCCGTGCGCCTCGCGGAAGGCGGCGAACTCCTCGTACTGTCGCTGCAACTCGGGCGGGATTTCGGCGTAGGCGTGTTCGAACAGCTCGCTCGGCTCGGGCCGCGCCTCGGACTCCGCCGCGTCGATGGCGTCGGCGACCCGCCGTTCGACCGTCGACCCGATCTCGGCGACGCGCTCGTCGTCCAGAATCCCCTCGCTACGGAGGTACGCCTCCAGCCGCGGAATGGGGTCTTTCGCTTTCCAGCGCTCGACCTCGTCGTCGTCGCGGTAGACGGTGGGGTCGTCGGCGGTCGTGTGCGCGCCGAACCGGTACTGGATCGCCTCGATCAGCGTCGGTCGCGGTCGGTCGGTATCAGGGTTTCGCGCCTTCTCCACGGCGGCCTTCGTGACGCTGTAGACGGCCAGCGGGTCCATCCCGTCGACCTGGACGCCGTCGATTCCGTACGCCTCCGCCTTTTGCGCCAGCGTCGCGCTCCGAGTCTGTCGCTCTCGCGGCACCGAGATGGCCCACTGGTTGTTGTTACAGAAGAAGACGGTCGGCGTGTCGAACACGCCCGCGAAGTTGACTCCCTCGTGGAAGTCGCCCTCGCTCGTGGCCCCGTCGCCGAAGTAACAGAGGAACACCTCGTCGGTCCCTCGGAGCTTCGTCGCCCACGAGGCGCCGGTCGCGTGCGGGACCTGCGAGGCGATCGGGACCGCGACCGGGAACACGTTGACCCCCTCGGGCGCCTTGTTTCCGGCCTCGTGGCCCATCCAGTAGAGGAGCGTCTGTTTCAGCGGGAGCCCCCGGACCAGAGCGGCTCCGTGCTCGCGGTAGGAGGGGACCATCCAGTCGTCCTCGTCGAGCGCCGCCGCGGAGCCGATCTGGGCGCCTTCCTGTCCCGACAACGGGGGATACGTTCCCATCCGCCCCTGCCGCTGGAGGCTCACCGCCCGGCCGTCGAAGTGACGAGCGAGCCGCATGTGTCGGTACATGTCGACGAGTTCCTCGGCGTCGAGGTCGGGAATATCGCCGACGACCTCGCCATCTTCGTCGAGCACGCGAACCGGGTCGTCGTACGCTCTGTCGAACACGCTCACGGTCGGACCCACCTGTTCATGTGCGAACGGTTCGCCGCCCGGGTAATATTGTTTTCGTAAATAATTTAGTATGAGCAGAAATCACAGATACCAGTGAGAAACTGTCCACCAGTATCGAGAAGAATCAAACGATTTTAGAGAATACGCGCGGCTCTCGGCAATATTTTCGTCAACATCGGCGTTTCTCCAAACAGTAACGGACAATCGGGACAGTTTCTCTCCGGATCGGAACTGAACGGTGACCGTGATCGGGTGGCTACTCACGGACGGACGCCCGGAGTTGCCTCAGTTGAGCCGAGCGAGAACTCACGGCCAGCGAGAACCCCGTAGAAACGACGGACAGACAGCTATCCGAGCCGGAACGAGGGTTCGTCCGCCTCGCCGTCGAGATCCTCTAGCTGGATCACGTCTTCGTCGCCGTCTTCCAGCTGCTCGCGGAGGTAGTTGACGTACCGTTTGTGTTCCTCGAGCTGCTCGCGGAGGTGGTCGGCTTCGAGCTCGAGCCGCTCGTGTTCGCGAACGAAGCTCTTCGGGACCTCGATCTTCGGGGGGAACGACTCGCCGCCCTCGCCCATGCTCTCGAGTTCGGCCTCCGGCACGACCCGGACCTGTCCGTCGTGGGCAACCAGCGTATCCACGTAGTCCCGGAAGACCGCCGACAGCGAGATGTCCCGCTCCTCGGCGATGTCGCGGAGGGTCTCGAACGCGTCTTCGTTGACGCGGAAGGAGATCGTCTTGTTCTTGTTGCCCATTACCGGATTGTTGGTCACGCGGACTACTTAAACATTTGTCAGACGGTCACAGGGGCGAGACCGCGGGCGGACGCGGCGACCCGTCAGGAACTCGCAGCGTCGGGGCGACGATCGAAGCCCTCAGGGCTCCGGCGCGTCAGCCGGGTCCGCGCCGTCGCCTGCAGCGGGTTCGCCGTTAGCGAGCTCGTCGCCGTCACCCGCGTCGAGGTCTTCGAGCGCCGACAGCGCCGCGGCCTTGTACGTCTCCGGGTCGAGTTCGTACTCCTCGCGGGCCATCCGCGCGTACTCGTTCCCGTCGTCGTCGAACGCGGCGACGCGTTCGATCGTTCGCTTTGCCGTCTCCGCGACCCATCGGTCGCGGGTGGCGGCGTCGACCTCGGTGATCGACTCGGGGCGGACGGAGACCCGGACCGTACCGTCGTCGGTCTCGTAGGTCCGGGGTTTCCCGACGACGGCGACGTAGGCGGGCGGCTCCAGGTCGCGGAGCTTCGAGGCGGCCTCGGGCTGGTACTGTCCCGCGTACACGAAGAACGTGCCCGTCGGGTCGACGATGCGGCCGCGCCAGTACTCGGACTCCTCGCCGACGTCCTCCTTCTCCGTGAGGGTGCCGACGAAGAACACGCGGTTCGCGGACTCGCCGGTCGGGAGCAGCGCGTAGACGGGCGCGCGCTCGTCGTCGGATTCGGTGAACGTGAAACCGGCGTCGTTGAATTCGCTCGCGAACGCGCGCCGGGCGACCTCTCGGGTGGGGGCAGACTGGCTCATTTATATCGACCTCGCTTCGATCAGCGCCGTTTCAACGTCGACCGCACCGGGGTTTTCCATCTCGTCGACCAGGACGTACCGGCCGAAGGTGGGGCCGGTGACGCGGTAGTATCGCCCGAGCACGTCGTCGCCCATCTCCTCGGCGACGACGGTGGTGTCGAGCGCGTCCATCGCCATGTCCTTGGCCTCCTCCAAGCCCATCCCGGTGAGCTCTTCGGTGGCCTCGCGGTCGAAGATGACCTCGGTGACCGTCTCGCCGTCGTCGAGGACGCCCTTGATTCGGAGGTCGAACTCGCCTTCGACCTGTCCGTGCTCGGAGCACCGACCGTTCTGGAGGACGCGGGTGCAGTCCTCCTCGGGGCAGCGCTTGATCAGCCCGGAGCCGGACTGGATGTCGACGAGGGCTCCCTCGACGGTGTCGGCGTTGTCGCCGACCTCGACCTCCTCGTCGATCTCGGTGATCTGGGTGGTCCGATTGAGCTTCACCGAGTAGTTGCCCTCGTACTCGTCCGTGACGACGTTGGAGAGCTCGTAGCACGCGCCCTCGTCCAGCTCGGGCAGCTCCGACGTCTCGAACGAGACGAACTTGATCGTGCCGGACTCGTCGCCGAGGAGGCCGACCTGCGAGATAGAGTCGCTGCGGGGCTCCCACAGGTCTACCAGTTTCACGCGCAGGTCGACCCACTGCTCGTCCTCGTCGATGTCGTTGACGAGCACCGATTCGCTGCCGCCGCGGCCGAGCTCGTCGCGCTCCATCCCGGCGTCTTCGAGGTAGCTGTTGGTGACGCTTCGGCGCGCCTCGTCGAGCGGGACGCGGTACTCGTCGACGAGCGTTTCCAGTCGCTCTTCGACGTCGTCGGCGTCGACGCTCAGGTGGTCCGAGAACTGTTCCGCTATCGCTTCCGCTTCCTGTCGCAGTTCGCTCATTGGGTATCTCCGCCTCCGGTCGTGTTTCAATGGGAGGCGTACGCCGATTGGTTCCTCACGGTATTAAAAATCCCGCAACCGCGGCGAAAGTGGACGTATCGGTCGGTTCCAGCGGCTCTTCCATCATTTTCTCGCCAGCCAGCGATCGATCGAATCGGCCGGAACCGCGCCCGCGTCAGACGAGCGTCAGCCAGACGCGGGCGCGGTTTCGAGTGGAACGGTACCACACGCCGACAGCGACGCCGACGCCCCGCGGACGGCAACGGACCTATATCCCGAGCGCCGAAACGAGAGGTATGGACGACCGACTCGAGCGCGTCATCCGCCAGCAGCTCCGAAAGGCGGGAAAGCAGTTCGAGGAGGCCAAGCAGGCGTACGCGGAGGGCCGCGGCGACCCCGACGGCGACAACGCGGGCACGGAGCGCTACGACCTCCCGACGGACGAGGAGGGCCGCGCGCGGATCGTCTGCCGCCGACACGCGGAGCGACGGGCGATCCCGGTCGACGCGGAGGGACGCCCCGCCTGTTTCGAGGGCGACCACCCCGACTGCGAGGGCTGCGCGGAGGATATCCGCGAGGGATTTGTCGAGACGTGGTGAGTGCCACCACAACACGTTTTTACGCTGCTCGTCTGTGGTGACCCATGCAACGGACGAGGGTCGTCGCGGCGCTGCTCGTCGTCGTCGCCGCGGGGCTCGCGCTCTCCGGGTTCTTCAGCGACGGACTGGAGGAACGCCCCGTCGTCGAGGTCGACGACGACGCGCTCATGGCGATCGACGGCGACTACCGCGTCTGGCAGTACACGAGCCGGAGCGAGTCCCCCGAGGGTCGGACGCTCGCGATCAACGTCGTATTCCACGGTGACGGCGAAACGGTTCGCGAAACGCTCGAAGCACGACCCGACGCGGAGTGGGAGGAAACGGACGAAGAAGCGAGCGACGCGGACCCCGAACTCGTCAGCGAAATCGCCACCCGCGACTGGGAGGACGCTCACGGATCGACCCGATACACGTACTTTGAAGGCCCCGACGGGGGCGAATGGGTGACCGAATCGTTCGAACTCCACGACGGCGAGTACCTCGGCTCTCGGGATCACATTCGCGCGTACGAGTCGCCCGACGGAGCGTACACCGCCGTCCAGATCCACGAGGAGTACTACGACTGGTTCCGCCTCCGTCACACCGTTCCCGACATCAACGACCCGGCGGTCCGACTGGAGGACGACTTCATCGAGAGCAACGGCGGCGAGTCGGTCAGTCGCGAGTACCGCGGGATCGAGGAAGGACTAAGTGACGGCTGGATCACCGTCATCGAGCTCGCGCTCCTCGTCTCGGTGACGGGCGCGCTGCTCGGACGGCAGACGAAAACCGCGGCGCGCGAGTTCGCCCGACGCGCTCGGGGGGAGGCGGCGCGACACGCCGATGCCGCCCTGCTCGGGGCAGCGCTCGCGGCGGTGTTCATCGGCGTTCGCGTCGCTGGCATCGCGATAGAGGTCGCGTATCCCTCGCTCCCACCCAAGACGATCGCCGCGCCGCTGTATCTCGTTATCGCGGTCGGCCTCCCGGCGCTGATCGTCTCCCAGGCCGATCGGTCCGACCCGGCCGCGGCGTTCCTCGGCGTGGGCGTCGGTCTCGGCGCCGGATTCGTGCTCGATTTCGCCGCGCTCGGCGTCGCAGTGCCTCCCGGGCTGATCGTGCACCGCGTCGCGCTGCTCGCCGCGCTGGGGATCGTCGCCGTCGGGCGCGCGGCCGACGACCGCCCCGCTCTCGCCGTCGGACTCCTCGCGTGGGTGATCGGGCTGGCGCTGCCGCTCGCTGGCGTGATCTAGATTCACGTCGCAAAACACCGGTCGTTGCTCCCCTGAGTCGGCCGTCTCCGTGCTATTTGTCACCGATATTGACAGAACGGGTCCAAGGACGACGGCGGAGTGTCCCACCACAGAAGAGATATACATCGGGGCCGAAAGAGAAACGAACAGATGACGCGGCGGATCAGTCGGCGAGACGCGCTCGCGGGGATCGGTGCGGCGACCCTGAGCGCTGGCTGTATCGGTCGCGCGCGGAATATCGCGGGAAGAGACCGCGCGTCCCAACTCGATCTGGAGATCATTACCACTCCGGCCGACGAGGACCCGAACGGGATTCGAATCGCCCGACAGCTCGCCGAGAACGCGACTGCGGTCGGTATCGACACGCGGATCAACACCATGGGTCAGATGGACCTCCGACGACGAGTTCTGCTCAACCACAACTTCGACGTGTACGTCGGCCAGTACCTAGAGGCGGAGCCGTTCGACCCGGACGCGCTGTACGCGTTCACGCACTCCCAGTTTATCGCCGAGACGGGGTGGCAGAACCCGTTCGGGTTCACCGAGTTCTCAGTCGACGAGCTGCTGGCGGAACAGCGGACCGCCACGGACGGCCAACGGAAGCGCGTCGTCGGCGAGTTGCAGTCAGTGCTCTGTGAGCTGCAGCCGTTCACCGTCGTCGCGTTCCCCGATGCACTCACCGCGATACGGGACAAGCGGTTCGAGGGATGGGGAAGCAACCAGCCGCTGTCGGTCAACGGATTGCTCGGGTTGGAGCGTGGGGAGTCGACGGACACCGAGACGGAAACGGCGCTCGAACTGGTGACCACCGACCAGCGCATCACGGAGAACTGGAACCCGATCGCACCTGAGTACCGTCGGCACGGCACGTTCACCTCGCTACTGTACGATCAACTGGTCCGCATGATCGACGGGGAACCGGTCCCGTGGCTCGCCGAATCGGTGGAGTGGAGCGACGCGGGGACGGTAGATGTCACCCTTCGGGACGCGCAGTGGCACGACGGCGAACCCGTGCAAGCCGCCGACGTCGCGTTCACGTACGACTTCCTTCACGACACGTCGATGGGGAACGTCGAGACCCCCGTCCCGGCTCCGAAGTTCCGTGGGCGCTCGTCGCTCGTCGAGTCGGCGACCGCTCGCGGAGACCGGACCGTCCGACTCGAAATCGAGACGGTCAACCGGCGCGTCGGAACGCGAGCGCTGCAGATCCCGATTCTCCCCGAACACGTCTGGCGCGATCGGACGTCGGTCGCGACGATAGCCGGGGTCGAGTTCGACGGAGAGACGACCGAGGCGGTGGTGTCGAACAACCCCGATCCGGTCGGCAGCGGCCCGATAGAGCTCGTCTCGGCGACGCCGGAAGAGTCGGTGACGTTCGCGCGGAACGCTAACCACTTCCTCGTGCGCGGCGGACGAGACGACGGGGACGAGGGGGCGGGCGACGATACGACCGACGACGACGACGACGGAACGACCGACGACGACGGAACGACGGGCGGCGACGAAACGACCGACGACGAAACGACCGACGAAGACGGGACCGCGAACCACGGGGAGACGACCGACGATCACCCGACTGCCGCGGGAATTCCGGAGCGGTTCCACGGGAAGCCGGTGTTCGACCGGCTGGTCGTGGAGGTCCAGCCGTCGGACATCGCCGCAGTGCAGGCGGTCGGCGACGGCCGAGCCGACGCAACCATCTCAAATCTCGGACCGGACTCAGTGCCCCGGATCGGTCGTGAGGCGGATGCACGGCTCGTAAGCACCCGGTCAGCCGCGTTCTATCACGTCGGGTACAACGCGCGGCGAGCGCCGCTGTCGAATCCGCGGTTCCGCGGAATTCTGTCGTCGCTCGTCGACAAGGCCGCACTCATCGACGACGCGTTCGAGGGGTACGCGCAGCCGGCCGCCTCGCCGCTCGCCGCTTCACCCGAGTGGGTGCCGAGTGATCTTCGATGGGGCGACGACGACACGGATCCGGTCCACCCGTTCCTCGGAGAGGACGGCAGCGTGGACGTCGAAGCGGCCCGTGAAGCGCTCAGAGACGCGGGATACCGATTCAACGATGACAGAGAACTGCTGTCACGGGACCGATGAACCCGCTCGTATCGGTCGCGCTGTCGCTACTCGCGTGGGTCGGGACGATGCTGTTCGTTGCGAGCGTCGTGATCATCGGCCCGCGTCGGCTGTACGACCTCTGGAACGAGACGATTCCACGGCTGCGCGAGTCCAAATACGCGCTGGCCATGCTCGGAGGAGTGCTCCTCGTGAGCGCTGTCGGGCGCGGCGCGCTGGCGAGCGTGTCGACTATTGTCGGCCTGCAGCTGACGGGGACGATCTACGCGATAGAGGGCGACTTCGTCGCGTGGGTGCAGGCGAGCTTCGTCGTCCCAGAGCTGACGATGTACTTCTCGTGGGTGTACGTGTACGGGTACGTGTTCCTGCTCGCGTTCCCGTTCGTCGCGTACCTCGCGTTGCCGAAGACGACGACGCTGAAGCGGCTGATCGTCGCATACGCGCTTAACTACGCGATCGGGCTCGTGATATACACCATCGTGTTCGCACACGGTCCCCGGAACGTCATGCCGGACATGGTGACATCGCTGTTGTATACCTATAATCCCGAGTTTCAGGCGCTGACCGACGAAGTGAACGAGAACACGAACGTGTTCCCCTCGCTGCACACGTCGCTGGCGGTCACGGCCGCGACGTTCGCCGCCCTGACCCGGGATGAGTATCCCCTGTGGACGCCGATCGCCGCGTGGTTCGCCGTCTCTGTCGTGATCGCGACGATGTACCTCGGTATCCACTGGCTGACCGACGTGATCGGGGGGATCGTCCTCGCGCTCGGAGCCGTGTTCCTCGCGTACCGGTTCGTCGATCCGGCGGACGGCGATTCGCGGTCGGAGGATGAGACGGAGGCGGTTCGCGGTGCTGACGTGGAACCGACGGCTACGGACGAATAACGGCGATCAGACGCCTTCGACGAGACGTTCGAGATGCTCGGGCGGCACCGCCCCACGGGCGGCGTGACCGTCGTAGGCGAACGTGGGGACGCCGGTGATTCCGCGCTCTCTGGCCGCCGCGAACAGCGTCGTCACGCGGTCACGGAGGTCCCCGTCCGCGAGTGCGGCGTCGACGATGTCGGCGTCGAGTCCCTCGACGTCGCCCGCGAGCTCTCTGAGTACCTCACGGTCCCCGATGTCTCGACCGTCCTCCCACAGCGCCGCGAACACCGCGTCGTCGAAGGCGGGCCACGCGTCAGGCACGGTCTCGGAGACGTGAAACGAGACGATCTGCGCCGGTAGCGAGTCGACCTCGACGGCGATCTCCTGGGCCATGTCGACGTCGTACTCCTCCTGGAGCCGTCGGACGTTCTCTCGCGCCTGCGCGTAGTAGTCGTCGTCTTTCCCGTCGTCGACCGCGTGGTCGATCGTGCCGTCCGGGTTACGCTTGCCCGCACGGAGGTCGAACGGATGCCAGTCGACGGCGAGGGGCTCCTCGCGGGTCTCCTGGTACCGCGAGAGCGACGCGCGACCGAGGTAACAGAAGGGGCAGACGTAGTCGGAGTAGACGGTGATCGGGTCGGCCGCGCTCGCGTCGCTCGCAGCCGCTTCGCTCGCCGAACCGTCCTCGGGAGATGCGTTCGTCATGCGACCGCTACGTGGGCGACGGGCAAAGGGCGTTCGGCGGCAGCGATCGCCACGAATTAATATGACTGGATGGTACCACCTATATATGCCAACCGCGTACGAGCCCGTCTCGCCGCCGGTCGCGCTCGCGATCGCCGGGAGCGACAGCGGCGGGGGTGCCGGGGTCCAGGCGGATCTGAAGGCGATGACCGAACACGGCGTCTTCGGGACGTCGGTCGTGACGGCGACCACCGCCCAGAACACCCGCCGCGTCGCGGGGGTTCACGCGCTCCCGGCGGACCACGTCGCGGCCCAGTACGACGCGGTCGTCGAGGATTTCGACGTGGGGGCAGTGAAGACGGGGATGCTGGCCACGGCCGAGACCGTCGAGACCGTGACCGAGCTACTCGCTCGATTTCGGGGGCCGGTCGTCGTCGATCCGGTGATGGTGGCGGCGACGGGCGACCGGCTGCTGTCGCCGGCGGCGGAAGACGCGTACGACGCGCTGATCGAGGCGGCGACGCTCGTCACCCCGAACGCCGACGAGGCCGCGGTGCTGACCGGCGAACCGGTCGAGACGGTCGCCGACGCAGAGCGTGCCGGTCGGGAACTCGTCACGAGCGGCGTCGACGCCGCCCTGATAAAGGGAGGCCACCTCGACGGCAAAGGTAGCGAGGGCGATACCGGCGAGGGCGATACCGGCGAGGATGAAGCGGGTGCGACGGTGGTGGACACGCTGGTCGTGGGCGATGGAGAGGGAGACGGCGACCGCGACGACGCGTCAACCGCCGACCGCGATCCCACAGTCGTTCGATTCGAGAACCCTCGGATCAAGACGGACGCGACGCACGGGTCCGGCTGCACGCTATCGAGCGCGATCGCGGCGCGGCTGACGCGGGGCGAGCGACTGCGAGAGGCGGTTGCCGCCGCAGTCGAGGAAATGAGCGAGGCGGTCAGGAACGGGTACGACGTTGGCGATGGGCCCGGAGCGGTCGATCCGACCGTGCTCGACCAGAGCTGAATTTTGTGTGAAGTGGATAAACAAACAACAGAGTGAACGACTCGCGGTGTGGGGCGTAACGCTACGCAATCCCGCGAACGAGACCGATAAGGAGCGCGAGCAGCAGTAGCATCGTCATCAGTAGGAGCGCAGTGAGCTTCGATCCGAGCCCTCGACCTCGTTGACCGAAATCCGCCGGAGGCCACGCGCAGGCACGACGACTGTGCGGCCGAATAGACGAACTCATGCCGAGGGGCCTCCGGAGTCCGCCTCCGAGGGCGATCCGCCATCGTCGACGGTAGTGCCGTCGGCGGCGGTTTCGGCGTCGTCGCCATCGGCGGTGTCGGTATCGGCGTCGTCGCCATCGGCAGTGTCGGTATCGCCGTCAGAGGACTCTTTGCCGTCGGTCGAATCGGCCTCTACGCTCGATTCCTCGTCGGACGAATCGGCGGGGTCGTTCGTAGCGTCCCCGTCGTCAGCCGTGACTCCTTCGTCGCCGTCGTCAACCGTGTCCCCTTCGTCGGAATCATCGGACTCACCGGGCCCGGTGTTGGCTGTGTCGACCGGTTCATCGTCGACAGCCTCGGGAGACTCCGATTCGGAGACGTTGCCATCCGGTGTCGCGCTTTCGTTGCCGATCGGATCGATTGCCGTCGATCCGTTTTCGATCGAGTCGTTTTCGATCGAATCACTCTCGGGCGGGGTGCCGTCTACTTCGGGCGCTTCGGAACCGTTTTTCGTGGTGTTCTCTGTCGCGTCGTCACCCTCGCCATCGAGTGGTATTTCGAATTCGTCGGTCTCGAAGGAGCCTGACACCTCGGCGCTCGCCGAGAACAGCGCGACGGTGTAGCCGCCGCCGAAGGCGACGCTCCAGACGAGCATCGCGGCCACAGCGAAGGCAGCCAGCCGCCGGGTCGGAGTCATCGCTCCGCCTCCGCGGCACCGTCGGCGATCATCGGTGGCTCGCTCGACGGGGGTGCGTCCTCGCCCGTCCCGGTGGGATCTGCCACATCGACCTCGTCAGCGGCCGTGTTGGTCTCCGACATCGAATCGGAGCGACGTAGAAGCCCCGTCGCCGAGACCCAGACGGCGACCGCTCCGAGGAGCAGCATCGTCGCCGCAATCGCGACGGTGAGCGAGAGCGCAGTCAGTGACTGCGACGCGACGTAGACGCTGTAGGGCGCGAACGCGAGCAGTACCGCGGCGGCGCCGACAACCGCGTCGAGCGAGACGCCGACCGGTTCATCCGAGGCGGCCTCGGTGGTAGCAGCCGTGCCGACGTCGTCGGCAGTATCGGCAGCGACGACGGCGTCGGCGGTCCCCGGAGCCGCACTGCGGGCCCGGACGATCGACCAGAGCTCAGAGAGCGCCAGCAGTCCGAAGGGGACGACGACGAGCGCGACGAATCCGAGCGGCGAGCCGGCGAACTGGATCACGTACCCGATGTACGGGATCGTGATCGCTACCACGCCGAGGACGTTCTCGCCCGATACGAGCGAGGCGTCGGGGCCGCCGTTCGCGTCGCCCTGCGTCTCGAAGGCGACGCCGTTCGCCCCGTCGACGACGTCGATCACGCGGTGCGTCACCGGGACCTCGTTACCGCTGCGGACGAACGTGATGACGTCGCCTTCGGCGATGGTCGCCGGATCGCGCTCGTCGACGATCACCACGTCGCCGGGGGCGATCGCCGGCGTCATGCTCGCCGTGAGCACGACGAAGCTGTGTTCCGCCCCGACGATCCCCGGCACCGCGTACACCACGAAGGGCGCGACGAGGGCGATCAACAGGACGATCCCGAGTGCGTTTGCGAGTGTTTTGAGTGATATGGGTAGGTTCATCAGTTGTCCTCCACCGGACCGTCGTCGGTCGGCTGTTCACAGATCGGTCCTTTTCCAGCGACCTCACCGGCGACCAGACGGTAGCGGGGGGCGTCGGACGGGCCGAACAGCTGTCCGACGGAGAGCTCTTCCGAACAGCTCGTGTGGACCTCCAGGCCCGGCGGGCGACCGTTGTTCCCACCGTTTCCGCCCCCGTTGCCGTCGCCCTGCGATTCGCTATTGCCATTGCCGCCACCGCCTCCAGTCCCCTGCGATCCGCCGGGCTGATCGTCGCTTCCGTCGTCGAGGTAGAGGTTCGTCCCCAGCTCGCCGTCGTCGCCGACTGACGCCCCGTCAGCGGTGAACGTGCCGCCTGGCGAGACTGGTCCTTCGAACGCGACGCCGACCTGTCCCGCACCCCGCGATCTCGCGGCGACGTGAGCGTCGTCCGACCCGAGGTACTCGAACGTCAACCGAGCGAACCGATCGCCGTCCTCACAGACGGCGCACTCCGGTAGCTCGTCGCAGGGACCGAGCCCAGCGAACGGATTCGA
Organism: Halorubrum marinum; assembly: GCF_048381195.1. Taxonomy (NCBI): domain Archaea; kingdom Methanobacteriati; phylum Methanobacteriota; class Halobacteria; order Halobacteriales; family Haloferacaceae; genus Halorubrum; species Halorubrum marinum. The sequence continues at coordinate 109,705 of NZ_JBLWMM010000001.1, read as the reverse complement.
TCCGGTTGCGTCGTCCTCGGAGACGTGCCGGCACTGCTCGGCGTACAGTCGGAACGCGAATTCGGTTCGCGAGCCCCCGAGGGAGTCGTCGACGTCTCCCGGGAGCCTCCAGTGGAGCGTGACCGGAACGCCCTCGTCCGGCGGGAGACACCCGTCGTCGAGGCGGAGTCCGTCGACGAACACCCGCCGGAAGGCGGCGAACGACCGCCAGCCGCCGGAGACGGGTCGATCGTCGACGGTCAGTCGCACGTCGAGTGCCGCAGCGAGGTCGTCGCCGTGCTCGGGGCAGTCGGTCGCGAGCCACACGCGGGCGGCGTTGGTCCGAACACCGAGCGTGAGCGTTTCGGCTCCCGACGCTCCGCGATCGATACCGCTGACGGTGATCTCGATCGGACCGTCGACGACGGCGCCATCGATCAACAGGTCGAGGGTCCCGGTGCCGATGTCGTTGCTCGCGAGCGTCTCGCGGTCCGAGAGGTACGCGAACGTGCCAGATCCGCTCGCCGCACCGACCGCGCCGACCGCGCCGAGCGAGGAGAGGAGCCGACGACGGCTCAGACCGGAGACTCGGGTGTCGGACCCGGAGCGGTCTCTGGAAGCGGTCATGCGACCACCTCGCCCTCGCCGTCGCGGTCGAACGGATTCTCCGGTCGGTCGCACGAGACGGCGTGGAACGTCACGTCGAAGTCGATCGCGCCGCCCTTTCCCACGTTCCCCTCGCCGGGCGGGAACGCCCAGACGAACGTGAGACAGCGTCGCTCGCCGGGACCCAGACACCCGTTGTCGAAGAGTCCGGGGTCGAGTTCGATCCCCGACGCGAGACCGTCGGTGCCGGCGAGATCGGCGAACGTCCCGGAGAATATCTCCTCGCCGAAGCCGACGAGCTCGTCTTCTGCGCCGGCGCATCGACCGATGCCGAGAACGCCGGTGTCGTAACGGACGTCGAGAGCGATCCGGCCCGCGAGCGCCTCGTTTCGCGTCCGCTGTGCGGCGTTGTCGTCGTCGAGGTTCGCCTCGATCTGCATCCACACGCGAGCGCCCTCGGGGACCAATTCTCCGGGGTCCTCCAATCGGAGGCCGACGCTCGCGGTGCCCTCGTCGCCGGGGAGGACGTTGCGCAGGGCCGTCGCCGGGATGAGGGAGACGTCGATGTCGTCGACGTCGTCGCTCGGGCTCTCGCCCACGACCGCCCCGTTGTACGTGCTCCGCCAGCCGACGAGCAGCCGCGTCGGCGTGTCGGACTCGGCGTACGTGTAGTTCGTGTATTCGTTCCAGCTGGCGGTCGGGCGTCCCCGGCCCATGCCGAGGGTCGCGAAGCCGACGGCTCCGGCGCCCGCGAGTGCCTTTCGCCGCGTTAGTTGTGGATCTTCTTTCGTCATTCGTGTCTCCGTGTCGGCTTCGGACGGCCGCTCGTCTTCGGGCGTTCAAACGCCGCCTGCGGTCCTATGTATGCGTGACCTACCTGACGAGCACACGCTCGTCGTTCCCGACAACTCCGTCCTACCGAGGCGGCAGGGAGTCCCTGCCGAGCGGCCCCGAAGGCGATATCGGGAGGTCGCGGTCGGCGGCCCGCTGTCGACGCTCCGAGCGTCGGGTCGGCGCTGCTCGGTTCGGCTACTCGTCGTCCGAGTCCGATCCCGCCGCTCCGTTCGCGAAGGGGTTCTCCGGGTCGGCGTTGTGCCGGCACTGCTCGGTGTAGAAGGACAGGTCGAACGACAGCGAGTCGCCCTGCACTTCGTTGCCGACGGTCGTCGGGAGGCACCACTCGAAGCCGATGAACGACGTGTTCGACGGCTGGAAGCACGCCCCTCCGTTCTCGGCGGGCGGCAGTTCGCCGTCGTCACCGACAGCACAGACGTAGAACCGGAAGTTGCTGATCGCGTACGGCTCCCCGCCGGGTGCGAGCGTCGTGGCGACGGAGCCGCTCGTCTCGCAGTCGTACAGCGTCGGGAGGCCCTCGCCGGGGGCGATGCCCTCGGGACCGCCTTTCAGAGTCACCTGGCAGATCGGAACGGTACTCGACCACGCGAAGCCGATCGGCTCGTCGTCTTTGTACGTCACGTCCGTGAGCGTGATGACGACCGCGGTCCCATCGGCGAGCGTGTACTCGAAGGTGTCACCGGCGGCGAGGCCGTCGATGACCGCGCCGTCGTCCTCCTTGGGGAGCGGAGTACAGGCCGCCCCCTCGTCGATCGGGACATCGGCGTCGTCCGGAATCAGCGCCTCCGGCGGCTCGACCGGCATCGGATCGGGCGTCAGCAGCGTACCGTCGCGGAGCGCGTCGAGCACCTCGCGGAGCGTGCCGGAGACGATCTGCGGTTCGCCCTCGTCGAAGACGTTGTCGCCGTCGTCGTACCACGCGCGGGCGACGATCTCGTCGGCGAGCTGCGGAACCCCTTCCTCGCCGTCCGGGTGGTCGCCGCTCGTTTCCGACTGCAACAGCCCCTGTAACCAGATGTATCCGGGGTTGTCACAGAGCTTGACGCCGAACGTGATCTCGCCGCAGTCGCCCGGCTTCACGTCGTCGAGCTCGATGAGCGCGTCCTCGTTCGGCCCGAACGAGGGCTCGTCGAACGTCGCGATCTCCGAGCAGGCGAACTCGAGGTTTCTCCCCGCTTTCGCGGCTTCCTCGGGATCGTCGTAGGCGTCGAGGTCGACGTACTCGTGGACGCCGTCGCCCCGCTCGAACGACTGGAGGCCGTTGCCGTCGCTGTCGGGGTACGCGTTGACGAACGGGCGCTCCGCGCTCCCGTAGTCCTGTGCGCGTGACGATTGCGGTCCGCCGTAGTACAGCTGCTGCCACGTGACGCTCAGATCGAGCTGTCCGGCGGTGATCGCGTTGCCCTCGAACGACTCCCGGTCGCTGAAGTAGGCGGTCGTGCCGAGTCCCGCGCCCGCGGACGCGACGCCGACGGCACCGAGGCCGGCGAGCACCTTGCGCCGCGAGAGTCCGATAGTTGAGTTGGTGTCGGTCATGATTGGTCCCCGAAGGGAACTCCCACCGACGGAGTCGAACCGTCGTACCGGCCGCCTCATTGCGAGGTCCGTGTGGGGGTGAGCGACGATGTCGCTCGTGAACGCGCGCCTATGCCGTCGAGTTCTCAACGAAGGGGTTCTCCGGGTCGGCGTTGTGTCGCGACTGCTCGGCGTAGAAGCCGATGTCGAACCCGACAGAGTCCGTCTGGACTTCATTGCCGACGTCGGTGGGGAGCCACCACTCGAACCCGAGACACTGCGTCAGTGCACCCGCGTACGGCACCGTTTCCTCGGTTGCGCGGTTTCCGTCGAGCAACATCCCGCCATCGAGCACACTCATCAGCTCGGCGAGCGAGCCGCGGAAGATCTCCTCCTCGCCGGTGATCGACCCGGCGATCTGGCCGAACACCTGCTGGATCGCATTGATATCGCCCGCGTCGTACGCGTCGTCGGGCGAGGACGCCATGTTCTGCATGAGCTGGAGGTCAGCGCCCGTACCGTACGCGATCGTGAACACGCGGATACCCGCGTCCTTCGCAGCCTGCGCGGCGTCGATCGCCGCTTGGTTGTGGTTTCCGGACGAGGTGACGGATCCGTTCGGATTGTACCGCCGGTTCGCCTGCCCGTCGGTCAGAAAGACCATGACCTTGTCCGCGCCAGCGCGGTCGTTGCCGCTGGGGTTCGTCGTCAGGTCGATCCCGAGCTCGTCGTTCGAGAAGTCCTCGTCACCGAGAAGTTCCTCCGCCGCGTAGATGACACCGCCTTGGATGTTGGTGAATCCGCCGGGATTCAGCCCGTCGATGGCGGTCTCCAGATTGCCTTTTCCCTGTGCGTCCATGGCCGTAAGATCGAACTCACGGGTGGCCCCGGTCTGGTAGGAGACGAGCGCCCCCTGATCGCTGTCCGCGAGTTCGTTCACGAGCGTCTTCGCTCCGTTTTTTGCGGGGGTGAAGATGTTGTTCATCGACCCGGAGACGTCCATCACGACGGCGACATCGACCTCGCCGGTCTCGCCGCTGCCCTCGTAGATGTTGTTGCAGTTCTCATCGTACCAGAGTCGGGTCTCGATTGCGTCGGCCAACTGGCCACCGAACGGAGTGTCGTCGTGATCGAAGTCGCCCTCGTCGAGCGCTCGGTGTTCGGGATCGGTGTAGCCGTTCTGCGCGTTCTCCGTGAGCTCGCCGCGCATCCACATCCACGCGGGGTTGTCGCAGATGTGGAGGCTGATCGTCACCTCGCCGTAGTCGCCGGGCTTCACGTCGTCCAATGTGAACACGGGAATTTCGTCTCCGTTGATTAGCTCCTCGGCAATACTACCGTGACAGAAGTCCGCCTCGCGGACGACATCCTCCCACGCGTCGCTGTCGGATGCCGGGACCTCACCGAGGAGGTAGACGCCGTCCGCTTCCTCGACCACGTCGAACTCCGGGTAGTACTCCTGGATCTCGTCGAGTCGCCCCGGGCCGCCGTTGTACGTGGCCCGGTAGTCGAGTTTGAGATCGAGTTCGCCGGCGGTAATCGCGTTGCCGTCGAACGACTCTTGGTCACTGAAGTAGGCGGTCGTGCCGAGTCCCGCGCCCGCGGACGCGACGCCGACGGCACCGAGGCCAGCGAGCACCTTGCGCCGCGAGAGTCCGATTGATTGTGTTTGCTTTTCAGTCATGATTGGTCCCCTCGCGGGGAATTCCCATCGGCGGAGTCGAACCGCCGCGTCGCAGACCGGATCCGCGTCACGAGTATCCGGTGGAAACCGAACCGGAGCATCGTGGTCCAAATGGGGTGTGACAGGGTAGCCAGCCGTCAGGACGCGGGGGTCCTAGCCGACGATGGGGGCGTCGTCGATCGGAACGCCGGCGCCCTCCGGATCGTTGTGGCGGCACTGCTCGGCGTAGAGTCCGAGGTCGAACACGAGCTCGGCACCCTGCACGTCGTTGTTGTCCAACTCCGCCTCGTCGTCGGTCGACCGGATCGGGAACTCCCAGCTGAAGCCGAGACAGTGGGTCACGTCCGTCTCGAAGCACTCCGCGCTGTCGTCGAGCGGGCTGCCGTTGAGGACCGTCCCGTAACCGCTCTCGAAGCCTGTCAACACGTCGGCGAGCGTCCCGCAGGTGATGACCTGTTCGGGCAGAATCTCCAGCGCGACCTGCGCGAACACCGACGGGATCGACGTCGGGTCGGCGATGTTGAAGAAGAACGCCGGATCGCCGCCGAAGCTGAACGGGTCGCCGCCGAAGTCGGCCGCGACCGCGCCCGAGACGTCGATGGCAATCCCCGCCGGGCCGGCGAGCACCCGCTGGGTGAACTCGGCTTTCGGGCGCGACGTGTCGTCTCCGAGGACGAAGATGTTCGACGCGTAGTCCGGGTGCGTCCGAAGTTCGTTCGCCGCGGTGAGGAGGTCCTCGTACCGCTGATTCGGAATGCTTCCGGATCCCGGCGGGAACGGCTCACCGTCGGTGAACGTCAGCGACTTCGCGCTGCGGGAGTCGTCGCTGCGGTTCTCGAACATGCCGACGGCCGTCTCGTACGCCTCTTCGAGCGTGGTACCGACGTCGATCGAGCCAGCGCTCGCGAACGGATCGAGGGGCCCGCCGACGATGTCGGCCAGCTGTTCGCGGAGATTCCGCAGCGGGGCTTCCCCGTCCGAGTCGAGCGTGATCAGGTCTCCGAGGTCCTCGTCGAACGCGATCTCCACGATGTTGGGATCGTCGAGGTCGCTGTCGGCGTAACCGTCGAACAGCAGTCCGCCGACGCGGATGTCCCCGGCGTCGACGTTCGGGTCCGTGGCGATCGCGTCGAGGAGCAGATCGATGAAGTCGACGACGCCCTGTTCGACGAGGTCGATCGTCGTGGTCTCGTCGTACGACGTTTCGCCGTAGCCGCCGTCGATCGTGATCTCGTCGTCGAGAACCGGCGCGCCGTAGCGCTCGTAGAACATCGACCCGGAGACGTCGATCATCAGGAGGATGTCGGACGGTTCCAGATCGTCGAACACGTTGTCGCAGTCGTCGTCGCGCCAGACCTTCGCCATCAGGTGGTCCGCGAGGTTCCCGTCGCCCTGTCCGGGCGTTTCGCTCGTGATCTCGCCGTTCATCCAGACGTACGCGGGGTTGTCACAGACGGTGAACCCGAAGGTGACCTCCCCCTTGTCGCCGGGTTTGACGTCGTCGAGGTCGATGATCGGGCGCTCGCCGCCGTCGAGATCGGTGAAGTCGTTACACGACAGCGGAAGGTTCCGCCCCGTCGCGGGGTCGTCACTCGGGTCGTCGACGTACGCCCGGTCGCCGAGCGACTGGATGCCGTCGCCGTCGTCGTCGGGGAACGCGTTCACCCACGGTCGGCCAGCCCCGCCGTAGTCTCCGGGGCGGACCGACTGGTCGGCGCCGTAGTACAGCTGCTGCCAGCTGCCGAACATCGCGAGCGTGCCCGCGGTGATCGCGTTGTCGTCGAACGACTCCTGGTCGCTGAAGTACGCGGTCGTGCCGAGGCCGGCACCGGCGCTGGCGACGCCGATCGCTCCGAGACCGCCGAGGAGCTTTCGCCGCGAGATGTCGAACGTTGATGAGTGGTCGTCAGTCATGATTGTACACCCCTCCGTGGGGAGTCCCGCCGACGGAGTCGAACCGTCTTGTGGCCGCGGTCAGTGATGACCGTCCACGGGGGAGTGAGTCGGTTCGCAGGTGCGAGTCGACTCGGAGCGAATCGGCCCGTGAGGACCGAGGGGTCGGCGAACGGTTACTCGACGACGACGTCGAACGCGACGCCCTCCTCGGCGTCCGTGTCGTAGTCGCCTTCGAGCGTGACCGTCACGTCGCCGCTCAGCACGAAGCCGTCCGCCAGCAGTGCGGGGTTCGCGTTCATCACGAGGTACCGGAGGTCGCGACCCGAGCCGTCGTTGCTCGCGGTGACGCCGTCGGGACCGACCAGCGCGATCGGGACGCCGTCGGCGTCGGCGAGCGCGAGGTTCTCGACGTCGATCGTGGCCTGGTCGGCCTTCGTCTGAACGCCGATACGTCCCTGCGGTTCGCCGCCGCTCGCGGTAACTTCGACGCCGTCCAGATCGAACGTCGAGACGTCGGCGTCGCCGTCGTACTCGAAGCTGAAGGGGACGGATTCGCCGGACGCCCACGGGTAGTTCGCCTCGTCGTCGGTCTGAGACGACTCCCAGATTCCGACCTCCCAGGTCTGGGGACCGCCGCCGTCGCCGAACCGCCCGCGTGCGTTCATGCTCGCCTGGGCGAACTCCTCTTCGACCGTGACGAACCCGTCGCCGACTTCCGTCTCGGCCTCGCGGCCGAGGAAGGACGCGAGGTCGTTGTGGCGGCACTGCTCGGCGTGGAAGTCGACACCGAACGTCGAGACTGCACCCTGCAGCTCGTTACCGACGGTCGCCGGGATCTCGATCTCGACGCAGAACTCGACGGGCTCGTTGGGCTGGTGACAGAACTCCTCTGCCGACGACGGAACGGGGATGCAATCGTCGAGAGCATCGAACAGTCCGGAGAGGCCGTTCTCGTACACGACGACCTCGGATCCGTCAGCGAACGTGAGCGTCGCCGTTGCGTTGGCGGCCTCGCCGATCGTGATCATGTCCTCGTCTGCGTCGACGTCGTAGAGGTCGGCGGCGAACGCGTTGCCCGCCTCGGCACCGGTCTGCTCGTCCGCGTCGAAGCACACCTTCGCGAATCCGGGGTTACCGTCGATCTCCACGTGCCAACAGAACTCGTACTCGTCGCCGGGCTTCGCGTCCTCGATGACGATCTCGTCGGTGACGACGGCCTCGTCGTCGGATTCCGCGAGCGCCTCCATGAAATCCAGCTCGTCCGGGCCGATGCCGTCCTGATTGACGCGAACGACCTTCTGCTCGACGAGCAGCGCGAGCGTGCCCGCGGTGAGCGTGTTGTCCGTGAAGCTCTCCTCGTCGCTGAAATACGCCGTCGTACCGAGTCCCGCACCCGCGGAGGCGACGCCGACCGCGCCGAGGCCGACGAGCATCTTACGCCGCGAGAGTCCGATGTTGTTGTCTTCGGGGTTCATGATTGGTTTGTGTCCGACGCGTTGCCGTTCCGACGGCGGCATCGGTTACTCCCCTCTGAGCGAGATACCCACCTAGTTACGAGCAGCCACGTCATCGTCGAACGCCGGCTTCGATCCGGTGGAACGAGGCGTTCGACCGGCGGTTCGACCGCCCTACTGGGAGCAAAAACGGCGGCATGATCGCCATACTCGGGACGAAAATGACGGTATGAACACCGTGCCGCCGCGAGCGCGATGCGCGGAGCGAGACACCGGCAGAGAGCGAGCGTACAGGGCCGCAGTCTATCGATTTTCTCGGAGGAGAACGGCACCGTACGGCCCGACAAGTCAGGGGTATTTGACGCATACATATGCCCTCAACGAGAGTGAGAGTGACCAACGACCGACACGTCGCCCTAGCGGGGTGTCGGAGGCCCGTCCATGAAATTCCGAACCGACATCCTCCCGGCCGAACAGGTGTACGCCGTCCTCGCGAACGAGCGCCGCCGCCGCGCGCTCGAACAGCTCGAAAGCGTCGGCGGCGCGGTGACCGTCCACGAGCTGTCGTCGCTGATCGCGGGCCGCGAGACGGGCGAGAGTCCGCCGCCGAAGCGGTGTCGCGAGAGCGTGTACACCTCGCTCGTCCAGACGCACCTGCCGAAGTTAGCGGAGCTCGGCGTGATCGAGTACGACCGGGAGACGCAGACGATCGAGGTCTCGCGGCACGCTCGCGACGTCTCCTTATACACGGAGATCGTCGCGGCGAACGGCGTCACGTGGTCGGAGCTGTACCGCGCGCTCGGCATCGTCTCGCTGACGGTGCTGCTCGCTGCGCTCCTCGGAGCGCCCGTCGTCGGCGCGGTCGATCCGGTGTTGTGGGCGAGCCTCTTCCTCGCGGCGTTCGCCGTCGCGGGCGCGTATCAGCTGTGGGTCAACCGCTTCTCGGTGCTGCGGCAGTTCCGCCCGAGTCGGTGAGAGCGGGGCGAGTTCGTTTGCGGCCGGTATACGGAGCGCAGCCCGGCGCGTCGTACGTTTATAACGAAGCTCCGGTGAAATCCGTAGCAAGGGATAGATCCGAGTCCGGTTTCGGTCAGTACAGACACGAGATGACTGATGACGGGAGCGGGTATATCGGGTTAGCTGAGTAGTTGGTTATAAGCGATCGACTGGCGTTGCGGTCGACTATTTATACGAGATTGACGATTCTGCGCCAAGCACCTCCAAAGCCCCAGCCGCGAGGACTCGCGCGACTTGTTGTGCGCTTCAGTCGCTCACCTCCGTTCGCTCCTTCCAGTGCTTACGTCGCCGTGCTTCGTCCTCGCGGCAGGGCGAGAGCGGAGCTCTCGCTTGCAACCGGCGCCACGCGCCGGTGACTGCCCCTTCGAGTCCCACCCAGCACAGCAACCGCATCCCCTCACCTCCCCGATCTCGTCGGTGGTCCTCCGCTTCGCTCCGGACCACCGACTCCCTCGCACCGTCGGTTAGGAGAATGGGTTTATAACTAAAACGCCGGTCGCAACGCAGGGAGCGACCGCCTCACGCGGCCGTCGCGACGGACGGGGGGAGGTCCATCTCGAAGAGGCGCGCGTCGCAGTCGAGACATCGCCCCGCGACGACGTCGTAGCTCGCACAGCAGGACTCGACCACCCGCTCTTCGAGCGCCACGGTGCCCTCGCAGGTCGGGCAGGTCTCGACGAACAGCCGAAGCGCGCCGAGCACGCCGCTTCGCGCCGCGAGCGGGAGACGCTCCCAGTCGTCGAGCCGGTCGGCGAGGACGCGGTCCGCGGCGAGGTCGGCGAGGAACGCCGCGCGGGACTCCCAGTGGCCGATGCGAGCGCCGTCAGCGCGGGCGTACGCCGCCCCGCCGCGCCAGTCGATCGAGAGCGCCTCGGCGTCGGCGCCGGTGAGCGTCGCGAGAGCGGCGATGTCGGCGGGGGCTTTCGCGCCGTCCGCGGTCGAGTCGGTAGCGACCGGGTCCGAGCCGTCCCGAGCCGACTCGTCGGCCACCTCGTCCAACTCGACGAGGCGAGACCACCACGCCGACTCGAACCACGGCGCGAACGCGAACTCCGTCCCGTCGGGCGTCTCGATCAGCACGTCCGCGGCGAGGAGGTACGACTCGGCGTCGATCTCGGCGGGCGGCGCGGCCTCCCGCCCTTTACCGAACAGTCGCAGGACGCGCTCGGGGAGGTAGCGCTTCGTGAGCTCGGGCGTCCCCGGGACGAGATAGCCGCGCAGCCAGATAGCCGCGAGTGAGACGGCGAAGACGAGGGCCGCGAGTTCGACCGCAAAAAGCACGGTGACCGCGGCGGCGACGACGCTCGCGATACCGACGTTGACGATAGCGCAGGGGAGACAACGGTTCTCGCCGGTGTACTCCGCCTGCCGGAAGCGGTCGAGGCCGGTTCGCCGCGTGGCCGCACGGTGCGTGGACGCGTCGCGTGCTGGCACGTCGTGTGACGGTGTCATACCGTTCTTTGGCACGGATCGGGCGTATGTATGACCGGCCTACCGGGACCGACAACGGCGACATCGTCCCCGATTAACTGGCGGCCGAACTCCCGCATCGGCCGACGGCGTATCTCCGCGTACTCAGGTTGCGATCCCGGTCGCTCAGAGGTCGCTCCGGACGCCGGATCGCGATCGCGATCCATCACTCGACGTAAATTAACGACGGAATAATATCCCGATTCGAATGGGTGCGTGCCGACAAACGTCCGCTATCCCGTCGTCGGTCCCCGTCAGACATACCAATAGATACTGATATGTTCTTTGACGTTGATTAACAAGACGGTAACTCCCCCTAACCCAGTTATGACATCACAACTCATTCGCAACGATGGGACGGCGTCGAGCGATGTCGACGGCCCGTCTAGGGACGAAGTGTTTACCGCGTTGAGCAACCAGCGGCGGCGAAACGTGATCACCTATCTGAAAGAGCGCGGTGACGACGCGAAGGTACGGGATATCGCCGAGCAGCTGGCCGCGTGGGAGAACGACCTCGAGATCAACGAGGTCACGTACAAACAACGCAAGCGCGTCTACACGGCCCTCCACCAATCGCACCTGCCGAAGTTGGCGGGAAGCGGGTTCATCGACTACGAATCGGATCGGGGACTGGTCTCGTTGACGGACGAAAGCAAGCAGCTGGAGGTGTACCTCGAGGTCGTTTCGGAAAACGAGATCCTCTGGAGCGAGTACTACATCGGACTCGCCGTCGTCTGCGGGCTGCTCGGCGGGGCCGCGTGGATCGGTACCGTCCCGTTCGCGAGCGTCAACGGGTACGCGTACGCGGTGTTGTTCGCCCTCCTGTTCGGGGTCTCGGCGGTGGTACACCGGACGGTAACGCGGCGGAATCGGATCGGGTGACGCGGTGGAATCGGATCGGGTGACGGGCGTCGTTCGCCGCCGCGCCGCCGCCGACGCGACGCCCCCGAGCGTGCGACGCGAACCCGCGACCGACACCCGTAGGGTTTTACCCGCCGACGGCGGGAGTACGGACATATGCCAACGGGGATCGTCGGGGAGTTCCTCGATCTCAAAGCGGAGACCGACGCGGACGTCCTCGCGATGCAGTGCGGCGACTTCTACGAGTTCTTCGCGGACGACGCGGAGCTCGTCGCCGACGAGCTCGATCTGACCGTCTCACAGAAGTCCTCGCACGGCTCGTCGTACCCGATGGCGGGCGTGCCGCTCTCGGAGCTGACGCCGTACGTAAAGGCGCTCGTGGAGCGCGGGTATCGCGTCGCCGTCGCGGACCAGTACGAGACCGACGACGGCCACGCCCGTGAAATCACGCGGGTCGTCACGCCGGGCACCCTCCTCGAAACCGCCGACGACGACGCGCGGTACCTCGCGGCGGTCGTCCGCGGGAGCGACGAGGCAGGCGGGCCGTACGGGCTCGCGCTCGCCGACGTGACCACCGGACGATTCCTCGTCACCGAGGTCGACGACGCGAGCGATCTCCGGGCGGAGCTGTACCGGTTCGACCCCGCCGAGGTGCTTCCGGGGCCTGCCGTTCGGAACGACGACGCCCTCCTCGGTGCGGTCCGCGAGGAGCTGTCGGGGTCGGTGTCGCTGTTCGACGGGGAGGCGTTCGCCCCCGGCCGGGCGACGCACGCGGTCCGCGAGCAGTTCGGTCGGGAGACCGCCGACACCGTCGGGCTCGACTCCGAGCTGGCGCTCCGCGCTGCGGGGGCCGTACTGCGGTACGTCGAGGAGACCGGGACGGGTGTGCTGGCGTCGATAACGCGGCTAAACGCGTATGAAGACGACGATCACGTCGAGCTCGACGCGACCACGCAGCGGAACCTGGAGATCACGGAGACCATGCGCGGGGACGCCGAGGGCTCCCTGTTCGCGACGGTCGATCACACCGTCACCGCCGCCGGGGGACGGCTCCTCCGGGAGTGGCTCACGCGCCCGCGCTGCGACCGCGCGGCCCTCGATCGACGGCTCGACGCGGTCGAGGCGCTGGCGTCGGCCGCGCTCGCACGCGACAGGCTCCGCGAGACGCTGGGGGACGCGTACGACCTCGAACGGCTCGCCGCGCGGGCGACGAGCGGGAGCGCGGGCGCGCGCGAGCTCCTCTCCGTGCGGGACACCCTCGATCTGGTGCCGGCACTCGTCGACGCCGTCGAGGGAACCTCGCTCGCCGACTCACCGGTCGCCGCGGTCCTTCGCGATCTCGACCGCGACCGAATTTTAGCCCTCCGCGACGAACTCGCGGACGCGCTCGCCGACGACCCGCCGAAGACGAAGACGCAGGGCGGACTGCTCCGAACGGGGTACGACGACGAGCTCGACGGGCTGATAGAGCGCCACGAGGAGGCCGTCGAGTGGCTCGACACGCTCGCGGAGCGCGAGAAGCGCCAGTACGGGCTCAGCCACGTCACCGTCGATCGCAACAAGACGGACGGCTACTACGTCCAGGTCGGCAAGTCCGTCGCGGACCAGGTTCCCGAGCACTACCGAGAGATCAAGACGCTGAAGAACTCGAAGCGGTTCGTCACCGAGGAGCTGGAGGAGCGCGAACGCGAGGTGCTCCGCATAGAGGAGGCGCGCGGCGAGCTGGAGTACGAGCTGTTCGAGGCGCTTCGCGAGCGCGTCGCGAGCGAGGCCGAGCTGCTCCAGACCGTCGGACGCGCAGTGGCCGAGCTCGACTCGCTGGCCTCGCTCGCGACTCACGCCGCCGGCAACGACTGGGTGCGCCCGGCGCTCACCGACGAACGCCGGCTCGACGTCGACGCGGGGCGGCACCCGGTCGTCGAGCAGACGACCGACTTCGTGCCGAACGACCTCCGATTGGACGCCGATCGGAGCTTCCTCATCGTCACCGGTCCGAACATGAGCGGGAAGTCGACGTACATGCGGCAGGCGGCGCTGATCCAACTGCTCGCACAGGCCGGGTCGTTCGTCCCCGCGCGGGCGGCCGCGATCGGGATCGTCGACGGGATCTACACCCGGGTGGGCGCGCTCGACGAGCTCGCGCAGGGCCGCTCGACGTTCATGGTCGAGATGCAGGAGCTGTCGAACATCCTCCACTCGGCGACAGACGACTCGCTCGTCATCCTCGACGAGGTCGGCCGCGGCACCGCCACCTACGACGGGATATCCATCGCGTGGGCGGCGACGGAGTACCTCCACAATGAAGTGCGCGCGCGGACCCTCTTCGCCACGCACTACCACGAGCTGACGACGCTCGCCGACCACCTCCCGCGGGTCGCGAACGTCCACGTCGCGGTCGACGAGCGCGACGGCGACGTCACGTTCCTCCGAACCGTGCGCGACGGCCCGACGAACCGGTCGTACGGGGTTCACGTCGCCGACCTCGCCGGCGTCCCGACGCCCGTGGTCGGTCGCGCCGACGAGGTGCTCGATCGGCTCCGCGAGGAGAAGGCGATCGAGGCGAGAGGGTCGCGGGACAGCGGGGAGGCTGGCGGAGCCAGACCCGGAACCGGCAGCGGCGAGGGGACGAAACAGGTCGTCTTCGACCTCTCGTCCGGGTCGTTCGCGGGCGACGACGATAGCCCCGTGTCGCGTTCCGCGTCGCCGCCGAGAGACGACGGCTCCGAGGAGGGCCGAAACGGGACGGGCCCGGGGTCGGCGTCGGCCGACGCCAAGGGTGCCGCCGGGACACCGGAGGCCGACCGAATCGATCCGGAGACGGCAGCCGTGATCGAGGAGCTGAGTGATGTCGACATCGCGGCGACCGCGCCGGTCGAACTGCTCTCGCGGGTACAGAAGTGGCAGGAACGCCTCGGCGGGCGCGACTGAGACCGCGGGGAACGTGGCTCGACAGCCTGCGTCTGACGTAAGAACTAATGTCTGACATCGTCGTGTAGTGTGTATGGGTATTATGAGCAAGATCCTCGGCGGCGGCGGCAATCGCTCCGTCGACGACTACGTCGAGTTGAACCTCGACGACTTCGCCGAGGCGCACGCGGAAACGGGCATGCAAGTACACATCGCGGAGATCGGCGACCAGGGCGACGTGATCCCGATTAAAGACGCCGTCTACGACGGTGACTTCGTCATCGCGGACATCACCCGCCACTCGACGTCGGACCGAACGATCGAACACATCATCGACGAACTCCGACAGGTCGCTCAGGAAGTCGACGGCGACATCGTCCAGAAGGGGGACGATCAGCTCGTCCTCACGCCGACCGGCGTCAGCATCTCCCGAGAGAAGCTCTGAGGTCGGCGGTCGACCCGTGGTCATAGGCTCCATTCCGGCGTATGAGGACTGAGTAGACCGCGATCCGCCGGTACGCGTGCGAACCGTGGCATATATGCCCGTCTCCCGCCCACGTCCGACTGAATGGACGAGCCGGTCCTGCTGACAGGCGCCGGTGGACGGGTGGGGCAAGCCATCCTCCGCGGCATCGGCGACGACTACGAGTGGCGGCTCCTCGATAGAGAGCCGCTGCCAGCGGCGAAGGTCCCCGATCGGGTTCCCGACGCCGACCGGTACGTCGCCGACATCACCGACGGGCGCGCGGTCCGCGAGGCGATGGAGGGCGTCGGCGCCGTCATCCATCTCGCAGGGGATCCGCGGAAGACGGCGCCGTGGGACTCCGTGCTCCGAAACAACATCGACGGGACGCAGGTCGTGATGCGCGCGGCCGTCGACGCCGGCGTCGAGAGGTTCGCGTTCGCCTCTTCGAACCACGCCGTCGGCGGGTACGAGACCGACGACCGGACTCCGGATATGTACCGCACCGACGACGAGTACCGTCTCGACGGGACGGAGCTCCCGCGGCCGGGGAACCTCTACGGCGTCTCGAAGGCGACCGGCGAGGCGCTTGGACGACTCTACCACGACGAGCATGACATGAGCGTCGTCTGCGTCCGCATCGGGAACCTCACCAAGGGACATCCGCCGCGCGAGTACGAGCGCGGGCAGGCGATGTGGCTCTCACACCGCGACTGTGCCCACCTGTTCGACCGGTGTCTGCAGGCGGAGTACGGCTACGAAATCGTCTACGGTATCTCCAACAACGACCGTCGGTACTATTCTATCGAGCGCGCCCGCGAGGTGCTCGGATACGACCCGATCGACAACTCC
This sequence comes from Halorubrum marinum, assembly GCF_048381195.1. Lineage (NCBI taxonomy): Archaea > Methanobacteriati > Methanobacteriota > Halobacteria > Halobacteriales > Haloferacaceae > Halorubrum > Halorubrum marinum. The sequence continues at coordinate 94,146 of NZ_JBLWMM010000001.1, read as the reverse complement.
GCCGACTACACTTTTGAAGGCGTGCCAAAGGACGGCGGGTCGACCGGTGCTGATAGCGACGCCGACGCAGGCGCGGAGAAAGACGAACCCGCCAAGCCGAACTTCCCCGCAGAGACCGACTCACCGACGAACGGCGGGTGAGGTCTCGCCCACTACGGGCGGATCAAAAGAGGTCGGCGACGTCGCGACGCTTTCTGTCGGCCAGTTCCACGTGATCCGCCAGCCGCGCGGCGACCTGCGGACGCGTCTCGGGTTCGCGACAGAACGCGAACAGCAACTCCGTGAAGGTCGTCTTACCGGTCCCTCGCTCCTCGCGGGCGAGGGCCACAGCGCGCTCGAACACCGGTGCCGTTCTCACGTCGACAGCCCCCACGTCGACAGCCTCCCCGTCAACAGCCTCCGCGAGGGCGGGCGCTGCGAGCGACACGGCCCGCAGGTCGAGGGCGTCGAATCCGGGCACTGCGTCCCCGATTCGAAGTGACGGCGGACTCGCGCGCTCGACCGTCTCCGGGTCGGCGGCGAGTCGTCGACACCAAGCGCGGACCGGAGCGAGGTCGACGCCGCGAGGTCGGTCGGTGAGGCCAGCGAGGTGCTCGACCGCGTTCTCCGCGCAGCCGGTCGCGCCGGTCCAGTTCCGCGACCGGGCGTGATGCGTCGCGGCGACGAACGCGATGAGTCCGTGGAGGAGTCGCTCGTCGGTCGCCTCGGCGTCGCCGAGGGATTCGTCGAGGGATTCGTCGAGGGGTTCGTCGAAAGGTTCGTTGAGGGGTTCGTCGATCGATCGATCAGTCCCGGAGTCGAGCGGGAGCCACGCGGCCTCCCACGGGTCGTGAGCGGCGAGCACGTGGCCTTCGTTGTACAGAGCCGCTCCCGCGAGGAGTGCGGACGCGACGCTCGGTGCGTCGGGGTCGCGGGTGTGAGTATCGCGTACGTCGGTCCGATCGCCGAGACCGTCCTCCCCGTCGTCCATACCCGTCGTCGGCGGCGAGGATACAAAAGGAGTGAGGCCGGAGCGGGGAATCGCGACCGAGATAGCGGGAGCTGGCGCGCGAGCCGACGCCGAAACTGACGGCCGACTCGTCGGTCGGGATCAGCGGAGAGCCGCACCGACGAACACGACGACCGCCAGCGCGACCGCAGCCGCGACGGGGAACGCAGCGGCGACGAGCAACGCGTGGAGCGCCGCGACGGCGACGATCGCTCGTGGGGACTGTCGACGGGGAGCCGGGACGGGGCCACCGTTGAGACCTCGATACGCTTCGCGTTGTTCGGGTGAGAGGGGTCGTTGCATAGTAGTGTCGTAGGGTGTTGCGGATTGTTTCGGGGTATTTCGGGGGTTGTGGGGTGTCGTGAGGGAGGTGGCACGACGGACTCGCGCCGTGGTCGAAGCCGATTCGTCAGACGGGGAGCACATCGAGAGCACCGCGGTCGCTGGACCGCGCGGCGGCCGGGTGTCGATGACGACGATGGACGTGACCGAACGTTGATTTCACGCCGGAAGTCGGCGCGATACCGTCCAGATCACTGCGTCGGAAAACGGGAAGAGAAGGCGGCGATCGCCTCGGAAGACGGACGTTGTCCGCTCCCGCGGTGGATTACGCGGCGACGGTGTCGAAGCGAGCGACGACCGTCCCGCCCTCCCCGGATCCGACGCGCTTCCAAAGAGCGATCGTCGGGGTGGGAACGCGGGTGGTCATGGGTCTGCGCCCAGTCGGAGCGCCGACCAGGCGTGCTCTCACGTAACGAGGCGACCGAAATAATTGTATCCCGACTGTGGGAACCAATGGCGTGATTAGTGGACGCGAATCAATTTCTCTCAGTAATACGTTCGACGGTGACGACGGCCTTCGGCCGCCTCGCGGTGCTCGCCGGTTGGTGTGTCCGAAAACGTCCTGACGGAGATTTGAACTCCGGTCCCTGGCTCCGCAAGCCAAGAGGATAGTCCACTACCCTACCAGGACTCAACTCATCGTACCCCGGTGGAACATAAGACGGTTACGGTCCACGCCCCGCGTGGCGAGGGGTCTCATGCCTTCACAAATCGAAACGAGGAGCGACGCCGAAAAGAGATACCTCGTGCGCTGAGAAAGCACGGTGCGCAGTCGATAGCAGCTACTTATATCCTCAGCAGTCGTCGGAAATGGCATGTACAGACGGGCCCTCCTCGCCACGACCGCAGCGACCATCGCGGCCGGCTGCACCGGCGTCGGCGGATCCTCAGAGGGGTCCGACGGCGACGACGCCGGTGCAGGCGGGCGAAACGGCGCGGGCAAACAAAGCGACGTGGACCCCACCGCCGATCCGGACCTCCGCTCGACCGACATCGTCTCGGTCGACGCCGCGAGCGTCGACGAGACCGCAGTCGAGTTCACCCCGAACGAGGTACACGTAGCCGGAACGCTCGTCGGCGAGACGGGCTGTCACGGCGTCGCCGTGTCGGACGCGACGACCGAGGACGGAACGTTCCGCGTCGTCGTCGCGGCCGTCGATGACGCGGAGCCCGAACAGCTGTGCACGCAGGCGCTGACCGAGGTCGGCTACGAACTGGACGCGACGTTCGGGGACGGCGTGCCGCAGTCCGTGACGGTGGTCCACGACGACGCACACGGAGTGGAGACGGCGGCGAGCGCGGAGCCGGTCGGCGGGAGCAGCGAGTAGCGACGCACGAAGACCGGAAGCGACGCGCGAAAGAGCGGACGGGAGATCGCGCGGGGGTCGACAACGCTCCACACCCGATCCGAACTGCACACTCCTCACCCGATCCGAACTGCACACCTTTTGTATCGAAGGGCCCCAGACACGAGTATGACGATGTTTCGCTCCGCGACGATCCCGCCGCGGAACCGACGTGAGGAGCCGCCGGTTTCGGCCGCGAAACCGGGTCAAGGACAACGCTTATGCGCGGAGTCGACAACGGGGGAGGTACGCGTATGGGAGTGATAGAGGACGTCTACGAGGACCTCGACACGGACGTCGAGTTCGAGGAGTTCGAGGCGGCCGTCGAGGACAAAGTCGAGCAGATGGGCGGGCTCGCGGACGACGAGACCGCGGCGATGCTCATCGCTCACGAGCTTCGCGACGAGGAGGCCGAGACGATCGCCGACATCGAGCCGGGGATGAACGACGTGAAGTTCCTCGGAAAGGTCACGTCCATCGGCGAGATCCGCACGTTCGAGCGTGACGACGAGGACGCCAATGAGGGACGTGTCTGCAATATTGACGTCGCGGACGCGTCGGGGTCCGTCCGCGTCGCGCTCTGGGACGAGATGGCGACCGCGACCGAGGAACAGCTGCAGGTCGGGCAGGTGCTCCGCATCATGGGACGGCCGAAAGAGGGCTACAGCGGACTCGAAGTGAGCGCCGATAAGGTCGAGCTTGACGAAGACGCCGAGGTCGACGTGCAGGTGCTCGACACCTACCGAGTCGAGGACCTCTCGCTCGGCGCCTCCGACGTCGATCTGATCGGCCAGGTGCTCGACACGGACGCCGTCCGCACGTTCGACCGCGACGACGGCAGCGAGGGACGAGTCGCGAATCTCACCGTCGGCGACGGGACGGGCCGCGTACGGGTTACCCTGTGGGACGACAAAGCCGACCTCGCAGACGAGTTCGAGGCCGGCGAAGTCGTCGAAGTCGGCGACGGGTACGTCCGCGAGCGAGACGGCGACCTCGAACTCCACGTCGGCGACCGCGGCACCGTCGAGCGCGTCGACGAGGACGTCGAGTACGTTCCGGAGACGACCGACATCGCCGACCTGGAGATCGATCAGACGGTCGACATCGGCGGCGGCGTCATCGAGACGGATCCGACACGGACCTTCGACCGCGACGACGGCAGCGAGGGACAGGTCCGGAACGTCCGTATCAAAGACGAGACGGGCGAGATCCGCGTCGCGCTGTGGGGCGACAAAGCCGACACGGAGATCGATCTGGCCGACCACGTGGTGTTCACCGACGTGGAGATTCAGGACGGCTGGCAGGACGATCTGGAGGCCTCCGCGAACTGGCGCTCGACCGTGTCCGTCCTCGACAAGGAAGCGGGCGGGCCGAGCGTCGACGGCTCGACCGGAGGTGAGGTCGGCGGACGGGGTTCCAGCGGAAGCGACGCCGGCGGAAGCGACACTGGACTCGGCGCGTTCGCCGACGACGGAGCCAAGGCCGCCACCGAGGCCGTCTCCGCGGGAACGGCCGGGAACGCCGACGCGAGCGGAACCGCCGAGGCGGCCGAGAGCGGTGGTGCGACGGCCGCGACCGCCGAACGCGACGCGGCGGCGGACGTCGAGTTCACCGGGACGGTCGTCCAGACCGGCGATCCGGTTGTCCTCGACGACGGACAGAAAACGAAAAGCGTCGAGACAGATGCGAACCTACGTCTCGGCGAAGAGGTAACGGTGCGGGGAGCGGAACGAAACGGGACGATCGACGCCGACGACGTGTTCTGAGGCGTCGATTGCGGGTCGGTGTCGCATCCGTCGGTCGGTGAAGGACGGGAACGAGGAGATACGTCGGAACGGTAGCGGGACGGACAGAGTGACGACGACGACGCCCCTCGGGCGCAGAAACGCCGGTAACGGAAAGCGTTATACGGTACACGGACGCGACTGTGTGTATGAGTGTCGAGTTGCCGTTCGCGCCGGTCGACGGGATCATCCGGCGGAACGCCGGTGAACTCCGCGTGAGTGCGGACGCCGCCGAAGAGTTGGCTCGCCGGATCCAAGCACACGGCGCGGAGCTGGCGATCGACGCCGCCGAACAAGCGACCGAAGACGGGCGGAAAACGCTGATGGCGTCCGACTTCGGCGTCGAGCAGGTCATCAGCCGAGGGGAGCTCACGCTCCCCGTCGCTCCCATCGACCGAATCGCGCGGTTGCGAATCGACGACCGGTATCGGGTCGGCGTCGACGCCCGGATTGCGTTGGCCGACATTCTCGAAGACTACGCGGACAACGTCGCGAGCGCGGCCGCGACGCTCGCGCGTCACGCCGACCGGCGAACCGTACAGGCCGAGGATATCGAGACGTACTTCGCGCTGTTCGAGTAGATGCGATTCGGCTACAGCGAGCGGTGTCTCGCACATGACACGGGGGAACGACATCCCGAGAACCCGGACCGCCTGCGCGCGATCCGCCGCGGACTCGCGAAGCGACACAGCGTCGAGTACACCGATGCTGACCCGGCGACCAAAGACGAGGTCGCGGCGGTTCACGACGAGGCGTACGTCGACGAATTGGAGGCGTTCGTCGACGACGGCGGCGGCAGTTGGGACCCCGACACGGTCGCCAGCGAGGGGACCTGGGACGCAGCCCTCAGCGCAGCTGGCCTCGCACAGTGGGCGGCTCGAACGGCGCTCAACGGTTCGAACGGGCGAGACACGCCGTTTTCTATCGGGCGACCCCCGGGGCATCACGCCGTTAGGGACGACGCGATGGGGTTCTGCTTCTTCAACAACGCCGCCGTCGCAGCGCAGACCGTCCTCGACGACGGGACGGCCGACCGCGTCGCGATCTTCGACTGGGACGTCCACCACGGGAACGGCACGCAGGACATCTTCTACGACCGCGGCGACGTCCTCTACGCGTCGATCCACGAGGACGGGCTCTATCCGGACACCGGCGACATCGATGAGACCGGGAACGGAGAGGGCGAAAACGCGACGGTGAACCTTCCGCTCGCGGCCGGCGCCGGCGACGCCGACTACTGCTACGCCATCGACGAGGCGATCGCGCCGGCACTGACGCGGTTCGATCCCGACCTCGTGATCGTCTCCGCCGGTTTCGACGCCCATCGCCACGATCCGATCTCGCGGATGCGCGTCTCCTCGGAGGGATACGCGCTGATGACCGACCAGATCCGGACGGCCGCCGACGAAGCCGGTGCGGCCGATGCCTACGTGCTCGAAGGGGGATACGGGCTCGACACGCTGGCCGAGGGGGTTTCGATGGTCCACGAGACGTACGACGGACGGACGCCCGTGGCGGACGACGGTGAGCCGGACGCTAAGACCGAGAGTCGCGTCGATGAACTGCGGTCGCTGCTCGATTTATAAGCCGGAAGTACCGGTGGGCCGCTCTCGGAACTGACTCTCGGTGAACTCTCGGAGAGGAGACTGCTCGCTCCACTCCCCGATTCGAATCCCTATGGAACGGTTCATCGCCGCCGGACTCGTTCGTCGCTTCGCTCCTCACTCGTAATCGGCGGCGACAGAAGACGCCCGGAGCGGGATTTGAACCCGCGTCACGACCGTGACAGGGTCGTATGATGGGCCACTACACCATCCGGGCAAACAGCGACAGCGCCCCGAACTGTGGGGACGCCCGGAGCGGGATTTGAACCCGCGTCACGACCGTGACAGGGTCGTATGATGGGCCACTACACCATCCGGGCTTGTCGCACTCATTCGTACCCCTGTCTGGCAAATAAGGCTTGTCATCGCCGCCGACGGTGGGGGTGCGTGACAGGGTCGAAGGAGTCACATCGGGGAGGCGATCGGCGGTACTCTTTTGTGTACGACCCGCATGGATCGAGGTATCGCACGCCCCCGTCGCCATGAGCCGTGCGCAGCGGCGTCAGTTGGCAAGTCTTATGCCGTTGGCGCATGTAGCGATCTGTAGTATCTCGTGATAGCTTCTCTCAACAACCACCACCCATGGTAGACGTAAGCCAACACGAACTCGTCCCGAACCACGTCCTGCTCGATCCCGAAGAGATCGACGAGGTTCTGGTAGAGTACGACGTGAAGCGGACGAACCTGCCGAAGATCAAACGCACGGATCCCGCGCTCCCCGACGAGGCCGAGGTCGGCGACGTGGTGAAGATCGTTCGAAACTCCCGCACGACCGACGAGGCGGTCGTGTACCGATTAGTCGTCTCATGAACAGGCAAGACCGACGCGTGGTCTCACGCGAGTATTTCTCCGACGAACGGCTCGCTGAACATCACTTCCGCTCGTTCAACAACTTCCTCGACCGCGGCATGCAGGAAGTCGTCGACGAGAAGGAGACGATCGAGACCGACATCGGCGACAAGGAGGGCCAAGAGCCCGTCTACGTCGAGCTCGGCGACGTGCGGATGGTCACTCCGCGCGTTCGCGAGGCGGACGGATCCGAGGAGCTGCTGTACCCGCAAGAGGCCCGGCTCCGAAACATCACCTACTCCGCGCCCGTGTTCATGGAGATGTCCATCGTCCGCGGGGGCGAGGACGAGCCCGAACAGGTCGTCGACACGACCGAGACGAAGGTCGGCCGGATGCCGATCATGGTCGGCTCGAACAAGTGCAACATGGCCGGCTTCTCCGACGAGGAGCTCATCGACATCGGCGAAGACCCGGTCGACCCCGGCGGCTACTTCATCGTCAACGGCTCCGAGCGCGTGCTGATGACCTCGGAGGACCTCGCACCGAACAAGATCCTCGCCGAGTACGACTCGAAGTACGGCGACGAGATTCAGGTCGCGAAGACGTTCTCCCAGCGGCGCGGGTACCGCGCGCTGGTGCTCTGTGAGCGCAACCGCGAAGGGCTGCTCGAAGTGTCGTTCCCGTCCGTTTCGGGCTCGATCGACTTCGTGACCCTCGTCCGTGCGCTCGGCCTCGAATCCGACGAGGAGATCGTCCACCGGGTCTCCGACGACCCGGAGATCGTGAAGTTCATGCTGGAGAATCTGGAGGAGGCGTCGGTGCAGACCACCGAGGAGGCCATCGAGACCCTCGGGGAGCGCGTCGCCTCCGGTCAGGGGAAGAACTACCAGCTCAAGCGGGCGAACTACGTTATCGACCGGTACCTCCTGCCGCATCTCCACGAGGAGGGCGTCGACGAGGAGGACGTGCGGATCAACAAGGCGTACTACCTCTGCCGGATGGCCGAGGCGTGTTTCGAACTCGCCTTGAACCGCCGCGAGGCCGACGACAAGGACCACTACGCGAACAAGCGCCTGAAGGTCTCCGGCGACCTGATGCGCGACCTGTTCCGGACCGCGCTGAACAAGCTGGCCCGCGACGTGAAGTACCAGCTGGAACGCGCGAACATGCGTAACCGGCAGCTCACCGTCAACACGGTCGTTCGCTCTGACGTGCTGACCGAGCGGCTCGAACATCCGATCGCGACGGGCAACTGGGTCGGCGGGCGGTCCGGCGTCTCCCAGCTCGTCGACCGGACGGACTACATGGGCGTCCTTTCGCACCTGCGCCGTCTGCGCTCGCCGCTGTCGCGGTCGCAGCCGCACTTCGAGGCGCGGGACCTCCACGCGACCCAGTGGGGTCGCATCTGTCCCTCCGAGACGCCGGAGGGACCGAACTGCGGGCTCGTGAAGAACTTCGCGCAGGCGATGGAGCTCTCACAGACGGTCGACGACGAACAGGGGCTGAAACGAGAACTGGCGTCGATGGGTGTCGAGGGGATCCCCGGCATCGAGGGCGTCGAACGACAGACGGCGGACGACTAATATGGCTCAGGCAGAACGCGAAGCGAAAGTGTACGTCAACGGGAGCCTCGTCGGGACCCATCCGGACCCCGAGGCTCTCGCCGAACAGATTCGCGAGGCGCGCCGACGCGGCGACGTCTCGGAGATGGTGAACGTCTCGGTCAAGGACCGAACGCGAGAGGTGATCGTCAACGCGGACGCGGGACGCGCCCGGCGACCGCTCATCGTCGTCGAGAACGGCACGCCGCTCCTCGGTGACGAGGAGGTCGAGGCGGTCGAGCGCGGCGACGTCGAGTTCGAGGACCTCGTCGAGCGCGGCTACGTCGAGTTCATCGACGCCGAGGAGGAGGAGGACATCCTCGTCGCCGTCGACGAAGAGGACGTGACCGACGACCACACGCACCTCGAGATCGACCCGCAGCTGGTGTTCGGTATCGGCGCGGGGATGATCCCGTACCCCGAGCACAACGCCAGTCCACGGATTACCATGGGCGCGGGGATGATGAAGCAGTCGCTCGGACTCCCCTCCGCCAACTACCGGATCCGTCCGGACACGCGTCAGCACCTGCTGCACTACCCGCAGCTGGCGATGGTGAAGACGCAGACCTCGGACCAGATCAGCTTCGACAAGCGCCCCGCGGCGCAGAACTTCGTCGTCGCCGTGATGAGCTACGAGGGGTTCAACATCGAGGACGCGCTGGTGATGAACCAGGGCTCCGTCGACCGCGCGCTGATGCGCTCGCACTTCTTCCGGACCTACGAGGGCGAGGAGCGTCGGTACCCCGGCGGCCAGGAGGACCGCTTCGAGATTCCCGACCAGGACGTGCGCGGCGCGCGCGGTGAGGACGCGTACACGCACCTCGACGAGGACGGCCTCGTTAATCCGGAAACGAAGGTCGACGAGTCCTCGGTCCTGCTCGGCAAGACGAGCCCGCCGCGCTTCTTAGAGGAGCCCGACGACATGGGCGGGCTCTCTCCGCAGAAGCGCCGCGAGACGAGCGTGACGATGCGCTCGGGCGAGGACGGCGTCGTCGACACGGTGACGCTGATGGAGGGCGAAGACGGATCGAAGCTGTCGAAGGTGAAGGTGCGCGACCAGCGCGTTCCCGAACTGGGCGACAAGTTCGCGTCCCGACACGGCCAGAAGGGAGTCGTCGGCCACCTCGCACCGCAGGAGGACATGCCCTTCACGGAGGAGGGGGTCGTCCCCGACCTCGTGATGAATCCTCACGCGCTGCCGTCGCGGATGACGGTGGGCCACGTACTGGAGATGCTCGGTGGGAAGGTCGGCTCGCTTCGCGGCTCGCGCGTCGACGGAACGCCGTTCCAAGGCGAAGACGAGGAGGAACTCCGCGGCGGCCTAGAGGACCACGGCTTCAAGTCCTCCGGCAAGGAGGTCATGTACTCGGGCGTCACCGGCGAGAAGGTCGACGCGGAGATCTTCGTCGGGACCATCTTCTACCACAAGCTGTACCACATGGTGTCGAACAAGCTCCACGCCCGCTCGCGCGGTCCGGTGCAGGTGCTCACGCGCCAGCCGACCGAGGGGCGCGCCCGCGAGGGAGGCCTGCGAGTCGGGGAGATGGAGCGCGACACGATCATCGGCCACGGCGCGTCGATGGTGCTCAACGAGCGGCTCTTGGAGTCCTCTGACGCCGAGACGGTCCACGTCTCCGCGGAGACGGGGCTCGTCGCCGTCGAGGACCGCGAACAGCGCCGCGTGTACGACCCGGTCACGGGCGACGAAGACGACATCCACGAGCTCGAAGTGAGCTACGCGTTCAAGCTGTTGCTCGATGAAATGATCGCCCTCGGCATCCGACCGAAGCTCGAACTGGAGGACGCAATTTAAATGTCAATGCAAACACCGAAAGTGCTCGGCGGCATCGACTTCGGCCTCATGGACCCGGAGACGTACCGGGACATGTCGGCGACGAAGGTGATTACGGCGGACACGTACGACGACGACGGCTACCCGATCGACATGGGGCTGATGGACCCGCGGCTCGGCGTCATCGACCCCGGCTTGGAGTGTCGGACGTGCGGTTCTCACTCCGGCTCCTGTAACGGCCACTTCGGCCACATCGAACTCGCCGCGCCCGTCATCCACGTTGGCTTCACGAAGCTCATCCGGCGGCTGCTCCGTTCGACGTGCCGCGAGTGCGGGAAGCTCGCCTTGGACGAGGCGCAGCGCGACGAGTTCCGCGAGCGCTACGAGCGCGCCGAGGAGCTCGGCGACGACCAGCACGACGTCCTGAAGGCCGCCGTTCGGCAGGCGCGGAAGGCGTCGACGTGTCCGTTCTGCGGCGAGCCGCAGGCGGACATCAAACACGAGAAGCCGACCACGTACTACGAGGTACAGGACGTGCTCTCCGGCGAGTACTCCGAACGCATCGCGGCCGCGATGCAGCCGGACGAGGAAGAGGACGACCCGGGAACCTCCCCGCAGGAACTCGCCGAGAAGACGGATATCGCTCTCGATCGGATCAACGAGATCATGGCCGGGGAGTTCCGCCCGCGGAAGGAGGACCGCCGCGCTATCGAGAAGGCGCTCGACATCGACCTCACCGAAGAGGACATGAACAAGCTGATGCCCTCGGACATCCGCGACTGGTTCGAGGACATCCCGAACGAAGACCTCGAAGTCCTCGGCATCGACTCGGAGGACTCCCGACCGGAGTGGATGATTCTGACCGTCCTCCCGGTGCCGCCGGTGACCACGCGACCGTCGATCACGCTCGATAACGGCCAGCGCTCGGAGGACGACCTCACGCACAAGCTGGTCGACATCATCCGCATCAACCAGCGGTTCATGGAGAACCGCGAGGCGGGCGCCCCGCAGCTGATCATCGAGGACCTGTGGGAGCTGTTACAGTACCACGTCACGACGTTCGTCGACAACGAGATATCGGGAACGCCGCCGGCGCGACACCGCTCCGGCCGTCCCCTCAAGACCCTCAGCCAGCGGCTGAAAGGGAAGGAGGGCCGCTTCCGCGGATCGCTGTCCGGGAAGCGCGTCAACTTCTCTGCCCGGACCGTCATCTCGCCCGACCCGACCCTCTCCCTGAACGAGGTCGGCGTCCCCGACCGGGTCGCCATGGAGATGACCCAGACGCTCAACGTCACCGAGCGCAACGTCGACGAGGCGCGTCAGTACGTCCGAAACGGACCGGAAGCGCACCCCGGCGCCAACTACGTCCGCCGACCGGACGGACGCCGTCTGAAGGTGACCGAGAAGAACTGCGAGGAGCTCGCCGAGAAGGTCGATCCCGACTGGGAGGTCAACCGACACCTCGTCGACGGAGATATCGTGATCTTCAACCGGCAGCCCTCGCTCCACCGGATGTCCATCATGGCTCACGAGGTCGTGGTGATGCCGTACAAGACGTTCCGGCTCAACACCGTCGTCTGTCCGCCGTACAACGCCGACTTCGACGGCGACGAGATGAACATGCACGCGCTCCAGAACGAGGAGGCCCGCGCGGAGGCTCGCGTCCTCATGCGCGTCCAAGAGCAGATTCTGAGCCCCCGCTTCGGCGGGAACATCATCGGCGCGATCCAGGACCACATCTCCGGGACGTACCTGCTCACGCACTCGAATCCGGAGTTCACCGAGACGCAGGCGCTCGACCTGCTCCGGGCGACCCGCGTCGACGAGTTGCCCGAGGCCGACGGCGTCGACGAGGAGGGCCGCGAGTACTGGACCGGCCGGACGCTGTTCTCGGAGCTGCTCCCGGACGATCTCTCGCTGCACTTCACGTCGTCGACCGGCGACGACGTCATCATCGAGAACGGCCAGCTCGTCGAGGGGACGATCGACGAGGACGCCGTCGGCGCGTTCGGCGGCGAGGTCGTCGACACCCTCACCAAGGAGTACGGCGAGACGCGCTCGCGCGTATTCATCAACGAGATCGCGTCGCTGGCGATGCGCGCGATCATGCACTTCGGGTTCTCGATCGGGATCGACGACGAGTCGATCCCGCCGGAGGCCGAAGAGCAGGTCGACGACGCTATCCAGAGCGCGTACGAACGCGTCCAGGAGCTAATCTCAACGTACGAGGCGGGCGAGCTGGAGTCCCTCCCGGGCCGCGGTGTCGACGAGACGCTGGAGATGAAGATCATGCAGACCCTCGGGAAGGCCCGTGACTCGGCCGGTGAGATCGCCGATCAGCACTTCGGCGACGACAACCCGGCGGTCGTGATGGCCCGCTCCGGCGCGCGTGGTTCGATGCTGAACCTCACGCAGATGGCCGGCTCCGTCGGTCAGCAGGCGGTTCGCGGCGAGCGGATCAACCGCGGCTACGAGGACCGGACGCTCTCGCACTACAAGCAGAACGACCTGTCCGCGGAGGCGCACGGCTTCGTGGAGAACTCCTACCGCGGCGGGCTCACGCCCGAGGAGTTCTTCTTCCACGCGATGGGCGGGCGCGAGGGGCTGGTCGACACGGCGGTCCGGACCTCGAAGTCCGGGTACCTCCAGCGTCGCCTCATCAACGCGCTCTCCGAGCTGGAAGCGCAGTACGACGGCTCGGTCCGGGACACCTCGGGCCGAATCGTCCAGTTCGAGTTCGGCGAGGACGGCACCTCGCCGGTGAAGGTGTCCTCGGGCGAAGGCGACGGTATCGATGTCGACGACATCGTCGACCGCGTCGTCGACTCGGAGTTCGACTCCGACGAGGAGAGAGAGCGGTTCCTCGGCGAGCGCGCGCCGCCGACCAACCTCTCGGAGCACGCCGGACCGGGCCTCAACAAGGCCGCGGGTACGGGGGTGGAGTCCGATGACTGAGTACGACCACGTCACCGACGACATGGAAGCCGTCGTCGAGGCGACCGAACTCCCGTCGCGGCTCAAGAGCGAAGTGTACGAGGCGATCGATCGCAGGGCAGCGGAGACCGGCGAGCTCACGATCGAACAGGCGACGGACATCGCGACCGGCGTCGAGAACCGGTACATCGAGACGCGTGTCGACCCCCTCGATCCGGTCGGAACCGTCTCTGCACAGTCGATCGGTGAGCCCGGGACGCAGATGACGATGAACACCTTCCACTACGCGGGTGTTGCGGAGATCGACGTCACCCAGGGGCTCCCGCGGCTCATCGAGCTGGTGGACGCCCGGAAGACGCCGGACACGCCGATGATGACCGTCCACCTCGACGGCGAGTACGCGACGGACCGCGAGAAGGCCCACGAGGTCGTCTGGTCCATCGAGGCGACGCGCATCCTCGCGCTCGGCGACGTGTCGACGAACGTGGCGGACATGCTCGTCCGCATCGACCTGAACGACGACACCCTCCTCGAACGGTGGCCGACCCACTCGGACCCGTCCGAGATCGCCGCGATCATCGCCGAGACCATCGAGGACTCGCTCGGCGTCGACGCTCGACAGTCGGGCAGCGTCATCGAGTTCGGCCCGAACGAGCCGAGCTACCGCGAGCTGCTCCAGCTCGTCGAGCGCCTGCGCGAAATCGTGTTCAAGGGGATCGAAGAGATCGAACGCGTCGTCATCCGAAAAGAGGAGATCGACGGCGACGAGGAGTTCGTCCTCTACACGGAGGGGTCGGCGTTCGGCGACGCACTCGACATCGAGGGCGTCGACGCCTCGCGGACCACGTGTAACAACATCCACGAGATCTACCGCAACCTGGGCGTCGAGGCGGCCCGCGAGACGATCATCGACGAGACGAAGAACACGCTCGAAGAGCAGGGGCTCGACGACGTGAACGTCCGGCACCTCATGCTCGTCGCGGACATCATGACGAACAACGGCGAGATCGACTCGATCGGTCGGCACGGTATCTCGGGCTCGAAAGACTCCGTGCTCGCCCGCGCGGCGTTCGAGGTGACCGTGAATCACCTGCTCGACGCGGCGATCCACGGCGAGTACGACGAGCTCGACGGCGTCATCGAGAACGTCATCGCCGGCAAACCGATCTCGCTGGGAACCGGCGACGTCGACCTCCGGATGGGGTCGCGCGTCGTGAGCGACGACTGATGTACGTCGAGCTCTCCGACGAGGCGCGGCGCTACATCGGTCGCTTCGACGAGCTGACCGGGGTCGCACCGAAGGACTGCCTCGTGGAGAGCGATCGGCTCGTGTTTCTCGTGCCGGCCGGCGAGATGGCCGCCGCGATCGGACAGGCCGGGGAGACGGTCGAGGAGGCGGAGCGACGGCTCGCCAAGTCCGTCGATCTCGTCGAAGACGCCGATACGCCCGAAGCGTTCGTCGCGAGCGCGCTCGCACCCGCGCCGGTCAACGCCGTGACTATCTCGGAGCAGAACGACCGCGTCGCGTACGTCGAGGTGCCGGAGCCCGACCGCGGCGTCGCCATCGGAGCCGACGGCGAAAACATCGAAACGGCCCGACGGCTGGCGAAGCGACATCACGATATCGACGACATTCAGCTGACCTAGGCGGCGGTGAGGGCGACGACGGGTCCGTTCAGCGGCAACGGGCTCGCTCGGCGATCGCACCGAGCGGTCCCCGCCGACCAGCGGTCTTTTTGTGCCGGAGAAATTTCACGGGGTATGGACCGGAGACGCTTCCTCACCGGCACGGGCACGGCCGTCGCGGTCGGAATCGCCGGCTGTGCCGGCGCGGGATCCGATCGGCCGTTCGACGACGCCGACTGGCGCGACGGCGACGGGCTGGATCTAACCGTCCTCGCCGAACGCCACACGGAGGCGCTCGTCGATGCCGGCGGAGTCACGCTCTTTTCGACCGCCGAGACGGACCACGACGGCGAGGAGCAGCCGAACCCGTGGCTCCCGTCACAGGAGTACGAATCCGGGTACGATCTGGAGAACGAGCGACAGTACGTCCGCCAGGAGATCCCCGACGACGGGGAGCCGGAGGTCTCGGAGCTGTTCATCGCCGACGACGAGGCGCTGTTCCGACAGCGGATCGGCGACAGGGTGCAGTACGACCGCCAGCCGATCAACCTGACCGGCGACCAGCTCGCGGAGACGATGCGATCCGAGGTCGTGACCGGGATCCGCGTCGAGGGAGAGACCGCCGCGGGCGAGACGGAGTACGAGGGACTGAACCTGTGGAACCCGACGAGCGACGGCGAAGGCTCGGTGCGCGGCGAGCCGACCGCGCGGTTCGTCTCCGACGCGTTCGACGGCGATCGAACCATTCCGTCGACGATCGAGACCGCGTCGGCGACGGCGCACGTGTTCGAATCGGGGATCGTCCCGCGACTCACCCAGTCCTGGGAGGGGGACCACGACGGTCAGGTCGTCACCGTCGACATCGGAATCGACTACCGAGACCCCGGCGCGGAGATTTCGGAGCCCGAGTGGCTGGCGGACGCGCGGGAGGCGACAGGCGCTGAGGGCGACTGAGCGTCGCGGTGGCGGGCGGGCGGATTCGAGACCCGAGCCGGGAATGACTCGGACCGAGAACGACGGGCGCTCGCGTGCGCTTACCGGCTCAGCGGGGACGAGCGCCCGTCCTTTACGATCTGCGTGTCAGAAGAAACACCCTCAGAACGGACGAGAGGTACCGCTCGGGCGATCTGAGGGCGTTTCGTCGCATCGAAAGACGACGCTTAAGTAGCTTCGCTTGGAAGTGGGTGTACGATGGCGAACGGCAAATACGCGGCCCGTAAGCTCAAACAGGACCGGCAGAAACGCCGCTGGTCCGACTCCGAGTACGCTCGGCGAGAGCGCGGGCTCAAGAAGAAGTCCGACCCCCTCGAAGGCGCCCCGCAGGCTCGCGGGATCGTCCTGGAGAAGGTCGGGATCGAGGCAAAGCAGCCGAATTCGGCGATTCGAAAGTGTGTCCGCGTGCAGCTCATCAAGAACGGGAAGCAGGTCACCGCGTTCTGTCCCGGTGACGGCGCTATCTCGTTCATCGACGAGCACGACGAGGTCACCATCGCCGGGATCGGCGGAGCCAAGGGTCGCGCGATGGGCGACCTCTCCGGCGTCAACTACAAAGTCGAGAAGGTCAACGGCGTCTCGATGATCGAACTGGTTCGCGGAAACGCGGAGAAGCCCGTCAGATGAGCGGGGAAGAAGCCGAGGCGGAGCCCGACGAGGAGGTCGCCGCCGACGAGCCGGAGCCGGACGCGCCCGCGTCCAGCGAGGCCGCCGACGAGAACGCGCAGCTGTTCGGCGTCTGGGACGTCACCGAGATCGCCTACGACGACCCGTCGACGAAGCGCTACATGACGGTGACCCCCATCGCCCACACGATGGGTCGTCACGCGTCGAAGCAGTTCAAAAAGAGCGAGATCTCCCTGGTCGAGCGGCTGATTAACCGCCTGATGCAGACCGAGGAGAACACGGGCAAGAAACAGCAGGCGACGCGGATCGTCCGCGACGCCTTCGACATCATCCACGAGCGGACCGAGGAGAACCCGGTACAGATCCTCGTCACCGCCGTCGAGAACGCCGCGCCCCGGGAGGAGACCGTCCGTCTGAAGTACGGCGGGATCTCCGTTCCGAAGGCCGTCGACGTCGCGCCGCAGCGCCGCGTCGATCAGGCGTTGTTGTTCATCTCCAGCGGCGTCGCCAGCGCGACGTACAAGTCGACCACCTCCGCGGCCGAAGCGCTCGCGAACGAGCTCATCGCCGCGGCCGACTACGACGCGAGCGCCTACTCCATCTCACAGAAGGAAGAGCGCGAGCGCGTCGCCGCCGCGGCCCGCTAACGCCGCCGAACCGTTTTTCTCTCGTCTTTTTACTGCGACGAGCGATAGCGCTGGGCGAATCGAAAACGCACAAGATACTGTCGGGTTGACACTACGCGTAGCGAAATACGAAGAAAACAGGGTAGCAGCGGGCTCAGTCGTCGGCGGGCGCCGCGTCGGAGCCACCGTCGTGCTGCTGTTTGACCCACGAGAGCTTGCCGCCGGACGCGAGGATCTCGCGTTCGCGCTCGGAGGCGTCGAGTTCGGCCGTGAACTCCCAGTCGCCGTTGACGCTGACGGTGAACTCCTCCTGACCGGAGCGGACACCGGCGGGCACGTCGTCGACGATATGGATGTCGTCGCCCTGGTCGATCTTCTCGTACGTCCCCACGTCGATGGTGAGGGGGACGATACCGAAGTTGAACAGGTTCGCCTTGTGGATGCGGGCGAAGCTCTGCGCGAAGACGGCCTCGATGCCGAGGTACATCGGACAGAGGGCCGCGTGTTCACGCGAGGAGCCCTGGCCGTAGTTCTCGCCGGCCACGAGGACGCCGCCGTCGGCGTCGAGCGAGCGCTGCGCGAACGTGTCGTCGACGCGCGAGAGCGTGAACTCGGAGAGCTTCTCGATGTTCGAGCGGAACTTCAGGATGTCCGCCGTCGCCGGGATGATGTGGTCGGTGGTGATGTTGTCCTCCATCTTGAGGAGCGCTTCACCGCCGATGTCGGCGTCGATGCCGTCTTTGAGCGGCACGTCGCCGATGTTCGGGCCCTTGACGAGGCCGTCGTCGATCGCCTCGTCGGGCGAGATGATGTCGGCGTCGTCCCGTCCCATCCCGGGACCGTACTTGGTTCCCATTTCGAGACCGGGCGCCTCGAGGTCGCCGAGGTCGTCGGCGAGGTCACGCGGGTCGATGATCTTGCCGGTGATGGCCGCCGCGGTGGCGACCTCGGGCGAGCAGAGGAAGACGGAGTCGTCTTCGATACCGGATCGGCCCTCGAAGTTGCGGTTGAAGGTGCGCAGCGAGACGGAATCGGAGGCGGGCACGTGACCGATACCGATACACGCGCCACACGTCGCCTCGGAGAAGTTGACGCCTGCCGCCATCATCTCCGCGGTCCAGCCCTCACGGGCCAGCATCTCGGAGGCCTGCTTGGAGCCGGGCGCGACGATCATCTCGGTCTGCTTGGCGATCTCGCGACCCTCCAGCATCTTCGCGCTGGGGAGGATGTCCTCGTAGGCGCCGTTCGTACAGGAGCCGACGATGACCTGCTCGACGTCGGTGCCCGCGTACTCGCTGACGGGGGCGACGTTGTCGGGCATCGACGGTGCGGCCACGAGCGGCTCGAGCTCGCTGAGGTCGACCTCGATGGTCTCCGCGTACTCCGCGTCGTCGTCGGGCTGGAGGTCGACGAACTCCTCTTCGCGGTCCTGGCGCGCGAGCCAGTCCTTCGTCTTCTCGTCGGTCGCGAAGATCGAGGAAGTGGCGCCGAGCTCGGTACCGAGGTTCGTGATCGTGGTCCGCTCGGGGATCGAGAGGTTCTCGGCGCCGGGGCCGGTGTACTCGAAGATCTTACCGACGCCGCCCTTGACCGTCAGCTCGCCGAGCAGGTGGAGCGCGACGTCCTTCGCGGTCGCCCACTCGGGAAGCTCGCCTTCGAGGTGGACGTTGACGACTTCCGGCATCTCGACGTAGTAGGGGCCGCCGCCCATCGCGACGGAAATGTCGAGTCCGCCCGCACCGATCGCGAGCTGGCCGAGCCCGCCGGGGGTCGGCGTGTGCGAGTCGGATCCGAGAAGCGTCTTGCCGGGCGCAGCGAAGTTCTCCTTGTGGACCTGGTGGCAGATACCGTTACCGGGTCGAGAGAAGTACGCGCCGTACGTGCCGGCCGCAGAGCGGAGGAAGCGGTGGTCGTCGGTGTTCTTAAAGTCGAACTGGTACGTCTGGTGGTCGCAGTACTGCGCGGCGAGTTCCGTCTGGACCTCGTCGAGGTCCAGCGCCTCGAACTGGAGCCACACCATCGTTCCGGTCGTGTCCTGCGTCAGCACCTGGTCGATCTCGATGCCGATCTCCTCGCCGGGCGTCAGTTCGCCCTCGATGAGATGGTCATCGAGGATCTTCTCCGTAATCGTTTGTCCCATATCATCCGGAGGTCGCTCTCCCGTGAATATAAAACCCGCGAGTTTTCCGAAAGATCGACCGTGTTAGATTCGCCGGATCGGCAACTATTGAGGCGATAATCGGATGGTATCAATTACCATGACACAGAAGATCGTAACGAGTATTTAAGGATCATAAAGGGTCGAAACGACCGATATCGGCTATATTACGAGAGGTAACCGATTCGGACGCGCGGCGGCCGCCGTCGCGATCGCCGTGGCGACACCGTTTAGTCTCGCCCGCGGATTCGGGCGGATATGTTTGACTCAGGCGCGTCGGTCGCGGCGGCACTCGAAGCGGGCGGCGCCGCCCTCGATAGCGAACAGCGACAGCCCAACGGCGTCGACCTCACGCTCGGAGCGGTGTTCGAACAGGCCGAACCGGGGTTCGTGGGGCGAGACGAGAAACGCGTCGCCGAGCGCACGGAGCTCACGGCCGACGACGGACGCTATCGGCTCGGTCCCGGTACGTACGTGGTCCGCTACGGCGAACCGGTCCGAATCCCGGAGGGCCGGATCGGCTTCGTGCTCCCGCGCTCGACGCTGCTGCGGAACTCCTGTACGCTCGACACCGCCGTGTGGGACGCGGGCTACGAGGGCGTCGGAGAGGGGCGACTCGACGTCGGCCACGCCGTCGAAATCGAGCCCG
Source organism: Halorubrum marinum (assembly GCF_048381195.1). Taxonomy (NCBI): domain Archaea; kingdom Methanobacteriati; phylum Methanobacteriota; class Halobacteria; order Halobacteriales; family Haloferacaceae; genus Halorubrum; species Halorubrum marinum. The sequence continues at coordinate 74,287 of NZ_JBLWMM010000001.1, read as the reverse complement.
GCGCGCGGATCGCCCAGATGGTGTTCGCTCGCGCCGACCACGAGGGGACGTACGACGGGGCGTATCAGGGCGAAGGGCTCTAAGGAGACGCCGCCGCCGTCACTCGCGCTCCCAGTCGCCGCCGACGCGGTCGAGTCCCATCATGTTCTCGCCCGCGTGCTCGGTGAACACGACCTTCACGTTCGGCTCCGGAACGCCGAGCTCCGCGACCGCGTGCTCCATCACGGCGACCGCGAACGCCCGCTTGTACTCGAACGGGCGGCCGTCGCGTATCTCGGCGTCGAGGAAACACAGCGGGCCGTCGACGCCTCGACCGATCGCCATCGCCGACGGCTCGTGCTCGGCGATGGTCACCGCGACGTGCCCGGCCGTCGTCTCCATCTCGTCGGTGTATCGGTCGGTGACGAACGCGATGAGCGACTCGCGCTCCGACGGCGACAGCGACAGCGTCGTCGCGAACTGTAACAGGGGCATACCGGACGGTCGCGCGACGAGGTCTTGGGCCTGTCGGCGAACGACGGGTTCAGCGGCGGCGCAGCGGCTCGGATTCGAAAGGAAACGAACGCCCCGCCGTGCCGGGAAAAGGTGGCACGGCGCAGCGTTCAGTAGGTCCCCGCTGACGCTTCGGCCCTCCAAGCGAAGCGTCACGCGTTATGAGCGCTGGAATCCACTTAAGCGTGCCGGGGGCGGCAGAGTTCTCGTATTAGAAAGCGGCAACGTCTTCACAAGACACGGGTGCGCGGAAGGCCTCGATCCGGGAAGACGGACCCTGATCCGCCTACTGTCTGGCCGGATGATCGTCTCGGAGCCGGGGCTGACCGGGCCCGAGAAGCCGCTCGCGAAGGGTGCTTCCCGAGTTTCCCTCGTGGGCCGCAGCAGTCGGGTCCGGAACCAGACCGCGCTCGCGCAACTCGGGGACGACGAGGTCGACGAAGTCAGTCAACGAGTCGGGGCGAACGACCTCCTTCACGTTGAACCCGTGGACGCCGACCGCCTCGTGCCAGTACTGGAGTTCGTCGGCGACGTGTTCGGGCGTGCCGACGATCGTCGGCGACGTGGTGCCGAGCCCGCAGAACTCCGCGACCTCGCGGACGGTCCAGTCGCGGTTCGGCTGGGACTTCGTGAACGCGTTCATCGTGCCCTGAATGGCGTCCGTCTCGATGTGTTCGACTTTCTGATCGGGATCGAGCTCCGAGAGATCCATGTCGAGGAACCCCGAGAGCAGCGCGAGCGTCGCCTCGACGTCGACGTGGCGTGTGTACTCCTCGTGTTTCGCCTCCGCGAGCGCCTGCGTCTCACCGACGATCGGGACGACGCCGATGAAGAAGCGGAGACTTTCCGGGTCGCGCCCGTGGTCGGCCGCCCGAGATTTCACGTCCGTCACGTACTCGCGGACGCCTTCCTCCGTCGGTTGGCTAGCGAAGACCGCTTCGGCGTTCGCGGCCGCGAACTCGCGCCCGCGGTCGGAGGATCCGGCCTGATACACCACCGGGGTCCGCTGCGGAGACGGTTCACAGCCGTGCGGGCCGGGCACGGAGAAGTGCTCGCCCTCGTGGCCGATCGCGTGTACCTTCTCCGGGTCCGTGTACCGGCCCGATTCGCGGTCGATTTCGACCGCGTCGTCGTCCCACGACTCCTCCCACAGCTTGTAACAGACGTCGAGGAACTCGTCGGCGCGGTCGTACCGCGTCTCCTTGTCCATCCGCTCGTCGAGTCCGAGGTTCTCCGCGGCCGACTGCAGATAGGAGGTGACGACGTTGATCGCGATCCGTCCGTCCGTGAGGTGATCGAGCGTGGAGAACTCCCGCGCGAGCTGATAGGGGTGGGTGTACGTCGTCGAGCGGGTCACGGCGAAGCCGAGCTCGTCCGTGACTTCCGCCATCGCGGGGACCACGAGCTGCGGGTCGCTCGCGGGCGTCTGCACCGCCTTCTCGACGGCCGTGTCGCGGTCGTCGCCGTACACGTCGTACACCCCGCGGACGTCGGCGAAGAAGACCGCGTCGAAGCCGCCGCGCTCGGCGGTTCGGGCGACCTCGGTCCAGTACTCGCGGTCGGCGTACTCCGGGGACCGGTCGCCGGGGTAGGTCCACGACCCCGGCGAGACGTGCTCGACGGAAGCCATGGTGAAGAGGTTGAGGTGCAGGTGGTCGGACATAGCCGACGGTAGGCGATCCGGGGGTAATACCCCACAGAAAGGGGCGGCACTTGACGGCGTCGGGGACGCGTCGAGGCTCGTCGAGCCTCGACGGGAGGACCCCCGCCCCCTACTGCGACACCGTCTCGGGAGCGGAGACGTACGCCGCGAAGTCGGAGGTCGTGATGATCCCGATCGGCGCGTCGCCGTCGACGACGGGGACGTGGTGGAAGCCGTGCTCGACCATCGTGGCGGCGACCGCGGCGACGGAGTCCTGCGCGCCCGCGGTGATCGGGTCCGGCGTCATGTATCGCTCGACGGTCGTCTCCGCTTTCGGCTGGCTCTTGGCGACGATGTCGACGAAGTCCGTCGAGGTGAGGATACCGACGAGGTCGCCGTCGTCGTCGACGACCAGCGCCGAGCTGATGTCGTTGTCGAGCAGTACGGCCGCCGCGTCCTCGACCAAAGTGTCGGGCGTCACGGTGTGAAGCTCGCTCGTCATCAGGCGTGCGACGAACACGTCATCGATGTCGTCCATACCCGTACGTTCCGCCGTCGACGTATAAAGCGTTGCCACGCGTAACGCGACCCCGCTCACGGAAACGCCGCTCACAGGAACCGCGAGAGCCCCGACTGCCGGCGCGGACCCACTCCATCCGGGTCGGCTACCCACGCGGTTCGCTCGTCGCGGAGGCGGTCGCGCTCGGTCGGTGGAACGGTATCGCGCTCAGGCCCCGGAGTGTCGCCACGCCCGGTCGCGGGCTCACACGCGTCACAGCCCGCGCCGCACTCCCGCCCCGGGTCGACGACCCGCTCGAAGTGCGCGCAGTACGGCCGACCGTCGTCCGTCGCGGTCGCGTGCGCGCAGTCGGGGAGAGACGGACGCCACCCCTTCCCGTAGGCGCGCTCGGCGATCCGCCGGCGCTTCCGGGCCTTCGCGTCCGGGGCGACGAGCGCAACGTCGGTGCGGAGTCCGCGTTCCTCGCGGATCTCGGTGCCGGGGTCGTCGGGGTCGAGCGGCGTCGGCTCCCGGACGACCTCGCGCTCGCCGGTCTCGGGATCGAACCGCCAGACGCCGACCGGGTCGGGTATCCGGTTGAGATGTGCGCGGGTGACGTACGAGGCGGTCGCGAGCACCACCTCGTCGAACAGACCGAGCGCGACGTCGTACCGCAGTTGCGCCGCCAGATCACCGGGCGTGCCGAGGTCGGGCTTGTTCTCGATCGCCGCCAGCGAGCCGATCCAGTCGGTCGGATACCGTGCGGTCGCGCGAACGACGGGCCTACCGCCGTGTCGCTCGCGTTCGAGATAGCCGATGTCGACCGCGCGGTCGACGACGGCGGCGGCGCGGCTCGGCGGAAGATCGAACGCGTCAGCGACGGGAACCGCTGCACCCGACCCCACGTCGGCCTCGATAGCGGGGGCCGGGATGCGATCGGGCGTGATCGCCGCCCGCCGATCGAACTCGGGCCCGGGGGTCAGCACGCAGACGTCGACGATCCGCCCGCCCGGGTTCGTGATCCCGGCTCCGAGCTGCCGAGCGACGACCCTATCGGGTGATTCGAGCGCGGCGCACAACGCCAGCTCGAACCGGTATTCCATGAACGAGCGTGGGACGCTGGCGGGTAAAGCGCATCGGCGAACTCGCCGCCGGAGCCGCCGCGGGCGAAACCGGTATTCCCCGGCGGCACCAACGCCAACCATGCGCCCGGTCACCCGAAACCTCCTCATCGCAATCGGGCTGGTCATCGTCGCCCTGCTCGCGTTGGGTGCCCTCCCGAGCTATCTCGGTAGCGGCGACCCGTACTATCTCACCGCCGAGCCGATCGAGACGGACCAGACCGCGGTCGACGTGAACAACGTCTCCGAGCGGCGGTATCCGTACCTGATCGGGGCGCTCACGACCGGTGACGGGCGCTCGGAGGGGTATCAGCTGGGACCGTACGGGATGAAAGAGTGGTTCACCCACACGCCGTTCGACGAGGTCGACGCGCTCACCCAGCAGGTTCCGGAGGCCCGCGACGGCGACGGGGTCCGCGTGAGCTACGACGGCGGGACGTATTACGTGGAGGTGGTGCAGCCGTGACCGGAACAGCGGACGACCCGACAGAAAACGGGTCGGTAGACGAGAGGCCGACCGACCGCGAACCGGCCCGCGACCTCCGCGACCTCCCCGCTTTTGCAGACGGGCGACTCCACTCGCTGCCCGGCGAGCCGGAGTGGCCGGTTCGGGAGGTCGCCGTCGAGTACGACCCCGGCTGGTTCGTCGGCGGATACGACCGCGTCGAGCAGCCGGACGGCTCGGAGAAGAAGTACTACTGGGCGGAGCTTCCGCCCGCGACCGTCGTGATCGCGGTCGCCGACGACCGAGTGCTGTTCGTCGAGCAGTACCGCCCGACCGTCCGGAACACCCAACTGGAGCTTCCCGCGGGGATCGTCGAACCCGGCGAATCGTACACCGCGGCAGGTGCGCGCGAGCTCGCCGAGGAGACCGGCTTCGCGCCGTCGTCGACGTCGCTCCTCCAGGAGGTGTGGTGTTCGACCGGCGTGTTGCGTCACACGCGCGGGTACGTGTTCGCCGAGGGACTGGAGCCGGTCGACGTCGACCACGACAGCAACGAGTTCCTCGTCCCGCGGACGGTCCCGATCGACGAGGCGCTGGAGGTCGCCCGCGAGCCGCCGACGAACGACGCGACGCTGGAGGGCTTGTTACTGGCCGACCGCGACGGTCTGCTGTAGTTGTCCGAAGCGGCCCGCCGAGAGGACCGTACGGCCCGAGCCTCGGCCGAAGCGACCAATACGTCGCAGACGCGATCCGAGGCCATGAGCGACGAGCCGGCGGGTGCCCCCGCGACGACCGCGCCCGGCGACGACGCCAGGACCGCGCCCGACGACGTCCCCCCCGTCCACGTCGGCTCCGAGACGGTCGCAGGGTTCCTCGCGCTGTCGGTTCCGGCGGTCGTCCTCGTTGCGCTCGGCGCCGCCGGCGCGGCCACGTCCGACGCTGGGACGCCGCTCACAGCGCTCGTCGCCGCAGTCCTGACCGTCACTGCCGCCGCGGTCGTCGTCGGGGCCCGCGCGGAGTGGTCGGCCCTCCGTGCGGCGCTCGCTCGCGGGAGCGAGGGCGGCGTCCTCCGCCCCTCGCTGGTGGAGGCGCGCGATCTCGTGGCGATCCCGATCGCCGTCGTCATCGGAGCGATCTCGACGTACGGGCTCGCAGTCGAAGCCGGGGTCACGCCCGTCGTCGGGGCTGGAGCGGTCGGTGTGACGGCCGCGGTCCTCGCACCGACCCGGGCCGTACCGGCGTACTGCGGCGCGTTCGTCGGGATGACGTCGCCCGCGCTGTTCGACACCTACGTCGCGACGACCGCCGCCGCCGGGGTCGCAGCCGTCCTGTTCCTCGCGGCCCGGCCGGTGTACCACGGCGTCGGAGGAAAACTCGGAACGACCGCCTTCGTCGGCGTCACGTTCACCGCGGCCGCCACGGCCCGGCCGTTCCCGACCGCGGCGATCCCCGGCCGGGAGACGGTGCTCCTCGTCGTCGTCACGGCCGTGATCGCAGCGGTCATCACGTTCTCGCTGCACGTCCGCGTCGGCGGGAGCGCCGTGGCCGCGTCCGGCCTCGTCGGCGTCGTCGCTGGGACCGGCTTTCCCCTCGCGCTGGGTCCGGAGGGGACGCTCCCCGCGGCGGCCGCCTTCGGAGCGTCGTTCGCGGGGATGAGCGGCACGGGTCGGCTTCCGGACGAACGGTGGGTCGCGCTCGCCGGGGCCCTCGTCGGGGTGATCGTCGTCTACACGTCGCCGTTCCTCGCGGGTTCCGGCGGGAAGCTCGGGACGATCGCGTTCGGGTCCTCGATCGCGGTTCACGGCGGGCTCCGTACCACGCACCTCGTCCGGTTCCGCCGCCGACTCGACGCCGCACGCGAGCGGGACACGACGTGACATCGTGGCTGTCGAAGCGTCGGAATCAGACGCGCGTCCAGTTCGGCAGCGCGACGGGGAGGTATTAGTCGTCTCGGTACCTCACGTCGTTCATGAGCCAGCATACGGAGCAGTCGGTGTTGCTGTCGGACGACCCCCCGCTCGACCTCCGCCTGTCGGATGAGGAACTGGCGGCGACCCGCGAGCGAATCGTCGCGTTCATCGCGGACCTCGTCGACGACGCGGGCGCGGAGGGAGCCGTCCTTGGGCTCTCGGGGGGGATCGACTCGACGCTGACTGCTTACCTCGCCGTCGAAGCGCTCGGCGAGGACGGTCTCCGCGGGATCACGATGCCCGCCGAGGTGAACGATCCGGACGTGATGAGCGACGCCGAGCGCGTCGCCGACGACCTCGGGATCGAGTACGACGTGGTGGAGATCCAACCGATCGCGGAGCGGTTCTTCGGGGCGTTCCCGGAGGCGGCAGAGAGCCAGATGGCGAAAGGGAACGTGTACGTCCGGACCCGAGCCGTCCTGAACTACTTCGTCGCCAACGCGGAGAATCGGATCGTTCTCGGGACGGGGAACCGCGCGGAGGCGATGACGGGGTACTACACGAAGTACGGCGATCAGGCCGTGGACTGCAACCCGATCGGGAATCTGTACAAACAGCAGGTCCGGCAGCTGGCCGCACACGTCGGCGTGCCCCGCGACCTCGTGATGCAGGAACCGACCGCCGGGATGTGGGAGGGGCAGACCGACGCGGCGGAGCTCGGCCTCGACTACGACACCGTCGACGCCGTCCTCGCGGTCCACGTCGACGGCGGACTCTCCCGGTCCGCGACGGTGCGGGAGCTCGACGTGCCCGCGGAGGCGGTCGATCGGGTGGTCGAGCTGTCCGAGCGCAGCGCTCACAAGCGAGCGATGCCCCCGGCTCCGGACCGGTAGGGTCGACCGCAGGCAGGTCGGGTCGGCGGACGGCAGCACGACGGCATAGAAGCGGACGCGAAACGGCGGAAGCCCCGGCTGAGTCCGTTTTCAGGCGTCGTGCGCCCGTTGTTTCGTGACCTCCGCGATACCGGCGTTCGCCGAGCAGTTCGGGCAGGCGTGGATCCGGCCGCGCGCGTCCGAGAACACGCGGGCGAACCGGTCCGAGACGTGCGCGTCGCAGTGTTCACACGTCGGCATCGTCGGTGAGCACCTCGTGTTGCGTGTGGTCGTGTAACATGGTGGGTCTCTGCATGCGATAGTTGGTCACGAGCACCTAAGTGGGCTTTCCGAACTCAGTCCGAAATTCCTCCAAAAAGTCTCAGACGACGGCCGAGGCGAGTCGAGCGTCGGGGGGCGTATCGCCCTCAGAACGCCTGCAGCGCTTCGAGCACCGCGAGCGCGGAGCCGTCGTCGATCGCCTCGCGAGCCGTCTCTAGTCCGGCTTCGATAGAGTCGGCGTCCTCGCGGGCGTAGATCCGGAGCGCGGCGTTGACCGCGACCGCGTCCGCGAAGGCGTCGTCCCGCTCGCCGGCGAGCACGTCTTCCGTAATGCGAGCGGACTCGACGGCGACGTCGTCGACCGCGAGGTCGTCCTCTTCGAGGTCCATCCCGTAGTCGGCGGTCTCGATCTCGAAGTCGGTGAAGCTCGCTCCATCGCTGCCGGCGTCTCCCGCGTCGTCCTCATCGGCTGCGGTCCACTCGGCGACCTTCGTGTAGCCGGGGCGAACGTCGTCGTACCCCTCCATTCCCTGGAACATCAGCACCCTGTCGAGACCGTGGAACTCGCTCTCGACGAACGTGTCGACGACCTTCTTCGCGAACGCGAGGTGATAGAAGGAGCCGAGGTGGACCGAGGCACCGGCGGGGTTCGCCAGCGTCTCGATCGTGTTAACGAACGTCCGGACGCCCATCTGGTCGCGGCGGTCGAACAGGTCGTCGATCGCGGGGTTGAACGCGGGCTGGTAGTAGAAGCCGAAGCCGGTCTCGTCGACCATGTCGGCGGAGTCCCGGGGCGTCAGCTCAGTCGCGACGCCCAGTTCGTCGAGGACGTGTTTGTACGCGTCCTGCTTCTGCGTGGGGACGCGGTCGCCGGAGTGAACGACTATCGGGGTGCCCGCGGCGGCCGCGACGACGCCCGCCGCGACGCCCAAGATCGCGGTGCGCCCCTTACCGTCGTAGTTCGCGCCGCAGTCGACGGGGTCGCAGTCGGGTTCGGCGTAGTCGACGCGCTCGCACATCACGTCGACGTACGCGCCCAACTCTTCGGCCGTGTTCCGCTTCCAGCGGTTCGCGAGCCAGAACGCCCCGAGCGTCGTCGGGTCGGGCTCGTCCGCGAGGATTCGCTCGAACGCCTCGGTCGCCTGCGCGCGCGTCAGGTCGTCGGCCGACTTGTGGCCGGAGCCGCAGACCTCGGTCATCAACCGCTTGAGGGGCCACTCGCCGAACTCCTGGGTCGCCTGAGCCATACGCGTCGTTCGGCCTTCCGAACGAAAAGTCCCTCGCTCGGCTCCCGGACGGCGGGAACAGCAGAGCGGCCCGACAGAGAACAGCAGCGGAGGAGCGCGGCGGGGGTGACCGCGCGCGAGCCGGATAGCGGGGGCGTCGGCTCGATTGCGTCGCGATCATGAGAACAGATCACATACTAGTAGTGGACATTCTTTCAATTAAGTTCTTGTTATCTTCATGAGTAGCTACTTCTATCTCGTTCGAGTATCATAATCGAGCTGAATACGCGACAGAATTATATACTCGTCCATCTATGAGAGAGACGTACCCGATGACGTCCAAATCCGTCGCCACCGCACTCACGCTGTATCGCGCCCGCACGTTGACCCTCGAACAGGCCGCGACCGTCGGCGGCTGCTCCGCGGCGCAGTTGGAAGCGAGCGCGCGGGCGTTCTCGCCGACGCCGGAGAAGTCCTCTGCTGACGAGTAGTCCTCCGCGAACACCCTCGGACCCCTTCGAGGAGGCCGTCTCCGAGACCGGGTGTCGAAACCCGTAGATACCTCCGTCCCCTTATCCGAGTAATGAGTCTGGACGCCGACTGGCGGGCCGGAATCGACGCGGTCGACGCCGCGCTCATCGACGAGTACCAGAGCGGCTTCCCCGTCGAACCGCGCCCGTTCGAGCGGGTCGCCCGGGAGATCGCGGCCGAGACGGGCGTCGAGGTCGACGCCGACGAGATTCTCGACCGCGTTCGCAGCCTCCGAGAGCGTGGCGTGTTCCGACGGTTCGGCGCGGTGCTTAACCCTCCGGTTATCGGTTCGTCGACGCTCGCGGCGGTGCGTGCGCCCGAGGACCGATTCGACGAGATCGCCGAGATAATCAACGGCTACCGGCAGGTGAATCACAACTACCGGCGCGATCACGAGTGGAACCAGTGGTTCGTCGTCACCGCGGGCTCCCGAGAGCGACGCGACGAGATACTCGCCGAGATCGAGGAGCGAACCGGCTGTGCGGTGCTGAACCTCCCGATGTTGACCGATTACTACATCGATCTGGAGTTTCCCGTGGTCAATAGGGACCGGTTCGCGCGCGAGTCTCTCGAAGAAACTGACGTTTCCGCCACCCGCATCTCGGAAGACGCCCGTGGCGATCTGAGTTCGGTGGAGGCCGACCTCCTCTTGGCGATCCAAGACGGCTTCCCGCTGTCGGCGACCCCCTACGCCGACATCGCGGCCGAGATCGACGCCCCTCTCGACGACGTACTCGCCGCGGTCGAGCGGCTGCTCGCCGACGGCTGTATCAAGCGGATCGGCTGCGTCGTCAATCACATCGTCACCGGGTTCACGAGCAACTGCATGGTCGTCTGGAACGTCCCGGACGACGAGTTGGACGAGCGCGGCGAAGCGGTCGGGAGCCTCCCGTACGTCACGCTGTGTTACCACCGCCCGCGCCGCCCGGATCAAGACTGGGAGTACAACATGTTCACGATGATCCACGGCCGCGAGGCCGAGGCGGTCGACGCGAAGATCGACGAGCTGGCGGCCGAGCACCTCCCGTTCGAGCACGAGCGACTCTACTCGACGGAGACGCTGAAACAGACCGGCGCGGGGTACGAGTCGCTCGTCGCCGACGAGCGCTGACCGGCGATCAGTCGTCCGCCGTGGCGGCGACGAAGTCGACCGTCGAGACGACGTCGAAGGAGACGAGGCGGAACGTCTCCCTCGACGCGGTCGACAGGCCGATCCCTTTTACGCCGACGGCGGTCGAACCACCGCATATGACAGACGCGTTCGACCGACTCGGCTACGGGACATACAGGCTCGACGACGGCGAGGAGTGCGCCGCTGGCGTCGCTCACGCGATCGAGACGGGATACCGACACGTCGACACGGCACAGGGGTACGACAACGAGGCGTCGGTGGCGGCCGGGATCGACCGGACCGACGTCGACCGCGACGAGCTGTTCGTCGCGACGAAGCTCTCGACGGATAACCTCTCGTACGAGGACGCGATCGCGACCGCCGAGGAGAGCCGCGAGCGCCTCGGCGTCGACTCGATCGATCTGCTGTACGTCCACTGGCCGATCGACACGTACGATCCGGCAGAGACGCTGCCCGCGCTGGACGACCTCGTCGACGACGGCGTCATAGACCGGATCGGCCTCTCGAACTTCGAGCCGGACCAGCTGGCCGAGGCGATCGACCGGCTCGACCACGACGTGTTCGCTCATCAGGTCGAGTGCCACCCGCTCCTCCAGCAGCGCGAGCTTCGCGAGCGTGCGGTCGACGACGATCACTGGCTCGTAGCCTACTCCCCCATCGCGCGGAACCGCGTCGCCGACGTGGATCTCCTCCGAGAGATCGGCGAGGCGTACGACGCGAGTCCCGCGCAGGTGAGCCTCGCGTGGCTGCTCTCGAAAGACCGTGTCGCGCCGATCCCGAAGGCAGCCACTCCCGAGCACGTTGAAGCGAACTGGGCGGCGCGGGAGCTCGCTCTCGACGACGCCGATATCGAACGGATCGACGGTCTCGACCGCGGCGAGCGCGTCGTCGACTTCGCGGAGGCCCCGTGGAATCGGGCGTGAAACGTCGACAGGGTAGTGGAGATATATAGCACTAATAAGGCGCGTAGGGCGCTATATCTGCCACATAGTCGAGTTTACGTTGCGCGGCGAGAATCGGCCAAGCGTGAGTCGAGCGTGACCGCCTCCGATTCCAGAGACCGGCCGACCCTGCTCGTTGCGACGCCGAGCGCAGATCGGGTGACCGAGTGGCTATGGACACTCATCGCGCTGGCCGGGACCTTGACGCTGCTCGTGGTGCTGTTCACGGTCGAGTTGATGCTCCGACTTTGACATCCTCCCCGCGCTGAAGGGCGAGGATTCCCACGGCACCGCACCGCTGGGTTGGGATATTGTGGTTTACGACGTAACCTGTTCTTGAGGCGCGAACGCGCCAGTTTCCTTGTCAAACAAGAACGTCGATGGCTGTGCCAACCAGCCGTTACTCCTATTCACCGAGAGATTCGGTGAACTCGGAGATACTTTTTGCCGAATGTTCTCAGCGCCGTTCACATCTGCATTCGCCACTGTACCGCACTCATCGCAGACATACAGTCCGCGTTCAACACGATTCGCATCACGCGTCTGGCCACAGCACGAACACGACTTCGAGGTATCCCGCTCAGACACGTGCTCGACCGTGATGCCTTCCATCTCCGCTTTGTATTCGAGCAGATCGGTGAAGCGGTCGAACGCCCACGAGTGTAGCTCGAGATTACCGTTCGTGCCCCAGTCTTTTGACTCACCGTTCTCCTCATCCTCACGGATGCCGGAGAGATCGCCCACCACAATCGTTCCAATTTCCTCCTCAACACATCGCTGAACGATGTGTTTCGAGAGCGTGTGGAAGTAGTGTGTGCGGCGGGCCGACTTCTTCTGGTTCAACCGCGTGGCCTGCTCGGAGTCCGAGTTGTCACACCGAGCGATTCGCTTGCTGAAGTAGTAGTCGTCCTGTTTCAAACAGTTAAGTGGGTACAACTCGCTGTGGCCGTCTTCATACGCGAGCGCGGCGAAGTTGTTGATACCGAGATCAACACCCACCGTCTTCTCACCGGGGGCTTCAGCCACGTCGATCTCGACCTTGCAGACGAAGTGGATCTCCCACTCGTCGCCTGTCCACACAATCTTGACTTGTTGGACGTTCTCCACTGTGGAGAGGTCAACGTCGGGGCGAGTCTGGTACTTGCACAGGACGAAATCCGACCAATGTTCTTTCAGGTTTGATCCCTGTGAGAGTCGAACTCGGTCGTACTGAGTGTCGAGTTTGAAGCCTTTCTGCTTGAATGTGACTGTGGAACGCGGGTGTTCGTCGCCGTGTTTGCGGTAGCCGGGCGGGTTCGCTTTTGTATCTCCGTTGCGTCGGTTGCCGTACCAACCGTTGAACGCCTCAGCGAGTTCTTGAAGGACTCGCTGACTTGACTGAGAATGTAAGTCATCATAGCGTTCGTGGGTTTTGAGGTACGTGGTGAGTTCGTTGTGGTTAGGGATGTGATCAATTTCATCCCAGATCCGACTACACGTCCATCGGCCGACGTTCCAGAGTTTCGAGGCGGCAAACCCGAGCGAATCAAGGTCGTCTCGTACCCGCGACTGGTTCCGTATGGAAGCAGTGTAGGTACGAGTAACGACCTGTTTCGCCATATGTAACCTATGTAGATAAAATTACTTGAAGGTGTCCATTGGAGCAGCGTGGAATATCCAGCCGTGCCATCGAACGATGGACTGTGAAGGGTAGTGTCGGATTCATCCACGCGCTAAAGCGCGAGGCGTTCTCCTCGACTCTCCGTAACTCGGTCGAAGGTCGACGGAGACGCGCGGCCCACCCCGACGCTCACTCCGACGATCGCGGCTCAACTCGGGCCGAGAGGGTCCCGTCGGGTTCGACGACAACGGCCAACGAGACGTGCTCCGAGCCCCAGGCGACCTCGGGGAGTCGACCGACGATCGCGGCGTTCGACAGGGAGAGGTCGGTCGCACTCCCGCTGCCGTCCGTTCGTCGCGCACGGATCGCGTACGGCGCCGGATACGAGACGGAGGGACCGCGGAGGACGGCCGACGCGCCGTCGTCCCCGGTCGGAGCGAGCGCGACCTCGTGAACCGTGTCGTCACGGTCGCCGGACTCGTCGATGACCGAGACCGCTACGTTAACCGGCTCATCGGAGTCGTTTTCCGTCGATAGCGGCCGAAATCTGAGGTGGTTCCGAGTCGCGTACTGCTGGACGGCGACGCCGCCACCGATCGCCGCGGCGAGGCCGCCGACCGCACCGGCGAGGAGGGCGCGTCGGCTAGTGGAGGGCATGTGAGCGGGTCGAGGAGCGGGTCACTGATAAAAGGGCGCACGGCCGATCGCACCGGATCGATACACCGGATCGATGCACAGGACCTGTACGGCACCCCACCGACCGTCGAGGCGGAACTGAACGCCCACCCGCGCCGGACGGACAGGTCACGCCGCCTGCCCAGAGGTTTCACTTTCGCTTTCGGGCGCGTTTTTAAAAGGTGTCGGGACGACAGGTCGGGTATGGGCCAGTCCACGTTCGACGACGACGACCTGTTCGGCGAGGCGGCGGCGGAGACCCGCGCGGAGGTCGAAGAGCACCTCGCGGCCGCCCGCGCGGAGCTTCCTGATCCGGATGCGGTTTGGGAGACGGACGCGGACAACGTGCTCGGGGCGCTCAACGGGCTGAAATCCGCCCTCGACGTCGGCGACGCGCTCGACAGCGTCCGCTCGGCGAAGAAGGCGTACGTGCTCGGTGAGCGCGCAGACGCCTTCGAGGACGCCGACGATTTAAAAGAAGAAATCGAGGATCTGGAGTCGCTCGTCGGAGACATCGAGACCGCGGCCGAAGAGGTCGCCTCGCTCACGGGTGCCGTGCCAGCGATCCGCGGCGCGCTCCAGGACGCGGCGGAGGCGAGCGAGAGCGAGGACGACGACGCAGACGAGGAGTAGCCGTCGGCGCGTTCCTTTTAAGTTGACTCCCGAGCGACGACCGCGGTAGCGAGCTCCGCGAGCGCGTCGCTCGCGAGGCCCAGCAGCTCCTCGCCGCGCTCGGCGTCGCCCGCGGTCGGATCGCCGACCACGCCGTTCGCCGTGAACTCGTCGCTGTCGTGCGCGAGGTTCACCCCGGAGACCCACTCCCCCCAGCGCTCGGCCGCGTCGGCGGCGGCCTCGTCGATCCGGTCCTCACGCACGAGGTCGGGGCGTGTCGCGCGCAACAGCGCCGTCTCCAGCGGGCCAGCGTGACCCATGTCGCTCGCGTGCTCGCCGACCGTGTCGAACCACGTGAACGCGACCGCGTAGCCCGCGTGAGAGGGGTCCCGCGAGAATCGGCGCGCGACCTCCGCGAGCGCCTCCACGTTGCCGCCGTGACCGTTGACGAACACGACCCGGTCGATGCCGTGATTCGGGAGGGATTCGGCCGCTTCGCGGACGTACGACCGGAACGTCTCGGGCGAGACCCACATCGTCCCGTCGAACGCCCGGTGCTCCTCGGCGACGCCTATCGGGATCGGGGGGGTGACGGCGACCTCGTCGAGCGTCGACTCGGCGGCGGCGGTCGATGGTTCGGCCGAGTACGCCGCCGCGCCCGCCTCCGCGACGGCGACCGCGTCGAGGGTGTCGGTCCCGAGAGGCGCGTGCGGGCCGTGCTGTTCGGTGCTACCGACGGGAACGAACGCGACGTCGACGTCGGCGTCACGCACGTCGGTCCAAGTGGCGTCCGCGAGGTGCATACCGGGTCAATGGCGGGACGCGCCGTATAGGCGGCGGTCGCCGAGCCGGGCGACGACGTCCGAGCCGAACGGCGGCCTCCAAATCGGGCGGCGGCCGTTGGAATTAATTCCCTCGCCGATAAGTTGGTCGTCATGGCGACTGAGAACGAGGAACACACGCGGGCGTGCGGGGTCACGTTCGGGGCGCTGAAGCGGGCGCTCAGAGAGCACCGGTACCCGGTGACCGTCGCTGAACTGGCCGAGCAGTACGGCGGGTTCGAGCTGGAAACGCCGACCGGCACCGAGAGCGTCGAATCCGCGCTGCGAGCGTGCGAAGCGTCACGGTTCACCGAGCCCTGGGAGGTGCGGGACGCAATCGTGGAGGGGGTAAGCGACGAGGCGAGGAGCGGTGCCGCGGACGGAACGGAGGGGACGTGCGAAGAGGACGAGGGAACCGCGGTCGGCGACTGGAGTCAGCTGTCGGTCTGAGGCGGCGAGCCGCCGCTTCCCGAGTCTCAGTCAGTCGTCGTCGCTCTCGGCGTCCTCGATCAGCCGCGCGGTGCGCTCCTGTGCGCGGTCGATAAACTCTTGCGGAAGCTCGTCGATTTCGCCCGCCTGCACGCCCCAGAGGTGCGCGTACAGTCCGCCGTTTTCGAGCAGTTCCGCGTGCGTCCCGCGCTCGGCGATCTCGCCGCCCTCCAAGACGAGGATCGTGTCCGCGTCCTTGATCGTGGAGAGGCGGTGCGCGATGGCGAACGTCGTGCGGTCCGCGGTGAGCCGGTCGAGCGAGCGCTGGATCAGCATCTCCGTCTCGGTGTCCACGTCGGAGGTGGCCTCGTCGAGGATGAGGATGTCGGGGTCTTTCAGCACGGCCCGCGCGATGGTGACGCGCTGGCGCTGACCGCCGGAGAGCTTGACGCCGCGCTCGCCGACCATCGTGTCGTAGCCGTCCGGGAGGTTCTCGATGAACTCGTGGGCCTCGGCCGCCTGCGCCGCCTCGCGCACCTCCGCGTCCGTCGCGTCGAAGCTCCCGTACGTGATGTTCTCGCGAACGGTGCCGTAGAAGAGGTACGACGACTGCCCGACGTAGCCGATCGACTGGCGGAGGGATTTGAGCGTCACGTCGCGGACGTTTTGCCCGTCGATGCGGATCGCTCCCTCGTCGACGTCGTACATCCGGAGGAGAAGCTTGAGAACGGTCGACTTACCGGCGCCGGTCGGCCCCACGAGCGCGAGGGTCTCGCCGCCGGCGACCTCGAAGTCGATGTCGGAGACGATCGTCTCCTCGTCGTAGCCGAAGCTGACACGGTCGTAGACGACCTCGCCCTCGCCCACGAGGAGCTCCTCGGCGTCCGGATCCTCTGCGAGTCGCGACGGCTCGTCCATCAGCCCGAAGATCCGCGCGGAGGAGGCGCGAGCTCGCTGGTACATGTTGATTATCTGCCCGAACTGCGCCATCGGCCAGATGAACCGCTGCGTGTAGAGGATGAAGACGACGAACATCCCGATCGACAGCTCTCCCGTGAACGGCCCCGGCGGCGCGTCCTGAAACACCCAGAGTCCGCCGATGATGAACGTGATCACGAAGCCGATGCCAGCGAGCACGCGCAGCGCCGGGAAGAACTTGATCCGGGTCGTGATCGCGTCCCAGTTGGCGTCGTAGTAGTCCATCGACACGTCGTCGACGCGGTCGGACTCGTACGGCTCGGTGTTCGACGACTTGATCACCTGAATGCCGCCGAGGTTGTTCTCCAGCCGGGAGTTCATCTTTCCGACGGAGGAGCGCACCTCGGCGTACTTCGGCTGGATGATCTTGATGAACAGGTAGGTGAATCCGCCGATGATCGGTACTGGCAAGAGCGCGACCAAGGCGAGCTGCCAGTTGATCCAGAACAGCAGGGCACCGATCCCGACCACCATCACGGAGAGGCGGAACAGCGAGTTCATCCCGTCGTTTAAGAACCGTTCGAGCCGGTTCACGTCGTTCGAGAGGATCGACATCATCTCGCCCGTCTGCTTGTCGGAGAAGAACTCCATGTTCAGCCGCTGCATCTTGTCGTAGGTGTCGGTGCGAACGTCGTGCTGGATGTTCTGTGCGAAGGAGTTGAACCCCCAGTTGCGGACCCAGTGGAACGCCGCGCCGATCCCGAACGCGCCGCCGACGACTGCGACGATGAACCAGAACTGGTCGATCTGGCCGGTCGGGAGCCACTCGGCGGGAAGCAGCACGAGGGGGATCTGTTCGCTGAAGCGCGCGTCCTGATAAAACACCGCGTCGATGGCGATCCCGAGCATCAGCGGCGGGAGGAGATCGAGGAGGCGCGCGAAGACGCTGGCGACGATGCCGACGGAGACCTGTGGGAGGTAGTCGCGACCGTATACGGCGAACAGTCGCTTCATTGGGTTCTCGACGTTGTCCCGTTGCTCCTCGAACGGGTCGTCGTCTTCCCAGTCGACGCTACTCATTACCGAACGCTATCGGACTGCGACGCAAATAGGTTTCCTTCGACTCGAAATACATCGGCGGAAATCACCGGTTTTGGCGGGTTTTGACGGGGTTTGCGCCTCACATATTACGGGGGCATCGGGAGAGAGAGCAGTGGTTCGCGGTGTGCGACGATCGGCGACTGGGGACGCTCGCCTCGTCGTCGAGCGGCCGGTAGGTCAGATCTCGCGTCGCTCGACTGCGGGGTCGACCTCGGCCGCGTCGAGATCCTCGCGTATCCGGCGCCGGAGCGGATCGGGGACGGTTTTTCGCGGAACTGGCGCAGCGACGGTCCCGTCGGACCGCGACTCGGTCGATCCGGCCTCCGCGCTGGCTGCCGGGACCGTCCAGTAGAGAACGAGCCCGGGCCCGGCGTAGAACTCCACCGCGAACCGGTCGCCACCGCCGTCGTAGTGGACCCGCGCCGCGTCGCCTTCGGCACGCCATCCCTCTTGTTCGACGAGGGCGGCGATCGCGTCGTGCATGGTCGTGCTCGGGTCGGGCGACACATGTGGGCTTCGGCCGGGGCGCGTGAGCGGCCAGAAAGAAAGGAGTTTATCGCCGCCGGACACAGGACGGGTATGTCCCTTCGCGTCACGTTTCTCGGAACTGGCGGGGCCGTCCCGACCACCGAGCGCGCGCCGAGCGCACTGTTCGTCAACCGCGAGGGCGACCGCCTCCTCTTCGACTGCGGCGAGGGGACCCAGCGACAGATGATGCGGTACGGCACGGGGTTCGGCATCGATCACCTGTTCGTCTCGCACCTCCACGGCGACCACGTCCTCGGCATTCCGGGCCTGGTACAGACGCTCGGGTTCAACGACCGAACGGAGCCGCTGACGATCCACTGTCCGCAGGGAACCGCGGACGACCTCCGCGACCTCGTCCACGCGGTCGGCCACGACCCGGCGTTTCGCGTCCGGATCGAGCCCGTGGCGACCGGCGGGGTCGCGCTCGACGCCGACGGCTACGCGGTCCGCGCCTTCGAGACGACCCACCGGACCAACTCGCAGGGGTACGTCCTCGAGGAGGACGACCGACCGGGACGGTTCGACCGCCCGAAAGCCGAGGAGCTCGGCGTGCCCGTGGGCCCGAAGTTCGGTCGGTTACACGCCGGCGACCCGGTCGAGGCCGAGGACGGGACGGTCGTCGAGCCGGAGACGGTCGTCGGTCCGCCGCGGCCCGGACGGACGCTGGTGTACACCGCGGACACGCGCCCGCGTGAGCGGACGGTGGAGGTCGCCGCGAACGCGGACCTCCTCGTCCACGACGCCACGTTCGCGGACGACATGGCCGACCGCGCCCGCGACACCGCCCATTCGACCGGGCGAGAGGCGGGAGATATCGCCGCGCGGGCGGGGGCGAAACGGCTCGCGTTGGTCCACGTCTCGTCGCGGTACGCGGCCGACGCCTCACCGATCCTGCACGAGGCTCGGGAGGCGTTCGACGGGGAGTGTCTCCTCCCCGATGACGGCGCGCTGATCGACGTGCCGTTCCCCGACGCCGACGACTGATCGGCGGCCCATATCGTTCACGATCGAAAGCCGAGTTTTGACGCCTATGAGCCCCTCTAGCGAGGGTTTTTGCGTTTCCACCGCGTAGCATATCGAGAACCCATGTCCGCCTCACAGACGACCGACGCCGACACCGAATCCGACGGCGACCCCGCGGCGACCGGAAACGTCGACGCCGATTCGACGAGAGAAGATCGGCTCGCGTCAGCCCGTGAGCGATTCGACCGGATCGATCGCGAGATCACCCGGCAGATGAATCGACTCGGTATCCCCGCTCTCCGGGTCGCGCTCGGTATCGTCTTCATTTGGTTCGGCGGACTGAAGGTGATCGGTGGGAGCCCGGCCGCGGAGCTCGTCGCGGCCACGGTGTACCTGGTTCCGGCGGAGCTGTTCGTCCCCGTTCTTGGAATTTGGGAGGTGCTCATCGGGCTGTGTCTGCTGTACCGGCCGCTCATCCGGGTGGGGATCTTCCTGCTGTTCCTCCAGATGCCCGGGACCTTCCTCCCCATCGTTCTCCTGCCGGAGGTCGTGTTCGTCACGTTCCCGCACGAGCTGACCGTTGAGGGGCAGTACATCATCAAGAACCTCGTGATAATCGGGGCCGCGCTCGTCGTCGGCGGGACGGTGCGGGAGGACGCAGACGAGTAGCTCGACGGCGGGTCGATGGGCCGGTGGTCGATGGGCCGGTGGACAAATCGCCGGAGCGCCCGACGAGTTCGACTCGGGAAACCTTGATGGGCCGCCGCGACGACTCCTCGCGTATGAGCGAGGACTGCATTTTCTGTTCCATCGTCGCCGGGGACATCCCGGCTCGCACCGTCCACGAGACCGACGACGTGCTGGCGTTTCTCGACGCGAACCCGCTCTCGCGCGGACACACGCTCGTGATTCCGAAGGGTCACGCCCAACACGTCGGCGATCTGGACGACGACCTCGCTGGCGCGTTGTTCGCGGCGGTGACCGAACTGACGCCGCGCGTGCAGTCGGCCGTCGACGCCGACGCCGCCAACGTCGGGATCAACGACGGCGCGGCCGCCGGGCAGGAGGTCCCGCACGTCCACGTCCACATCATCCCCCGGTTCGAGGGCGACGGCGGCGCTCCCCTGCACGCGGTCGGCGGAGAGCGTCCCGACCTCACCGACGAGGAACTGGACGCGGTCGTCGACGCGATCGCCGGATGAGCGACTGAGCCCGGTCGATCACAGCCGACTGCGATCGGCTGCAGCCGACCGCAGTCGACGTTCAACAGAGTTAACCCCGAAACCGCGCGAAGCCGACCGTATGCACGCGACGACGCTCGCGCTCGTCGGGGCGACCGGCGGCGCGGGGACGACGCGGACCGCCGTCGAGCTGGCCGCGCTCGGCGCACGCGACGGCCGGGACGTGGCGGTGATCGACGCCGCGTTCACGACGCAGGGCCTCGCCGAGTACGTGACGGGTCGGATCGAGACGGACTGCACCGCCTTGGTCACCGACGACACCGACGCGCCCCTGTCGACCGGAACGTACCCGATCGATGTCGATGGCGACGGAGGCGACGACGGGCGGAGCGGTGCCGAGGGACGAAGTGACACTAGCGGCGACCAGCTCCCTGGACGGGCCGACGCCGTCCCCGCCCGCGCGCCGTTCGAGCGGCTCGCGAGGGCGAAGACCGCGGCGGCGGCACAGAAGCTCGAACGGCGGATCGACGAGGCGGCGACCACACACGACGCGGTGATCGTCGACGCCGCGCCGGTCGGTTCGAACGAGGCGGTCGCGGCGGTCGCCGCCGCCGACCGCGTGGCGGCGGTGTATCCGGCCACTACCCGCGGACGGGACGCACTTCAGCGACTCCGCGGGCGGATCGCCGACGTCGGCGAGAGCGTCGACGAGGCGATCGCGGTGGCGAGGACGAGCGGAACCGGCTCCGGTTCGGGCAACAGCGAGAGCGGGGACGGAGTCACGCTCCCGGCGACCGATCCGCGGGTCGCGGCCGCGCCGACCGCGGCGACCGGGACCGGAGCGTACGCTCGGGCCGTCGCGGACGCGTACGCTGAGGGCTTCGGGACGACGGTCGGAGTCGAGTTCCCGGACCCGGGGCTGGTGGACCGGCTGAGACCCTGAGAGTGGACAGAAGCGGAGCAGAAGCCGAATGTACGGAGGAGACGAATCTGCGAGCGAAGGCCGGAACCCGGATCGGACCCGCGCTCAGCGGAGCCCGTCGGGCGACCCGAGCGCGCCGCCGAGTTCGGCACCGTCGGCGTCGGGACCGGTACCGAGCGGGGCCGACCCAGCCACGTGGGATTCGACCGCGTCGGCGACGTCCGGAAGCGGGTCGTGCGTCTCGACGAACGTCGCGAGCGCGAAGTCCGCCTCGTCGCCGCCGGCGAGCGCGACCGCCTCGCTGCGCGCGATTCGGCCGTCCAGCCAGTCGCGGACGACTCCCCGCCGGCTCGGTGCGAGCGGGCAGACGTCCGAGACGCCGCAGCGATGGAGCGCCTTCGCCCCGATCATCGGTGTTACACCGGCCTCACGGGCGGCATCGCCGACGCTCCGTCCCGCGGTGTAGGCGTCGACGAGCGTCGCCGTCGCGGCCGGGGTACACGGGAGGTCGTCCGCGTGCGACTCCAGCCGCTCGACGAGCGGGGTCTCGGTGTCGTCCGCGACGGCGACCCCGCGCTCCCGCTGGCGGGACGTCACTTCGAGACCGTCCGCGATCTCCGACAGCGTCATACGTTCCGGTGCACGCGTTAGAGGGTTAAAACCACCGTACTGCGCGGCGGTTTGGACGCCGAACACCGATCGGTTACCGGTCGGTTCGGGTGCGCCGATCGCGCCGATCGACCGCCGATCCACCCGGGTTTAAGTAAGGCATCGGGCCGGAGTTCGATGTGTGATGAGTCAGGCACGCCCGACCGCCGTTCGCTCGCAGCGCACCGAGGCCACCGACCGCGACGAAGCGCGGACCAAGACCGCCAACCGCAACAGAACGCGGACCGCGACCGCCGTCGAGGAGTGCCCGGAGTGCGGCGGGCGGACCCGCGTCGACTCCGCGGAGCGCGTCTGTGCCGACTGCGGGCTCGTGGTCGAGGCCGACCGGATCGACCACGGCCCCGAGTGGCGCTCGTTCGCGGACGACGACACGAACCCAAAGCGCACCGGCGCGCCGCTGACGCGGTCGCGGCACGACCGCGGGCTGTCGACGGAGATCGGTCGGTCCACTCGCGTGAAGGGTCGCAAGCGTCGGCGGCTCGCTCGGATGCGCACGCAGCACAACCGGGCGCAGATCTCGACGAAGCGCGACCGCAACAAGGTGTACGCGTACACCGAGATCCGGCGGCTGACCGGCGCGCTCGAACTCCCGAACGGCGTCCGCGACACGGCCTGTGCGCTGTTCGACTCGGCGCAGGACGAGAGCCTGCTTCGCGGCCGGTCGCTGGAGGGGTTCGCCGCCGCCTGCGTGTACGTGGCCTGCCGGACCGCGGACGTCGCCCGGACCGTCGGCGAGATCTGTGACGAGGCGAAGGCGACCGAGGACGAACACCGAGCGGCCTTCGACGCGATGAACCGCGAGCTCGGGCTACCGATCGGGCCGACCGGCCCCGCGGAGTACCTCCCGCGGTTCGCGAGCGATCTCGGCTGCACAGCCGAGATCGAGCGTCGCGCCGGGGAACTGGCCGAGCGCGCCGTGAGCGAGGGGATCGCGAACGGTCGCAACCCGGTCGGCGTCGCCGCGGCCTGCCTGTACACCGCCGCCCGCGAGCTGGGTGCCGACTGCACGCAACGGGAGGCCGCCGACGTCGCCGACGTGACGCCCGTCACGGTTCGGCGCACGTACGCGGATCTGACCGAGGAGTGATGTACCCCCGCGGAGCGTAATGCTCCTGAGCGGGGAGCGAGACCTCGTATCGCTCCCGGGCGCTCGGGAGCGATCGCGTGGCGTGAGGACGCATCGCACGAAAACCGTTAAGCCCGGCTGTCGCCTACGATCGCCCATGAGCGCTGACCGGTCCGCGTTACAGCGGGCCATCGAGCGCGGCGAGCAGGACGGCGGCCCGATCGAGTTCAAAGAGCGGCTGACCCGAGAGGTCCACCTGGTCGACGGCCGAATGGAGTCGCTCGTGGCGCAGCTTCGCCACCGCGTGCTCTCCGGCGACGGCGAGGCGACGTACGTCCTCGGGGTCACCGACGACGGCGGGCTCGCCGGGGTCGCACCCGAAGACTTCTCCGAGACGATGGACGTGCTCTCGCTTCTCGCCGAAGAGGCGGACGCCCACATCGCCGACGTGGAGACGTGGAGCGCCGGGGCGGACGGCGCCGGCGATAACGACGGCCTCGTGGGAATGGCGACGATCCGCGAGGGCGGGCTGTTCGAGGCCGACGACGACCACCTCGTGGTCGGGACCGCGGGCCACGTCGACCACGGGAAGTCGACGCTCGTGGGAACGCTCGTGACGGGGCGGGCCGACGACGGCCAGGGCGGCACTCGCGGCTTCCTCGACGTGCAGCCGCACGAGGTCGAGCGGGGGCTCTCCGCCGACCTTTCGTACGCCGTGTACGGGTTCGCCGACGACACCGACGAACCGGTCCGCATGGACAACCCGCACCGCAAGTCGGACCGCGCTCGGATCGTCGAAGAGGCTGACCGGCTCGTCTCGTTCGTCGATACCGTCGGCCACGAGCCGTGGCTTCGGACGACGATCCGCGGACTCGTCGGACAGAAGCTCGATTACGGACTGCTCGTCGTCGCCGCCGACGACGGACCGACGAAGACGACCCGCGAGCACCTCGGCATCCTGCTGGCGACCGAGCTGCCGACGATCGTCGCGATCACGAAGGCGGACGCCGTGAGCGACGAGCGACTCGCCGCGGTCGAGCGTGAGGTCGAGTCGACGCTGCGGGACGCGGGCCAGACGCCGCTGTTAGTGGACCGACACGGGATAGACACGGCCGTCGCAGAGGTCGGGGACGGCGTCGTGCCCCTGCTGCGAACCAGCGCGGTGACGAAGGCGGGGATCGGCGCGCTCGACCGGTTGTTCGAGACGCTTCCGAAGCGAGCCACCCCCGAACGCGAGGCGTTTCGACTGTACATCGACCGGAGCTACAAGGTGACGGGCGTCGGGGCGGTCGCCTCGGGCACCGTCAACTCCGGGTCGGTCGAGGCGGGCGACGAGCTCCTCTTGGGTCCGATGGCGGACGGGTCGTTTCGGGAGGTGGAGGTCAGGTCGATCGAGATGCACTACCACCGCGTCGACGAGGCGAGCGCCGGTCGGATCGTCGGGATCGCGCTGAAAGGCGTCGCCGAGGAAGAGATCGAGCGCGGGATGGCGCTGGTCCCGCGTGACAGCGACCCCGAACCCGTCCGGGAGTTCGAGGCCGAGGCGATGGTGCTGAACCATCCGACGCGGATCCGCGAGGGGTACGAACCGGTCGTCCACCTCGAAACGCTCTCCGAGGCGGCGGTGTTCGAACCCGTGGAGGGTCGGCTCCTCCCGGGCGACACCGGCCACACCCGCGTGCGATTCAAATTCCGACCGTATCTGATCGAGGAGGGTCAGCGGTTCGTGTTCCGCGAGGGAGCGAGCAAGGGAGTCGGGACGGTTCGCGAGGCGAATCCCGACGCCGACGGATAACAAGAAACTCGTGGTCAGTTGTGCCCATACCGACCGGATATGACGGATCGGATATTCAATGACGAATATTTCTTCGGATCATCATGAGTCTGTAACATGAACCGACCGACCGTCTGACAAGGCACTGCGAACTGCCGATTTCGACGCCAGATATGTGGCAAGATTTATCACGACCACCCCGTATCGTGAGTGTATGCCACGCGAACACGAACTGAAGTCAAGTCTCACTCGTCGGCAGGCGTTGGCGAGTGGAATGGCCGTATCGTCCTCCCTACTGCTCGCCGGGTGTACCGGCGGCGACGACGGCGACGGAAACGGCGACGGAAACGGCGGCGGCGGTGGCGGCGGCGGCGGCGATGACGGAAGCGATCTGCCGAACCAGGAGCTGTACGTCGCGCAGGTGAAGGGTCCCCTCGACATGGACCCGGTCGTCATCAACGACGTCCCTTCCCAGCAGATTGCAAACCAGATTTACGACGGTATCTACGAGTACGACGCCGGAGTCGGTATCGTGCCGAAGATCGCGTCCGACGAACCGACCGTCGAGCGCGACGGAACGCGCTACATCGTCCCGCTCCGCGACGACGCGGAGTTCCAGAACGGCGACCCGGTGACGGCCGAGGACGTCATGCACACGGTGCTCGCTCCCGCGGAAGAGCAGAGCGAGAACGCCGCGGAGGTCGACATGGTCGAGTCTGCGGAAGTCATCGACGAGACGACCGTGCAGTTCGATCTGGCGTACCCGTTCGGGGCGTTCGAGACGGCGCTCGTGCGGAACGTCGTAAACGAGTCCGTTCGGACCGAGGACACGGAGGCGTACAACACGAACCCGCTGGGATCGGGTCCCTACCAGCTCGTCGATTGGGAGCCGGAGAGCTACGCGACGCTCGAACGCTGGGACGACTACTGGGACGACTCGAACGGCCTGCCGAACGTCGCGACCATCGAGTTCGACCCGATCGAAGAGCAGACGACCCGGGTGACAGAACTCGAGACCGGCAACGTCGACATCATCGAGACGATCCCGCCGCAGCTGTACGAGACCGTCGAGAACAACGACAGCGCTACGATCGATCAAGAGCCCGGCGTCGGCTACTTCTATCTCGCGTTCAACTGTGGCGAGGGGCCGACGGCCGACCCCCTCGTGCGCGAGGCGGTCGACTACTGCTTCTCGATGGACCAAGCGATCGAGAACTTCGTCCAGCCAGCGGGCGTCCGGCAGGTGAGCCCGTACCCGCAGACGATGGCCGAGGAGTGGGACTTCCCGCTCGACGAGTGGGGAGACATCTCCCACGGCCGCGACCTCGACATGGCCGAGGACCTGTTCGACGAGGCGGGCGTGGACATGGATTACGACTGGCGAATCATCGTCCCGCCGGACGATATGCGCGAGCAGATCGGCATCTCACTCGGCGACGGGCTGCAGAATGCCGGCTTTAGCAACGTCGAGGTACAGCGTCTCGACTGGGGGACGTTCACGGACGCGTACCAGAGCGGCGACGAGAACGACTTCAACATGTACACGCTCGGCTGGTCCGGCTCCCCCGACCCCGACGCGTTCGCGTACCACCTGTTGAGCCAAGAGACGGAGGGAGTTACCAACGGAACGTTCCACGACTACGACGAGGCCTCCGAGATGTTGACGCAGGCCCGCGAGAGCGCCGACCGCGAGGAGCGCCGACAGCTCTACATCGACGCGACGACCGAGCTGCTCGAAGGTCGCGTCCACATCCCGGCGTACAACCTCAACAACTCCTACGGGATCCACGACCGCGTCTCGGACTTCAGCGCGCACGCGATCTCCAGTCAGATCCAGATCTTCACCGGACACAACAACGTCTCGGTACAGTAACCCGGCCGCGACGACGAACAGCGCGGTAGCCACCCCGGCCGCACGCCGGTTTTCGTCCGTCGACGCCGACGCGTTCCAGTCGAAACGACGGGCGGCCCGTCCGAAACGTGATAACGAACTCGCCAAGCGATCAAACGCCCAACAACTCGAACCCTAACGAGAGAAATACGGATACGGACGGCTCGACGACGATCAGTCAGGTATAATAACCCGGTCCGAACTACACAGTAACAACACGCCACGAAATGGGGCTCCTACGGTACACACTCTGGCGGCTCGCACAGTCAATTCCCGTCCTGATCGGTATTATTACGATCACGTTCTTCCTCGCAAACCAGATCCCCGGCGATCCGGTGGAGATCATGCTGGGTCCGACTCCGGCACAGGGGCAAGTAGAGGCAATTCAGGCCAGGTACGGTCTCGATCGACCCGTCCACGAGCGTTACCTGACGTACCTCTCCGGCGTGGCAGTGGGTGATCTCGGGCAGAGCATCTACTACGACCGGCCGGTCCTCGAGATGATCCTGCTTCGGCTGCCCGTGACGCTGTATCTCACGGTGTCGGCGTTCATGTTCGCGATCGTGACGGCGATTCCGCTCGGCATCATCTCGGCGAAGCGGCGCAACAAGCCGGCCGACCACATCTCGCGGATCGTCTCGCTCATCGGCGTCTCGACGCCGTCGTTCTGGATCGGGCTGATGCTCATCATCATCTTCGCGTTCTACCTCGGCTGGTTCCCGGCCCGTGGCCTCCCGTTACCGTGGGAGGCGCCGGGGGACATCAGAGGCGCGGAGACCCAACTCGACGTGATCCGGACGTCGTTACATCACCTCGTGATGCCGATGGTCGCGCTCGGGACGCTACAGATGGCACAGATCACCCGAATAGAGCGGTCGTCGATGGTCGAGTCGCTCCAGGGCGAGTACGTCAAGCTCGCACGGGCGTACGGCGTCCCCGAGTCGACGATCGTCCGCAAGCACGCGTTCCAGGTCGCACAGCTGCCCGTGATAACGATCATCGGTCTCGGGCTCTCGACGGCTCTCGGCGGCGCAGTGCTGACCGAGACCGTCTTCGAGATACAGGGCATGGGTCGGCTGATCATCACGGCGATCAACAACCAAGACTACGAGCTGATCATGGGGACGACGTTCATGTTCGGCGTCGCGTTCGTCGTCGGCGTCATCATCACCGACGTCGCGTACGCCTACATCGACCCGCGGGTCGCCTACGGTGACGAATAATGGCTACAGGAACCGAATCACAGACGGACGACCTCTCGATGGGAGACGACGAGAGCGGCGCCGGCGAGATCGAGGCACGCGTCGGGCTCCGCTACACGCTCAAACAAGTGAAACGCGACACGACGGCGCGGATCGGTATCTACACCGTCGGCTTCGTCACTCTCGTCGCGGTGCTGGCAGCGGTCGATCACTACCTCTTCAATTACGCGATCGCGGAGACGATCTGGTACAGCCCGGTTCGAGACCCGGACGAAGTCCAGCGACTGCTCCCACCCATCGGGATGGAGAACCAGTTCGGTGCCGGAGTTATCGAGCACCCGATGGGGACCGACCACCGCGGACGCGACATCTTCGTGCGCCTGTTTTACGGGACGCGAATCGCCATCACCGTCGGGTTCATGGCGACCGGAATCGGCCTCATCGGCGGGACGCTGATCGGCGCGGTCTCCGGCTACTACGGCGGCTGGGTCGACGACGTGCTCCAGCGCTTCACGGAGACCATCTACGCGATCCCCTTCCTCGTGTTGGTCATCGCGTTCATGACCGCGTTCGGCCGCGACCTCACCTTCGCGATGATCGGCGTGGGGATCACGTCGATCCCGGTGTTCAACCGACTCATCCGCTCGCGGGTCGTCTCGATCCGCGAGGAGGATTACATCGAGGCCGCGCGAGCGGCCGGGGTGAAAGACCGGAACATCATCCTCCGGCACATCATCCCGAACAGCTTCGCCCCGGTTCTGGTGCAGGCGACGCTCCAGATCGGCGTGAGCATCCTCATCGTCGCCGGGCTCTCCTTCCTCGGGTTCGGCGCGCAGCCGCCGACTCCGTCGTGGGGACAGATGCTTTCGGCGTCTCGCAACTACATGTTGCCGGCCCCGACGTTCAGTCTCTGGCCCGGGTTGGCCATCCTCGTCACCGTCATCGGGTTCAACATCCTCGGCGACGGGCTACAGGACGCACTCGACCCCCGTATCAATAACTAACATGAGCGAACCACTACTCAGCGTCGACAATCTCAAGACACAGTTCTTCACGGAAGACGGGACCGTCCGGGCCGTAGACGGGATCTCCTTCGACGTCTACGAGGGAGAGATCGTCGGGCTCGTCGGCGAGTCCGGCGCCGGCAAGTCCGTCGCCACGTCGAGTCTCCTCCGTCTCGTGGACAGCCCCGGCGAGATCGTCGGCGGCGAGATCACGTTCAAAGGCGAGACGATATTCGGCCTCGAAGAGCGCGACGACGGCGAGCTCCGACCGCGGGACGAGATGCTCACCGAGGAGGAGATGCGCAAACAGATCCGGGGCCGAGAGATCGCGATTATCTTCCAAGATCCGATGGAGTCGCTGAATCCCGTCTTTACCGTCGGGGGACAGCTCCGTGAGTTCATCGAGATCAACCGCGATCTCTCCGCGGAGGAGGCGAAAGAGGAGGCGATCGACATGCTCCGCGAGGTCGGCATCCCGGCCCCGGTGTCGCGCTACGACGAGTATCCGCACCAGTTCTCCGGCGGGATGCGCCAGCGCGTGCTGATCGCGATGGCGCTCGCCTGCCAGCCGGATCTCATCATCGCCGACGAGCCGACGACTGCCCTCGACGTCACCGTCGAGGGACAGATCCTCGAGATGGTAACGGATCTCCAGAAGAAGTACGACACCTCGTTCATCTGGGTCACACACGACATGAGCGTCGTCGCCGAGATCTGCGACCGCGTGAACGTGATGTACCTCGGCGAGATCATCGAACACGCCGAGGTCGACGACCTGTTCTACGACACGAAACACCCGTACACGCAGGCGCTTCTGGACTCCATGCCCAGGCCAGACAAGACGGTTCACGAGCTCGACCCGATCACCGGGGTGATGCCCGAAGCGATCGATCCGCCGTCGGGGTGTCGGTTCCACTCGCGGTGCCCCGACGCGAGAGAGGTGTGCCGAGAGGTCCATCCCGAGCCGCGGAATCTCGCCGACGAGGGCGAGGCGAAACACACCGCGGCGTGCGTGAAGTACGACGCGTTCGACGTCGGATACGAGGGGAGTCGTCCGATCGAAACGGACGCGACCGGCGGATTCTCGGCCGGGTTGACCGAAACGGAGGGCGAAGAATGAGCGGAGTCGGCGGCGACGAGATCCGCGAAGGCGGTAGCGGAGTCGGCGAAGGCGACGAGATCGCCGCAGAACGTCAGGCCGACGAGAGCGAATCGCTGTTGCAAGTTCGGAACCTGTGTAAGTACTTCGACAACGACGGCGGGCTGTTCGGGGGAATGACGCTCGATCGGGAGTTCCCCTTCGTCAGGCAGGAGCCGGAGAAGGTCCGCGCGGTCGAGGACGTGAGCTTCGACATCAAGAAGGGCGAGACGCTCGGGCTCGTCGGCGAGTCCGGCTGCGGAAAGTCCACGCTCGCCCGGACGGTGCTCCGGCTCCTCGAACCGACCTCCGGAAGCGTCTACTTCAAAGGCGAAGACCTCGCGACCATCTCCGGCGAGCCGCTTCGGCGGAAGCGAAAGGACATGCAGATGATCTTCCAAGACCCGCAGTCCTCGCTGGACCCGCGGATGAAGGTCGGCCCGATCGTCGAGGAACCGATGAAAGCACACGGGATGCTCGACGACGAGGGGCGCGAGGCGCGCGCCAAGGAGCTGTTGGAGAAGGTCGGACTCGACCCGCAACACTACAACCGCTACCCGCACGCGTTCTCCGGCGGACAGCGACAGCGCGTGAACCTCGCGCGGGCGCTGTCGGTGAACCCGGACTTCATCGTCTGTGACGAGCCCGTCTCCGCGCTCGACGTCTCGATTCAGGCGCAGGTGCTGAACACGATGCAGGAGCTGCAAGACGAGTTCGATCTGACGTACCTCTTCATCGCACACGACCTCAGCGTCATCCGGCATATCTCCGACCGCGTCGCCGTGATGTACCTCGGGCAGATGGTCGAGTTGGCTGACAAAGAAGAGCTGTTCGAGAACCCGCAGCACCCGTACACGCAGGCCCTGCTCGATGCGATTCCGGTGCCAGACCCCCGAAGCGCGGGCCGGACGGCGCTGTTGACCGGCGACGTTCCCTCGCCGATCGACCCGCCTTCGGGATGCCGGTTCCGAACCCGGTGTCCGGTGCTCATCCAGCCGGAGGAGTTCCAGTTGACGGAGGCGGAGTGGTCGAACGTCGTGACGTTCCAGCGGGCGGTCAAGCGGCGGGAGTTCGAGACGACAGACTCCTCGGCGATCCGAGACCGCTACTTCGCGGACGCGGAGCCGACGGGCGACGCCGGGACGCTCGTCGACGAGGCGCTAAACCACATCGGGGCGGAGGAGTGGGACGAGGCGGAACGGCTCCTCACGGAGTCGTTCGCCGACGCCAGCGTCTGTGCGACCGAAGAGCCGGCGTACGAGGTGTCTCCGACGTACGGGGACGGCCGTCACTACACCGCTTGTCACCGCGCTCGCGAGACCGCCGTCGCCTCCGGCGTGGCCGCCGACCTCGACGCGCCCGGCTACGACCAACTCGCGGAAGAAACGAGCGCCGACGACTGAGTGCGGCGACGGCGCTCGCCGTCGGCAGCGGTCGGCGGGGATAGCGCGACCGGTATCAACGGATCCGGATCCGCGTTTCGTCCTCGTGGTGTGGCCGCCGATCGGCGACGGAGAGAAACGCGGACACCGTGTGCTCGCCCCGGTCTGCGGGCACTGAGCGATCGAGGTCGTCGCCGCTCTCGCGACGGAAGTGACCGTTCCACGTCACGGTGGCGGTCTTCGTCTCGCCGGCTCGAAACGTGACGGGCGTCTGTGCGTCGCGGACGTACCGTCGCTCGTCGGTGGCTTCGAGGACGCCGTCGACGGCCCATCCCCACGGTCGACGAGTCGGAGTCACCACCTCGATCGGGAGCGGGAGCCGGTTCCGGAGGCGGACCGTTATCTCGACGGGGTCGCCTGCGTCGTACGCGGGTCGGTCGGTATCCACCGATATCGTGACTGCGCGGCGTGCGAGCCACCGGGGAACGAACCGCGAGACCGCCGCAGTGAGGTAGTTCTTCGTCTGATCGAAGCCGGTTCTGTCGTCCGTGTCGCCGTGTCGTCGCTGGACCATCGTCGTGGTGGTGTTAGAAGTCACGCCTCGCCGACGGAGACCAGTTCCATCAGCGGGTAGCCGTCGGCCATCGCCATGCGCGTGCGAACCGTGACGCCCTCGTACGCGATCCGCATCTCGACGTCCATCAGGGCACCGGTGAGCTCCGTGTAGCCGTTCTCGTGGTCGATCGCGTCCGCGACGCGGTCGTCGTGGATGTCGACGGCGACCGACTCGCAGAACGGCTGGTTCTCTATCGCCTCCGCCATCGCCGCCTCCAGGCTCCGGGTGCTCGACGGGCTGACCGGCGTCCCCGCGAACTGGTGATACAGGGAGCCGAACTTGATTCCGGCCTCGAAACACGCCTGCTGGGCGTCGGTTGCCATATCGAAAGTGGGCGGCGTCGGCGTAAGAAGCTTCGGAGGACGGAGGGGACCCATCGCTCGGATTACGCGCGTAGCGCCCCGGCGATATCGAACGGAAGGCGTTAGGTCCGGGAGCGTGAATCCGGGCTATGAACACGCTTCGCGTGACCGGCGGTCGGGTCCTCCGCCCCGACGGCCGCGTGACCGACTCCGACGTGACGATCGACCGCGACGCGGGGACGATCCTCGCGGTTGGCGAGGAGACCGAAGACGGCGTCGGCGCGGACGCGGCGGGAGCCGACGGCGCGGAAGCCGACGCGACAGCGCCAGACGAGACCCTCGACGCGACCGGGTCGCTGGTGATTCCGGGGCTCGTCAACGCGCACACGCACGCCGCGATGACGCTCTTACGCGGGTACGCAGACGACAAACCGCTCGACGCGTGGCTACAGGAAGACATCTGGCCGGTCGAGGCGGCGCTCACGCCGGACGACATCGAGGCGGGCGCGGCCCTCGGCGTTCTCGAAATGATCCGGTCAGGGACGACCGCGTTCGCGGACATGTACTTCGCCATGGACCGCGTCGCCGACGTTGTCGATCGGGCAGGCGTGCGGGCGCGACTCGGACACGGCGTCGTGACGGTCGGGAAAGACGAGGCGGACGCCCGAGCCGACGTCGAGGAGAGCCTCGCGGTCGCCGAGGACCTCGACGGCGCCGCGGACGGGCGGATTCGGACCGCGTTCATGCCGCACTCGCTGACGACGGTCGGCGAGGAGTACCTCCGAGACGGGATCGCGGCCGCGCGAGAGGCCGGGGTTCCGGTCCACCTCCACGCGAACGAGACGACGGACGAGGTCGATCCGATCGTCGAGGGGCGCGGGGAGCGACCGATAGCGTACGCCGAGGACCTCGACGCGCTCGGTCCGACCGACTTCTTCGCGCACGGCGTCCACCTCGACGGCGCGGAGATCGAGACGCTCGCCGACGCGGGGACGGCGATCGTGCACTGTCCGGCCTCGAACATGAAACTCGCCAGCGGGATGGCGCCCGTCCAGCGGCTTCGCGAGGCGGGCGTGACGGTCGCGCTCGGCACGGACGGGGCGGCCTCGAACAACGACCTCGACCTGTTCGACGAGATGCGCGACGCCGCGATGCTCGGAAAGCTCGCCGCGGACGACGCCGCGGCGGTCCCCGCGGCGGCCGCGGTGGAGATGGCGACCGCGGGCGGAGCCGAGGCGCTCGGCCTCCCGGGCGGGCGGATCGAGCCCGGCGCGGCCGCCGATCTCGCGGTCGTCGACCTCGACGCCCCGCACCTCACGCCGGTCCACGACCCCGTCTCGCATCTCGCGTACGCGGCGCACGGGAGCGACGTGCGCCACACGGTCTGTGACGGGCAGGTGCTCATGCGCGACCGCGAAGTGCTGACGCTCGACGCCGGACGCGTCCAAGAGCGCGCCGAAGACGCCGCACACGACCTCGTCGAGCGAGTCGACGGATAGCGACACCGGGAATCGAGCGATCACGATCGATAGCGGGAGTGGGTGTTGCAATAGGTTGGAGTGACTGTCTATAAGTGATCGAGTGGTGTTGCTGGCGGCTGTTTATAAGTTGTTGCCAGCGCGGTGAATCGTTGCGTATCTGAGAGTGACCGTTTATACGTCGTTGACGGCGCGGTGGACATCTCCAAAGCCCAGCCGCACAGCACCGCAACCGCACCTCACACCTCCCCAGCCTCGCGGCTCGCGCTTGTCAGCGCTCGCCGCGTCCCTCGCACCGTCGGCGAGCGGCCAAAAGGCCGCTCACCGGGGCGCGCCACCGAACAACTATTTATAAGCGATCGTCGCCGCCTCTCAGGGTTGTTTAAATACGGTATCGCCACCACCCATCCGCAATACTCACTCCCGCAGTCGATCACACGACGAATCGATCGGTATCGAGTCGCGTCCGAGTCGCGTCCGAGTCGCGAACCCCGCTGATCCGAACGCACGTCGACGCCGAGCCGACCCGATCAGCGGCCCATTCCCGTCAAACGACTGAACCGACGAAACAGCGCCGTTAACCCGATTACAATCCGGTTTAAACGGGCTTAACGAAGATTCCTTTTTATAGGGTATCCGCGCCACGGACCGACTGCACATGAGCAAACGCACGATAGGCATCCTGCTGATCGCGGTCGTCGCGCTCGGCGCGATGACCGGCGTCGCGGCCGCCGAGGGCGATCTCGGTGTGACCGTCGACGATCCGGACGGCGAACCGACGGTCACGGTGACCGAGAACAACACCACCGTCGAGAACGCGACGGTGAACGTGAGCGTCGTTGACCCCGCGAACGAGTCGTACGCGGGGACCGGCGAGTACGAGACCGACGAGAACGGGACGGTGACC
The DNA here is from genome assembly GCF_048381195.1 of Halorubrum marinum. Classification (NCBI taxonomy): domain Archaea; kingdom Methanobacteriati; phylum Methanobacteriota; class Halobacteria; order Halobacteriales; family Haloferacaceae; genus Halorubrum; species Halorubrum marinum. Next base: position 40,015 of record NZ_JBLWMM010000001.1, on the reverse strand, counting down.
CTCCAGGCCGCTGAGGAGGACGTGGCCATCGAGGTAACTGCCGAGCACGAGAACGAGACTGCCTCGACCACCGTCGACCTCGAAGCGCCCGTCGGCCTCGCGGTCGACGTGACCAACGCGAGCGGCTCACCGCTCGTGACCGTGACCGACAACGACACCGCCGTCGAGAACGCCTCGGTCAACGTCACCACCGACGACGAGAACGTCACCTACGTCGGCGAGGGCGACTACCAGACTGACGAGAACGGCACGGTGCCACTCGACCCCGCTGAGGAGGACGTGACCATCGAGGTAACTGTCGAGCACGAGAACGAGACCGCTTCGACCACCGCGGATCTCGAAGCGCCCGTCGGCCTCGCGGTCGACGTGACCAACACCGACGGTGAGCCCCTGGTCACCGTGACCGAGAACGACACCGCCGTCGAGAACGCCTCGGTCAACGTCACCACCGCCGACGAGAACGTTTCCTACGTCGGCGAGGGCGACTACCGGACTGACGAGAACGGGACGGTGACGCTCGACGCCGCTACGGAGAACGTCACGATCGACGTGACCGCCGAGTACGAGAACGAGACCGTCACGACGACGGCCGACTTGACCGCGAGCGAGGACGACGCGGAAGGCGACCAGCCGTTCGGCCAGCTCGTGCGGGACTTCATCGATAGTCTCAACGAGCGTGAGGGCGGTATCGGTGCCGCCGTCTCGGACTTCGTGACGGAGAACAACCCGGGTAACGCGCCCGACCACGCCGGGAGCCCGGGCGGACCGAGCGACGCGCCCGGTAACGCGACCGACGCCGGAAACGAGAGCGACACGCCCGGAAACGCCCCCGACCACGCCGGTCAGGGTAACGACGGCGAGCAGGGACCACCGGACCACACCGGTCAGGGTAACGGAAACGACACCGCCGGACAGGGGAACGGTAACGGCGGCGGAAACGGCAACGGCGGCGACAGCCCTGGACAGGGCAACGGCAACAGTAACGGAAGCGGAAACGATGCCGGAAACGGTAACGGCGGCGGAAACGGTAACGGCGGCGGAAACGGTAACAGCGGCGGAAACGGTAACGGCGGCGGCCCGCCGTAGCGACGGACCGGTGACGACCGCCTGACGCAGAACGCGGACCCGCGAACCGAGACCTCCACCACCCTCCCGCTGACGCGCTTCCCTTTTTCCGACGCGGTCGTTGTCGGCAGCGTTTAGTGTACCGTGAGCGAACGAATGGGTATGAGCGAAACCGCGTACGCGCCGGTCTCACAGCACCTCTCGGACCTCGAAACGGCTCAAGAGGAAGGACGCCGGAAGATGGACTGGGCGCTTCAACACATGCCGATCCTCAACGCCCTCCGCGACGACTTCGTCGACGAGCAGCCGCTCGAAGGCGAGACGATCGCGATGGCGATGCACGTCGAGGCGAAAACGGCGAACCTCGTCGAGCTACTCGCCGACGGCGGCGCCGAGGTCGCGATCACCGGCTGCAACCCCCTCTCGACCCACGACGACGTGTCGGCCGCGCTCGACACCCACGAGTCGATCACCTCCTACGCGGTCCGCGGCGTCGGCGACGATGAGTACTACGACGCGATGCACGCCTGTCTCGCCCACGAGCCGACGATCACCGTCGACGACGGGATGGACATGGTGAAACTCGTCCACGAGGAGTACCCCGATCTCATCGACTCGATCGTCGGCGGCGCGGAGGAGACGACCACGGGCGTGGACCGCCTGCGCGCGATGGACGCCGACGGCGAACTGCATTATCCGGTGTTCGCGGTGAACGACACCCCGATGAAACAGCTGTTCGACAACGTCCACGGGACGGGCGAGTCGTCGCTCGCGACCATCGCGATGACGACGAACCTCTCGTGGGCCGGGAAGAACGTCGTCGTCGGCGGATTCGGTCAGTGCGGCAAGGGCGTCGCCAAGAAGGCGTCGGGCCAGAACGCGAACGTCGTCGTCTGCGAGGTCGACCCGCGAAAGGCGCTCGAAGCGCACATGGAAGGGTACGAGGTGCTCCCGATGGTCGAGGCCGCGAAGAAGGGCGACGTGTTCATCACGACGACCGGCAACCGCGACGTGATCACCCGCGAGGACTTCGAGGAGATGCAGGACGGCGTCCTCCTCGCCAACGCCGGGCACTTCGACGTCGAGGTGAACCTCGAGGACCTCGACGAACTGGCCGTGGACCGCTACGAGGTTCGCGACGGCGTCGAGGGGTTCGAGATGGCCGACGGTCGCGTCCTGAACGTGATCGCCGAGGGGCGACTCGTCAACCTCGCCGCGCCCATCGCACTCGGCCATCCGGTCGAAGTGATGGACCAGAGCTTCGGCGTGCAGGCGGTCGTCGTCCGCGAACTGGCCGAAAACGGCGACGCGTACGAGCCCGGCGTCCACGACGTGCCCGACGAGCTCGACCGCGAGGTCGCGGACATCAAACTCACCGCCGAAGGCGTCGAGTACGACACGCTCACCGACGAGCAGCGCGAGTACATGGGCAGCTGGGAGCACGGAACGTAACGCAGCAGCGTCTTTGTGAATAGAAGTGCGGTGGCGCACGCCGTGAGCGGGCCGTCGGCCCGCGAGCGACCGTGCGAGGGAGTCGCGGGGGGGGGGGGGGGGGGGGGCCGCTTGCAAGCGGCCGCGACGAGGTTGGGGAGGCGTGAGGTGCGGTTGCGGGGCGGTGTGGGCGGGACTCAAAGGCCCAGTCGCGCTCGGCGAACCCCAGCGACGTTAGCGGCGTGGCGCTACGCGCCACGGGCAGCCGGCGGCGAAGCCGCCGGCGACACCGCAGGGAGCTCCGCTCTCTCGTCATCGCCGGAAATCGGAGATTTCTGGCTAGCAGCCAGAACGCTCTGCGTTCTGACAACATCACGAGACGCCTTCGGCGTCTCGAACGACAGCGAGCTCGGGGAGCCGAGCGCGACTGGGGTTTTGAAGGAGTTCGTCACGCCAGTAACTATTTATAAATGATCGAGGGTAGCGTCAAACCTGTCTGACGTACTACCGTCGACGACACCGAGAGATATCCGACCGCTCCCACCGATCTCGCCCTCGCGCCCTTTTTGAGTCACAACCCCCTACGCGTATCAGTGACAGTCACGAGCGTCCACGACCCGAGCCACCGCGAGGCCCTCTGGGAGTTAGAGGACGCCTTCGAGCGCGGCGATCTGATAAGCCTCTTCGGGCGCTGCACCGTCAGCTACGAGGGCCGTGCAGCCTCGGATCTCGGGAGCGGCGACCGACTGCTCGTGTTGAAGCCGGACGGCTCCGCCCTCGTCCACACCGACGAGGGACGACAGCCCGTCAACTGGCAGCCGCCCGGTTCGAAGCACCACGCCGCGGTCCGTGACGGACAGCTCCGGGTCCGATCGACGAGAACGAACCCCGACGAGACGCTCATCGTCCGATTCGATCGGGTGCACCAGCTCTCCGCGATGGGCGTCACGGGCGGCCGCGACCTCGAACTGCACGGCAGCGAGGAGGACCTTCGCACCCGAATCTTAGAACGACCCGAACTCGTCGAGCCCGGATTCGAGCCCCGCGAGACCGAGCGGCCCTCCAGCGCCGGGCCGATGGACATCTTCGGGTTCGACGCCGACGGCGTCCCGGTCGTCGTCGAGCTGAAACGCCGACGGGTGGGTCCGGACGCGGTCGGGCAGCTCGCGCGGTACGTGCGGGCGCTGCGCGAAGAGGTGGAGACCGGAGACGGAGACGACGTCTCCGTCGTCCGCGGCGTCCTCGTCGCGCCGTCGATCACCGATCGGGCCGCAGAGCGGCTGGAACATCGGGGGTTCGAGCACGTCGCGCTCGAACCGACGCCGGAGGAGTGACGCGCGGCCGACCGCATCGCGTGGTTGACTCACACACCGCATATCGGCCGCGAACCCCCGACGACGCCGTGGTATCGAAGGCTTTATCGCCGCAGCCGGGGGTATATCGGACAAGTAGCCATGTCTGACAAACCCGCCTCTATGTATCGGACGATCGACAAGCCGTCGTACACCCGTCGCGAATACATCACGGGCATCCCCGGCTCGAAGATCGCGCAGCACAACATGGGCGACCTGTCCTCGGAACCTGAGGACTACCCCGTCCAGATCAGCCTCCGCGTCGATGAGGAACTCCAGATCCGGCACGGATCGCTGGAGAGCGCGCGCCTCTCGGCGAACCGCCACCTCATCAAGGAGCTCGGCGAGGGCAACTACAAGATGACCCTCCGCAAGTTCCCCCACCAGGTCATCCGAGAGAACAAGCAGGCGACCGGTGCCGGCGCGGACCGGGTCTCTGACGGGATGCGGCAGGCGTTCGGCAAGCCGGTCGGTACCGCGGCACGCCTGAACAAGGGCGACGTCGTCTTCACCGCGTACTGCGACGTCGACCAGGCGCCCGTCGTGAAAGAGGCGTTCCGTCGCGCGTACAACAAGCTCTCGCCGCCGTGCCGGATCGACGTCGAGCGCGGCGAGAAGCTGCTCGTCTCGTAGACGACTCCACCGACGGACCCTTTTTGAGGCGGGCTTCCCGCCGGCGCGACCCACGACCCCGAGCGATGCCTGTACTCTCGGCCATCTAGTCGATCGAGACGCGACACCGCCGTTCGGCGAGCCGAACTCCTGAAATACCTCCCTCGCGTATCGACGGCCAGTGTCACAGCAGTTGGCCGAGGTCGGAACGCTGTTCCTCCACGAGGCGCGGAGCGACTACACCGTGGTCGCGACCCGCGACGGCAAGCGGGTGCTCCGTGGGCGTCTCGAGCTCAAGGAGACGTCCGCCGGCCCCCGCCCGGGTAAGTTCCGCGTCATTCAAGACGGCGAGGATCACCCTCGACAACCCGACGAGTTCGTCGAACTCGCCCGGGCGGCAGACCGCATCCGTATCTCCGAACAGACCACTCCCGGGAACCGACAGCGCTTGGAAGCGATGCTCGACGGCTACCAGCTGGAGTCGCTCACCGTCCGGACCTGTCGCCGCTGTTCGAACGACGGCCGGTACGGCCCGATCACGGCCGACACCGCGATCGAGCACAACGACGAGCTGATCTGCCGCGACTGCGCCCGACGCGAGCTCGAACGAGAGCTGTCGTATAAGGGCGCGTTCACGGGTGCCGCCGAGGAGCGGCTCGAAGAGCTGCTGTACGAGGCGGGCGACCTCGACCGAATCGTCAACCTGCTGCAGGGCGGGCTCGACCCGGATCTCACGAAGTACGACGAGGTGTCCGCCAACGTCGACGACGTCTCTCCGGTTCGAACCGAGGACCTCGACCTCCATCCCGACCTGTCCGCGCACCTGCAGGGGCGGTTCGAGGAGCTGCTCCCCGTTCAGAGCCTCTCCGTGCGGAACGGGCTGCTCGACGGCGACGACCAGCTCGTCGTGAGCGCGACCGCGACCGGGAAGACCCTGATCGGCGAGCTGACGGGGATTGATCGGGCTTTGCGTGGAGACGGCAAACTCCTCTTTTTAGTCCCGCTCGTCGCGCTCGCCAATCAGAAACACGAGGACTTCAAGGACCGCTACGGCGACCGCCTCAACGTGTCGATCCGCGTCGGCTCCTCGCGGGTGAACGACGACGGTAACCGCTTCGACCCGAACGCCGACGTCATCGTCGGGACCTACGAGGGGATCGACCACGCGCTCCGGACCGGGAAGGACCTCGGCGACGTTGGGACGGTCGTCATCGACGAGGTTCACACGTTAAAAGAGGGCGAACGCGGCCACCGCCTCGACGGGCTCATCTCGCGACTGAAGTACTACAGCGAGAATCGGATGGAGACCCATTCGGGCTACGACGGCACGCAGTTCGTCTACCTGTCCGCGACCGTCGGGAACCCCGAGTGGCTCGCACAGAAGCTCCGGGCGACGCTCATCGAGTACGAGGAGCGGCCCGTCCCCATCGAGCGGCACGTCACGTTCGCGGACAGCCGCGAGAAGGCCGATATCGCCGACAAGCTCGTGAAACGCGAGTTCGACACGAAGTCCTCGAAGGGGTACCGCGGCCAGACGATCATCTTCACGAACTCGCGTCGTCGCTGCCACGAGATCAGCCGGAAACTACGGAACGACTCCGCGCCGTATCACGCCGGGCTCGACTACAAGCGCCGGAAGAAAGTCGAACGGCAGTTCGGCAACCAAGACCTCTCGGCGGTCGTCACCACGGCGGCATTGGCTGCCGGGGTCGACTTCCCCGCCTCACAGGTGATCTTCGACTCGCTGGCGATGGGAATCGAGTGGCTCTCAGTCCAGGAGTTCTCGCAGATGCTCGGGCGGGCCGGGCGGCCGGACTACCACGACCGAGGGCGGGTCTACCTCCTCGTCGAACCCGACGGCGTCTATCACAACTCGATGGAGCGCACGGAAGACGAGGTGGCGTTCACCCTCCTGAAAGGAGAGATGGAAGACGTGGCGACTCACTACGACGAGACCGCGGCCGTCGAGGAGACGCTGGCGAACATCGTCGTCGCGGGCAAGAAAGCGAAGCGGCTCAACGACCGGATGATCGGCGAGGTACCGACGAAACACGCGGTCGGGAAGCTCCTCGAGTGGGGGTTCATCGACGGGTTCTCGCCAACTCCGCTCGGTCGGGGGATCACGCGACACTTCCTCGCGCCCGACGAGGCGTTCTTCATTTTGGACGCCGTGCGGAAGGGAACCGACCCGTACGACATCGTCGCCGACCTCGAACTGCGCGACGACGAGGAGTGAGCCTACCGAGTCGAGAGAGTCGCTGTCCCGAAAGAATCACGCTCCCGAGGTCGTCAACGTTTTTGTCCGCAGCGGATGGTAGGTAGTGTATGTCCGTGACGGGGTCGGCGCCGGTGGCGGTGACAGGGGCGTCGGTTCCTCCGCTGACCGTCGACATCCTCGTGATATTCGCGATAATCAGTGTCGCGCTGGTGCTTTTCATCGCGGAGCCGGTGCCGATCGACATCACCGCGATCGGAGTGATGGTGACGCTGATCGTTCTCGAACCGTGGACCCGCGTCGACGCGGCGACCGGAGTCGGCGGGTTCGCCAGTTCCGCGACGGTGACCGTGCTGGCGATGTTCGTGCTCAGCGAGGGGATCCGCCAGTCCGGCCTTATCAACATGATCGGGGCACAGATAGCCGACCGGTTCGGTGACAGCCCGTTCAAACAGCTGCTCGCGGTGCTCGGACTCTCCGGCGGCACGGCGGGGTTCATCAACAACACGCCGGTCGTCGCGATCATGATCCCGATGGTGTCGGCGATCTCGGAGAAGACCGGCGTGTCGCCGTCGAAGCTCCTGATGCCGGTGTCGTTCATGGCGATGCTCGGCGGCATGTTGACGCTTATCGGGACGTCGACGAACATTCTCGCGTCGGACGTGTCGGCTCGACTCATCGACCGCCCGTTCTCGATGTTCGAGTTCACGCAGCTCGGGCTGATCGTGTTGCTCACCGGTGGCGTGTACCTCGCGACCGTCGGGCGCTATCTCCTCCCCGAACGCGTGCGGGTCGACGATCAGCTGATAGACGAGTTCGAGATGACGGAGTACCTGACGGAGGTCGTCGTTCGCGGCGACTCCCCGTTCGTCGGGCAGACCGTCCACCAGATTCTCGAAACGCTCGACGTCGACGCCGACATCGTCCAGCTCGTCCGGGACGATCGGGCGTTCACGGAGCCGCTCGGTCCCAAACAGATCCGCGAGGGCGACGTGCTGGTGTTACGGACGGACCGGGAGAGCCTGATGACGCTCATCGACGCGGAAGGGCTCGATCTGGCGCCAGACGCGGAAGTCACCGAAGAACAGCTCACGACGGAGGACGAGGCGATCGAAGCGGAGACCGAACAGAATCTCGTCGAGGTGATCGTCTCGCCGGAGGCGCGGTTAATCGGCGAGACCCTAGAGACGCTCAACTTTCGTGGCCGGTACGACGCGACGGTGCTCGCGATTCGGCGGGGCGGAAAGGTCATCCACGCTCGGATGGACGAGCGACGCCTCCGCGCCGGCGACACGCTCCTCTTACAGGCGACCGAGGAGACGATCGGGCGGTTCAGCAACGACCGGAACTTCGTGGTCGGCGGCCGACTGACGCGACCCGACTTCCGGACGAGCAAGATCCCGATCGCGATCGGGATCGTCGCCGTCGTCGTCGGGCTCGCGGCGCTGGACGTCTTCCCCATTCTCGTGAGCGCGCTCGGCGGCATCGTCGCGATGGTCGCGACGGGCTGCGTGAAGCCGAACGAGGTGTACTCCTCCGTCGACTGGAGCGTGATCTTCCTGCTGGCCGGACTCATCCCGCTCGGCGTCGCGATGGAGCGAACGGGCGCGGCCGAGTGGCTCGCGAGCGTCGTCGTCGCGTCGACCGGTGGGTTCGACGCCGTGATCGTGTTGGGACTCTTCTACCTGTTCACCGCGCTCATCACGAACGTCGTCAGTAACAACGCGAGCGTCGTGTTGATGATCCCCGTCGCCATCGACACGGCGGAGGCGATCGGGGGCGATCCGTTCTCGTTCGTGCTCGCCGTGACGTTCGCGGCGTCGACGGCGATGCTCACGCCGATCGGCTACCAGACGAATCTGATGGTGTACGGACCGGGTGGGTACACGTTCACGGACTTCTTCCGACTCGGCGCACCCTTGCAGGCGGTGTTGACGATCGTGACGACGCTCGGGATCGTGTATTTTTGGGGAGTGTAGTCGGTCGAAGCAGACGCAACACTGCGGACGCGGGGTCTCCCCGGCGTCCCGTCGAACGAAACGCTTTACCGGTCCATGCAAGTACAGGTAGATACGGGACCGTGGGTTAGTGGTATACTTCGGGCCTTGGGTGCCCGTGACCCCGGTTCGAATCCGGGCGGTCCCACTTTTGCGGCGCGAGCAATACCGCGAGCGGTGCAGCCGGGCAATCTCATCGCGTTATTCGTGGTGTCCGAACAGTACCACTCCGGTGTGCATCGAACGAACCGAGACAGCGGGGCGATGTAGACACCGCGGTGGGACGGCAACCTGTCCGCGGGCTTTCGAAATCCTTTTGTCTCGAATCGGCGTTGGTCCGAGTGCGAGCCGCCTTAGCTCAGACTGGGAGAGCACTCGACTGAAGATCGAGCTGTCCCCCGTTCAAATCGGGGAGGCGGCATACTCTGAATCGGCGAGCGCAGCGAGCGGGTGAAGAAACGGCACCGAGCCGATTTGAGCGCGGAAGTCGCAGCGCGCGAACGAAGTGAGCGCAACCGTCTTCCGGAGTTCAAATCGGGGAGGCGGCGTACGTTTCGATGCAATCTACATTCGCGAGTCTCGGCTGAAGATCGAGCTGTCTTCCGTTCCCGCGAGCGCAGCGAGCGGGGACTCCGAAGACGAGTTGTGAGCCCACGCGGAGCGAGCGTCTCGGCGAGTTCAACTCGGGAAGGCGGCATGAATTTTTCACTCGTACCCCAACGCCTTCGGGCACTTCAGCCTACATTGAAAACGGAGCGCGCTCAGGTCGTGGCGGAGTAGATGAGTGACGCCACAATTCCAGAACCGGGATTTATCGCCGGTAAGGCAAGGTTACGGACGCGCATTCTCCGGCAGGCGGATTCAGCGAGGCATAACAACACCGAGCGAGGACATAACAATACCTCAACGTGACCAACGTGTAGTCGATGGAAGACCAGATCACGAGCGTATCGCTACCCGGATCACGGTTCCCGGCGACGCGGCTGTGCTCGAACGCAACCAAACGCAGTAACACACAACTACAATGAAACGCTCGTCACTCAGAGACCAGTTCGGAGAGGGCAAGTCCAGTATCGATGATCAGATAACGGAAGCGCTAGTCGAAGCCCTCTCGGCGAACGACAAAGTCATCGAGATCAGGCCTGCGAAACGGTCGAAAGGGAGGGGACTGAAAGGGCTCCTGCTGTTGGGAGCGGCGGCCATCGCCTTCGCCTACTGGGTCCAGAACGCCCAGAAGTCGGACGACTTTATCGAGAGTGTGAAAGAGGGGACGGCCGATCGGGTCCACCAAGCCGCAGAGACTATCGAAGAGGGGAGCGAGACCGCATCCGAACGGATCGAGGCAGGCTCAGAACGGGCCAGCGAGGCGGTTCAGGGGGCTGGCGATGCGGTCCAGGAAGCCGGTGAAAAGGCGGCAGAACGGACGGAAGAAGCCGGTGAAAAGGCGGCAGAACGGACGGAGGAAGCCGCCGAAGAGGAGGAGAACGAGACCTACAGCAGCGCCAGTAGTTCCTCGGAGATATGATCTCATTTCCCACCGAGAGGAACGCTCATTAGCCGCCCATGGCTATCCCCGTGGATGAGCGACGACCGCGTTATCGACCTCGACGATCCCGACGACGGCCCGCTCGCCAGTCGGAAACGCCCGCTTCGTTACGTGATGAGCGCGGCCTACGTCCTCGCGGGGATCACGCATTTCTTGGCGCCGAAGGCGTTCGCGCGAGTCGTCCCGCCGGGCCTCCCGCGACCCGAGGCCCTCGTGTACCTCTCCGGAGTCGCGGAGATCGCGTTGGGACTCGGGGTCGCGTTCGACCGGACGCGACGCGGGTCGGCGTGGGGGATCATGGCGCTGCTCGGCGCGGTCTTCCCCGCGAACGTGTACATGGCGACCGACGGCTTGGCGGCGGAGTTCGCCCCCGACCGGTTCTCGGGAATCGCCCGCGCGGTGGCGTGGGCGCGGCTCCCGTTGCAGGGCGTGTTGCTTCTGTGGGCGTGGTGGTACACGGGTCCGGAGTCCGGGCCTGAAAGCGGTGACGACGACAACGCCGAGCCGACTCGGGCGGATGAGCCACAGCCCGGGAGCGCAGCGTAGCGAGCACCCCGGAACGCCTCGGCGAGTGCAAACCGGGGAGACGGTGTATTCTTTTAACGCGTTTCGCGTCCGAACGTCTCGACTGGGGAGCGGCCGATCGCCCCTGCGAGCGGAGCGAGCAACTCACGCTCTTCCCCGCGTCACACCGGCGATCGCTCCCGACAGTCGTACTCGATTACCGTCCGGCGCGTGGGGTCGGAGTCGAACTCGCCGTTGACGGGGCTCGGCTGAATCATTCGGTACACCGTGACTCGTTCGACGGTCTCGTCGGTGTGGTCGGCGGCCTGCCGACACATCCAGTCGGCGTACCCCTGCGAGATGCTTCCGCCGTCGGAGCTGCGGACGGCCTGTAGGAACTTCCGGTGACGGAAGGTATCGTACTCCTTCGAGGCGTCCGGCGGCCGATCGAAGCTGACGGAGTCGCCGTGACGCGCGTCGATGGTCGAGCCGTCGGCCAGCTCCGCCGCGGGGATATACCAGCTGTACGACGAGGAGGGGTTCGGCGCGTACAGCCCCCACCGCTGCTGATCGAGGTGCTCGTGGTCTATCTGCGCTGGGACGTCGTGCTCGGTGACGTCCGCCGCGGCGAACACGAGGATCCAGACGAACACCATGAAGCCGGCGACCGTGAGCAGCGACCGCCCGTACGCGAGCGCGTACGAGACGCCGCCCTCGTGGCCGCGAGCGCGCAAGGCGTCGAACAGACGCTGTTCGAGCGGACGGCGACCGAGCGGACCGAAGTCGGCCGACGAGGGGAGGCGGTCGACCCACTCAGCCGGCACGCGTCGCGCGAGCGCGTCCCAGAAGCGCCCGGGGAGAAACGGGAGGATCGACGCCGACAGCACGAGCGGGAACAGCCCGACGGTCATCGAGGTGATCATACCGAGGAACGCACCGATGTAGACGAGCGCTGCGACCATGCGGACGCGTCCGACCGGCAGCAAGAGGAACAGCACCGATCCCGAGAGCAGCGTCACCCACCCGTAGTTGAGCGCCGTGAGCAGCGTCGGGTAGTCGGCGATCACGTTGCCGAGGAGGACCGTCATCGTGTCGTTGGCCATCGCGATCTGAAGCGCCTCGCCCGCGTACCAGGTGTCGCCCGCGTGTTTCTTGATCGCGTTTGCGGTGAACACCACGAGCGGCTGGACGAGCAGCGCCGCGGTGCCGAAGCTGGCGATTGCCGTCCGCGCGGACCCCCGTCGGAGCGCGTCGATCGACCAGCGCTCGCCGATCGGGGCTACGAGCGCGACGAAAAACAGGACGAGGAACAGTCGGTCGCCGCCGTTGAGGACAGCCGGGTTGCGCGCGTGCAACGAGACCATCAGCACGAACGAGACCGCACCGACGAGCCGCGTTCGGTAGCCGAGGACGAACGCGACGGCGAACAGTCCCGCACAGACGAACAGCAGCTGTTGGAACCACAGGTCACCGGAGAGCGCGTGGAGCGAGAGCCCGTTGTATTGGGTGTACGTGAGTTCGTAAGCGGTGAACGGGTACGCGCCGTTGTCGGTGTAAAACAGCTCGATGTCGCCCGCGCGGTGGATCAGATCGATCAGGAGAATGACTCCGAGCGCGATCCGCACGGCCGCCAGCGAGCGAGCGTCAACCTCGAATCGCGCCCGAACCCGGTCGCGAACGGGACGCACACGAGCCCAGAGCTGGCCGAAAACGGCGACGAGACGTGTTATCAGAGCGGGGGTGTGTCCTGACGGCATGGGGGCTAAACGGCCACGTGAGGCGGTTGTATCGGGTCACGAGCACCGCACATGTATATTTGTTGGAGACCGCGGCGGTGGATCGCGTCAGTACAGCGCGGTCGCCGCGAGGATCCCGGCCGTCTGCCCGATGCCAACGATCGAGACCCCGACGACGATGCCGGTCGGGGTGTCAGCGAGCGCGACGACGATCGCCCCAGCGACAGAACAGGCCGCAGCCGCGTGATACGCCAGCGGAGCCACCTCGTCACGGAGTCCCGTGTAGACGAACGCGGGCGCGGGGAGGAGGATCCACCCGTACAGCGCGGCCGCGAGGAGCGACTCAGCGCCGATACCCACGATCCCCCCCGGGAACGCGAACCCGACTACGCCCGCGAGCGTGACGGGCGTCCCCGCGAGTATCACGAGTTTCCACGCCCGGAGCACGCCGGTCGCCATGTCGCGCCACGACGCGACGACGAACGCGACGAGCAAGGTGCTCATAACGACGTGCGCGACGAACAGCGCATGTGTCGAGACGACGCCGGAGACCGTCGCGGCAACGACGACCCACGCGGCCGGGACCAGAAACGCCGGACCGTTCTCGCGGAGGGGACGGAACACGGACGACCGATTCGCGGCGACGAGGGATAAGAATCGGTGGTCGGATTCGGCGTCGCTCGGAACCGACGAATCGGTCGTGTTTTCCCGGTGAAAACGATTGGAAAGTCACTAAATACGGCGATTTATGTGGATGGTGAATATAAATGACCACCTACCGGCGTGGTAACTGTACACTCGCAATCCTTATCCCGGGACGGCGCTTGTGTCTAGACGCAATGGCGACCGGAAAGGTTGATTTCTTCAACGACACTGGCGGCTACGGATTTATTGAGACTGACGACGCTGACGACGACGTGTTCTTCCACATGGAAGACGTCGAAGGGCCGGACCTCGAAGAGGGCCAGGAGCTCGAGTTCGACATCGAGTCCTCGCCCAAGGGTCCCCGCGCGTCCAACGTCGTTCGGCAGTAAGCCGATCCGATAGGTGGGTCGGTCCGGCTGACGCCGAACACGGCTCTGACACGAGACACTAAGACTTTTCCCGCACCGCGGATTCACGTCCGCTGCGGGCCGTTATCACGACAAAGAGCGTCGCAGCCGTTCATTCGGACGGGTGTCGGCGACCAGCGGTAGCTACACCCCGACGGTGACCGCACAGCAATCGACGACGGTCGATGGTATCCGACGACGGTCGATGGCATCCGACGACGGTCGACGACGCCCGACGGCACCAACGGCAACTGACGGCAACTGACGGCAACCGCGCGTCCACCGCGGTACCGACCGCTCAAACGTGCTGTCCCCAGAGGCCGCGTCCCTTCATTACGGTAACGTCACCCTCGACGCGCGTCTGACAGGCGAGTCGGACATCGTGGCTCGGGTGGTGCGGCGGGAGCCAGAGGCGGGCCTTCTCCTTTTTGCCGGGCTCGCTGACCTCGCCTTCGACCTTGACGGCGCAGGTACCGCACGACCCTGTCCCCCGACAGTTGAACTGCTTGGACCGCCCGTTGTACACGGAGAGACCGGCCTCTTTCAACACGTCGCGTAACACGGCACCCTTCTCGCACTCGATCTCCTCGCCTTGGTAGGATACGGTCGGCATAGACGATCGATCAGTACGTGACCGGCTTACAAAGAGTCTGGGTCGCCGACGGTCTGGGTGTATCTCGATACGGCCCGCGTCGACACCGGGGACTCTGCACCCGGACTCGATATCGTGCGTCGGACGTCAGACGCCGGACGGGGCGTTTTTTTACCCTCGGCACCGCAGGAGAAGCATAATGGGACTCAGGTGTCTGCTCGGGCACGACTTCGACGAGCCCGAACTACAGCGCGAGCGCGAGGAGGACGGGAGCGAGGTCGTCACGACCGTCACCGAGGTGAAGACCTGCGCTCGTTGCGGCGAGACGCAGATCGTCAGCGAGAACACCGAGGTCACGACGATGGAGCAGCTGGCCGACGAGGCGACAGCCATCGGCGCCGACGACGGCGACGACGAACGCGGCCTCACCATCGACGACGAACGCGGCCCCACGGTCGACGATCAAACCGCGGACGCGACTGCTGGCACGGGCGACGTCGAGGCCGGGGACGCCACCGTCGACGACGCCACCGTCGACGACGCGACTGCCGACGACGCCATCATTCTCGACGACGAACCGGTAGACGCGACCGCCAGCGCTGAGGGCGGAAACATCGACGACAACAGTAGCGACGACGGCAGCGGCGACACGGATCCGGCAGCGGCTTCGGCGAACGAGGACGCCGAGTTGCTCGACGAGAGCACAGATGAGAGCGCAGACGACGGGGGACTCGGCGGCGACTACGAAGAGTATCCGGACGTCGAGACCGCGGATCAGGCGGCGAACCCCGAAGAGCGCGCCGAGACCGACGACGGTGTGATCCTCGACGAATCGGAGACGACCGACGAGGACCGCGAGCGGGGTGCGTGGCCCGAGGTCGACGAGGAGGAGGCCCCGGGGTCGGAACCGACTCCGTGGCCGGAACAGGCGGGCGAAGACGAGGGGTACAGCGCCGAAGTCACCAACGGAGACGGAGCCGGAGGTGTCGAGTTCGGCGGAGGCCTCACGCCGGAAGTCGATGACGCTGCGGTCGACGGGGACCCCGAGTTCGTCGAGGGGACCGACGGAAGCGACGAGAGGGTCGAAAACGCGTGGTCGACCGGGAGCGGGAGGGACGGCGCCGCAAGCGAGAGCGACGCGGACGTCGGTGAGGCTGGCGGGACCGACACAGGGAGAGACGAGGGCGTTGAGATCACCCACGGCGAGAGCCCGGCTCTCACGCGGTCGATGTCGGACGTGACGACCGAGTACTACTGCCCGGAGTGCGAGATGACCCGCTCCGCCGCGGGCAACTCCATGCGCGCGGGCGACATCTGTCCGGAGTGCAAGCGCGGGTACGTCTCCGAACGACCTCGCTGACAGCCGCCGGACTCGGCCTCGGGAGCCCATCGAGTCGGCCCACCGGACCGAGAGTGGCAGATGCGGGTCAGCACCACGGAGAGCCCGTGACGAAACTGGTTTACGCACCCCTGTCGAACGGTGGCGACATGAAGGAGTACAAGATGCGACGCGGCGAGCATCTGGAGGACCGCATGCCCGACCTGAAAGGATCTATCGAGGAGTACTTCGGTGAGGTCTCAGGCACGGAGGAGTGGAAGGGACACGAGCTGTACGTGGTCTCCGAGCCCGACAATCCGGTGTTCGACCGCATCGTCGCCGGTGCCACGAAGTACGGGAGTAAAAAGGACAAGCTCGCCGTTCACTTCGAGGAGCGCCCCGCCGAGGACGTCATCGCCGAAGGGAACGCCGACGCCGCCGCCGACGCGGTCGACGCGAAAAACGAGTTCCTGCTGGAAGCGACCGGCCGCGACGCGAAGTCGCGACGCGAGTCCCTGAAGCGCGAAGTCGAGGACGACGCCCCCGACTACTGACTCGTTTTTGCGGAGCGCTGATTCGTCGCTCACGCGTTACGGTCGCGTATGCTCACCGATCGAGCGCAGCGGATCGAAGGCGGCGGATCGAAGGCGGCGAGCAGCTGTGCCTGAGCCGGTCAGCGAGCGGCTTTCACAGAAGCGTGACATCCTCCCCATGCTAAAAGACGGGGCTTTCTCCTCGCACCTCCGTAACCGGTCTAAGTGCCGATAATCGATTTTCTGGAGCCTGTACCGCCACGCGGTTGAACGTCAGGATCGATCGGATGAGAATTAATTCAGATTCGAGTTAATAATTCAGAGGGTTTAAGAGGATCCGGGACCAAGTAGGTGTATGAGCATCGAGACAGTACTACTGGCAGTCGGAACGGAAGACGAGAAGCGAACCGAACAGCTCGCAGAGGAGGCGATCGCGATCGCCAAGCCCGCCGGCGCGGAGGTCGTGTTGACTCACGTGTTCACCGACGACGAGTTCGACGGCGTCCGGTCGCAACTCGGCGTGGACGCGTCGAGCGAGGGATCGACGCCCGACGCGGTTGCGACGCGACACACCACGATCCGGAACCTCGCGAAGGCGCTCGACGATGCCGGCGTCAACTACACCATCCGCGGCGCAGTCGGCGAACTCGCGGACGAGGTTGTCGCGACGGCTGAATCTATCAGCGCCGACCGCATCGTCGTCGGCGGTCGACGGCGCTCGCCCACCGGAAAGGCCGTGTTCGGCAGCGTCGCGCAAGACGTCATGCTCTCGGCGCCGTGCCCGGTGACCTTCGTGCGTGAAGTGGCGGCCTGACGCTGCAGACGACCGTATAAAGACGACACGTCCAGCGACACAGAGACGACGTGTCCGGGAAGTCGCCGAAAGCGTCCCGCTTAAGTGACACCGGTTCGCCCGTTTACCCGATGTACTACGTGGGCGTCGACCTCGGGGCGACGAACGTCCGAGCGGTCGTCGGCGACGAGACCGCGACTGTGCTCGGTACGGACTCGAAGGGGACTCCCCGCGGCCCGAACGGGATCGCGGTGACCGAGGCCGTGCTGAGCGTCATCCGCGGCGCGTGCGCGGACGCGGGAGTCGATCCCACCACAGTCGTCGCCGCGGGAATCGGCTCGATCGGCCCACTCGACCTCGCCGCGGGCGTCGTGCAGGGCCCGGCGAATCTCCCGGACACCGTCGAGCGAATTCCGCTCGTCGGGCCGGTCTCGCAGCTTTTGAACACCGACGAGGTCCACCTCCACAACGACACCATCGCGGGCGTCATCGGCGAGCGGTTCCACTCCGAACGCAATCCGGACGACATGGTGTACCTCACCATTTCCTCCGGGATCGGCGCCGGGGTCGCCGTCGACGGCAACGTGCTCTCCGGGTGGGACGGCAACGCCGGCGAGGTCGGCCACATGACTGTCGACCCACACGGATTCATGACCTGTGGCTGCGGGCTCGACGGCCACTGGGAGGGATACTGCTCGGGCAACAACGTCCCGAAATACGCCCGCGAACTCCACGAGGAGGACCCGATCGAGACGTCGCTCCCGATCGAGGACCCCGACTTCTCCGCGATCGACGTGTTCGAGGCGGCCGGGGAGGACACCTTCGCCGACCACGTGATAGACCAGCTAGCGCACTGGAACGCGATGGGGATCGCGAACGTCATCCACGCGTACGCTCCGCTCGTCGTGAGCGTCGGCGGAGCCGTCGCCCTGAATAACCCCGAACGCGTGCTCGATCCGGTCCGCGAGAAGCTCGCGGACATGGTGTTTATCAACGTTCCCGAGGTCCGGCTCACCGAGCTCGGCGACGAGGTCGTCGTTAAGGGCGCGCTCGCGAGCGCGCTCACGGGCGGCACGGGCGACCGCTCGCGGGCAGAGGCGCCCCCGAAGTAAGCGGAACGGTCTCAAAAGAGAGCGGTCTCGAAACGGCAGAGCCCGTCAATCCTCGAACTCGGTGAGCTCCGGCTCCACGGCCGGATCGGCCGCGTCACGCGTGTCGAGGTACGCGTCGCGGTACCGCCATATCTTCCGGAGGAGGACGTACCCGAACGCGCCCTGAAACACGACGACAAACAGGAACAGCGAGGCGATCCGAGGCAGGCCGGTAAGCGCCGAGGCGAGGGTCGTAACCGGACCGACGAGCGTGTTGTACAGCGCGTGGATCGCGGCGGCGATGACGAGTCCTTTGATAATGATCGGCCCGCGGTGTTCGGGGTTGAACTTCGCGAGCCCGAGGTAGTACCCCGCGAACGCCGAGTAGATGACGTGGCCGGGCCCGGCCAGCGCCCGGATCGCGGCGATACCATCGCCCGCCGCCAGCGCGGAGACACCGAACGTCAGCTCCTCTATTTCGACGGTTTGGACGATGTACACGAGGTTCTCGATGACGACGAATCCGAGCCCGGCGATGGCGCCGTACACCGCGCCGTCGATCACCGCGTCGAACCGGTCGTCGGTGTACGCGTACAGCCGAACCGCGAGCAGCTTCACCGTTTCCTCGACGGGACCGACGATCACGAAGAAGAAGAGGACGATCCCGAGGAAGCCGAGCGGTTCGAAGTACGGCTGCGCGAGGCTGTTGAGGACCGCCGCGAACGTCGCTGTCAGAATCGAGAGCAGAAACGTCGCGACGAGCAGTGAGAGCGGTTCGCCCGTCGTCACGTCGGAGACGTACACGTACGCGGTGAGACCGAGTGCCGGAATCGCCGACAGCCCGACGAGCATCGCGACCGTCCGGTCGAAGACGAGTCCGAGCCCGAACGACCCGAGAATGAGCAGGAGACCCGCGAGCGCGACGAGCACGACGAACGCCTTCGCCGATCGAGTGATGAGCCAGTACAGCGCGACAGAGAGCCCGTCCAACGAGGTGCGCTCCTCCCACGTGGCGATGTCGTAGAGGTCGCGGTCGTCGTCAGCGCGGGATTCGACGGGATCCGACCGGGATGGCATGTCGTGGCGTTCGGCCCGAGGTGACTTAAGCCGTGGCCGCGTGGTCGCAAGGACCCCCGACGGCGCGAGCCGATGGAGTTGAAACGGCGGCGCTCGAAGGGAAGGTATGCACTTCGACGCACGGACCCAACGGGCGCTCCGCGAGGCGGGGCTCGACGCGGACGCGATCGCCACGGCTTCGGATCGCGTCGCCGGACTCGTCGCCGCGGACGCCGATCGGCTGCGAGCGTTCTTCGGTGCCGACGGGACCTACTACTCCGACATGGATCTGGCTCACAGCACGGCCGAGGTACAGGAACACGCGAGCGCCGACGTCGACCTGTTCACCCACGGCGGCGACCTCCGCGGGTACCTCTCGCTCGACGGCTGGGGGGTCGCCGTCGAGGACGGTCGGGTGTTGCGCTCGGAGGCAGACACAGCCGGATCGGCGGACAACGATGGCAGAGACGGCGACAGTGCGGACGGTAACAGTGCGGAGAGTGCGAACGGAGACCGGCCCGTTCTGGTCGAGCTCTCGCTCGGGCCGACGGTTCACGACCGCGTCCGCTTCGCCCGCGAGCGCGACGAGCTATGACCGGAAACATCCGCGTCCGTGGCATCTACGCCACGGCCCTCACCGAGCTGTTCGTCGACGCCGGCCACGAGGTCGTCGACGCCTCCGATCCGATCCGCCGGCGATTCGACGACGAGGCGTTCGAGAACTCGGTCCCCGACGTCCGGGTGTCGACGAGCGCGGACAGACAGGGCGTCGGCGCGAGCGGCGACCCGGATACGGTGTCCGACGTCTGCGAACGCCTGCACGACGTGGGAATCGACGCGCTGGCGTGGGCCGACACCACACCCCCGGGGTCGATTCTCGACGGTGAGGTGACCGAGACCCTGGGCGGGGGTGCCGTCGTCTCGCTCCGCACTCGCGACGGGTCGAGCGAGGGATACCTTCCGTACGGGAGCATCGACGCGCGCGTCGAGACGGGCGACGCGGTCCGCGTCCAGGTCCGCGAGTCCGCCGCCCCGTGGGGGGACCGGCGTCCCGAGGTGTCTGGAGAGCTGTGCGTCGGCGGGGGCCTCGTCGCGCTCGAACCGGGATCGGGAACCCGCGTCGACGTCCGCGACGACGAGGCCGCTCGGGAGCTCGCGGGGATGGTCGATCTGCTCGGCCTCGAGCCGCCGGAGGGATGGCGTGCGATGTGGCAGCCCCCGGCGCTCGACGCCGATCGAGGCGCATTGGAATCGGGATTACGCCGGGCCGCCGAGGCCGTCGAAGGGCTCGGTTCGGTCCTGGACGGAGCGGCGGGGAACGCCGCGAACCTCGTCGGCGCTCTCGACGACGCAGACGCCATCCGAGACGAGCCGCTCGCGACGCCGAACGCCGGAGTATGGGTTTGGTTCGGACGCGAGAGCCGGTTCGGGCTCGACGACCGGCGACGAGCGGTCACGGCGACGATGCCGGGACATCACCGGGTGAAGGCGGGTTCGAGCGACGCGTCCACCGGCGTCGATCTCGCCGAGGCGCTGTGCGCCCCCGACCCGGACGCCGCGTTCCCCTTCGGCGTCGTGACCGACGCGTTCGGTCCGATGGTGGGAGACGCGCTTCGCATCGATCACGGGAAGCCCGACGGCCGGTGTTTCAGCCTCGGTGAAGGGACGGTCACCGACGTCACGGCCGACGGGTCGGTCACCGTCGAGCGCGAGATGACGAGCGGCGGGACGTACGACGGGCTTGACGTCCCGCGCGGGCCCGGCGACGTCGCGGAGACGAGCCTGAAGGAGGGTCGCTGGTGGTACCCGACGACCTATCGGGGCGCGGACGGCACGGTTCGAGGGACCTACGTCAACGTCTGCACGCCGGTCGAGGTGTTCCCTGACGCTGCCCGCTACGTCGACCTCCACGTCGACGTGATCAAACACGCGGACGGACGCGTCGAGCGAGTCGACGACACTATCCTCGACGAGTCGGTCGCGGCGGGACACACCGCAGAAAAGCTGGCGGAGAAAGCCCGGAGCGTTGCGTCCGCGCTAGAGAAGGCGCTGTGAGGCGGATATCCGCGGAAGGGTCGACCCTCTCAGAAGTGGTTCGCGGCCTCGGTTTCGTGTTTGAGCTCGCCGCCGCGACCGCCCTCAACGGTGGACGCGCCCTGATCGCCGGAGGAGGCGGTCCGGACCGTCACGTTGGTCACGTCTTCGAAGTCCATGATCAGGTCGCGGCGGATGTTGTCGGCAGTGATGTTCGAGATACCGCAGCCGGAGCAGGTACCACCGAGCTCGACGACGACCTCGCCGGTCTCCGCGTCGGCCTCGCGGACGACGCTCGTGCCGCCGTGCATCTGGATGATGGGCATCTGCCCGACCATCCACTGTTCGACTCGCTCGGCGAGGCTCTCGTCGCTCATTGTCGACCGTTGGCACCCGAGCATATGGAAGCTTGCGGTTTGCGAGCACACTGGGGCGACGAAACGAACTATATCATCGTCGTTCCGCAGAGAGCCGAGCGAAGGAACTGGAAGCGGTTTCGCGCCCGGTCACTCGTCGCGGTCGTCGACGGATTCCGACTCGCTCGGCAGTCTGGTCGGGTCGGCGGGGTCGTCGCCGTGCATCGAGTCGTCGCGTTCGAGTAGATAGAGGAGGGGACCAAGCACCGCGATCACGAGTACGCCCGGCAACGGGGCATCAGGAACGATGACACGGGTGAAGACGGCCAGTCCGCCGGTGACCGCGACGAGGACGGCCCACGAGGCCGGCGTACCGAGGTCGACGCCGACTCGGGTCGCGTCGCGATAGATAAGCATCGAGAGGAGCGCGACGGTCCCGACTGCCGCTGCAGTCCCGACCGCGGTGACGAGAGACATGACCGATGTTGGAACGAGTGGGGAAAAAGCGTGTCGCGGCTCACTCGATTGTGAGGAATCGTGTGTCATACCCCGTCTCGCCCTGGCGCGGCGTCACGATGATGAACGAGTGTGGCGGAAGCTCCGCGAGTTCCCTGGGGAGCGACGTGAGCGCCGGGTCCCAGCCGACGCTCCCTCGCCGAGGTGAAATCGGCACGACGAGGTCGTCTGACGCCGTCTCGTTCCGAAGCGTCGCAGACAGCGCCGACCACGAGTCGACGCCCTCGAAGCGGCCCGTAAGCTCCGGGTCGACCATGCTAAACAGGCGTTCGTACTGCCGAGGGTTGTCGACGACCGCGTACACGTGAAGCTCGGCACCGAGTCGGTCGGCCAGTCGCTTGACGATGTGAACGGCCTCGTAGAACCCCTCGTGGTGGTCGATACCCGGCGGCGCGACGACGAAAATCCGCTCGGTCGTGTTGAGGGGATGACCGAGCCGCGAGATGAGAACGGGAGCGCTCGTTCGGCGGAGGACGCGGTCGATGATGCTCCCGAAGACGCGGTTGCTGAGCGACTGCTCGGCGTCCCACCCCATCACGATCACGTCCGCGCGGGTTTCGGTGCTCGCTCTGACGACGCCCGACGCGATACTGTGGTTCACGCGAGTCTCAGACCGAACCGGGACCTCAGCCGCGTCCGCGAACACGGCAGCCTCATCGAGCCGCGCTTCCGCATCGGCGAGGGCCGCTTCGTCGCCGGAGCCGCGGGGCTGCACGACGGTCAGAAGGTGAATAGGGCTCTCAGCCATGTCGTCTTTGAGCGCGAACGCCAGTTCGATCAGCGGGCGCTGACGGTCCGCGTTGGTCGACAACGGCAACAGAATCCGCGGATCGAACTCGTCGGTATCGGCTGGCTCGACGTCTTCTCCGAGCGCGAGGCGCGTCCCGTATCGCTCGGTGAGCCACGGACTGAGAACGGCCGCAGCGAGCATCATCACGACGACGGCGTTGAGCACGTCGGCACCGAACAGTCCCGCGTCGAAGCCGACGAGCGTGATCGCCAGCGCGGCCGCCGCCTGACCGACGGAAAGCCCCGTGAGTACACCGAACTCGTTTCGGTCGTATCCCTGGATCGCCGAGACGAGACCAGCGGCAGCCACCTTCGTCGCGATCATCGTGCCGATGATGACACCCGCGACGAACAGCGTTCGAAACCCGTCGATCAGGACGCCGGGGTCGACGAGCATTCCGACGTACAGTAAAAAGAAGGGGATGAACAGCGCGTTCCCCACGAACTCGATGCGGTTCATCAGCGTGCCGCCGCGCGAGACGAGGCGGTTCAGCGCGATACCGGCGACGAACGCCCCGAGAATATCCGAGAGGCCGAGCACCTCCGCGAAGCTCGCCGCCGCGAAGATTGCAGCCGCGACGAGCAGGAATTCGAAGTAGCTCTCTTGGCTCGTGTTTTGGAAGAACCACCGCGCGACCGGCGGAAGGAGAAGCCAGACGCCCGCGAACAGAACGACGATCGACGCGAACACCTGTCCGAACAGCAGGAGCGTCAGCGCACCGTCGGCCTGTCCCAAGACGATCGCGAGCACGACCAACGCGAGCGTATCGGTAAAGAGGATACCACCGAAGACAGCGGTCACCGCGCGGTTTTTCGTGACGTCGAGGCGGTTAACGACGGGATAGGCGAGCAGCGTGTGTGACGAAAACACCGCGGCGAGCAGAAACGCCGCCCACTGGTCTAGTCCGAGAACGTAGACGCCGACGAGCGAGCCGACACCAAACGGAAGGAAGAAGCTCGTTAGTCCGAACAGGGCCGCATTCTCGGGCGCGGCGAGAAACCCCCGAAGATCGAGTTCGAGTCCAACGGTGAACAGGAGGTACACCAGCCCGACGTTACCGAGGAGGACGATCGCATCCGTTTCGGCTAACACGCCGAGACCGTTAGGCCCGATCGCCGTGCCGACGAGGACGATACCGACGATACCGGGAAGACCAGCCCGCTCAATGAGCATCGGAGCGACGAGAAACGTCGTCAGCGCAAGCGCGAAGACGATCACCGGCTCCTCGATCGGAAGCGGCGGGACTCCGGCCGTAAGGGGTAATTCGGAGGAAGGCAGGAAGTGGTACGTCACGAGTTGTAGGTGCGGAGGAGTGTGAGAGCGTGGACGCGACGAAGCGTTCAGTCAGACGACCGAGCGGACAGCGGTAAAACGCCGCGCTCGAAGGTGATGCCGCTCAGGGCGCTTCGCCCGTCTCGATGCTGAAGGAGTCGCGGGGGTACGCGACGCAGGTCAGGGTGTATCCGTCTTCGAGTTCCGCCGCTTCGAGCATCTGCTGGTTGTCGTGCTCGACGAAGTCCTCGGACGGACCGTCGGTGATGTGTCCGGCGCAGGAGACGCACTGCCCCTGACGACAGGCGTACGGGAGGTCCCATCCCTCGTCTTCGCCCTGATCGAGGATCGGCTCGTTGTTGGCGAGTTCGATCGTCTCGCCCTGCTTGACGAACTCGACGTCGAAGTACTCGACCTCGTCTTCGGGAATGTCGGCGGGGCCGGCGCTCGCCGTGCTTCCGTCTTCCAACTCGCCCTCTCCGCCCTCGCCGCCGGCCGGGATCGCACCGCCGCCGCCACCGCCGCCGACCGCCCGGTTGCCGGGTTCGGGGAAGTCGGTCTCGGGGACCGCAGCCGCGCGCTTTTCGAGCACTTCGTCGGAGATGTCGGTGGTCGACTCCCACCCGGTCCCCTTCAGCGAGCTGACGAGGACGATGGTCAACGTCGCGATCGCTGCGAGCACGATCGCGAGCGGGTTCACGATCGCCGTGAGCGCGATCGCCAGTGGGTTGAGCATACGAACGGATATGAAGAGGTTGCTTAAGGTCGTTTTGATCGGTCCAACCCCATGAGAGGCCGACGGGCGGCACGCGAGCAACCGCGGTGGCGGCCGCGATCTCTGGCGACAGAAACGGTCCCAGCGGCGACCGGGACTCCGAGCGACGGGCGGCAGCCCCAGCGGCGACCGCGCGCCCGGGTGACGGAGACGGACCATTTATCGGCCGAGCGGTCGAGTAAGCGACCATGGACGTGAAATCCCGGCACCACCTCCGAAGCGACGATATCAAGACGATCCGCGAGGCGGTCGGCGACCACCTCGGCGTCGACATCGACGGCGACACCTTCGAGCTCGTCGAGTTCGTCAACGCGAACTACGAGCTCGTTCTGGTCGACGGCGAGCCCGCCGTCTTTTACGTCGACGACGACGAGCCGTTCCTCACCGTCCGCGGCGCGAACGACTACGAACCCAAGATGGGGATCGTGACTGTCGACGCGGGCGCCATCTCGTTCGTCTCCGACGGCGCCGACGTGATGCGCCCCGGTATCGTCGAAGCGGATTCGGCCATCCGCGGGGGCGACCTGGTCGTGATCGCGGAGGAGACCCACGGCAAGGTGCTCGCGGTCGGTCGCGCGCTGGTCGACGGCGACGAGATGGTCGGTGACAGCGGGAAGGTCGTCGAGTCGATCCACCACGTCGGCGACGAGCTGTACGAGTTTTCGGGATAAGCGAGCGAGTGAGAGAGTGTATATAAATAGTCGGACGGCAGCGACGACGACTATTTATAAGAGAACGGTGCGGCGGGCGCGACCCGCCCCCGAGGTCACCGGCGGCGAAGCCGCTGGCTGCCAGAGAGGCCTCCGGTCCCTCGCTGGAGTCGGATCGGCGCGTGCACGCGCCGATCCGACGAGGCGGGACGGTGTAAGGTGCGGAGAGGGAATCAGAGTCCTCGTCGTGAGGCGTCACTGCAGAGTCTCCAGGAGTCAGGTATAATCGAGCGACTGGGGCTTTGGAACTGGTCACCGTCGACCCGTCGAACGCTATTTATAAGCGAACGAGCGGAGCATCAACGACGAACCCGCCGTACTCGCGATCGCTCCGCGCCTTTTAATCGCCTCGCCCGCGATTCCCTCGACAATGACCGCGATTCGGGTGTTAAGCTACAACGTCCGCTACGCCAGCCGCGACGACCACCACGACGCGTGGCACGACCGGCGCGACGCCGTCGGCCGACTCGTCCGCTTTCACCGCCCGGACGTCGCCGCGTTTCAGGAGCCGCTTCCCGAGCAGCGCAGCGACCTCCGCGAGCGACTGCCGGGCTACGAGTTCGTCGGCCGCGGCCGTAACCCCGGGGGCGACGGCGAAGGATGCCCGATCGCGGTCCGTACCGACCGCTGGAAGGTCGTCGATGACGACACCTTCTGGCTCTCGGAGACGCCCGCAGAGCCGTCAAGCGACTGGGACGCGGCCCATCCGCGGATCGCGACATGGGCGCGGGTTCGGGTGGCCCCCGACGACGGCGACGACGCGCGAACCGACGGCGGCAATCCTCGTCAGGAGCTACTCGTCGTCAACACGCACTTCGACCACGTGAGTGCCCGCGCCCGGCGCGAGTCGGCCCGGCTCCTGCGCGAGCGACTCCCGAAACTAGCCGACGGGGCGACGGGTGAGTCGAATCCCCCTCTACCCGTCGTTCTCGTCGGCGATTTCAACTGTACGTCGGGGTCGGAGCCGCATCGGATCCTCCTCGGTGACGATCCGGAGGCGGATCCGAAGGATCCGACCGGCGACGACCGACTCGCGCTCCACGGCGCGGCCGAGAACGCTGTCCTCCGGCACGGTCCGAAGACGAGCCTCACCGACTTCGTGCACCTGATCGACGGGCGGCGGATCGACCACGCGCTCGTCTCTGCAGGCGTCGACGTCGAGGCGTTCGCGACGCTCACCGACCGCGACGACCGCGGGCGGTACCCCTCCGACCACCTGCCGATCCTCGCGCGGCTGGACGTATGAGACGCCGAAGACGCTATGAGACGCAGAAGACGTTATAAAACGCAGAAGACGCTCCAAGACGCTCTCGGGGGTCCCCGGAGACCGCTCTACTCCTCGCTCTCGTCCGCGTACTTCTCCAGGACCGTCTCGTAGCCGCGCTTCGCCGTCTCGTACGTCTCTCTGAGGTCCGCGATCGGCGTCTCGGTGGCGTCGACGCGGAGGTCGTCGTAGTAGGGGTCCTCGGTCTCGTCACCGTCGGTCGTCCGCACCAGCAGCGCCGCGGACTGGACTTCGAGGTCCTCTCGCTTGTCGCCGCCGGCCTCGTGTCCCGCGGCCAGCGCGTCGATCAGTCGCTCAGCGAGCGGAGCGTCGCCGTGAGCGTCCGACTCGTAGGCCGCGGCGGTGTCGTCGATCACGTCTTCGCCGGTCAGCAGGTTCCCGGCGACGGTGTAGTTCTCGCCGACCGTGTGGCCGTACCAGTCGTTACACTCCTCGCCGGAGAAGGCGAAGGTGCCGTCGGCGTCGACGCCGTGGAGCTGCCGTTGGGGCTTCCCGTCGTCGGCGTTCAACAGCGCTTCCAGCGCGTCTTCAACGGCGAGCCCGTCGTCGAGGTATTCGATCCCTTTCCGTCCGAGATCGACGTTGACGAGCGACTGTGTCGCTACCGCGCCGTTGTCCGACGCGAACGGACACAGCGTCCCGACGCCCGGCAGCCGCGTGGTCACCGCCACGCCGTATCGTATCTGGTCGTCGCCGTCGTCGTCGGTGTATCGCTCGCGAACGCAGATGCTGAACGTCACACTCGGGGGTCGGCGCGGCGGCCGCAAAAGGGTACGTTCCGGGGGCGACGTTTCCGGTTTCAGCCGCGTTCCGACGACACGTCGGTTCGTGTGGGAGACCCACATCGCCGTGGAGACAAACGGGGAGCCGAGATGAGCGCAGTTACGGCCGCTAAGGGGAGCCAAACCGCTGGCACCGGAGACGGTAGTAGTTTCATGGGTGGTGCCAACGGGCGACACACTTATGCGTGCCAATCCCTCCCATACATATAGCCTCGGTTACGGGCGAACGGCGATCCACCGCGGGTCGCCCTCGACGACAGCGGCGTTCGCGGCTCGATGAGCCGTCGTCTCAGGCACGCAGAGCCGTGCCGCCGCGCGTCGGGGGGTACTCAACAGCGGATCGCCGCCCGTCCGAGCGACCAGAGACGAGATACAATGTCAGACCGACACACGCTCGAACGGCTCAGCGAGGAGTACCGGACGAACGTCCCGGACGACCTACGAGAGTCCCGTTCGTTCGACTGGTACCTCGACGCGCTGTACGAGGACCCCCGCATCGCGCGCAACGCCCACCAGCGGGTCGCCGATATGTTCGACCACTACGGCACCCGGTACGACGAGGAGCGCGGCGTCGTGGAGTACGCGCTCGCCGCCGACGATCCCCTCCACGACGGCGAGAACGTGTTCTACGGCCGTGAGATCCACGAAGCGATTCACGAGTTCGTCAACAAGGTGAAATCCGGTGCCCGCGGACTCGGCCCGGAAAAACGGATCAAGCTCCTGCTCGGACCCGTCGGCTCGGGGAAATCCCACTTCGACTGGCTGGTTCGACGCTACTTCGAGGCGTACACCCGCGAGGAGTCCGGGCGGATGTACACCTTCCGCTGGGTCAACCTCTGTTCGGTGATCGGCGACCAAGACCCCGGCGACGACACCGTGCGCTCGCCGATGAGCCAGGACCCGCTCGTGCTCCTCCCGCGCCCGCAGCGGGAGGCCGTCCTCGACGACCTCAACGAGCGACTCGACGCCCCGTACACCCTCCGAAACGACCAACACCCGGACCCGGCCTCGGAGTTCTACCTCAACGAGCTGCTGGCCCACTACGACGACGACCTCCGGCGAGTGCTCGACGAACACGTCGAGATCGTCCGACTCGTCGCCGACGAGAACCGGCGGGAATGCATCGAAACGTTCGAGCCGAAAGACAAGAAGAATCAGGACGAGACGGAGCTCACCGGCGACGTCAACTACGCGAAGCTCGCGGTGTACGGCGAGTCCGACCCGCGCGCGTTCGATTACGCCGGCGCGTTCTGTAACGCGAACCGCGGGCTGTTCTCCGGCGAGGAACTGCTCAAACTGCAGCGGGAGTTCCTCTACGACTTCCTCCACGCCTCTCAGGAGTCCACGATCAAGCCGAAGAACAACCCGCGGATCGACATCGATCAGGTGATCGTCGGCCGGACGAACATGCCGGAGTACCGCGAGAAGACCGGCGACGAGAAGATGGAGGCGTTCAACGACCGCACCAAGCGGATCGACTATCCGTACGTGTTGGAGTACGAGAGCGAGGCGAAGATCTACGGCAAGATGCTCGACAACGCCGACGTACCCAACGTCCACGTCGAGCCGCACGCCCTCGAGATGGCCGGGCTCTTCGGCGTGCTCACCCGACTGGAGGAGCCGACAGACGAGACCGTGAGCCTGCTCGACAAGGCGAAGGTGTACAACGGCGAGATGGAAGACGAGGAGATCGACCGCCGGAAGCTCCGGACGGACGCCGCCGAGTCCGCCGACATCGGCGAGGGGATGGACGGCGTCTCCGCCCGCTTCATCGGCGACGAGATCGCCGAGGCGATCATGGACGCCACCCACCGCGACCGGGGGTACCTCTCGCCGCTGTCGGTGTTCGACCACTTCGAGGCGAACCTCGGCGGTCACGGCTCGATCGCCGAGGACGACCTCTCTCGCTACGAGCGCCTCTTGGAGACCGTCCGCGAGGAGTACCGCGAACGCGCCATCGAGGACGTGCGTCACGCGCTGGCGTACGACGTCGACGAACTCCGTCGACAGGGAGAAAAGTACATGGACCACGTGATGGCGTACATCGACGACGCCACCGTCGACGACGAGCTCACCGGCCGCGAGACGGAGCCGGACGAGACGTTCATGCGCGCCGTCGAAGAGCAGCTCGACGTCCCGTCCGACCGCAAGGACGACTTCCGTCAGGAGGTGTCGAACTGGATCTCCCGCCGGGCCCGCGAGGGTCGCGGGTTCGACCCGCAGGAGAACGATCGCCTCCGCCGCGCGCTCGAACGCAAGCTCTGGGAGGACAAGAAACACAACATCAACTTCTCCGCGCTGGTCTCGGCGACCGACCTCGACGACGAGGAACGGAGCAGCTGGGTCGACGCTCTCGTCGACCGCGGCTACTCCGAGGACGGCGCCGCGGAGGTCCTGGAGTACGCGGGCGCCGCCGTCGCCCGTTCGGAAATCGAGGGCGGTGGGGACTGAGATGACCGAACGAACCCGCACAGACGGCGACGACTTCGTTCGCGACGCCGACGAGACCCTCCGGGGCGCGTACGACCCGCCGATGGGACTCGACGAGTACGTCGACCGCGTGTTGGAGACCCCGCTCGCTGCGGCCTCGGGCGCCCGATACGTGCTCGCCGCCATCGAGTCGCAGGGGACCCGCGAGGTCCGCGAGCGCGGAGAGCGATTGGAGCGGTACCGCTTCTTCGACGACCCGTTCAACGACGGCGAACACGCCGTGTTAGGGAACACCGCCGCGCTCAACGCGTTCGTTGACGACCTCCGGGCCGCCGCGGCGGGCCGCGGCAACGACGAGACCATCGTCTGGATCGACGGGCCGACGGCGACCGGGAAATCGGAGTTCAAGCGGTGCCTGATCAACGGTCTCCGCGAGTTCTCGAAGACGGAGGCCGGGCGACGGTACACCGTCGAGTGGAACGTCACCGGCGCCGGTACCGGGCTTGGCAGCAGTGGCGGGCGGTCGCTCTCGTACGGCAGCGGCGGCGACGCCTCGGCCTGGTACCGCAGTCCCGTTCAGAGCGCACCGCTGTCCGTGTTTCCCGCCGACGTCCGGGAGTCCATCGCCGACGCCGTCGCCGATGACGCCTACCCGATCGCGGCCGACGTCGACCTCGATCCGTTCAGCCGCGAGGCGTACGACCACCTCGAATCGGCGTACCGCGACGAGGGGCGACGAGACCTGTTCTCGGCGATCACGGACCGGAGCCACCTCCGCGTGACGAGCTACGTCGTCGACGTCGGCGAGGGGATCGGCGTGCTCCACGCCGAGGACGACGGGAGCCCCAAGGAGCGGCTCGTCGGCTCGTGGATGGGCGGCATGCTCCGCGAGCTCGACTCCCGCGGGCGAAAGAACCCGCAGGCGTTCAGCTACGACGGCGTGCTCTCGCAGGGAAACGGCGTCGCGACCGTCGTCGAGGACGCCAGTCAGCACGCCGACCTCCTCCGTCGGCTGCTCAACATCCCGGACGAGAGTCGGGTGAAACTCGACAAGGGGATCGGGATGGATCTGGACACGCAGCTGATAATCATCTCGAACCCCGACCTCGACGCCGAACTCGACCGTCACGCCGAGCGCGAGGGCGCGGACCCCCTGAAGGCACTGAAACGGCGGCTCACGCGTCACCAGTTCCGATACCTCACGAACCGCCGGCTGGAGGCGGAACTGCTCCGACGCGAGGTCGGCGGCGTGACCGGAACGCCGACGGTCGACGGCGTCGAGGCGTCCGCGGACCACCACCGGCGAACCGATGCCGCACTCACCGTCGACGTCCGTGGCGGGGACGGAACCGTGACGGAGCGCGAGCTCGCGCCCCACGCGATCGGCGCGGCCGCGCTGTACGCGGTCGTGACGCGACTCGACGCCGACGACCTCCCGGCAGGGATCGACCTCGTGGAGAAGGCGGAGCTGTACGAAGCGGGCGAAATCCACCGAGAGGCGTCCGGCGGCGACGGCGAGGAACGAATCGCTATCGACGACGTCGAGATCGGCGACGGCGACGGTCAAAACGGGATTCCGGTCACGTACACGCGCGATGTCATCGCGGAGTTACTCGGGAGCGATGCCGACCGAAGCCACCCCGATCTCCCCGTCGAGCGCGTGGTAACCCCGACGGACGTGCTCGACGCGATGGCCGAGGGGCTGGCGGACGCTCCCGTGTTCTCGCGCTCGGAGGTCGCCGAGTTCGAGAGCCGGAGGGCTCCGGTCGCGGAGCGCATCCGGGAGCGGCAGCGGGCCGACGTGATCGACGCGGCCCTCGCGGAGGCGACCGTCTCGACGGAGACCGTCGCGGAGTACGTCGAGCACGTGTACGCGTGGGACGCCGACGAGCCCGTCGAGACGGAGCGCGGCCCCGAGGAGCCCGATGCGCTCGCGATGAAGGTGTTCGAAACGGAGACGCTCGGTCGGTTCGACGGTCGCGACTACCGCGGGACCGCGCCGTCGGAGACCGTCGCCGAGTTTCGTCGGGAGCGCGTGATCCGCGCGCTCACTCGGTACGCCTGGCGGAATCGCGGCGACGAGTTCAGCGTCGACGACGTCGATCTCGACGAGATTCCGGAGCTCCGGGCGGTCCTCGACGCGAACGACCTCGCGGACCTGAAACGGCGGTTCCCCGAGCTGGATCCGAACGAGTGGGCCGACCCGCCGGCGGACACGGAGACGGCGCGCGTGAAATCGGAGGCGATCGACCGGCTCGTCGACCGCGGATACGGCCGCGCGTCCGCGGAGCTGACGACTCGCGCGGTCATGCGCGACGCCCGCGACGAGTGGACGGTGCTCGACGTCGACGGGGACGACGGCGAGCGGAGCCGCGACGGCGGCGACGACAGGAACGGGGGCGGTCCCTCGTGGGACTGACCGAGGACCGCGAGCGGTTCAGAGCGATCGGCGAGAAGCGCCGCGAGGACCTCTCGGAGTTCATCGCTCACGGCGACCTCGGCGGCTCCGATCCCGACCGCGTCCGCATCCCGATCAAGATCGTCGACCTCCCCGCGTTCGAGTACGACCGGCGCGAAGCTGGCGGCGTCGGGCAGGGACAGGGCGGACGGCCGCAGCCCGGGCAGCCCGTGGACCCGGAACCCGGCGAGGGCGACGAGGACGGCGAGCCCGGCGAGGAGGGCGGCGACCACGAGTACTACGAGATGGATCCCGAAGAGTTCGCCCGCGAGCTCGACGAGGCGCTCGGGCTCGATCTGGAGCCGAAGGGGAAACGCGTGGTCGAGGAAGTCGAAGGGGAGTTCGCCGACACCGCCCGCGCCGGCCCGAAGGGCACGCTCGACGTCGACGAGTTCTTCAAACGCGGACTGAAGCGACACCTCGCGACCGACTTCGACGACGCGTACGTCCGAGAGGGGTTGTTCGTCGCCGACGCGGACGTGGACGACGTGTTCGCGTGGGCGCGCGAGCAGGGGATCCCCGTCTCCCGGGCGTGGATCGCCGACGCGGCCGCGACCGTCGCCGAGGAGCACGACGAACCGGTGACGGCGCTCGACCGGTGGGAGAGCTTCGACGCGCTCGAAGCGGAGGTCGACATCGAACCCGTGAGCCACCGGATCCGACGAGAGGGGATCGACAGCGTCCCGTTCCGCCGCGAGGACGAGCGGTACCGACACCCCGAGGTGATCGAGAAACGCGAGCGCAACGTCGTCGTCGTCAACGTCCGCGACGCCTCCGGGTCGATGCGCGAGACGAAACGCGAGCTCGTCGAGCGGGTGTTCACGCCCCTCGACTGGTATCTGACCGGCAAGTACGACGCCGCCGAGTTCCGGTACGTCGTCCACGACGCGGAGGCGTGGGAGGTCGACCGCGCCGAGTTCTTCGGGATTCAGTCCGGCGGCGGCACCCGGATCTCCAGCGCGTACGAGCTCGTCGAAGAGATATTGGAGGAGTACCCCTTCAGCGAGTGGAACCGATACGTGTTCGCCGCCGGCGACTCCGAGAACGCCGGCAGCGATACGACGCAGTCGGTGATCCCCCTGATGGAGTCGATCGACGCGAACCTCCACGCGTACGTCGAGACCCAGCCCGGCGGCACGGCGGCGAGCGCCCGTCACGCCGACGAGGTGGAGAAGGCGTTCGGCGACGCGGACGACGTCGCCGTCGCGCGCGTGTCGGAGCCCGCCGACGTCACCGACGCGATCTACGAGATCCTCAGCACCGAGGCGGAAGCCCGTGACGCGACCGTCGACAGCCGGTCGGCCGGTCGAACCGACGGCGGTGATCGGCGATGAGAGACGACCGCGTGGAGGCGAAACGCGAGGCGGAGTCGCTCGACGAGCCGGCTCGAGAGGCGCGGGACCTCGCCGAGCGACTCGGGCTGAAGCCGTACCCCGTGCGGTATTGGGTGGTCGACCACGACGAGATGAACGAACTGATCGCCTACGGCGGATTCCAGCGACGCTACCCGCACTGGCGGTGGGGGATGAACTACGAGCGCCAACAGAAAACGGACCGCCACGGTCTCGGGAAGGCGTTCGAGATCGTCAACAACGACGATCCGAGCCACGCGTTTCTCCAAGAGTCGAACACGCTCGCCGACCAGAAGGCCGTCATCACCCACGTGGAGGCGCACGCCGATTTCTTCGCGAACAACCGTTGGTTCGGGCTGTACGCCGACCGCGGCGAGGACGGGCCGAACGCCGCGGCGCGGTTGGAACGCAACGCCGATCGGATCGCCGCGATCATGGATCGGCCGGACGTCGACCGCGACACGGTCGAGCGGCTGATCGACGCCGTCTCCACGCTGGAGGACACGATCGACCAGCACAACCCGGTCGACGCCGCCCGGTCCGCCGACGATACCGGGATCACCGCCGATGTCGACGACGATACCGAGGACGCGATCGCCGCGATCGAAGCGCGGATCGACGAGCTCGACCTCTCCGCGGAGATCCGTCGAGACGTGTTCGACGACGAGTGGCTCGAAGCCAGCGCCGACGGCGTCGAGCCGGCGGAGCCGCGTCCCGACGTGCTCGCGTTCCTGCGCGATCACGGGAAGCGGCACGACGATGAGAGCGGAAAGGCGATCGACCGCGAACCGTGGGAGACGACGGTGATCGACGCGGTCCGCGAGGAGGCGTACTACTTCGCCGGACAGAAACAGACGAAGGTGCTCAACGAGGGGTGGGCCACCTACTGGGAGTCGATCATGATGGGCGGCGAGGGGTTCGCCGGCCCCGACGAGTTTCTGACCTACGCCGACCACATGTCGCGGGTGCTCGGCTCGCCCGGGCTCAACCCCTACAAGCTCGGATTCGAGCTGTGGACTCACGTCGAACTCGGGGCGGCCCGACGGGACGTGATCGACAAGCTGCTCCGCGTCGAGGGAGTGACGCCGGAGAGCTTCCACTCGCTGATCGACCTCGACGCGGTCGCCGAGGCGTTGGAACCGCACCCCGCCATCGCTGGTGCGGGACCGACGACCCTCGACGAGCTCGCCGAGCTCGCCGCCGCTGGCGACCCGCGGGTCGACGCGGAGACGGTCGATCGAGCGCTGTCGGCGCGAGACGGAGACGACACGGAGTCCGACGACGCTCCCGACATCGAGCGCTACCCGTGGAAGCTGCTCACGTACGAGGGGCTCGCCGAGCGCCACTACGTACTCGCGCGCCCGGAGCACCGCGGCGCCCTCCGGAACGTCTCCCGCGAGAGGCTGAGCGAACGTGCCCGCTACATGTTCGATTTCGACCGGTACGAGAGCGTCGAGGACGCGGTCGCCGACGTGGATCGGACCGCGGGCTGGGAGCGGCTGTTCGAGGTGCGCGAGAGCCACAACGACGTGACGTTCATCGACGCGTTCCTCACCGACGAGTTCGTGCGCGAGGGGAACTACTTCACTTACGAGTACAGCCGCGCGGCCGAGGAGTATCGGGTCGCCAGCGTCGACGCCGATGACGTCCGTCGGAAGCTCCTCTTGCGGTTCACGAACTTCGGGAAGCCGACGATCGTCGTGCTCGACGGGAACTTCCGAAACCGCGGCGAACTCCTGTTGGGCCACCGGTACAACGGCGTTGCGCTTGATGAGACGTCTGCGAAAGCGACCTTGGAACGCGTTTTCGAACTATGGGGTCGGCCAGTGAGCCTCGCGACGATACGCGTCGAGTACTCCGAGGAGGCGGTTCGACGCGCCAAGCGGCGGGGACGCGAGCCGGAAGGCGAGGAAGTCGGCGTCCGGTTCCAGTACGACGGCGGCGAGGTAACGGAACACGAACTCGACCCGTCGATCGAAGCACAGATCGCGGCCGACGAGGTGGATTACGACACGAAGCCCGACGATTGGCTGGCGTGAGTGAGCCCTATAGGCCCGCGACGACCGACGAAACCGCCTCGATCTCGTCGTCGTTGATCCCGTGACCCATCCCCTCGTAGATCCGGGTGTCGACGTCGGCCCCGAGCGCCTCCAACACCGCGGCCGTCTCGTGGACGCGCTCTTCCGGAATGTGCGGGTCGACGTCGCTGCATCCGAGGAACACAGGGGCACCGTCAAGCGCGTCAGCTGGCGTCTCGTTGCCAGCCGCGACCGCGCCGTCGACGTAGTCGTCAACTGCGACCGACTCGCCGATCAGGCCACCGCTGAAGACCGCGAGGCCGCCGTACCGCGTGGGATTTCGAGCGACGAACTCGCTGGCGAGGCAGGCGCCCTGCGAGAACCCGCCCACGAGCACGCTCTCCGCGTCGATCCCGGCGTCGGTCGCCGTCTCGACCGCGCGGTCGACCGCGCGTAGGCCCGAACTCCGACCGGGCTCGTTGTCCGAGACGGGCGAGAGAAAGGAGTTCGGGTACCAGGTGTTAGCCGCCGCCTGCGGTCCAAGCAATGCGATGTCGCGATCGCCGCCGAGTCGAGCGCCGAGTTGAAGCACGCTCCGGGCGGTCGCGCCCCGACCGTGGACCAACACCAGCGCGGCGTCCGCCTCAGCGACCGCGGTCCCGTCGGTGACGAGCGGCTCGTCGCCGTGGGGGTCGTCCCCACCGTGTGGCGATCGACGGCTCATACCCCCACACCCGCGTCGGCGTCGGGCAGATCGTATTTGTCGACCGGAAGTCCGAGCTCCTCCAGGGCCGCCTCCATGTGACGGTCCTGCGCGAAGTCCGCGCCGTCCTCTTCGCGAAGCCGCTGAGCAGTCGCGAGCACCTCACCCTTGCGGTCATGCGGAATGTCGTACTTGTCCGAGGAGAGCTCGATGACGAGCCCGTTGTTGTCCCGGGTGTAAATCGAGTGGAAGATGCCGCGGTCGAAGACGTTGTACCCTTTACCGGCCTCCTCCAGCGCGCGCATGATATCCTCGTACTCGTCGGGGTTCACGCTGAAACAGAGGTGGTGAACCGCTCCAGTTCCGGGACGCTGGCCGCGAGCGGACGGGCGGTCGTCGCTCACGAAGAACGTCAAGATCCGGCCGTCGCCGGTGTCGAAGAAGAGGTGGGTCTGCGAGGGGTCGTCGAGGTTCGGCTGGCGTAAGACGAGCGGCATGCCGAGGAGGTCGCGGTAGAAGGCGATCGTGTCGGCCTCGTTGCTCCCCCAGACCGTGATGTGGTCGGTGCCGGTCGTGTGGAACGGTGCGTCCGGGCGCTCCGGAGTGACCGGAGCCGCGTGATCGTCGCTCATACCACTCCTACGAGACGGGCGCCAATAAAACGGAAAGGGACCTCCGGGTGACCGGCTGACATCGGTGTTATCGAGACGGCCAGCGAGAGGCGACGAGAAGCGAACCGTTTAATCGACCGAACGGGAACCAAGTGGCATGGAGATACTGCTTCACTCAGGCCTCGAACACCCGAGCACCCTTTGGATCGCCGTCTCCGCGATCATCGCGTTCGTGCTCGGCATCGGCGTTAGTACCTACGGGCGCGCACTCATGAGTCGGTTCGACGAAGCCGCCGAAGAAACGAACTGATCGCCGAGAGCCTGCTGACACGACCCGTTCCGAACCACGCCTACGACCGCTGCCAGACCGGTGGGGCGACCCCGAGCGCACGAACGACAAACGGGTAGACGAACGCGACGGCCAACACGAGTACCATCGACGCGAGAAAGCCGAGCTCACCGACGAACCGCTGGACGACGGCCAACGCGACGAACATCGCGACGAACATTACACCCCAGTGTGGGGCAAGCTGACGGACTTTTTCGCCTGTCGAGGTCATATCGTCCGAAACGGACCCGGGAGATATAGCTTGTCGGTCGAAAGCCGCGGGAGAAACGGGGCGTTTTGCGGCCGCACTCCGACTGAGGACCGCATCACGCGGAAAAGACACTGGTTCCGCAGCGAGGGGATCTCAGTATCGCGTGGGAACGAACGCAACCGCGAGGAGCAGCACCGTGGAGAGAATCCCCAGAAGAACGACACGGAACAGACCGCTCGTGTACTGGTTAAACTGCTCTATTTCTGCGGCCTGTGCCTCGTAGGCTTCGATATCGGTGGACAGCGTGAGCGTCGACGCATCCGAGAAGTGGGCGACGTATTCGGATCCGCCGAGCGTGACCGTCGACTCCTCCTCGAGTTCGACCGCCGTGGTCTGAACGCCCTGCCAGACGACGACCGCGCCGTCTGCCGTGACCGCGTCGACGGTAACAGTCTCGTTGTTATACTCGAACGTATCACCGGCCTCGTAGGAGCGCTCGTCGGGTGCCGGGAAGTACTCCTCAGCGGGCACGAGCGTCGTGTCGCCGCTCTCGTCGGTGACGGCGACGTACTCACCGTCGTCACGCTCTATCGTCTCGTTATCCGCTGTATCGTCGGCTTCGAGGATGGCCTGTCGGTCAAATACTTCGACGAGAGTGAACGCCGTCGGCTCGTCGCCGTCGATCTCCACGCGCCACTCGTTGTCGTCGATCTCAACAGTGTCTCCGTTCGACCACGTCTCGGAGAGTTCCGCCTCTTCCTCGCGTTCGAGGACGGCGCTCATCGTCGTCTGGCCGTCATCGTCGGGCTCGCTCTCCGTAATGTCGGCGACGGTGTACGACTCGCCGTTCGCGTCGATCTGGTCACCCGAAGACACCACGAAGTCCGGATTGTCAAACGATATCTCGGGAGTCTCGGCCGTCACAGTGAGGGCGCCCGCCGCACCCGCGATGAGAACGAAGAGCGCGACGTACACGGCCACAGCGCGTCGTTGCATGGTTTCAGTGTGGGTCACCCGGTGTATAACGGTTACTAAGCCGGTCTCTCTGACAGTGGTAGCGATCCGGTCCGCTCGTCCGACCGACCGCCCCGTTACGGCCGATGAGTCGCCCCGACAACTGGATACCGACGGATCGGTCGAGCGCGAGCCGCGTGGTAGACAAGTAAAATCGTCTTTGAGACAACGCTACCGAGTATATCGCAAGCGAAGTTGAAAATGGAGAGGCTGAACGGGCCATACAGCGGCTGAACGCGAACGGTGTACAATAGCACTTTAATTGTGGAGACGTAACCGCAACCAATGGCAGATCCTGAAGGAGAGACCCCTCCAGACGTGCTCGACAGTAAGCGCGACGCGACGCGCTATCAGGTGTTGGTCGAGATCGCCGCACGGCAACCGGCGGTGAGCCAGCACGAGATCGCTGAGGCGATCGGGGTCACCTCGCAGGCGGTGAGCGATTACGTCAGAGACCTCGTTGAGCACGGATACGTGAAGAAAGGCGGTCGCGGGCGATACGAAGTAACGAAGGAAGGCGTCGATTGGCTGATCTCGCGTACCGACGACCTCCAAACGTATCTCGACCGCGTCAGTTCCGACGTGCTTGGCAGCGTCGAGGTCGACGCCGCGATCGCCGTGACCGACGTTGATGAAGGACGCGAAGTCGGGCTCATCATGCGAGACGGAATCCTCCACGCGACTCCCGCAGGCGGAACCGCGACGGCAGTTACCGTCACCGCCGCAAAGGCCGGAGAAGCGGTGGGCGTTGCGGATTTCGAGGGCGTCGTCGATTACGAGACCGGGTACGTCACCGTCGTCCCAGTCCCCGATGTCACCGACGATGCGTCGCCAGATCCGACCGCGGTTACCGCGGATCTTCCCGCAGAGAGCCTTCTCGCTGTCGCTGGAACGGAAGCGTACGCGCTCGTGTCACAGAGCGACCGGCAACCAGATATCCGATTCGGAACGGTCGACGGAGTCGCCGAGGCGGCAGTCCGGGGACTAGCTGTCCGTCTCGTGGTCGCAACCGGTCAGCTCCCGCAGCATACCGCCAAACTCCGCGAGGAAAACATTCCACACGAGGTCCTCGACCCGATCGATCGATAGCGGCGTATCGCCTGCCACGGTTCGACGCTCGCCTCAAACCGGCAGCCAGTGCGTGTGAAACGAGCGACCTCGCTCGAACTACCGATATCGATAGACAAGAGAGCCAAGGGCCGGATTTGAACCGGCGTTGGGCGGCTCTGCAGGCCGCTGCGTCTGACCAGACTCTGCCACCTTGGCGCGTGTCGATTTTACCGCAGTCGAGCGTTTAAGCCTAGCGGTCGCGATGGGAACGCCCGCTCGATAAATACGACAAGCCCACGGACGCGGTATCCGTGGGCTTGAAAACTTGTGTGGGGCAATCGCCCCGTATGAATGGGTAGGCGGCGAACCGCGGTTCCCAGAGGATCGCTCACTCCAGTACTTCCCGGTACGCTGGTGGGCTTAACTT